>NZ_JBVIYK010000062.1:0-1021 GCF_055592645.1 Streptomyces sp. NPDC041108 | reverse complement strand
TACTGCTTGCGGACGGGGTCGAAGGTCCAGTTGGAGGCTTCGGTGTCGACGAAGATGATGCGGGCGCCGGGGAACTGTTTGTCGTCGTCGGCCCAGACGTAGTAGTCGCCGTAGGGGCCGTCGGGGTCTTTCCTGGACTCCTGGAACCACGGGTGCTGGTCGCTGGTGTGGTTCATGACGAAGTCGATGATGACGCGCATGCCGCGTTGGTGGGCGGCGTCGACGAATTCGACGAAGTCGGCGAGGTCGCCGAATTCGGGGAGGACGGCGGTGTAGTCGGAGACGTCGTAGCCGCCGTCGCGCAGGGGGGATTTGAAGAAGGGCGGCAGCCAGATGCAGTCGATGCCGAGCCACTGCAGGTAGTCGAGTTTGGCGGTGAGGCCCTTGAGGTCGCCGACTCCGTCGCCGTTGCTGTCCTGGAAGGAGCGGACGAGCACCTCGTAGAAGACGGCGCGTTTGAACCAGTCCGGGTCCCGGTCCTTCTGCGGAGTGTCCTCGAAAGTGTCCGGAATGGGTTTGTTCGTGGTCATGGCGTGGCTGACCCTCCGGTCCGCGACGAGGGGGACGTGCTCCCGGCGGGCAGTTGGACGTGGAGGACGTGCGCGGGTGTCCGGCCGGGTTCCAGCCGCACGTAGTTCGTCCTTCCCCACCGGTAGCTCTCCCCGGTCAGCTCGTCGCGCACGGGCACGTCCTCGTCCGCGCCGAGGCCGAGTCGCGCCAAGTCCAGCGTGACCGTGGCCTCCTGGGTGTGGTGGGGGTCGAGGTTGACGACCACCACGACCGCGTCCGAGCCGGTGCGCTTGCTGTACGCGATCACCGCGTCGTTGTCGGTGTGGTGGAAGCGCAGGTTCCTGAGCCCGTGCAGTGCGGGGTGGCGCCGTCTGATGTCGTTCAGCGCGGTGATGAGGGGCGCGATGGTACGTCCCTCTCGTGCGGCTGTGTCCCAGTCGCGGGGACGGAGTTGGTATTTCTCGGAGTCGAGGTATTCCTCGCTGCCGGGCTTGAGGGGGGTGTTCTCGCA
>NZ_JBVIYK010000061.1:0-1024 GCF_055592645.1 Streptomyces sp. NPDC041108 | reverse complement strand
AGCGGGCCCTGTTCGGCTCCTGGTACGAGTTCTTCCCCCGTTCCGAGGGCACCCCCGACCAGCCCCACGGAACCTTCCGCACCGCCGCCCGCCGCCTGCCGGCCATCGCCGCGATGGGCTTCGACGTCGTCTACCTGCCCCCCATCCACCCCATCGGCACCACCTTCCGCAAAGGCCGCAACAACACCCTCTCCCCCACCCCCGACGACGTCGGCGTGCCCTGGGCCATCGGCTCCCCCGAGGGCGGCCACGACACCGTCCACCCCGGCCTCGGCACCCTGGACGACTTCGACCACTTCGTCGCCGAGGCCCGCACCCTGGGCCTGGAGATCGCCCTCGACTTCGCCCTGCAGTGCTCCCCCGACCACCCCTGGGTCGACAAACACCCCGAGTGGTTCCACCACCGCCCCGACGGCACCATCGCCTACGCCGAGAACCCGCCCAAGAAGTACCAGGACATCTACCCCATCGCCTTCGACGCCGACATGCCCGGCCTCATCGCCGAGACCACCCGGATCCTGCGCCACTGGATGGACCACGGCGTGCGCATCTTCCGCGTCGACAACCCCCACACCAAACCGGTCGTGTTCTGGGAACAGGTCATCGCCGACATCAACGCCACCGACCCCGACGTCATCTTCCTCGCCGAGGCCTTCACCCGCCCCGCGATGATGCACACCCTGGCCGCCACCGGCTTCCAGCAGTCCTACACCTACTTCACCTGGCGCACCACCAAACAGGAACTGACGGAGTACGCCACCGAACTCGCCGGTGAGGCCGCCGCCTACATGCGGCCCAACTTCTTCGTCAACACCCCCGACATCCTCCACGCCTTCCTCCAGGAAGGCGGCCGGCCCGCCTTCGAACTCCGCGCCGTCCTCGCCGCCACCCTCTCCCCCACCTGGGGCATCTACTCCGGCTACGAACTGTGCGAGAACACCCCCCTCAAGCCCGGCAGCGAGGAATACCTCGACTCCGAGAAATACCAACTCCGTCCCCGCGACTGGGACACAGCCGCACGAGA
>NZ_JBVIYK010000060.1:0-1063 GCF_055592645.1 Streptomyces sp. NPDC041108 | reverse complement strand
TGCCCGCGGACTTCCCGCCCTGGCCTCGTGTGTATGCCTTCTTCGCCCGCTGGCGGGATACGGGGCTGGTGAGCGAACTGCATGAACGCCTGCACCAGGCGGTCCGCCGGGCAGAGGGCCGTGCACCGGAGCCGAGTGCGGCGGTCATCGATTCCCAGTCGGTGAAGGCGGACGCCACCGTGGCCTGCGGCTCACGGGGATTCGACGCCGGGAAGAAGATCAACGGGCGCAAGCGGCACCTGCTCACCGACACCCTGGGACTCCTGCTGGACGTGCTGGTCACGCCGGCGTCCACCACCGACCGGGATGCTGCCCACGGCGAGGAGCCGGTCGCGACGGCTTTCGAAGATCTGGGCGGACGGCGGTTACCGCGGTCACCTCCAGGACTGGGCTGCCCAGCACCTCGGACTCGTCCTCGACGTCGTCCTGCGCCACGAAGACGTCCAGGGTTTTCAGGTCCTGCCCCGCCGCTGGGTCGTGGAAAGATCCTTCGCCTGGCTCCTGCGCAGCCGACGCCTGGTCCGGGACTACGAACGACGCACCGACACCAGCGAAGCCGTCATCCTGTGGTCGATGATCACACTCATGAACCGCCGCCTGGCCGTCCGACAGCGTCAGCGTCCTGGGTCTGCTCCGACGCCGGCAGCGTGAACCGTCCCGGCTTCACCTCCACCAGCCAGCCCCGTTCCACCAGCCTCTTCAGGCGTGCTCTCGCGCCCTCGACGCGGGAAGCGGACGCGCTGTCCCAGCCGAGCACCACCGCTGCCCGCCGGGCACCGAGCCCATCGGCTCCCGCGTCGGCCGCCGCGGCCATCACCGCCTGGTAGTCCACCGACAGGTCCTCGGCCCCGGCCGCGTTCTCCCGATGCGGCACCGCCCGTCGCGGCCCGACCGGCCTCCTGCGCGACACCACGGTCACCTCCGCGGGCGTCTCCTCCTCGGCCAGTGCCTCCAGATACTGCTCGAGACCGATCACCCGGTGCCTGAGGACCTCTTCCGCGTCCGCCAAGTCCGTCCGCACCCGCTCCAGTTCGGCTTCGAGCTCCTCCACCCTCACCACCGC
>NZ_JBVIYK010000059.1:0-1074 GCF_055592645.1 Streptomyces sp. NPDC041108 | reverse complement strand
AGCGACGAGCTCTCGGCGGTCGAAGGACTCACCAGGCTCCGATCAACTCGAACTCGAAGCTGAGACTGCCGATCCACAAGTCTTGACTATTGCTCGCAGGGAGGTGAGCTGCTGGAGAGACGAGGACGGGGATGTCATGACGAACGCTCCTTCGACTCGGCCGCTTCAGGCCGTCCTCAGTGCTGTGACAGCGCTGTGCAGCAGATCGGGTACGGCCTCGGGCGGAACGACGCGTAGGGCCACGTAGCTCAGGACGAGTGTCACGATCGCTGCGAGAGCAACCCTGACGATGCCGGTGACGTCGGTGTCCCTGGCCTTGTCCATGGCCCGCCAGACCACGAGCGCGAGAATCAGGAGAGCCAGGAGAAGAACAGCAATCATGGTGGCTGGGGTCCTTCGACGAGAGGGTATTCACCTCTCGGCTCCGGCAGGCCGCCCTACCGGCAAAGAATTTTGAAGAAGATCCCCGGCCCCCTGCATGAGAGGCCGGCGCCGGGCGCGGCCAGGCATGGCTTTGCTGAGAAGCGTGGTGGGTGGCGACGAAAACTGCAGAAGAGCTCAGCCCGTCGTCAGGCATCCCGTTGGAGGATCCAGGGTGGGTAGCGGCTCACCGGCATCGCCTGTTGACAGGTTCGGTACGTACGCGCGTGTGTTCTTGTCCGTCGTGCTGAACGTTCTGAAGGGGCCAACCTTCTTGTGGAGCTGTTTGCCGTTGTAGGTGTAGTCGACGACAAGACTCCACTCGTAGTTGCCTTTGCATGCGGTGGCATCGACGCGGACAACGGCTGGGTCCTTGGCGTTGACGGTGAACGCTGACCCAAGCGGGTTGGACGGAGCTGGTTTGTCGCCGGACTGCAGGTCCCCTATGACGCCTTTGTCGACGAGCCGGGGTTCATCCAGGTCCAGGTCGAAGAGTCGCTCCTGGGCTCCACCACAGCCGCCTTGGGTCAGTGCTACCCATGCCGGTGGACTGATGCGCTTACTGACCTTTTCGGGTTGCCTTCGGGTGGTGACGTTGGGTGATCCCTGCGGTATGCCGGTGTTATGCGGTACGCGGATGGTGGGGGCCTGACT
>NZ_JBVIYK010000058.1:0-1077 GCF_055592645.1 Streptomyces sp. NPDC041108 | reverse complement strand
CTCGATGGAGGGTGCCTCGCGGAGGTAGGCGAGCACGGCGGGGTTGGAGGACGGCAGTTCGGTGTAGGTGCCGAGTCCGAACGCGGGGTTCTGTTTGCGGATCTCGATCATGCGGCGGGTCCAGTGCAGCAGCGAGGAGGGTGACGACATCGACGCCTCGACGTTGGTGACCTGGTAGCCGTAGACCGGATCCATGATCGTCGGCAGGGAGAGCCGTCCGGGGTCGCAGGAGGAGAATCCGGCGTTGCGGTCGGGTGTCCACTGCATGGGGGTGCGGACGGCGTCGCGGTCGCCGAGCCAGATGTTGTCGCCCATGCCGATCTCGTCGCCGTAGTAGAGGATCGGTGAGCCGGGCAGGGACAGCAGCAGGGCGGTGAAGAGTTCGATCTGGTTGCGGTCGTTGTCCAGGAGGGGGGCGAGGCGGCGGCGGATGCCGATGTTGGCGCGCATCCGCGGGTCCTTGGCGTATTCCGCGTACATGTAGTCGCGTTCTTCGTCGGTGACCATTTCGAGGGTGAGCTCGTCGTGGTTGCGCAGGAAGATGCCCCACTGGCAGCTGGAGGGGATCGCGGGGGTCTTGGCGAGGATTTCGGAGACGGGGTAGCGCGATTCCCGCCGCACCGCCATGAAGATCCTCGGCATGACCGGGAAGTGGAACGCCATGTGGCATTCGTCGCCGCCGCTGGGGAAGTCGCCGAAGTAGTCGACGACGTCTTCGGGCCATTGGTTGGCCTCGGCCAGCAGGACGGTGTCGGGGTAGTGCGCGTCGATCTCTTTCCGCACCCTTTTGAGGAAGTGGTGGGTGGCGGGGAGGTTCTCGCAGTTGGTGCCTTCCTGCTGGTACAGGTAGGGCACCGCGTCGAGGCGGAAGCCGTCGATGCCGAGGTCCAGCCAGAACCGCAGGGCTGAGATGATCTCCTCCTGGACGGCCGGGTTCTCGTAGTTGAGGTCCGGTTGGTGGGAGAAGAAGCGGTGCCAGAAGTACTGCTTGCGGACGGGGTCGAAGGTCCAGTTGGAGGCTTCGGTGTCGACGAAGATGATGCGGGCGCCGGGGAACTGTTTGTCGTCGTCGGCCCA
>NZ_JBVIYK010000057.1:0-1156 GCF_055592645.1 Streptomyces sp. NPDC041108 | reverse complement strand
TACTGACCTTGTCGGATTAGCTTCGGGTGCCGGGGTTGAGGGTCAGGCCGGTTTCGGTGAGGCAGCCGTCGATGAGTTCCGGGTGGCGCTGGATGTGGGCAAGGCCGCGGCGGAGGGTGCGGGTGAGGTGGTCAGGGTCGGTGAATGCGGTGTTGGCCATCGGGCCTCGCCGTAACAGGGACCAGACCCCTTCCACCGGGTTCAAGTCCGGGCTGTAGGAGGGGAGCTGGACGATCGTGAGCCAGTCGTGGCCTGCGGCGTAGTCACGCAGGCCAGCGGTGCGATGGGTGTTGAGATTGTCCCAGACGACGATGATCGGGGCGCCGAGCTGCAGGTGCGCGCGGACCAGGAGGTCGCGGTAGTCCTGCCAGGCGAAGCTCTTGCGTGCACCCTTCAGAAGCGAGTGGAAACGGGGCCGGTAGATCATCCGGGACCTCTCGCCGGGCCGGTAGCAGCACATCGCGGCGATCGAGATCCGCCGCCGGGACCGGCCCCGCACTCTCACCACGGGAGTCTGTCCGCGCCGGCCCCAGGTGCGGGCGCGTGGCGGCGTCATCGCGAACCCGGCCTCGTCCTCGAAGACGATCCAGGCATCGAGCGCCGCCGCGGTGCTTCCACCTGCGGCCACACATCCTTCTTCCAGAGCTCGACCGCGTGTTCGTCACGTTCCAGCGCACGGCGGGCCGGGCTCTGCCAGGACCAGCCGTGGCGGTGCAGGAGCCGCCACACTCCCGCGATCGAGCAACTGACCTCGAACTGGCGGCCGATCAGCGTTCTGACCCGCTCCAGAGTCCACCGCTGGTCTTCCCAGCCATGCGCGGCCGGCCCTTTGGCCAGCTCCTTTTCCAGCAGGGCGAAGCGTTCGTCCGACAGCTTCGGCAGTTTCGCGGGTCCCTTCGACTTCAGACCCTCCATACCGCCTTCACGCCAGTTGCGGCGCCATTGCTCCACCGAACGCTCGCTCACCCGCAGGTCCTTGGCGATGACCGAATTCCTGTCACCTCGTGCGAACCTCTGCCCGGCCTCCAGCCGGATCCCTTCACGCGCAGCCCGCCGCTCAGCAGTCAGGCCCCCACCATCCGCGTACCGCATAACACCGGCATACCGCAGGGATCACCCAACGTCACCACCCGAAGGCAACCCGAAAAGGTCAGTA
>NZ_JBVIYK010000056.1:0-1277 GCF_055592645.1 Streptomyces sp. NPDC041108 | reverse complement strand
AGCACCTTCATCCACGCCCTGGGCGCGACCAGCGCGATCGTGAGCCCGCACCACAGCGACCAGCCGAAGTGCAGGGACGGCATGGCCGCGTACTGGTTGGCCACCTCGGTCAGCCTGCCGTAGTCCGGACGGGAGAAGTCCTGGACGCCGTGGATGGTGTCGATGATGCCGAGGCCGGGCATCAGCCGCGGCGGCGCCAGCGGGTAGAAGAAGAAGCCGACGAGCGCGAGGACCGTGGTGAAGCCGATGGCCGTACGGGCCCAGCGGTAGTCGGCGGGGCGGCGCCGGTAGAGGACGCCGAGGACCGTCAGCGGGACCACGAAATGGAACGACGTGTAGTAGAAGTCGAAGAAGCCCCGCAGCCAGCCGATGCCGACGACCGTGTGGTTGAACCAGTGCTCGACGTCGAGGAACAGGGCCCTCTCGATCGTGAGGATCTGCGCGGCGTGCTCCTCGGCGGCGGCCCGGCTGCCGGTGGCCTCCAGCCGGGTGCGCTGGTAGGCCGCGTACGTGACACGGATCAGCAGCAGTTCGAGGAGCAGGTTGGGCCGGGTGGCCACCCGGCGCAGCAGTGGGGCCCGGCTGAAGCGGGTCCTCGGCTTCGGGGCGTACTGCGTGGGGATCGGCGTCCGGTGGTACTGCGAGGTGCGGGACAGGAACGGCACGACGAGCGCGGCGGCGAGCGCGGCCAGCAGGACGACGTTGTCACGCAACGGCTGCAGGACGGCCGCGTTCGGCACCATCATCTTCGCGGGCAGCGTCAGCACCAGGACCACGGCGACCGGCCACGCGTATCGCGAGGAGGCCCTCCTGCCCACCCGGCCGGCCACGGTGAGCAGCACCCACAGCAGCTGGTGCTGCCAGGACGTCGGCGAGACGGCGACCACGACACAGCCGGTGAGCGCGACCGCGAGCAGCAACTGCCCGTCGCGGGCGTAGCGCACGGCCCGCCGCATGCCCAGTACGGCGACGGCGGCGGCCAGCGTCAGGAAGACGCCGATCTCCAGCGGACCCGAGAGACCGAAACGCAGCAGGGCACCGTGCAGGGACTGGTTGGCGAGGTCGTCGGCCCGGCCGCCGAGGCCGACACCGGCGAGGTGGTGCACCCAGTAGGTGTACGAGTCGTACGGCAGCGCGGCCCAGGCGAGCACGGTGGCCCCGGCGAACGTGATCCCCGTGCTCGCGGCGGCGCGCCGGCGGTCGGTGAACCACAGCAGCGGCACGAACAGCAGCACGGTCGGCTGGAAGGCCGCGGCGAACCCGACACAGACACCGCC
>NZ_JBVIYK010000055.1:0-1653 GCF_055592645.1 Streptomyces sp. NPDC041108 | reverse complement strand
GGTGCGCCGAAGTATTACGACAAGGGTTTCGACGCTGACATCGACTGGTGGCTGAAGAACGAGGCTGCCGTCACCAAGCGCTGGCTGGAGTGGGCTCGTGGCTGATTTCGGTGTTGCCGCACCGTCGGTGAAGGCGGCGGGCGTGGCGTCGGCCACGGCGACCGGTAAAGCGCTGTCGGTGGTGGCTCTGCGCAAGACCTATGGCGGCGTCGTGGCCGTGGACGAGGCGTCGATGGAGATCGCGGCGGGGGAGTTCGTCACCTTCCTCGGCTCCTCGGGGTCGGGCAAGACCACGACGCTGATGATGATCGCCGGGTTCTGTGAACCCGACTCCGGCACCATCACCGTCGGCGGCCGTGACGTCACCCGCCTGGCGCCGCAGAAGCGGGGCCTGGGGTTCGTCTTCCAGCAGTACCTGCTGTTCCCGCACATGACGGTGAGTGAGAACGTCGCCTTCCCCCTCACCCTGAGGGGTGTGGGCAAGGAGGAGATCCGTCGCCGGGTCGGGGAGACGCTGGAGATCGCGGGTCTGTCCGGGTTCGGCGGCCGTAAGCCGCGTGAGCTGTCCGGTGGCCAGCAGCAGCGTGTCGCGCTGTGCCGGGCACTGGTCTACCGCCCGCCGGTCATCCTCATGGACGAACCGCTCGGCGCGCTGGACAAGAAGCTCCGCGACCAGCTGCAGGTCGAGATCAAGACCATCCAGCAGGAACTCGGCCTGACCGTCATCTACGTGACGCACGACCAGGAAGAGGCGCTGGTCATGTCGGACCGCATCGCGGTGATGCGCAACGGCCTGATCGAGCAGTTCGACACCCCCCGCGAGCTGTTCGAACGGCCCAGGACACCGTTCGTGGCGGACTTCCTCGGCGCGGCGAACTTCCTGCCCGGCCGCATCGAAGCACACACCGACACCCACACCCTGGTCCGCCTCGACGGCAGTGGCGGCCTGCTCAAGGCCCGCCGCCACCAGCTGCCCTCCGGCAGCCAGGTGAAGGTCGCGGTGCAGCCGGGCCGGCTGCGGGCCTCGGCCGCCGACGACGGATTCTGTACCGGCACGGTGGAGACCGCCACCTACGTCGGCACCCTCGTCCGCGCGGGCGTCCGTGTCGATGGCGGTCAGGCGCCGCTGCTGCGCCTGGAGGTCCCCGCAGGCCGGGGCCCGGTCGCCGGCGAGCGGGTCGGGATCACCGCCGACGCGGACGACGTCAACCTCTTCCCAGTCGAACAGGGCGGGTGAGCCATGGCCGCCACCCTCACCGCGGGGGCTCCCGCCCGCCCGCGCAAACTCCTGGCCTCACGCCGGACCCGGGTCGGGATCTTCTACGCCCTGCCGGTCGTCGTCTACCTGCTGGTGCTGTTCGTCTACCCGATCTTCTCCACGCTGCTCCTCAGCCTGAAGAACACCGACGGCTCCTTCACCCTGCACTGGTACGCCGACGCACTGACCGGCGTGAACCTCTCCGTGCTGTTCACCACGCTGCGGATCTCGGCCGAAACAGCGGTGCTGAGCCTGGTCTTCGGGTTCGTCCTGGCCCAGGCGATCTCCCGGCTCAAGCCGATGTGGGCGGGCCTGGCGATGCTGGTCGTCGTCATCCCGCACTTCGTCTCAGCCCTGGTACGCACCTACGGCTGGATCATCATGCTCGGCGACAA
>NZ_JBVIYK010000054.1:0-1754 GCF_055592645.1 Streptomyces sp. NPDC041108 | reverse complement strand
GAGCAATGCTCGGAACCTGTGGATCGGTGCCGGGAGGAACGCGGAGGGCGTACCTTCCCGATGATCCCTTGAAGGTCTCCGAGTAGGCCCGCGTTCGCAGCGCGGGTCGGGAAGGCACGCCCGTGCTGAGCGTAGTGAACGCCGACGGCGGTATCGCGTCCGGCTCCCTGATCGACGAGATCGTCCGCGAGGGCGCCCGTCGGATGCTGGCCGCCGCGCTGGAGGCGGAAGTCAACCAGTACATAGCCGAGTTGGCTGCCGAGACCGACGAGCGCGGACGGCGCCTGGTCGTACGCAACGGCCACCACCGGCCCAGGACAGTCGTCACCGCGGCCGGGCCGGTCGAGGTCACCGCGCCGCGCGTCAACGACCGCCGGGTCAACGAGGCCACCGGCGAGCGCAAGCGGTTCTCCTCCAAGATCCTTGCGCCGTGGTGCCGCAAGTCACCGAAGATCTCGGAGGTGCTGCCGCTGCTCTACCTGCACGGACTGTCGTCGGGAGACTTCGTGCCCGCGCTGGAGCAGTTCCTCGGCGGCACGGCTGGACTGTCGGCCGCGACGGTGACCCGGCTGACGAAGCAGTGGAGCGACGATCACGCCGCCTTCCAGGACCGGGACCTGTCCGACCGCGACTTCGTCTACGTATGGGCCGACGGGGTCCACCCGAAGGTGCGGCTCGGCCAGGCGCACTCGTGCGTGCTGGTCCTCCTCGGCGTCCGCCTGGACGGCACCAAGGAGCTAATCGCGCTGGCCGAGGGACTGCGGGAGTCCACCGAGTCGTGGGCCGACCTGCTGCGCGACTGCCGTCGCCGCGGCATGCGCGACCCCGAACTCGTCATCGGCGACGGCGCGATGGGCCTGTGGAAAGCGCTGATCGAGGTGTTCCCGACCGCTCGGCACCAGCGCTGCTGGGTCCATAAAGCCCGTAATGTGACGAACTGTCTTCCGAAGTCCGCACAGCCGGGCGCGACGAAGGCAATGCAGGAGATCTACAACGCAGAGGACAGGGCCCACGCCGAAAAGGCGATCGAGGCGTTCTCCCGCACTTACGGCACGAAGTGGCCCAAGGCCGTCGCGAAGATCACCGACGACCGGGACGAGCTGCTCGCGTTCTACGACTTCCCGGCCGAGCACTGGGGCCACCTGCGGACCACGAATCCCATCGAGTCGACCTTCTCCACCGTCAAGCTCCGGACCAAGGTCACCCGAGGCGCCGGCAGCCCGGCCGCGGCCCTGGCCATGGTGTTCAAGCTCGTCGAATCCGCCCAGGCCCGCTGGCGGGCGATCACCGGAGCCCACCTGGTCCCACTCGTCCGGGCCGGGGCCCGATTCGAGAACGGCCTGCTGGTCGAACGCACCGAAAGCCACGTGGCCTGAGGAGAATGCCCAGATGACCGTCTCCGACACCTACGGCACGAACTCCTGCACGGCCAAGGAGTTGGCCAGCCTGCTCGCCGACCGACTCGACGTGACCTTCACCGAACGCGAGAGCGACTACCTCGGCGTCTACTTCCTGGCCACCCTCGCCGACACGAGCCGCCTCCAGATCCAGCCGAACGCCATTTCCGGAGACGACGGGGAAGACGATCTCTACGACGACGAGCACCCCGACGTGTCGGTACTCCTGCTCATCACCTCGCCGGCCGCCGCCGAGCCTCTCAGCGACGAGCTCTCGGCGGTCGAAGGACTCACCAGGCTCCGATCAACTCGAACTCGAAGCTGAGACTGCCGATCCACAAGTCTTGACTATTGCTC
>NZ_JBVIYK010000053.1:0-1825 GCF_055592645.1 Streptomyces sp. NPDC041108 | reverse complement strand
CTACGAGCGCAAAGCCGAGCACTTCCTGGCCTTCACCAGCATCGCCTGCACCCTCATCTGCTACCGCAGACTCGCCAAATGAGATGACGTCTAAGCGGCGGCACGGGTGGTCATGGCAGCGCAGCAACACATGCCTTCACCATAGCCGACAGCGTCGGCGGACCATTTCGTGCGATGAATCACGAAGATTGGTACTCGCTGCCACGATGGATCAGCCGACGTCGCAAACAGCCACTCAGCTTGTCGTTTATCTGACGAGGTCGAAACGTGCCTCGAACTGGGTCGCTCACCTGGGCATTCGCGGGACGCGCGGGCGGCCTCGGCCTGATCATGTGCTCCGACCAAGGACGCACCTGACCAGACCGAGGCCGTGGAGATGAGTGTGCTGTAACAGTGGGACCGGCATGAGGCGTTCGCGAGGCTGTCACGCTTCCGTGGCGACTTCTACGACTGCCTGAAGGGACGGGCTGACGCGCTGTTCGAGCTCACCGACGCTCTGCTGTGCACGGACGGGCCGGTCAGGACACTGGTTGATCTCGCCCTGGCGCCGGAACACCGCCGTGGTCACGGTGCCTTGTACGGCGGCTTGAACAAGGGGCATGTGGATATCGGCCAGCTGCGGAGGAGGATCGCGGGGCTGGCGCTGCCCAAGGCCGCCGACGGCCGCCTGGTCCTGGCGGTCGACGTCTCGCCGTGGCTGCGGCCGGATGCTGCGACTTGCCCGGACCGCTCGTTCTGCCACACCTACGGCCGGGGCGAGGCCAAGCACCAGATGATTCCGGGCTGGCCGTACTCGGTCGTGGCCGCGCTGGAGACCGGCCGCACCTCCTGGACCGCGGTGCTCCACGCCATCCGTCTCCAGCCGGGCGGTGACCTCGCCGCAGTTACGACCGTCCAGTTGCGCGAGGTCGTCGATCGGCTCATCGCTGCTGGTCAGTGGCGTGAGGGGGATCCTGAGATCCTCATCGTGCTGGACTCCGGATACGACGCCCCTCGCATCGCCCACCTGCTGGCCGGCCTGCCCGTGGAGATCCTGGGACGGCTGCGCTCGGACCGGGTGATGCGCCGGCCGACACCGCCGCGCGTCTACAACCCCAAGGGCGGCCGGCCGCCCAAGCACGGCGGCGAGTTCGTCTTCGGCCAGCCCGACACCTGGGGCGCCGAGCAGGCTGTGACGGTCACCGACACGCGGCTCTACGGGAAGGCGACCTCGCAGGCGTGGCACCGGCTGCACCCGCGGCTGACCCGCCGGGCGGCCTGGGCCGACTACGAGGGTGCGCTGCCTGTCATCGAGGGCACCGTCATCCGCCTGATCGTGGAGAAGCTGCCCTCCGGCGGGGTCAACAAGCCGGTCTGGCTGTGGTGGTCGGGCACCGGCGCCACCGCGGCGGACGTCGACCGCTGCTGGCAGTCCTTCCTGCGCAGATTCGACGTCGAGCACACATTCCGCCTGTTCAAGCAGACCCTGGGATGGACGAAGCCCAGGCTCCGCAGCCCCGAGGCCGCCGACCGCTGGACGTGGCTGGTGATCGCCGCTCACACCCAGCTCCGGCTCGCCCGTCCGCTCGCCGTTGACCTGCGGCGGCCATGGGAGAAGAAGGCCGAGCCGAACAAGCTCACCCCGGCCAGAGTCCGCCGGGGGTTCCGGAACCTCCACGCGAAGACGCCCTCACCAGCGCGTGCACCGAAACCCACCACTCCCGGCCCCGGCCGTCCGCCCGGCTACAAGAACCGCCGACTGGCGCCACGCCACGACGTGGGACGCGTCCTGGCCACAGGCGAGGCACACACTCGCCCCGCCCACCACAAGAAGGGCACCAAGCCC
>NZ_JBVIYK010000052.1:0-2230 GCF_055592645.1 Streptomyces sp. NPDC041108 | reverse complement strand
CTCGGCTAGCAACGAGCCGAGACTTCCGCAACACCTGCGATCCCATGCCTGACCAGCGGAATCCGCACACGAGATTCGGAAAGAGAACGACCTCTAAGACCGACACCGACCACCGCGCCGCCACCAAGGGATCAGAAGTGCAGTTCTCAAGACAGTGGAGCGGAGTGTGGTGTACCGCTCCATGACAGGCGCGCCCGCTACAGATACTGCCCCATGGCAGTGACGCTGCTCTTCATGAACGCCCGAACAGGGGAAACACCCCGGTCTGACCTGCCGTCACTGACACCAACCCGGCACATCGCAGCTCGGCGAAAGGGACGGAACCCTTGCAAAGCGGAATTCCATTCCAACGCGCAGAGGCTCCGCCCCCGGTGCCGGGGGCGGAGCCCCTTTAGCCGTTGTTGCGGGCCGTACGTCGCCTCGTCACCCTACCGGCTCAGCCTCCCTGTTCCAGAATGAGTGGAAGGGTATTGAGGGTCTGCGGCTTCGGCTGAACCCGAAGTTCTGGGCTGCTGCAGACCCGGCGAGATTGTCGATGATGTGGCCGGTGCCTGTGCCGGATCGTGGCAGCTCCCTAGCCACCACAGGCCGTGTCGTTGTTCCTCAGGGAGTGCGTGGTGTCGTTGAGCTGGTAAGAGCGCAGGTCCTGTATGGAACCCCCATTGCGCCCCACACACACGCGTCGGCCACTGTAGTTGTCGCTCTGATAGACCCGTGCGGTCCTGCTGGAGTTATTGATGACGGAACTCCCGTTACTGCGGATGTAATCCGGGAGGTGGCTGACGCTGCCGTCCGAGGCACGCTTGACGTACGGCTGCCCGCGAAAGTCGCGGTCCGGGTAAATGCACACGAAGCCCTGCGGGCACGCGACGCTGGCCGCCTGGGCATGTGTCCGGGCCGCGGCAGGATTGGCGGCATCTGCGGTGATAGGTACCGCCAGAACTAGTGCGGCTCCCAAGGACAGGATGGTAACGATCTTCCGGGTGGCGTGCATTATTCCTCCTTGATCCCGTGTCTCAGTGAACTGCGCTTGTCCCGCGGGCCCCCGGGCTGAGGACGATCGGCGGTGCCGTGCTGGGGCAAGCGATGGCCTGACGATGTCAGCGCCCCGGGGGTCGGGCGTCAAACGAGCGGTGTATCTCTGCGGTAAACCTCAGGAGTACCGACGCGGTTCCGAACTCGGCTTGAGATTCGATGAACCAGGTCCGGCGGAGGATTTCCCTGTCCACGTTGCGGAGCGTGGTGAAGTGGGGCTCGAGCTTCTACTACTGGCGCCGGACCGCAGCCGCGAGTGCGGCCCGCCAGGCAGCCGACGCGCAGCTCGGCGCCCGGATACGGAAAGTCCGCCAAGGCTCGGACGGCACCTACGGCGTCCCGAGAATCACTGCCGAACTGCGTGAGAATGGCGAGCGGATCAATCACAAGCGCGTCGCCCGCCTCATGCGCCAGGTCGGCCTGGCCGGACTGCGGCTGCGACGCAGACACCGCACCATCGTCACGGACCCGGCCGCCGCCCACGCGTTCCTCACCGAACAGCGCTAGGTCCCAAAAGCCGATACAGCGGACTCACCTACGAGCGCCAGGCCACCGTCATCGATGCCTTCTTCGACCTCGCCGACACCATCATCACCGTGCGTAGCCTGATCCGTCAGGCATAGACAAGCCACCGCTGGGACGAACGGCCGAACCGCCGCCCATGAGCACACTCCTACCTGCGAGACCTCTTAGCTATCGGTGCACGAGGGCCAGTGGTCTACCGCCCACTCCGGCCAACCCGGCCAGCCCGCCGGCGGGCTGGGGATGTTGCCCCCGGCGAGTTCGGCGGCGTCAGGCACCTGGAACTGCTCTCTCCCGGCCCCGGGGAGCCCGACCATCAGGAACAGGGTGGCGACAGGCGGATCCTGCGCGACGCCAGGGCTGGCTCCATGCGGGCAAGGGGATGTGGTTTCGTGCTGTGAATCGAAGCGCTGCAACTGAGACATGACTTCCCTGATCAGGCAGGATGGCCCGGCCAGCGCAGGAATAAGCGAGTGGCTGCCGGCAGGACACTGATCCGGCGGTAGGTCGTGGCACTGGCCCCGGCCGGGGCCAGCAACAGGGCCCGCGGTTATGGGCAACCGCAGGTACCGCCGCTAAGACGTCATCTCATTTGGCTGGGTAAGCTGCCGGTCGTGGTGAGGATCGTTGAGCGGCTGGTGCCGGATGAGTTGTGGGAGCTGTTTCAGCGGGT
>NZ_JBVIYK010000051.1:0-2879 GCF_055592645.1 Streptomyces sp. NPDC041108 | reverse complement strand
GATTCCGGTGACGGGATGCAGCTCACGGGTGACCGTTTCACCTCCGAGACGGCGTCGTTCGGGAACGACCTCTCCACCCTGCCGAACTTCCCCGCCGAGATCCGCGCCCCCGCAGGCACCCTGCCCGGCGTCTCCAGCTTCCAGCTGCACTTCGCCGACCACGACATCCTCACCCCCGGCGACGCACCCGACGTCCTCGTCGCGATGAACCCCGCCGCGCTGAAGGCCAACATCACCGACATGCCCCGCGGCACGGAGATCATCGTCAACACCGACGAGTTCACCAGCCGCGCCCTGCAGAAGGTCGGCTACACCACCAGCCCCCTGGACGACGGCTCACTGGACGCCTACAGCGTCCACCCCGTCCCGCTGACCACCCTGACCGTCGAAGCCCTCAAGACCTTCGACCTCAGCCGCAAGGAAGCCGAACGCAGCAAGAACATGTTCGCGCTCGGCCTGCTCTCCTGGATGTACCACCGCCCCACCGAAGGCACCGAGAAGTTCCTGGCCGCCAAGTTCGCCAAGAAACCCCAGATCGCGGCCGCCAACCTCGCCGCCTTCCGCGCCGGCTGGAACTTCGGCGAGACCACCGAGGACTTCGCCGTCTCCTACGAAGTCGCCCCCGCCACCGCGGCCTTCCCCCCCGGCCTCTACCGCAACATCAGCGGCAACCTCGCCCTGTCCTACGGCCTCATCGCCGCCTCCCACCGAGCCGACCTCCCCCTCTACCTCGGCTCCTACCCCATCACCCCCGCCTCCGACATCCTCCACGAACTCTCCCGCCACAAGAACTTCGGCGTCCGCACCTTCCAGGCCGAGGACGAGATCGCCGCCATCGGCGCCGCGCTGGGAGCGGCCTTCGGCGGATCGCTCGCGGTGACCACCACCTCCGGACCCGGCGTCGCCCTCAAATCCGAGACCATCGGACTGGCCGTCTCCCTCGAACTGCCCCTCCTCGTCGTCGCCATCCAACGCGGCGGCCCCTCCACCGGCCTGCCCACCAAAACCGAACAGGCCGACCTCCTCCAGGCCATGTACGGCCGCAACGGGGAGGCACCGGTGCCGGTGGTGGCGGCCCGCACCCCCGCCGACTGCTTCGACGCCGCCATCGAAGCCGCCCGGATCGCGGTCACCTACCGCACCCCCGTCTTCCTCCTCTCCGACGGCTACCTCGCCAACGGCTCCGAACCCTGGCGCATCCCCGAACCCGACGAACTGCCCGACCTCACCGTCCAGTTCGCCCAAGGCCCCAACCACACCCTCGACGACGGCACCGAAGTCTTCTGGCCCTACAAACGCGACCCCCACACCCTCGCCCGCCCCTGGGCCGTCCCCGGCACCCCCGGCCTCGAACACCGCATCGGCGGCATCGAAAAACAGGACGGCACCGGCAACATCTCCTACGACCCCGCCAACCACGACCTCATGGTCCGCACCCGCCAAGCCAAGATCGACGGCATCGACGTCCCCGACATCCAGGTCGACGACCCACACAGGGCCGACACCCTCGTCCTGGGCTGGGGATCCACCTACGGACCCATCACCGCGGCCGTACGACGCCTGCGCACCGCCGGGGAAGCCATCGCCCAGGCACACCTGCGCCACCTCAACCCCTTCCCCCCAAACCTGGGCGAGGTCCTGAGGCGGTACGACAAGGTCGTGATCCCCGAGATGAACCTCGGCCAGCTCGCCACGCTCGTCCGGGCGAAGTACCTGGTCGACGCCCACTCGTACACCCAGGTGAACGGCATGCCGTTCAAGGCGGAGCAGCTCGCCACGGCGCTCAAGGAGGCCATCGATGGCTGAGAGGTCCACGGAAGGCGCGGGCACGGGCGGCACGATCGAGGCGCTCACCCTCGTGCCCAAGGCCACGGCCCGGCAGTCCATGAAGGACTTCAAGTCCGACCAGGAGGTGCGCTGGTGCCCCGGCTGCGGTGACTACGCCATCCTCGCCGCAGTCCAGGGCTTCATGCCCGAACTCGGCCTGGCCAGAGAGAACATCACCTTCGTCTCCGGCATCGGCTGCTCCTCCCGCTTCCCCTACTACATGAACACCTACGGGATGCACTCCATCCACGGACGCGCCCCCGCCATCGCCACCGGACTCGCCACCTCACGACGCGACCTGTCCGTCTGGGTCGTCACCGGCGACGGCGACGCCCTCTCCATCGGCGGCAACCACCTCATCCACGCCCTCCGCCGCAACGTCAACCTCAAGATCCTCCTCTTCAACAACCGCATCTACGGCCTGACGAAGGGGCAGTACAGCCCGACGTCGGAGGTGGGAAAGGTCACCAAGTCGACGCCGATGGGGTCGCTCGACGCGCCCTTCAACCCGGTGTCGCTGGCGATCGGGGCGGAGGCGTCGTTCGTGGCACGGACCGTGGACTCCGACCGCAAGCATCTGACGGAGGTCCTGCGGCAGGCCGCCGCCCACCCCGGCACCGCACTCGTCGAGATCTACCAGAACTGCAACATCTTCAACGACGGCGCCTTCGACGCCCTCAAGGACCGCCAACAAGCCGAAGAAGCCGTCATCCGCCTCGAACACGGCCGACCCATCCGCTTCGGCACCGACGGCACACGAGGCGTCGTACGCAACGAGACCACCGGCGACCTCGACATCGTCACCGTCACACCCGACAACGAATCCCGCATCCTCGTCCACGACGCCCACGCCGCATCCCCCACCACCGCCTTCGCCCTCTCACGCCTCGCCGACCCCGACACCCTCCACCACACCCCCATCGGCGTCCTGCGATCCGTCCGACGCCCCGTCTACGACACCCAGATGGCCGACCAACTCGACACCGCCATCGACCAGTTCGGCAAGGGCGACCTGTCCGCCCTGCTCGCCGGCAAGGACACCTGGACGGTCG
>NZ_JBVIYK010000050.1:0-3885 GCF_055592645.1 Streptomyces sp. NPDC041108 | reverse complement strand
GCTACGAGCGCAAAGCCGAGCACTTCCTGGCCTTCACCAGCATCGCCTGCACCCTCATCTGCTACCGCAGACTCGCCAAATGAGATGACGTCTAAGGCGTCCGTGACGGGTGCGTTCGCGGGGGCGGTCTACTGGTTCGAGCACCGCTGAACGGGGCCGCCTGGGGGTGCCCGAGGACCTCCAGGCGGCCCACCCTGCCAGGACTGCAAGATGGGCCACCTCACGAAGGACGAGGTGCACACCTTTCCGCTTCTTCAGTTCGAGGCGCGGCGGACGACACCGGCTACTAGCCGATCCGGCGCCCGTACGCCGACGCTGTGCCGCCCAACCGGCCGCCCTCCGTCCCGCACCACGAGATGGGATACGTCGCCGCGTACGAGCTTGATATCTCGGCGCTCGTTCGGGGGATGCCTTCGTGAATGTCGGCTACGTCCGGGGCGACCCCCTATTCGGAGTTCCGGAGCGTCCCCTCCCTCGCTGTTGCTCGGCTGCACGCACGAGCGACCACGCGGGCCCTTCAAACCCGGAGACCTGCACGTCCGCCAATCCGGACTCCTCCAGCTCCGCTACAAGCTCCAGCCGAGCGAGGGTCTCACTAACGAGCTGATCACCTCGGCGATGGAGGCGGCGCGCATGGCAGAGCCGTACCCGGAGTTGCTTGCTGCCTGTTCACACCTGCTGGCTGTTGGGCGGGCCCCATTGACGTGAACGGTGACAGGGCGCGCGGGGACACAGCACTGCCGAGTCTCCATGACGAATCGAGCCTGAGGGCCCTGGTTTCCAAGACCTCGTATGTCTCGATGCAGGCGTACAGGGGTTCACGAAGTGTTTCGTATCTCTTCCAGTTCTTCCAGAACGTGAGCCCTTCGTTCAAAGATCCACGAAGTCAATCCGAGAACATTTATCGGATCATGCCCCTCGACTTCGCTACTGAGCCATCGATCGATGATCAACGTGACGAATCCGGAGAGGTGAGACAGGAAGTCAAGGGGATGGTCGTTGTGCGGGCCAATGGGAATCGATTTCGACATTCCTGTGAGTAGCTTGGCGGCGGCGTCGTACCGAGTGAGAAAATCCGGATGCGTCTCGGTCGAGTCGCTCGAATTCACCCATGATTCGTAAATGTGCGCAAATACTGTTAGGCCGATGATCGCGCCACTCATGGTCCGGTAAATTGTTGGCGCGGTTGGATTCTGTATGAGCTTTCCGCTCATCATTAGGAGGGCGAGGGCGTCTGCTCGTAGTTCGTCTAGCTGATTTTTGTTTACTTCGTAGGAGGCGAGATCGATTCCCAGCTTCGCGAGTTCTTGATCTAGCCGTCCGTTGATGTAGCGTGACCTGGGATACTCGTCATCCGTGTGACCCAAAAGATGATGTGCATATTCGTGCGCAAGCGCGAACTGCTCAATGGAACGAACGCCCTCGTGATATGAGTCCTCGTCGCGCGAAGCTGGGAGCTCACGTAGCAGCTGGTGCGCCGGAAAGACACCATGAGACTGCCACGCCTTGCGCTCGCTATTCGCAACCAGTATAGGCTCGAAGCCTCCGTCTCCGATTTCCTCCAAGAGCATCATCATTACTTCGTCGTCATCGTCTTCAATGTAGTCCAGCATTGTTGTACCCAAAGTTGAGATCATCTCGAAGTACTTGCAATACAAGACCATGTAGATCATTGAGGCAGTGGTGAGGCCGTAGTTCAGCTCGATAATTCCTACTTCCCCGGACTGCCAGGCCTCCGCGTTCGCTTGTGTTCGTAGATTTCTACCGGCGAAAATACGCCTGCCTCGCGCCCTCCATTCCTCGGGAATCGACTCTGTGAGATCCTCCATTAGCACTTCAAGCTCGGGGCAATTGGATCGATTGGGTACCCAGGCGAAATAGTCCCTGTAGCGTGGCTTGCTTAATACGTCCGTGCGTCCCTGTACCTGAAATACCGTCTTCCAGAAATTCTGCATGGGCAAATTTCGAACTTCGTGGAAGGTTTTTCGAGACTGCTCTAGGCTGATCATTTCTCCCCATTTGGTTGAAACTACGAGGGTCTGCACTTAGCGTGCCTTGATCAGTGTTCGGCTTTCTTTCTGTGTTCGCGACACTCACAGGAGCACCTCGGTACTCGCACTCTGGGCACATCTGCCATATGCCTTGTGATTCTGCCTCTTCGACAACCGAGATCTCCGAGCTGAAGCCGTGATGTGCTAGCAGCCGGACGACGTTGTTTCCGTAGCGGGTAGCGAGCACCGCAGCTTCGGCGATCTTGTCGTGGCCTTGGCGAAAGTAGGCCCCTGGACCTGTGGTCGCCCCGCAGCCGCACCAGCAACTGCCTGTCGGTGCCGGCTGGCCCGGCGTCGGCTCAAGTGTCATGTCCATAAGTTATGGAGTCTCGGGGCAGACCGGGGCACGATCGCCGAACCAGGTTCACGTGAACGCCGTGCCAGTGGCTGGCGCCGTAGCCGTCGTGCGGGGCAACGAGCCTGGGAGGATGTGGGGATGGGGCGTCTTACTCACAAGCAGTCGAGACGAAGGCGCACCTCTAGGCCAACCTCGGGGCAGGGACGGTTCATCATGCGGGCGGTAGGGCAGGGTGCATTGATCGTTGGAGAGGCCAGCAGCGAAGGGGAGGTGTCACCCTGTGGCGGACATGAGCACGTACGGACAACAGGCGGACCATTGTGCTGAGTTGGCGGCGGGGCGATGAGGGGAGGACAAGCAGGTGGAGGCCACTGGTGAGGGACTGGCGGCAAGCGTACGCGCTGCTGGAAGTCGCCTCGGCGATCCGGGACCACACGCCTGCACAGAAGTAGTGGACCGGGCTGGTTCCGTGCTCCGTGGGCCATGTATGGGCCAACGCACCTGATCCCTTGAATGGCTACCGTATCGATGCAGGTCAGAGCTAGTGAGGTCTGTGACTGTGCGTCGGTCTTGAAAACCGTCGTGGCGCGAGTCACCGTGGGTTCAAATCCCACACCCACCGCAGCAGGTCAGAAGCTTGCAGGTCAGAAGGGGTGCCACTCTCCCGAGCGGCACCCCTTCTGCATGACCTTGTCTCACCCTGGCCCGCCGGTATCCCACCTCTGACCAGGGCGTGCGGCCAACCTGCGGCCAGGATTCACGGCCCCTCGGTCCCGTTCTCTTCCTCGGCCAACCCCTGCTCGATCAGCGCGTTCATCCGCGACTCCTCGCCATCCAGAACCTTGGCGTAGTAGCGCTGGAGAACGGCGACGCTCTGACCCGCGCGCCGGGCCGTCTCGGCGAGGCTCACCCCTGAGCGGAGCCAGAACGACACACATGCGTGCCGCAGGTCGTACGGGATGGCGGCCAGTGGAGAGGCCACCTGCGCGGCCGTGAGTGCCTTCCGGCGGGCCTCTTTCCACACCGCGCCGTACTCCTGCGACCGGACCGGCCCACCCGGGACGGTGGTGAACAGTCGACCGTCGGTCGTGGTCCCGAACGCTTCGAGGTGGGCGCGCAGGATGGCCACCAGTACCGGCGGGATCGGCACCGGCCGGACTGCGCGGCGGGCACGGTGCTTGAGCTGTCGCTCCTCGTACGGCTTGCCGTCGTCCGTCCAGGCAGATCCGACCTGTGGCCGGGCGCTGGCGAGCATGAGCCTCCCCCACCCTTCCTCGGGGAGGTCACACTGGTCGGCGCTCAGCATGGAGACTTCCTCGGGTCGCATGGCGGCGTAGTAGATACATGCGAAGAACGCGACTAGGTGGGAACCGCGGGTGCCCTGCGCACGGACCGCGTCCAGCAGCGCTCGCGCTTGGGCGGGTGTGGCGACGCTTCGAACGTCTAGATGATTAGTTCCGATGTGGCTCAGTGGTCGTAGGCGGTCAGGGACCTGGTGATGGGTGCGCCGATGGTGCGGTTGTGCCAGATCGCGCA
>NZ_JBVIYK010000049.1:0-4569 GCF_055592645.1 Streptomyces sp. NPDC041108 | reverse complement strand
CACTCCGCCATCCGCGCCGCGAACACCGGCGAAGCCGCAAGCAACTCCACCGCCATACCCACCCACTGCGACCCCTGCCCCGGAAACACGAACACGGTCTTGGCCTTGCCGCCCTCGCCCGTCACCAGGCCGGGCGCGTCGTCGCCCGCGATCAGGGCGCGGAGTCGGGCCGAGCCGTCCTCGCGGGAGTCGGCGAGGACGATGGCTCGGTGGGAGAGGGAGGCGCGGGTGGTGGCGAGGGAGTGCCCGATGTCGGCGGCGGTGTGGTCCGGGTGCTCGGTCAGGTGGTCCAGGAGGCGGCGGGCCTGGTCGCGCAGGGCGGGCGCGGTGGCGGCGGAGAGCGTCCAGGGGACGGCGACCGGATCGTCGTCGCGGTCCTGGACGAATGCGCGGTCGGGGTCGGTCGCACGGCCGTCCGGCGACGGTTCCCGCAGGACGTTCGCTTCCGGGGCCTGTTCCAGGATCACGTGGGCGTTCGTGCCGCTGATCCCGAAGGACGAGACGCCCGCCCGGCGCGGACGGCCCGTCTCCGGCCACTCCCGGGCCTCCGTCAGCAGCTCCACCGCGCCCGCCGACCAGTCGACCTCCTTCGTCGGCCGGTCCACGTGCAGGGTCTTCGGCAGGGTGCCGTGGCGCAGCGCCATCACCGTCTTGATCACACCGGCCACGCCGGACACCGCCTGGGTGTGCCCGATGTTCGACTTCAACGACCCGACGTACAGCGGGCGTTCACGGTTCTGGCCGTAGGTCGCGAGGAGGGCCTGGGCCTCGATCGGGTCACCGAGACGGGTGCCGGTGCCGTGGGCCTCCACCGCGTCCACGTCGGACGGTGACAGGCCGGCGCTCGTCAACGCCTGCCGGATCACGCGCTGTTGTGCCGGACCGTTGGGCGCGCTCAGGCCGTTCGAGGCGCCGTCCTGGTTGGCCGCCGAGCCCCGCAGCACGGCCAGTACGGGATGCCCGTTGCGCCGGGCGTCGCAGAGGCGTTCGAGGAGGACCACGGCGGCTCCCTCGCCCCAGCCGATGCCGTCGGCGGCGTCGGCGAAGGCCTTGCAGCGGCCGTCGGTGGAGAGACCGCGCTGGCGGGCGAAGATGACGAAACCCGCCGGGGTCGCGAGGATGCCGACGCCGGCCGCCAGGGCGAGCGAGCAGTCGCCCTGGCGCAGCGACTGGCCCGCGAGGTGCAGGGCGACGAGGGAGGAGGAGCAGGCGGTGTCGACGGTGACCGCCGGGCCCTGGAGTCCCAGGGAGTAGGAGACGCGGCCGGACATGACGCTGCCGGAGCCGCCGGTGAGGGCGTAGCCCTGGTCCTCGGCGGAGTCCATGAGCAGGGCGCCGTAGCCGGTGGGCAGGCCGCCGACGAAGACGCCGGTACGGCTGCCGCGCAGGGACAGCGGGTCGATGCGGGCCCGTTCGACGGCCTCCCAGGAGGTCTCAAGCAGCAGCCGCTGCTGCGGGTCCATCGCCAGCGCCTCGCGCGGCGAGATACCGAAGAGCGCGGGGTCGAAGTCACCGGCGTCGTGCAGGAACGCGCCGTCGCGTGTGTAGGTCTTGCCCGGCTTGTCGGGGTCGGGGTCGTACAGGTCCTCCAGGTCCCAGCCCCGGTCGGTGGGGAGCCCGCCGACGGCGTCCACCCCGTCGGTGACGAGGCCCCACAGCTTCTCCGGCGAGTCCGCGCCGCCGGGCAGGCGGCACGCCATGCCGATGACGGCGAGGGGTTCGCGCCACTTCTCCTCGGACTCACGCAGCCGGTCGCGGGTCTGCTGCAACTCCGCCGTGACCCGCCGCAGGTAGGTGCGGAGCTTGTCCTCGGTCATGGTCGACTCCAGATCGGTGTGGTGGGGCGCGGCGCGGGGTGGACGGGCGGGGTGGGCGTCAGCCGACACCCAGGTCACGGTCGATGAGGTCGAAGATCTCGTCGTCGGTGGCGGACTGCAGGGCATCGGCCGTGTGCGTCGGCGCCTCCGGGCCGGTCGCGTCGATCCGGGCCGCCAGGTCCCGCAGCCGTCGCGCGAGGTCGGCGCGGGCGTCGGGATCCAGGTCGGGAGCGGACAGTGCCGGCAGGAGGGCCTGTTCCACGCGGTCGAGTTCCTGCTGCGCGCGCAGGGCGTCCAGGGGGCCGTCCGGTGTGCCGCCGAGGAGTTCGTCGTGCAGGAGGCCGGCGAGGGCGGTGGGGGTGGGGTGGTCGAAGACGAGGGTGGCGGGCAGCCGCAGACCGGTGGCCGTGTTGAGACGGTTGCGGAGTTCGGTGGCCGTGAGCGAGTCGAAGCCGAGATCCTTGAACGGGCGGTCCGGCGTGAGAACGTCCGGTGAGGCGTGTCCGAGCACGGCGGCGGCATGTTCGCGGACCAGGTCCACGAGGGTGTCCCGGCGTTCGAGGCCGGTGAGCCCGGCCAGGCTCTCGCGCAGCCGCGCGGCGGCGTCCGTGTCGGCGGCGGGTTCGCCGGCGGCCGGGTCCTGGGCGCGCAGGGCGCGGGCGGCCTCCGGGATCTCCTCGATCAGCGGGCGGCGGCGGGCGAGCGCGTAGACGGGGGCGAAGCGTTCCCAGTCCATGTCGCTCACGGTGAGTGTCGTCTCGCCGTGCCCGACGGCCTCGCGCATGACGCCGATCGCCAGCTCCGGCTGCATCTGCCGCAGCCCCATCCGCTCCAGCTGCCCGGCGACGGCCTCCGACCCCTGGAGCATCCCGCCGCCCGCCCAGCCGCCCCAGGCGAGGGAGGTCGCGGTCAGACCGCGTGCCCGCCGCTCATGGGCGAGACCGTCCAGGTAGGCGTTGGCCGCCGCGTACGTACCGTTGCCCGCGCTGCCCCACACAGCCGCACCGGAGGAGAACAGCACGAACGCGTCCAGATCCAGGCCGGCGGTCAGTTCGTCCAGGTGGCGGGCGCCCTCCACCTTCGCCGACATGCCGGCCACGAGTTCGTCCGGCTCGATGGACAGCACGTCGGAGAACGTCGCGACCCCCGCGGCGTGGACGACCGCGGTGAGCGGCACCTCCGCAGGGACGCCCGCGAGGACGGCCGCCAGGGCGTCTCGGTCCGCCGTGTCGCAGGCCGTGAACGTCACCCGAGCACCCAGCGCCTCCAGCTCCCGGCCCAGCTCGGCGGCGCCCGGCGCCCCCGCGCCACGGCGGCTCGTCAGCACCAGGTGCTCCGCGCCCGCGGAGGCCAGCCATCGGGCGACATGAGCGCCGATCCCGCCCGTGCCGCCGGTGACCAGGACGGTCCCTCGCGGCTCCCAGACACGTTCGGCCTCGCGTCCCGTCGCCATGGCCCGCACCAGCCGTCGTACGTGCGTACCGGACTCCCGTACGGCGACCTGGTCCTCGGACCGGCCCCGGTCGTCGACCGCCGCGGCCAGCACGGCCGTCAGGCGCCGGCCCGTGTCCCGCGTCCACGTGGCCGGCAGGTCGACGAGCCCACCCCACCAGTGGGGATGCTCCAGGCCCACCACCTGCCCGAGGCCCCAGAGTTGCGCCGCCTCCGGGCGTACGGCGTCGCCCGCGGCCACCGTGACGGCGTTCTCCGTCAGCCACCACAGTGGTGCCCCCACGTCGGCGGCGCGCAGGTCCCGCAGCAGCGCGAGGGCGTCCGCCAGGGAGCCCGGGCACGCGAGCACGCCCGCGTAGTCGCCTCCGGCGGCCTCCGACACGACGTCGGAGGCGAGCGTCACCTCGGCTCCGGCCTCCCGCAGTGCCTCGGTGATCCCGTGGAGGGCCACGTCGGACGGCTTCACCGCCTCGGGGGTGAGCAGCAGCCATCGTCCCGACAGCCGCGCGTCCCCGGCGGTACCGCTCCTGCGCCACACGACCCGGTAGCGCCAGTCGTCGACGGCCCGGCCCGCGCCACCGCCGACCGATACCGCCTCGGGCCAGTAGCGCCGGTGCTGGAAGGCGTACGTGGGCAGGTCGACGGGGCTGATCCTCGGGGGAGTTCCGGTCCTGGCGCCCGTGTCCGCCTCGACATCGGCGCCGGCGCCGGTTGCTGTCCCGGGGACGGACGCCGTCCAGTCGACCTTGCACCCGTGTACGTACGCCTCCCCCAGCGAGAGCAGCAAGCGCTGGAGGCCGCCCTCGCCGCGGCGCAGCGTCCCGAGGGCGGCGACCTCGTGCCCGGCCGCCTCCGCGGTGTCCTGCACCGCGCCCGTCAGTACCGGATGGGGGCTGATCTCGACGAAGACGCGATGACCCGCCTCGACCAGTCCGGCCACCGTCTCTTCGAGGCGGACGGTGGACCGCAGGTTGCGGTACCAGTACTCCCCGTCCAGGCCGGTGGTGTCGAACCGTCCGGCGGTGACCGTCGAATGGAAGGGGACCGCGGAGGCGACGGGGGCGGTGTCGGCGAGCACCGCCGGGATGTCGGCGCTGAGCGTCTCGACCTGTGCGGAGTGCGAGGCGTAGTCCACCTCCACACGCCGGGCGCGGGCACCGCACGCCTCCGCCTCGGCGATCACCTCGTCCAGCCCCTCCGGAGTTCCCGCGACCACCACGGACGACGGACCATTGACCGCCGCCACCTCCACCCGGCCGTCGACCAGCGGCGACAAGACGCGGACCTCACCGACCGGCAG
>NZ_JBVIYK010000048.1:0-4924 GCF_055592645.1 Streptomyces sp. NPDC041108 | reverse complement strand
CAGTCAGGCCCCCACCATCCGCGTACCGCATAACACCGGCATACCGCAGGGATCACCCAACGTCACCACCCGAAGGCAACCCGAAAAGGTCAGTACCCACACCCCCAGTCGCGGTACTCGGCGCCGACGGAGCTGCTCGGTGTCGTGGTTGCGACGCGTCGGCCGTTCCGGTCGGTCCAGATCCCCTCGTGGCCGGAGTCGGTGACGCTCGCCGGGCGTGGTCGCAGGAGGCGTAGGTCTCCGGGCCCCAACCCGGTCTGCCCTCCTGGTCCTTGGCGACCACTACCGCCGTCTGCGTCCGACCGTAGACACGGTGCGTGTACAGGACGCTGTCGGTCTCCTCGCGTTCCACGCTGAACCTTGGGGGGATGCCGCCCGGCTCTAACATACGGAAGTAGAGCCTGAGCCCGTCTTCCGGTGTCTTGCCGCCGTCGCCCCTCCCCCAGCCGTCGGGCGCACCGCCCCGGGAGATCTCCCCCTTGCACTCCAGCGCCCGGCCCGCAGCGCCCGAGGCGAGCAGCATGGCCTCCGGAGTGTCCTCGTTCACCTCCTCGGTCTCGATGTGGAGCGGACCGCTGTACGGCGTCTCCGCCGGCCCGTAGTCGATGATCACGTCCTCGTCGTCCTCGGCGCCGCATCCCACGACAGCCACCAGTGCGGCTGCCACCGCGACGAGCCGCCTGCGCATGTCCGCCCCCTATTCCCGACCGTTCCTTGCGCCACTTCGACGCCGCGCCGGCCCGAAACGTTCAGTGCACCTTCAGCGAGCCGTCTGGAACGCCCTACGGTACGTCCACGCCGAGACCTCGATCGTCGCGTGCAGATGCTGGCGCAGCGGGGCGCCGGTGTCGAGCCGACGCGGAACGGCCCGGTCGACCACTGGATCGACACGGGAAAGACCACAGCGGTGGTCCGCAGTCGGGAGCAGCGCTACGGCTGCCGGGTCGTCGGGGTGGGGTTCGACACCCTGGACCTCAGCGTTGCCGTTCCGCCCACGGGGATGGACGACGCCCTGCTGGTCGCCGCCGAGCACTATGCGTTCTGTCCGGCCGACATCGATCAAGGCAGCGGCAGCGTGGCCGCCTACGCGCAATACCTGCTCGGCGAGGGCGCCTGGGATCTTCCGGTGGGGCTGAGATTCGGAGTCGCCCCGATCGTGCTTGGTTCAGTGAGACACGGAGCACGTCCGGCGACTCCTCGATGTACTCCTGTGGCGGCCCCAGCTCCGGGCGGTCCGCACCTCCAGGATCGTGCCGGGCCGTCCAACTCGCGCACTGTCCGACAGTGCGGACGGCGCCGACCGAGAACTCGCCGGGCTACGGCCGGCATGGGCGTCAGCGGGCTGACGGCAGGCCCGGAGTGCCGCCGCTGCAGGAACCCGGGGTGCGGATGTCGGCGGCCTGGACGGCAATGCACACCCGCTCCAGACAGGCCGGCGGGCGCCGCGAGGATCGGGGCAGACGGTACTGCGCGAGGATCGAGCCGTGACCGATGGCGCTGGCGGCTGATAGGCCGGGAGACCTGACTGACCCACCGTGACCTGCGCTGGCGCCAATGGCACCCTTACCGGCCCGACTGAAACCACGACCACTGCGCCTTTCGCCACGCCCAGTTCACCGCTGGCTACGTCACCGCCGACGACAACTGCACATCACAACTAAGTAGCTCTACTGATGCCGGCATCGGGATGCGTGGTTAGCCTCGCCATACGCGGCGCCGGCGGTCCCGGCACAGGTCTGGTCAGCGCATCACGACGCACCCGACTCGGAGGATTCAACCGTGAGCGACCTGAAACCCACGCCGCCTCCGATCTTTCCGCAAGCGGGCAACCGCGGGTTCGGTGATCCGAGGGGACCCGTCTCCGCTCCCGGTGCAGGACGGCAGCGCAAACGAAGGGGTGGGCGAGTGATCGTGGTTGTTCTGCTGGTGGTCGGGCTGCTCGCCGGTATCACGCCCCTCGTGTACACGCAGGCGCGCCGCATCCTGGGCTTGTACGATCCCACCGCGTCGTCCGACGGCGTGACGCTGCGGACGTTGCCGTTGAGGGGCCCGGTGGCGTACTCGCCCGACGGGCACACCCTGGCTTCCTGGAGTAACAACGGCACTGTAGAACTGTGGGATGTCGGCAAGGGCACGCGTCGACACGTCCTGCCCTTCGCCGTTGACTCCAATGCGCGACACTCCTACCGGAAGGTGGTTTTCGCACCGGACGGCGACACGGTGGCGACGGAGCTCAACGACGGGAAGACGATCCAGATCTGGGATACGCAGACCGGTGCCACGCGCACCGTGATCAAGGTCCCGGTCACCCATCCCGAGGGGCTGATGCCGCTGCGCGTCAGCAAACTGGTGTACTCACCCGACAGTCGTACCATCGCGGCCACCGGTGACCGTCTGCAGCTCTGGGACGTGGCCACCGGCGCGCTCCGCCACCGGATCGACGTCTCAGCCCAGGATGCGGCATTCGCGCCGGACGGCAGGACCATCGCCGCCGTGGCCGAACGGCAGGGCGGCATCTGGGACGTCGCCACCGGTGCCCGGGTACACCCGCTCGACCCGTCCGGAGGGCATTTCGCCTGGACGGTCGGGTTCGCGCCGGACGGAAGAACCGTGGTCGCCGATGGTGACAGGGTTCGGGCCTGGGACACGGCGACAGGTGCTGTGCGGTGGTCGTCAGGGCCGTATGAGGGAAGCACGCCGGTCTACGCACCGGACGGGAGCCTGCTGGCGGAGCGCAGTGGCGACGACGTCTGGCTGGTCGATCCGGCGAGCGGCAAAAAGCTCCGTACGCTACGTGGCCTGCATGGTCTCCTGATATCGGTCGGCAATAGCGAGCAGGTGGATCAGATTGCCTGGGCCCCGGACAGTCACACCCTGGTGGTCAGGCACAGCCGCGCGAACGAGTCCTGGGCCAACACTCCGCAGGTCTGGGACGTCAGGACCGGTACCGCACTCCAGCTCCTCAAGGGACACAAAGGCCCGGTTCAGGATGTCGCGTACTCCCCGGACGGCCGCACCATCACCACCGTCAGCGGTGACGGGACCGCGCGGATCTGGCGCGCGACCCCTTGACCGAGGGAGGAATCCCAACCGGTCGCTTCGTCACCGGCTCTGGCGGGATGAGAAGCCTGGATCCCGCGGATCCAGCGGCCATTGGTGTTGAGCGACGCTGAGGAAATGCATGAAGGTGACGTTGCCCCTGCCGGAAACCTCATCCGGCCTGGTCACGCAGCATGCTGGTACTCGTGAAGGAGGCCGCCGAGTCGGTCGGTTCGATGTATGTCGAGGCGGGCGATTTCGTCCCGATCGGTGATCGGTTCGGGGAGCGGGTGCAGCGGGCGGGCGTTCGCGATGCCCTGGTGCGGCCGGTGCGCGTTGTAGAACTGCTCGAACTCCCGCAGTGCGTGGAGGAGATGCCGCTGGTTCCAGATCAGGGTGCGGTCCAGCAGTTCACGGCGGCAGGTCTGCACCCATCTCTCCATGATGGAGTTCATGCGGGGGATCCGGATGCCGCTGAGCACGACCTCGATCCCCGCATCGGCGAGGATCGTGTCGAACAGTTCGGGGAACTTCCCGTCCCGGTCCCGGATCAGGTAGCGGGCCTGGCAGCCGACGTCCTGGAGGTCCATGACGAGATTCCTCGCCGCCTGCACGACCCAGGAGGCGGTCGGGTGCGCGGCCACACCCAGGATCCGGATGCGCCGGTCGGTGTGCTTGATGAGCGCGAACACGTACAGCCGCACCCCGGGCAGGGTGACGGTTTCGAAGAAGTCGCACGCGAGGAGCGCGTCCGCCTGGGAGCGCAGGAAGTCCGCCCAGGTACTGGACGTCCGCTCGGGTGTCGGCGGGATCCCAGTGTCCTTGAGGATCTCCCAGACCGTGGACGCCGCCACTTTCACGCCGAGGACGAGCAGTTCACCGTGCAGGCGCCGGTAGCCCCAGGTCGGGTTCTCGCGGGCCAGGCGCAGGACCAGGGCGCGGACGGAGCGCACGGTGCGCGGTCGGCCCCCGCGTTTCGGCCGGGACCGGGCGGCGTGGCGGCGGGCGACCATGTCGCGGTGCCAACGCAGCACGGTGTCGGGCCGCACCAGCAGCCGCATCCGACGCAGCACCTCGGGCGGCAGACCCTGGAGCAGCGCCGCCAGGAACGCCCGGTCGCCCGCGTCGAACCGCACCCGCTGCCCGTTCAGCTGCCGCTCCAGCACCGCGATCTGATGGCGCAGAGGCAGGACCTCCACGTCCATGTCCCGATCGCTCATCGGCAGCAGCCGCAGCATCGCGAAGGCGCTCGCCATGCCCAGGTACACCAGTCGCAGCAGCATGGTCGGTCATCATGCCTGGGTGATCGACGTCGGCGAAGCAGCCGACATCCCGCGAACCGTCGCGCACTGGCTCCAACCAGCGCGGATGACGTTATCGGCAAGGGCAACGTCCCGGTGGGTGACGGGAGTTACGAGATCGTCAGCCAGGACACCGGCAAGCTGCTGGACGTCAAGGACGGGCTCACCATGGACGGCGCGGGCATAGTCCAATGGTCCGACAACAACGGTGCGAACCAGCACTGGACCCTGGTCGCCACCGGAAACGGCTATTACAAGATCAAGAACATGAAGAGCGACAAGCTGCTGGCGCTCGCCACGTCGGGCGCCCAGCTCGTCCAGACGACCGACACGAACGCCGACGGCCAGCTCTGGAAGATCGTCAACGTGGACTGATCACGTCCGCCGCCACGAACAGCACGACCCGCCCGTGGGGCGGTGCCGACGACACCAGTCGGCACCGCCCCACGCGACCACAACAAGGCAAGAGGAGCGGGCGGAGGGCGGCAGTAAGACGTCGTCTCATTTGGGGTGCTGGGTAGTCTGCCCGTGTGGTGATGGTCGAGCGCATGGTGCCGGACGAGTTGTGGGAGCTGTTCGAGCGG
>NZ_JBVIYK010000047.1:2476-5461 GCF_055592645.1 Streptomyces sp. NPDC041108 | reverse complement strand
GTTCGGCGGCGTCCTACTCTCCCACAGGGTCCCCCCTGCAGTACCATCGGCGCTGTAAGGCTTAGCTTCCGGGTTCGGAATGTAACCGGGCGTTTCCCTCACGCTATGACCACCGAAACACTATGAAACACTCAACCGCACCATCCCCCGTGACCAAACAAGGGAATGGGGTTGTTCGTGGTTTCAGAACCAACACAGTGGACGCGAGCAACTGAGGACAAGCCCTCGGCCTATTAGTACCAGTCAACTCCACCCGTTACCAGGCTTCCATATCTGGCCTATCAACCCAGTCGTCTACTGGGAGCCTTACCCCATCAAGTGGGTGGGAATACTCATCTCGAAGCAGGCTTCCCGCTTAGATGCTTTCAGCGGTTATCCCTCCCGAACGTAGCCAACCAGCCATGCCCTTGGCAGAACAACTGGCACACCAGAGGTTCGTCCGTCCCGGTCCTCTCGTACTAGGGACAGCCCTTCTCAATATTCCTGCGCGCGCAGCGGATAGGGACCGAACTGTCTCACGACGTTCTAAACCCAGCTCGCGTACCGCTTTAATGGGCGAACAGCCCAACCCTTGGGACCGACTCCAGCCCCAGGATGCGACGAGCCGACATCGAGGTGCCAAACCATCCCGTCGATATGGACTCTTGGGGAAGATCAGCCTGTTATCCCCGGGGTACCTTTTATCCGTTGAGCGACGGCGCTTCCACAAGCCACCGCCGGATCACTAGTCCCGACTTTCGTCCCTGCTCGACCCGTCGGTCTCACAGTCAAGCTCCCTTGTGCACTTACACTCACCACCTGATTGCCAACCAGGCTGAGGGAACCTTTGGGCGCCTCCGTTACCCTTTGGGAGGCAACCGCCCCAGTTAAACTACCCATCAGACACTGTCCCCGATCCGGATCACGGACCCGGGTTAGACATCCAGCACGACCAGACTGGTATTTCAACGACGACTCCACCCGAACTGGCGTCCGAGCTTCACAGTCTCCCAGCTATCCTACACAAGCCGAACCGAACACCAATATCAAACTGTAGTAAAGGTCCCGGGGTCTTTCCGTCCTGCTGCGCGAAACGAGCATCTTTACTCGTAGTGCAATTTCACCGGGCCTATGGTTGAGACAGTCGAGAAGTCGTTACGCCATTCGTGCAGGTCGGAACTTACCCGACAAGGAATTTCGCTACCTTAGGATGGTTATAGTTACCACCGCCGTTTACTGGCGCTTAAGTTCTCAGCTTCGCCACCCCGAAGAGTGACTAACCGGTCCCCTTAACGTTCCAGCACCGGGCAGGCGTCAGTCCGTATACATCGCCTTACGGCTTCGCACGGACCTGTGTTTTTAGTAAACAGTCGCTTCTCGCTGGTCTCTGCGGCCACCCCCAGCTCACCGAGTAAATCGGATCACCAGTGATGGCCCCCCTTCTCCCGAAGTTACGGGGGCATTTTGCCGAGTTCCTTAACCATAGTTCACCCGAACGCCTCGGTATTCTCTACCTGACCACCTGAGTCGGTTTAGGGTACGGGCCGCCATGAAACTCGCTAGAGGCTTTTCTCGACAGCATAGGATCATCCACTTCACCACAATCGGCTCGGCATCAGGTCTCAGCCACAAGTGCGACGGATTTACCTATCGCACGGCCTACACCCTTACCCCGGGACAACCACCGCCCGGGATGGACTACCTTCCTGCGTCACCCCATCACTCACCTACTGCAAGTCTGGTCCGTCGGCTCCACCACTCCCCTTTGCCCGAAGGCTCCGGGGCGGCTTCACGGACTTAGCATCGCCTGGTTCAGTGTTTGACGCTTCACAGCGGGTACCGGAATATCAACCGGTTATCCATCGACTACGCCTGTCGGCCTCGCCTTAGGTCCCGACTTACCCTGGGCAGATCAGCTTGACCCAGGAACCCTTGGTCAATCGGCGCAAACGTTTCTCACGTTTGTATCGCTACTCATGCCTGCATTCTCACTCGTGAACCGTCCACAACTCGCTTCCGCGGCTGCTTCACCCGGCACACGACGCTCCCCTACCCATCCCAGCAGGCGTTGGCCCTTTATGCTGGAATGACACGACTTCGGCGGTACGCTTGAGCCCCGCTACATTGTCGGCGCGGAATCACTAGACCAGTGAGCTATTACGCACTCTTTCAAGGGTGGCTGCTTCTAAGCCAACCTCCTGGTTGTCTCTGCGACTCCACATCCTTTCCCACTTAGCGTACGCTTAGGGGCCTTAGTCGATGCTCTGGGCTGTTTCCCTCTCGACCATGGAGCTTATCCCCCACAGTCTCACTGCCGCGCTCTCACTTACCGGCATTCGGAGTTTGGCTAAGGTCAGTAACCCGGTAGGGCCCATCGCCTATCCAGTGCTCTACCTCCGGCAAGAAACACACGACGCTGCACCTAAATGCATTTCGGGGAGAACCAGCTATCACGGAGTTTGATTGGCCTTTCACCCCTAACCACAGGTCATCCCCCAGGTTTTCAACCCTGGTGGGTTCGGTCCTCCACGAAGTCTTACCTCCGCTTCAACCTGCCCATGGCTAGATCACTCCGCTTCGGGTCTTGAGCGTGCTACTGAAACGCCCTGTTCGGACTCGCTTTCGCTACGGCTACCCCACTCGGGTTAACCTCGCAACACACCGCAAACTCGCAGGCTCATTCTTCAAAAGGCACGCAGTCACGACGCATCGAGTAAACTCGACACGCGACGCTCCCACGGCTTGTAGGCACACGGTTTCAGGTACTATTTCACTCCGCTCCCGCGGTACTTTTCACCATTCCCTCACGGTACTATCCGCTATCGGTCACCAGGGAATATTTAGGCTTAGCGGGTGGTCCCGCCAGATTCACACGGGATTTCTCGGGCCCCGTGCTACTTGGGTGTCTCTCAAACGAGCCGTTGATGTTTCAGCTACGGGGGTCTTACCCTCTACGCCGGACCTTTCGCATGTCCTTCGCCTACATCAACGGTTTCTGACTCGCCT
>NZ_JBVIYK010000047.1:0-2381 GCF_055592645.1 Streptomyces sp. NPDC041108 | reverse complement strand
GAAAGAGAGATCCCACAACCCCGTATACGCAACCCCTGCCGGGTCTCACACGCATACGGTTTGGCCTCATCCAGTTTCGCTCGCCACTACTCCCGGAATCACGGTTGTTTTCTCTTCCTGCGGGTACTGAGATGTTTCACTTCCCCGCGTTCCCTCCACTTGCCCTATGTGTTCAGGCAAGGGTGACAGCCCATGACGACTGCCGGGTTTCCCCATTCGGACACCCCCGGATCAAAGCCTGGTTGACGACTCCCCGGGGCCTATCGTGGCCTCCCACGTCCTTCATCGGTTCCTGGTGCCAAGGCATCCACCGTGCGCCCTTAAAAACTTGGCCACAGATGCTCGCGTCCACTGTGCAGTTCTCAAACAACGACCAACCACCCATCACCCCCGGTCAATCACCGGAGTGCACTGGGGTCGGCACTGAAGGCAGCCATACGGCCATACCCTCAGACACCCAACAGCGTGCCCGACCGTTCCCCGTCCGAAGATCATGCTTTCCACACTCTTACGAGCAGTACTCACAGCCTCCGGCCCGTGAACCGGCCGAATAATCAACGTTCCACCCATGAGCTAACCAGCATCAGACGTTCGCTGATGATCTGGCCTCTGACCTCACCCCGTGGGGCTCGGTAGAAGTGCTCCTTAGAAAGGAGGTGATCCAGCCGCACCTTCCGGTACGGCTACCTTGTTACGACTTCGTCCCAATCGCCAGTCCCACCTTCGACAGCTCCCTCCCTTACGGGTTGGGCCACCGGCTTCGGGTGTTACCGACTTTCGTGACGTGACGGGCGGTGTGTACAAGGCCCGGGAACGTATTCACCGCAGCAATGCTGATCTGCGATTACTAGCAACTCCGACTTCATGGGGTCGAGTTGCAGACCCCAATCCGAACTGAGACAGGCTTTTTGAGATTCGCTCCGCCTCACGGCTTCGCAGCTCATTGTACCTGCCATTGTAGCACGTGTGCAGCCCAAGACATAAGGGGCATGATGACTTGACGTCGTCCCCACCTTCCTCCGAGTTGACCCCGGCAGTCTCCTGTGAGTCCCCATCACCCCGAAGGGCATGCTGGCAACACAGAACAAGGGTTGCGCTCGTTGCGGGACTTAACCCAACATCTCACGACACGAGCTGACGACAGCCATGCACCACCTGTACACCGACCACAAGGGGGCGACCATCTCTGGCCGTTTCCGGTGTATGTCAAGCCTTGGTAAGGTTCTTCGCGTTGCGTCGAATTAAGCCACATGCTCCGCTGCTTGTGCGGGCCCCCGTCAATTCCTTTGAGTTTTAGCCTTGCGGCCGTACTCCCCAGGCGGGGAACTTAATGCGTTAGCTGCGGCACCGACGACGTGGAATGTCGCCAACACCTAGTTCCCACCGTTTACGGCGTGGACTACCAGGGTATCTAATCCTGTTCGCTCCCCACGCTTTCGCTCCTCAGCGTCAGTAATGGCCCAGAGATCCGCCTTCGCCACCGGTGTTCCTCCTGATATCTGCGCATTTCACCGCTACACCAGGAATTCCGATCTCCCCTACCACACTCTAGTCTGCCCGTATCGAATGCAGACCCGGGGTTAAGCCCCGGGCTTTCACATCCGACGCGACAGACCGCCTACGAGCTCTTTACGCCCAATAATTCCGGACAACGCTCGCGCCCTACGTATTACCGCGGCTGCTGGCACGTAGTTAGCCGGCGCTTCTTCTGCAGGTACCGTCACTTTCGCTTCTTCCCTGCTGAAAGAGGTTTACAACCCGAAGGCCGTCATCCCTCACGCGGCGTCGCTGCATCAGGCTTTCGCCCATTGTGCAATATTCCCCACTGCTGCCTCCCGTAGGAGTCTGGGCCGTGTCTCAGTCCCAGTGTGGCCGGTCGCCCTCTCAGGCCGGCTACCCGTCGTCGCCTTGGTGAGCCGTTACCTCACCAACAAGCTGATAGGCCGCGGGCTCATCCTTCACCGCCGGAGCTTTCCACACTCATCGGATGCCCGAGAGTGTCGTATCCGGTATTAGACCCCGTTTCCAGGGCTTGTCCCAGAGTGAAGGGCAGATTGCCCACGTGTTACTCACCCGTTCGCCACTAATCCCCACCGAAGTGGTTCATCGTTCGACTTGCATGTGTTAAGCACGCCGCCAGCGTTCGTCCTGAGCCAGGATCAAACTCTCCGTGAATGTGTACCCGTAATCGGGTGCAAACCACGAGAGCGGAACAGCCAGGCGGAATAAGCCCGGCCGTTCACAGCGTCCTCGCTGTGTTTGTTTCAAAGGAACCTCGACCACCGGACAATGTCCGGCAGACGGGGTATCAACATATCTGGCGTTGATTTTTGGCACGCTGTTGAGTTCTCAAGGAACGGACGCTTCCTTTGTACTCACCC
>NZ_JBVIYK010000046.1:0-6286 GCF_055592645.1 Streptomyces sp. NPDC041108 | reverse complement strand
CGTCATCGAGACGGCGGCCTCGTCCTCGAAGACCAGCCACGCCCCGAGCGCCGCCGCGGTGGCTTTGCCCGGGGCCAGGTCTCCTTCACCCAGCCAGCCAGCCGGCCACCGCCGCATCGTCACGTTCGACAGCCCGCCGCGCAGGCTGCTGACACGACCAGCCGTGCCGCCGCAGCAACTCCCACACCCCGCGAATCGACAAAGACACACCCAGCTGCTCAGCGATCAGCAGCCGCACCCGCGAAAGCGTCCACCGCTCATCCACCCACCCCTGAGCCATCGCGCCGTCCAGCAGGAGCGGCTCGAGCACGGCGAAGTCGCCGTCGCCGACCTTCGGCCGCTTCGCAGGCCCCGAGACCCCGTCTGGGCCCGCCGTCGGCGCCCGCAGGACACCGATCACCTCGCGCAGGTCCTGCAGCGCCTGGTGCGCGCTGTCGCGGATCACCTCGGCCGCGCGCCGAACGTCCGCCGCGGGGGCGCCCGGATTGAACTCCAGCGCCCCCGCATGGACGCTCAGCAGCGACAGTCGGTGGGCGAGGACGTCGTGCATCTCCCGGGCAATCTCCTCCCGTGCCTGCCGTCGGGCCTCGCCGGCGGCCCGGACCGCGCGTTCCTCCAGCGACGCAATCAGCGCCCGTCGGGAGCGTACGTACAGCCCCCAGCCGATAGCGCCCGCCACCAGCGCGAAGTAGGTGAGGGCCGAACCGGCCGCCTCGGACTCCGCGTCCGGCCCATGCGCCAGAAGCACGAGGAGCTGCACCAGCGCGACCGTCGCCACCCAGGCAGTGACCCGCCGCTCCCGGTGCACCGCAACCGTGAACAGCGCCACCAGCGTGGCCCCGGTCAGATGATGGAAGTGCGTCCCGGCCAGCATCAGCACCACGGCCAGCTGCGCCGGCCACCGCCGCCGCAGGAACACCGATGCGCAGGCCAGTCCGCCGGTCGCCTGGTCGGCGATCTGCTCGCCGCCGGACATATCCTCGTCCAGGTGCACCGAGTCCGCCGTGACCAGGGAGAAGACCACGGCGAAGAGGAAGAAGGCGATGTCGACGAACCAGTCGCGGCGGCTGCGCATACCGCCGAATCTACGTCCGCAGTGCAGCCGCCCGGCTCCTGCGTACCGCAGGTCGATACTTTCGGACTACAAGCCCGCCGCCTCCGTATACCAACGACCGATACTGGCCCTGATCTGGGATTTCTACCGTTGAGGTCATGAAGGGCACTCTTGGTTTCATCAGCTTCACGTTCATCGTCGGCGGCCTGCAGGGCATCATCCACGAGGCCTTCGGCAAGTGGATCCCGCTCATGGGCTTCATGAAGCACCTGTACATCGACGGCTACGAGATCTACATCAGCATCGCGCTCATCGTCCTGGGCATCGCGGTGGGCACCGCCGCGCGGAAGGCCCCGAAGGAGTAAAGGCCGCTCAGACGGTCAGTGTTGAGCGGACGTGTGGCAGAGCGCTGATCAGGGACGAGGCAGGAAGGATGGGATCCCGAGGTCGACTGAGCGGTCCGGTTGCTCAGACCTCAGAGCCTGCTTCCGTTTCTCGCGCAGGAACTGCAGTGTGAGATCGATGCCTTCGATCTCACCCAGCCAGCCCTCGGTCTCTGCTTGCTTCCGGCGGGCTTCCAGATCCTCTTCCAGTTCGTTCAGACGTGACAGCATCTTGGGATTCACCTGAAGCATCGGGCAACGCAGACAAGCGTGCTCATGTTGGCAAGGTGTGCCGTAGGGGCGGGCGCAATTTCCCAGTTCAACCTTGCGGCGGTCGAAGTGTTCTTGGAACTCGTCCCACTCATCGGTCGTTGCCAACCTCACTTCGGGAAGCTGCCCACGGTCAGACGGGATCACTCAACGTAACGAAGCACTACTAGGTGACTGACGCAACCAGGACGCGAGGCGCTGCGTCGATCACTGACGGAACTGCTGACGCACGTTGATGAAGGAGTGCACGATGTTACATACGAGCGGCCCTCTCACCTCTGCGATGAGCCGGCGCACGCTGCTTGTGGCCGGTACGGCCACCGCCACGGCCCTGCTCGCGACCGCGCCCGCCCGCGCCTCGGACGGTGTCACTGACCGTCTTCGTGGGCTGGAGGAGCAGTACGGGGCCCGGCTGGGGGTCTACGCCCACAATGTCCGTACAGGGGAAACGATCCGGCACCGTGCCGACACGCTGTTCCCGATCTGTTCGCTGTTCAAGACGCTCGCCGCCGCCGCGGTGCTGCGCGACCTGGACCGCGACGGCGAGGTGCTGGCCCGCCGGATCCACTACACGGCGGCCGACCTACTCGAAAACTCGGACGTGACAAAGGAACACCTGGCCACGGGCATGACGATCGCCGAGCTGTGCGACGCCACGATCCGCCACAGTGACAACACCGCAGGCAATCTGCTGCTGCGCGAACTGGGCGGCCCCACGGTGATCACCCGTTTCGCCCGTTCCCTCGGTGACCCGGTAACCCGGCTGGACCGGTGGGAGACGGAGCTGAACTCGGGCGAGCCGTGGCGGATCACGGACACAACCAGCCCGCGCGCGATCGGCCGCGCCTACGCCCGACTCGTCCTCGGCGATACGCTCAGCCGGCCCGACCGTGCGCTGCTCACGCACTGGCTGCTGCACAACCAGACCAGCAGCACCCGCCTGCGCGCGGGGCTGCCGTCCTCGTGGGCCGTCGCGGACAAGACGGGTGGTGGTTCCTACGGCACCAACAACAACGTGGGTATCGCCTGGACGGAGGACGGCACCGCGCTGGTGCTCTCCATCATGTCCCGCAAGTTCGACCAAGGCGCCGCGACGGAGAACAAGCTGATCGCAGACACCGCGCACCTCTTGGCCGGCGCACTGCGATAGCACCACCCACACGTCTACGCACGACACGCGGCGGCCGGCCGGCTCGGTTTTCGTTCCAGCGCGATTGAGGGACATCAGGCAGGCGCCCTGCCTCACCGGATCGTCCCGGAAGACGAATGCATCGTCCTCGACATTGCGCGCGATGACCGGTGCCCTCGTCGCAACCGTGCCCCGGGACACCGCCCGGAGGGACAGTCCGAACTCGCCCGGCCCTGACGCGAGCGTCAGGGCCGGGCCCGCAGCCGGTCTCAACCACTTTCGCGCGAGGGCGACAGCCATCGCAGCCACAGACGAGTACGCCCTGAAACCATATGCCGGCGCTCTTCCCAGTACGGGACCACCTGGACCCGGCGCGAGGAATTGTCAAGACTTGTGGATGAGGAATGGTTGCCTGCTGGCAGGCGAAGGGACTTGAGTCTCCAGTAGGGGGAGATACAAAGGTGGGGGCATGGACGGCGACACGCTCTACTCGATCGGTGAACTCGCTCGACGGACCGGTCTCACGGTCAAGACCATTCGGTTCTACTCCGATCGCGGAATCGTGGCACCGACGGACCGCAGCCCGGCCGGCTACCGCCTCTACAGCATTGACGCCGTCGCACGCCTGAACCTCGTGCGGACCCTGCGCGAGCTGGGACTGGACCTTCCCACGATCCGCAAGGTCGTGGACCGCGAGCTCTCGCTTCCCGAGGTCGCCGCGGCGCACGCCGAAGCACTGGCAGTGCAGATCCGCGTCCTGCGCCTGCGGCGCGCGGTGCTGATGGCGGTGGCCGAGCGCGGGTCCACCCCTGAGGAGACGGAACCCATGCACAGGCTGGCCCAGCTTTCCGAGGACGAACGCCGACGTCTGATCGGCGAATTCCTCGACGCCGTCTTCGGCGGTCTTGACGCCGCCCCCGCATTCGCGGGGGTCATGCGCTCGATGACCCCCGAGTTGCCCGACAACCCGGAGGCAGAGCAGGTCCAGGCGTGGGTGGAGTTGGCCGAAATTTCCCTGGACCCGGGTTTCCGCGCCGTCATGCGGCGGATGGCCGAGGACCAGGCAGCCGAGCAGACCCGAAACGACATGATGGGCCCGCGCCGCGACATTGCCGCAGTCGTTCGTGACCAGGCCGGCCCGGCTCTGACCGCCGACATCGACCCGGCCTCGCCCCAGGCCGATCCGATCGTCGCGGCGTTCATGGCGCACTGCGCGCACCTCCTCGGCCGCCCCGACGACGTTGAGCTTCGCCGCCGGCTGGCGACTCGGCTGGAGAGCGTGAGTGACCCCCGCAGGGAGCGGTACCTCCGGCTGCTCGCAGTGGTCAACGGCTGGCCGGCCCCGGAGAGTCTGGCTCCAGTGTTCGATTGGTCCGTCCAGGCTCTGCGTGTCCGGACCCCGCAATGACAGGGCGGTCGCAAGACGGCATGGGGCGGACGGGGCTGGCGTCGGGTGAAAACGCCGCCGCATATGATCGGTTGATGAGTGCCCTGGTCGTACTTCAGGTGGCCGCGTCGCCGGTCTCTCCCGCTCTCGTTCTTCGCCCCTGGTGCATGGAGGACGTTGCCGCATTGGTCGAGGTGAGCCGGGATCCCGCACTGCGCCAGTGGGCGAACTCTGTCGTGGACAACGATGCCGACGGGGCACGCTGGGTGCATGCTCAGCAACAGGGCTGGGCAGCGGGGTACCGGTTCGGCTTCGCCGTCCTTGAGGCACAACCCGGTTCAGTTCGCGAACAGTTGGTGGGCAACGTGGTCCTCAAGGAAGTCACCTCCGGCAAACCGGCGGCCGAAGTGGGCTACTGGACCGCGGCGCACGCTCGCGGGCGGGGAGTGGCCTCCCGCGCTCTGGAGGCACTCACCAGCTGGGCCTTCGACACCTTCGAAGCCGACGGGCTGGAGCGTCTCGAACTCCTGCACCAGGTGGACAACCTGGCATCGTGCCGGGTTGCACAGAAGAGCCGCTACGACTTCGACACCATCCTGCCCGCAGCACCGCCCTCCTTCCCCCGCGATGGCCACCTGCACATACGGCGCACGAGTGCCTGAGATCCTCCCGGCCTCTGCGGATCGGCTGAGGCTGCTCACGCCGAGAGGGTCTCGGGGCGTTCGACGAGGTGGCCGCGTTCGAAGCGGGCCCCGGCACGGACCAGAGCGACGAGGTGGGGTGCGTTCACAGCCCGCCAGCGGGCCTGGGCTGACTCGACCAGCTTGAAGACCATCGCCAGCCCGGCGGCCGGCACCCTTCGTCACCTCGGCACGGCCATCGAGGGACTCAGCACTGAAGGCCGTGACCTGCTCGGGCAGCAGCCTGGATTCCGGGGCTTCGGGATCTTCGTGGACCGGGAGCTCGGAAAGCGGCGCTGTCACGTTGTTGGGTGGGTGGGTGTCTGATGGTGCGTCGTGGCGCGTGGAGCCCGGTTCCGGGCTGTGCTCAGGCCGTGGTGGAGGGGTAGGCGGCGCCGGTGATCTGCTCCCAGATTGCGAAGCGGACGGTCATCTCGGCGCGGTAGTGGTGTGCGGGCATCAGGTGTCGGCGGGGTCGGAAGTGGGGTGAGATGCCGCTGAACGCGGACAGGGACCGCTGGGCTGCGCCGGTGCCGCGGAAGCCTTTCATCGCCCGTTCGCGCTGCCTTGTTGGCTGGTGGCTGTTCTCCGCCCGGTTGTTCAGCCCCTTGTGGGAGCGGTGCTCGACGGAGGGCATGACCTCGCGGTGGGCCGCGCCGTAGGAGCGGAGCTTGTCGGTGACGATCACCCGCGGCACCATGCGGGTCTTCTTCATCAGGCGGCGCAAGAAACGCCTGGCCGCGGCCTTGTCCCGGCGGCTCTGTACCAGGATGTCCAGGACGTTGCCGTCCTGGTCGACCGCCCGCCACAGGTACTTCTGTTCCCCATTGATCTTGATGAAGACCTCGTCCAAGTGCCACTTGTCACCAGGTCGGGGCCGGCGGCGGCGCAGCGAATGGGCGTACCGATGCCCGAACTTGGCGCACCAGCGGCGCACCGTCTCGTAGGAGAGGACGATCCCGCGCTCGAGCATCAGCTCCTCGACCTCGCGGAACGACAGCGGGAAGCGGTGATACAGCCACACGCAGTGGGAGATGACCTCGACCGGGTACCGGTGCCCCTTGTACGACGGAGCCACGGCCCCCACGGAACAGCCCCCTCCAACACGATCAACCAGAAGATCATCCCACCCGCTCAGCCAACGTGACAGCGCCCTCCGCAGAGAACGTCACTTGCCGCGCCCGCATCACCGCCCTCGAAGACGACCTGACCGCTGCCCGCACCAGCCTCCGCAGGATGATCCGTGACGAAAACCTTCGGTGAGCGATCACGGCAGCACCGCTGACCCAGGACGCCCATCATGTCCAGCGCATGCCGATGGCTGCCAGTTGCTCCACCCGCTCCGGCGCCAGGGCCGCGGCCCTGGATCTCTGATTCCCGACC
>NZ_JBVIYK010000045.1:0-6808 GCF_055592645.1 Streptomyces sp. NPDC041108 | reverse complement strand
GGGCTTGGTGCCCTTCTTGTGGTGGGCGGGGCGAGTGTGTGCCTCGCCTGTGGCCAGGACGCGTCCCACGTCGTGGCGTGGCGCCAGTCGGCGGTGATTGAGTTCGCGCTCGACAGCGTGGCTCTGTCGAAGTGCCGTTGTTCTCGTCGACGAAGTCGGTCGGGTTGGCGGGATATGCAGGCGCTGGAAGGAGCGGTGCAAAGGCCTGCTGTTCGTCGAAATGCTGCTGGGTCTTGAGACAGTGGTGGAGCTGGCCGAGGAAGCGGTTCAGCAAGTGGCGTTGTGCGGCGGCATGCCAGTCTCCATGCTCGCGTCGGCGTCGGTAGTGCGCGTTCGCTCCCGGTGAGGCGGTGAGGGCGGCGAAGGCCCAGAGGAAGCCGGTGTGGATGAGGCGGTTGTTCTTGACGAACCGGCGGCCGACGAAACGTTTCTTGCCAGAGGCTCGGGTGATGGGGGCGGATCCGGCGTACGACTTCAGCGCCCGGGCGTCGGCGAACCGTGCCCGGTCGTCGCCCAGCTCTGCGAGTACGCGGGCGTCGAGCATGGGCCCCAGACCTGGGAAGCTGAGCAGGATCTCGCTGTCGGCGTGCTGGTGAAAGGCGGCTGTGGCCGCCTTCGCGAGCGATCTCTGTCACTGTCGCTGCTCTCGGGTCCGCGAACGTCGGTTTCATCACCGGCATCTTCGGTCGCCTGGTTGGCCAGCAGACGCTGTACGAGGCCACGGCCACGGGTGCAGGAACGGCACTCACCCTGACTCTCGCCTCCATCGTCGTCCTCCAGTTCGTGCGCCGAGACTGACGCCAGCTGACACCGTTGTTGGACACCCCGAGCCACTCGCGTACGTGCTTGATCACGGTGTTCATCAACCGATCGGTTATTGGACGCCCTCTCCCGGCGGGCGGTCAGCTGCCATGCTGAGCAGCCGAACTCTGACCTTCACCCCCTTGGAGAGCAGCGTGGACCTGAGCGCCACCGGCGAACCCGTCGTCGTGCAGGAGGACGCCAACGTCCAAGTCGGCCTCGACCTTCGGCCGGGCACCCTCACCCTCACGAGGGACGGGGAGGACTTCGCGGCGTATCACGCCCTGGTGAAGTTCGCCTCTGCCCACGGAGACCCATGGGCAGCAGAGGAGGTCACGTTCTCGGCGAAGGGGCCGGACGGCACTCCTGCGGCGTTGACCGTGGATCTCCTCAACGACACGTGGGACGGCCCCCGGGCTGGCCTTCCAGACGCGATCTGGAAGGTCGTGGCCCTCGCCGCGACGTCCGCCGGGGACGTCGGCATCACCTACTCCTCTCCCGGCCGCGCCTGAGCGATCCACCGTTGTCAGTGGCGACTGCGACACTGTTCGGTTACCGGATCTACCAGCGATCAAGAAGGGAGGAAAGACCCATGAGCAGGAGGCAGAAGGCAGTCGTCGTGCTCGGTGCGGCGCTGGTTGGCCGTGCCGTGCTGGGTGACGTCATCGGCCGACAGGCGAAGGTGCTGGGACTCGGCGTGTTCGAGCTGACAGTGCTCGGCGCGCTGGTCTCGCTGGCGGTGTAGTAGGCGAACCGCGGGAGGAGGTGGGGACGTAGATGCCCGCACATCTCCTCCAACCGCCTTACGGGGCGGGTGTGGGTGCGGGGTGCAGGGGGGTCGAGCCGAGGTTCTGTCGGTCCTGGGTGCCGAAGGTTGACCAGAGGGCTGCGGTGAGCAGGAGGAGCGCGCCGAAGACGAGGTAGACCGGCCTGCCTCCGAAGCGGTCGAAGAGGAAGCCGGTGGCGAGGATCGCCCCGGCGCTGACAATGCGGATGACGGCGTCGAGGAGTCCGTGCCAGGTGCCGAGCAGGGCGGCGGGGGCGCGGAGTTGGACGAGGAGTCCGGCTGACCTGAGGTACACGGTGAAGCCGAGGCCGAAGAGGACGAGGGCGGCCGCGAGGATCCACTGCGTCCCACCGAGCAGTGCCGCCGTCAGGGTGCCGGCGCCCGCGAGGGCGGTGGCCCAGCGGAGGCTTGAGTAGATGCCCTCCGGGCCGGCCTTGGCGACGACGAGGCCGCCGATGATGGCTCCGATGGTGGAGAACGCCAGGAAGAAGCCGGCGCGGGCCGGCGACATGTCGAAGGTCTCCCTCATGAGGGACAGCAGGGAGAGGATGACCGTCGAGAGGGCGAGCACGGTCAGGGCGTGGAAGGTGAGGAAGCGGCGCCAGGCCGGGCTGGAGGCGAGTGTCCTCGCCACCGCGCGGCGGGATGGGAGGGGGGCGGGGGCGGGTTCCTCTTCGGGGATGGTGCCGGCGGTCTTCACGCCGGTCGTCGCGCCGGAGTCCTGTGCGTGGACGGACTTCGGGTGCGAGGATCCCGGCTGCCGGGCCACGACGGCGATGAAGCCGGCGAAGACGGCCAGGGCGAGGACCTGGAGGCCAGCGGCGACGAGGAGAGCCCGGGAACCGGGGAGCAGGGCGATGACCAGGCCCGCGACGACCGGGGAGAGCAGTTCGGCGGCCGAGCGGATGGTTCCGCCGATGCCCTGGACGCGGACGAGGGTCTTGGCGTCGAGGATCCGCGGCAGGAGCACGAACAGGGCCATCTCCCCGATGTGGTGGACGAGGTCCACCGTGGCCGCCGCGACGACGATCGCCCACAGGTGGGACGAGAGGAACGTGGAGCCGATGCCGATGAAGACGAAAACGCCGATCTTGACGAGGTAGGCCACGACCAGGACGGTCTTGGGGTTGCCCCTGTCCAGCAGGGGGCCGGCCGCGATGGAGGCGACGACCTCCACGCCGTAGCCCACGCAGTACACCAGGCCGACCGTGCTGACCAGGCCGGAGAGGTCCAGGGCCAGGTTGGCGAACGCGATGTCGTAGATGCCCTCGCTCATGGAACGGGACATGACGAGCACCGCGAAGACCACAAGCAGCAGCGTCAGCCACCGTGACGCGGTGGGGAGCACGGTGCGGCCGGTGCGCGGTTCCTGCTCGGTCGTCGTCACTGGTAGGCCAGCTCTCGGACGACGTTGCCCGCGAGAGCGGCACCCGGCGCGTCGAAGGTCGGCAGTAATCCGTCGGCGGGGACCGGGACGAAGAGCTCGGGCAGGCGCGCGCCGAGGGAGTCGTGGACCTCGTACTCCACCCGGTAGTGCAGCGTTCCGTTGCCCCGGGCCCGCATGAGCACACCCGGTTCGATCGTCAGGACGACCCGCGAGTCCTGGGGGAAGGGGAGGATCTGGCTGGCCCCGAAGGTGGGAGAGTCCGCGCGGCGGTCGATGAGTTGGAGCTCCATCTCGGGATTGTCGTACAGCAACGGGGACAACTTCAGCGTGAGATGGGGATGGGCGCTGAAATGCTGCGGCCATGATGCCGGAACGTCTAGAACCATGGTGTCGGCGAGCCCGTTTTCGACGTTGGAGCCGATGCCGTACGAGTCGTCGCGAATGGACTGGTAGGAGCCAACCGCAGCGGTGACGGTGGCGAGTTCCGACGCGGGCAGGACGGGCTGCTGTCCGGCGAGGTCCCGGTCGATGAAGTAGCGGTGGAGCTCGCCGCCGATCTCGGCGGAGGCGACGACGCCCTGCTCGGTCGCACCGCCGAGCCAGCTGCGGGACACCACCTTGGAGATCAGGAACTGGGCCGCCGTCGGCAGTTCGATGGTGTTGGCGACGGCCCGGGGGCGCAGGCGGTCCATGTCTGCGACGGAGTAGGTGGCATTGTCGTCGAGCGGGGACCACTGTGAGGCGGGGTCCTGCGGCGCGTGGAGGGAGTAGTCGTTGCGGGTGGTCACGGTGCCGAGCCGCTCGAACCAGTGCGCGTAGCCGGGCGGGACGGCCAGTACGCACGACCCGTCGGCCGGGACATCGATCTCCAGTTTCCGGTCGTACTCCGGTGAGTCCGCCCGGCAGTCGTACATGTGGACGGTGACGGGTTCGGCGCCGGCCGGGCCGTAGAAGGAGAGCCGGTCGTACTGGCCGAGGTGCACCGCATACTCCTCGTATGCGAAGTGCGGGCTGTGCACCATGTAGTGGTAGGGCCGGTCGTTGCGGGAGGACCGGATGCGCCGCGCTCCCGGGAGGCCGGAGTCCTTGCCCGTCGTGCGGGTCTTGGTCATGATCAGGTGCGGCTTGGGGAGGGCGGACATGGGCAGCGTTCCTCTCTGCAGTGCTCGGATCCGAAGTGGCCTGACGTGCCTGGGGGCGGGTACACCGGACCGGTGTACCCGCCCCCGACGACTACCGCGGTGATCAGACGGTGGTGACGACGACGCCCTCCGGGAGGGCGGCCTTGAACTCCGCGAGGTCACTGAAGGAGCGTGAGGTGATCTGCTCCTCCGTGTCGGCGTCGATCATCGACGAGGCGATCTTGCCGAGGACGCTGCGGAAGTACTCCGGGGTCTCGAAGTAGGGCTCCAGCGCGGAGCTCAGGCTCTCCAGGGCAGCGCGGGCGGCGGGGTCCGTGACGTCACCGGACATGGCGGCGAGCTCGGTCTTCCAGGCGGCGGTCTCGACACTGGTGATCGACATGATGTGTTCCCTTCGGTGGGTTCTTCAGTCGGGTTTCAGCGGGTGAGCGATATTGCCTTGGCTTCCATGCGCGCCAGCGCGTGGAGAGCCGGTCCGGGCAGGTAGCGGTCGCTGTCCTGCTCGGGCCTGCTGGCGCCGGCTTCGGACGGGTCGGCGGTGGTGACGTCGCGGCCGAGAGGGTGGTCCAGGGCCCAGGGTTCGAGGTCCAGGAGTTCCATCTCGGAGCGGAGCCAGACACGACCGGTTCCGGTGAGCCGGTACCAGGTTCCAGGGGGGACGCGGACCCCGATGGTGGGGTCCCCAAGGCGGATCACGGAGCGTTCGCCATCCGCGGTCACCACCTCGATCTGCGCGTCCGTGCTGCCTGCCAGCCAGGTGAGGCGGCGGCGGGAGTATTCGTGGCGGACGAACCGGCCGACGGCGCTGCCCTCGCCGGCGTCGGGGCCGTCCTCGGCCCGGCTGCCGTCGAGGTCCACTTCGAGGACGTCGGAGGTGCAGCTGTCGGTGGACGGCACGACGGTGAAGGACTCCGGGCCCGTCAGCACGAAGTTGTTGCGGGAGGCCCACGCGTGGACGTCGTTGCCGGTCTCGGCGGCCCGCCACGTCGGCCTGAGCGTCGCGTAGGTGGTGCTGCCGCCGATGGAGACGCGGTACCGGGCGGCGTAGGCGCCCTGTTCGTGCGCGTTGGTCTGCTGGGACATCCGGGAGAGCAGCAGGTGGGCGGCGACCGGCAGTTCGTGTCGGTTGGTGCGCACCACGGGGGCCTGTTGCGAGGAGCGCAGGAAGGAGACGAGGTCGTTGTCCGGTTCCCAGTCGGGGTTCTGGTCGGCGTACCAGACCGGTTCGTCGCGGGTGACGACTCCGCCCAGGCCGTCGAGGGTGTGGGCGATGCCCTTGGGGATGATCAGGACCCGGTAGGGCGAGACGGCCATCTCGATGGTGATCTCGTCGCCGAGCTGGGGCGAGTCCTCGCGGCAGTCGATCAGGTGCACGGTGATCCGCTGGCCCTCGCCGAAGAAGGTGAGCCGGTCGTCCTGGCCTACGTGGATGCCGTAGGCGGAGTAGGCGAAGTCCTTCTCGTGGGTGACGTAGTCGGTGATGCCCGGTCCGTTCGAGATGCGGGTCACCCGGACGACGCCGTTCGTGCCGTCGCTCTCGCTCACGTTCGTGGTCTCCAGCCGCGCTCCCGGCAGGGAGAACTCCATGGAGGTGACGTCGTCGGGGACCTGGAAGGTCCCGATGTGGCGGCGTTCGGTGGTGCGGTCGAGCGCTGTACGCGGCCCTGCGTCAGCGGTTTCGAGCATGGTGGGTTCCTCTCTCTTGCCTTCGTGGTGGCCGACGCGCGGGCCCGGGGTGAGGAGAAGGGTGGAGGCGTTTGTACGGGCGGGCGTCCTGCGTCGTCACCAGAACTCGCGGCCGTCGTCGGCGTCCGTGGTGTCCGACAGCCGCCAGGCTGCGAGCCGTGGTGTGTGGGCGATGGCCCGCAGACACGCCGCGCGGGCGGTAAGCAGTGCCTCGGCCTCGCATTCGGCGAGGACGAAGAGAGCCAGGTCGATCCGTTCTCCGTCGGCGCGTGTCCAGAGGTGCTCGATCCGGTCCGCGGAATCGAAGCGGGCGGTGAGGAGTTCCCTGAGGTCGTCGGGCGCCGCAGGTGTTCCGACCAGCCGCATAGTGATCATGTACATGGTGTCCTCGGGTGGCCTGACACCGCCGGCCTCCCGGTGGGATCGACGTCAGAGCAACTGGCCGGCGCCAGCGCCCTGACCGGTGTCGGTCCCGCCCTGGGGCCCCACCCAGCCGAACCCGTCGCTGGCCACTACCCGGGGCGTTAGCCAGCCGAACCCGTCATCGGCGGACGTACGTCAGGCATCCGGCACCTCGTGGGAGGCGGCTCCTGAGGTTCCGACGGCGACGATGAGAGCGGCGGATGCGAGCAGGACTGCGGCGATCCGGGACATGACGAACTCCACCCTTAAGAATTGGCTTATTTGTCTTCGTTATCGCGTTCACCCCGTTCTGAGGGGGTGTTGCGTTCGATGGCTTAAGGCTGTCCCACGGCGGTGGCGGTGTCACTAGACGAGCAAGTTGTATGTCATGTCTGGGGGCTGAGGAACATCAGAACGAAAAGCGGCGCTAAGCCCGTCCGGCCTCTGCGAGGGCTTTGACCTGGGCTTCTGTGGTGGCTGCCGTAATCGCCCTGTTCGTGGCATCGGTAGCGGTACTCGCCGTAACGCTCCTCTCCAGCGCCGGGGCCGACCAGACCCACACCGCCGCCTGGTGCGGCAAACCGCCCGGCATTCCGCAAACGG
>NZ_JBVIYK010000044.1:0-7081 GCF_055592645.1 Streptomyces sp. NPDC041108 | reverse complement strand
TGCGGTCAAGAGGGTGTCTAACTCGGTCGTCACAACCCGATGTTGGACACCCTCCCTGCGTCCGTGAACCCCGCAATAGGAACTACTCGTCTAGCGGAAGGAAGATCAGAGACAGGGCGACAGCGAGCGCGGTGGTCATGAGGCGGACCTGCCCTTGCGGCGCTCGGCGCCCAGCCGGACGTAGTGGTCGATGAGTTCGGGGCTGTCCACAGTGGCCGGATTGACGACCTGCTCCACCGCGGCGCCCTGGAGCAGCCGCTTGATCGGGACCTCCAGCTTCTTGCCGGTGCGTGTGTGCGGGATGCCCGGCACTTCGAGGACTTCGTCGGGGACGTGGCGGGGTGAGGCGCCGGTGCGGACGGCGTCGCGGATCTTCTCGCGCAGGGTGTCGTCCAGGGTCACCCCGGCCGCCGGGACCACGAACAGGGGCATCCAATAGCCGCCGTCGGGTTCCTCCGCGCCGATGACGAGGGCCTCGGTGATCTCGGGGAGGCGTTCGACGACATCGTGGATGTCGGCGCTGCCGAGCCGTACACCGTTGCGGTTGAGCGTCGAGTCGGAGCGGCCGTGGATAATCACCGAGCCGTGCCCCGTGACCGTGATCCAGTCGCCGTGCCGCCACACCCCGGGGTACGCCGAGAAGTAGGCGTCGCGGTAGCGCGTGCCCTCCGGGTCGTTCCAGAAGTACAGCGGCATCGAGGGCATGGGGCGGGTGACGACCAGCTCGCCGACCTGGTCGATGACGGGGAAGCCCTCGGCGTCGTACGCGGCCAGCGCCACACCCAGGTTCGGAGCCGACAGCTCTCCGGCCCAGACGGGGGTGTTGGGCGCGCTGCCCGCGAAGCCGGAGACGACGTCCGTGCCGCCGCTGATGGAAGCCAGCAGCACGCGGTCACCGACGTGATCCCGGACCCAGGGATAGGCGGAGGCCGGCAGCGCGGAGCCGGTGCAGCCGACCACCCGGATCGCCGAGAGGTCGTGCGCGGAGGGGTCGATGCCGAACTTGGCCATGCCGAGCAGGTATTGGGGGCTGGTGCCGAACACGGTGACCCGGTGGCGGGCGGCCAGTTCCCAGAGGCGGTCGACCTTGGTGTAGGGGGCCGGGCTGCCGTCGTAGGTGCAGGTCGTGGCGCCGGTCAGGAGGGTGGAGGCGACCAGGTTCCACATCATCCAGTGGGTGGTGGTGTACCAGAGCAGGCGGTCGCCGGGGCCCAAGTCCGAATGCAGCGCCAGGGTTTTGAGGTGCTCCAGGAGCACGCCGCCGTGGCCGTGGACGATGCCCTTGGGCAGGCCGGTGGTGCCGGAGGAGAACACGACCCACAGCGGATGGTCGAACGGGACCGGTACGCAGTCGAGTCGCTCGGTGCGGGTCGAGGCGTCCTCCCAGGGGACGACCAGCGACGGGTAGGCCTGCGAGGGCCAGGGCAGGCCGACGTGGTCCACCAGCAGGGTCGCCTTCAACGTCGGCAGCGCCTGGGCGAGTTCGAGGGCGGCGTGGCGGCGGTCGTGGGTGGTGCCGTTGAAGAGGTAGCCGTCGGCGGCGATCAGCACGGTGGGTTCCAGCTGGGCGAACCGGTCGGCGGCGGCCTTGGGGGCGTAGTCCTGACCGCACACCGACCACACGGCGCCCAGGCTCGCAGCGGCGAGGAACGCGACGATGGCGTGCGGGGTGTTGGGGAGGTAGCCGACGACCCGGTCACCCTTGCCGACGCCGAGGTCGCGCAGGGTGGCGGCGACGGAGGCCACCAGGGCACGCAGCCGTGCGCCGGTCACCTCGTACCCGGAGCCGGTCTCGTCGAGAGCGAGGATCGCCGTGTCGTCGTCGCGGACGTTGCGCAGCGAGTGGTGGGCGTAGTTGAGCGTGGCGCCGGGAAACCACTGGGCGCCGGGCATGCTGTCCTCGGCCAGCACCTGCTCGTACGGGGTGTCGGCGTCGATGCCGAAGTACTCCCACACCGCGCCCCAGAAGCTCTCCAGGTGGGCGACCGACCAGCGATGCAGGGCGGCATAGTCAAGGCCGTCCACCCCGACGTAGCGGGCGAAGTCCGCGATGCGACTGGCGGCCGCCTTCTCCGGATCGGGGGTGAAGAAGGGCGTGCTCATCGTGTCGTACTCCTCAACAGGCTTTTCGGGGCCATCCGTTCGGAAGGGACAGGGCTTCGGGTGGTGTGCAGCAGGGAGGCCCAGGCGGCGGTCGACGTGAAGTCGCGGCCGCCCGAGGGGACGACGTCCATCACGACACGGTCGGGCCGCAGCAGGACCGCGTCCGCGCGTCCGGCGCGCAGCCAGGCGGCGAGGGTGCCGTCGTCGCCGAGGTCGGCCACCGGGATCGCGTGCACGCCGAGGCCGTGCGCGAGCGCGGTCAGGGAGGGGCCGGGTTCGGTGGCGGTCAGCACGGTGAAGGAGTCGCCGAGCAGCTCGTCGAGACGGGTACGCCGTCCGTCGACGCTCACCCACGGTTGCGGACAGTGCGTGCCCGCCAGGCGTCGGCGGACCCCTCGGCGAACGAGCGGTCCGGCGGTGAGGGGCGGGCTGAGGTCGCGGCCGGCCAGCTCGGTCAGGCCGGGTATGCGGCAGGCGGCGGCCAGCGCCCGGCGGCGGATCGCGGCGGCGCCGTCCTGGCCGCCGGTCATGGCCCAGCCCATGGCGACCGCGAGGCGGACCACATGCCGTGCGTGCGGCTTGCGTTCGCTCTCGTAGGTCTCCAACAGCCGTTCATTGCCGCCCTGTTGGAGGACGCGGGCGAGTTTCCAGGTGAGGTTGTAGGCGTCTCGCAGTCCCGAGCAGAGGCCCTGTCCGATGAACGGCGGGGTGAGGTGGGCGGCGTCGCCGAGCAGGAAGACCCGTCCGCTGCGCCAGCTGTCGGCGACCCGGGCCCGGAAGGTGTACTGCGTCTCGCGGACCACCTCGAAGTCCCCGTCGTACGAGGGCGGCAGCCACGGAGCGACCAGCTCACGGACCGTCTCTTGTCCTTCCCCGAGCCGGAACTCCCAGCGGTAGCGGTTCTCGCTCACGCGCATGAAGGTGGCCGGCCGGTCCGGGTCGCAGATCTGGTCGACGCCTTCCCAGCAGCGGACGTCGGCTGTCGTGCGGACGTCGATGACGGTCCAGCGTTCCTCGAAACGCAGGTCCTCCCAGACGCCGCCGATGGCCTCCCGGGTGAGGCTGTTGGCGCCGTCGCAGCCGAGGACCGCGTCGGCCCACAGCTCGTGGTCGCCGGTGTCGTCGCGGTACGTCACTCGCACGGGGCCCGTGGTGTCCGGGCCCACGCCGATGACCTCCACGCCACCGCGCAGCTCGCACTCCGGGCGCCGGGCCAGGGCGTCGCGCAGTACCCGCTCCAGTTCTGGCTGGTCGAACATGCTGGTCTGCGGGTAGCCGTGCAGACCGTCCTTGGTACGCCGGAACTCGGCCATCACCCGGTGCCGGGCGTCCAGCAGCCGCAGCCCGTTCGCCGGCCGGGCAACTGCGGTGAACTCCTCGTCGGCGCCTGCGGCCTGCAGGATCCTGCGCACCTCGTCGTCCATGGCGACGGCGCGCGGGAGCGGATAGAGGTCCGTGTGGCGTTCGAGGACGACACTGCGGACTCCACGCCGGGCGAGGAGGAGGGCGGCGGTCACGCCCACGGGTCCGGCGCCGATGATCACGACGGGGACGGATGCGGCTTCATCGACGGTCATGTGCGGCTCACCTCGGGTCCTACTTCGCGTCTGCGACGGGCGTACGCTGCTCGCCGAGGTCGATCCGGCCGTCCGGGGTCGCGATCGTCGCCGTGATCACGTCACCCGTGTGCAGGTAGTGCGGGTTCTTGGCCTGGCTCTTGAAGAAGGCCTTCCACTTCACCGAGGGAGGCAGCAGCGCGCCGATCTTCTCGACAGCCTTCGGCGGCGCCTTCAGGGCCGTGCCACCAGGGGTGCCGGTGAGCAGCAGGTCGCCGGCGTCCAGGGTCTGGAAGCGGGCCAGCAGGGTGAGCGCCTGCGCCGGACGGACGATCATGTCGGCGAGGGTGCGGTCCTGGCGCAGCTCGCCGTTGACGCTCAACTTCAGCCGCAGGTCCAGGAGATGCGCGAAGTCCTCCGGCTCCAGCAGCGTCAGGTACGGACCGGTCGGCGTGAAGGTCGGGTACGACTTGCTCTCGTAGAACTGCGTCTTGGTCAGCTGCACCTCACGGGCACTGACGTCGTTGGTGATCACCAGTCCGGCGACGTACGACGGCAGGTCCCGCTCCTCGACCACGGTGCCGACGGGCAGGGGCGCGCCCATGACGAGGCCCAACTCGATCTCGTAGTCGAGGAATTTCACGTGCGACGGCCGGACGACGGCGTCGTCGGGGCCGCTGACCGAGCCGGATGCCTTGCGGAAGAAGGCGGGCGGGATGTCGCCCTTGAAGCCCGAATCGCGGGCGTGACTGCGGTAGTTGACCATCTGGGCGACCACCCGGCAGGGCGTGGTGACCGGCGAGAGCGCGACCAGGTCGGCGACGGGCGTGCCCGGTTCGCCGGAGGCGGCGGCCTCGCGGACAGCCGGCCGGTCGGCCAGCAGCTCGGCGGTGGTCACGGCCTTGGTGGCGACCGGGACGGCCCGGTCGCCAAGGACGACCCACCAGCCGTCGGCGGTGCGCAGGACATTGGTGCTCATGTCAGTGCCTTTGTGAGGGGGATTGGCGTGCGGGGTCAGGAGTTGGCGGCCTTGAGCAGGCCGAACAGTCGTGCCGGGTCCATCTCGTTGTCGCCGCGCAGGGCCTCGATGACATCGCGGACCCGCTGCGGGGAGGGGCTCGCGCCGAGGAAGTCGCGGGTGGCCGGCGGGCCCCACTGGGCCAGGCCGCTGGTCGACATGGGTGCCCAGCCGGGCTCGACGTCGCAGGAGAACAGGTCACCGTCGGCGAAGTGCTCCAGCATGAAGTGGTCGGGGTCGCGCCAGTAGTCGAAGAGCTGGCTGCCCTGGATGTGCCGGCCGATGCCCCAACTGCGCTTGTATCCACGCTCCTTGAGGTACTCGCCGCCGGCGGCTATGGAGTCGAGGTCGGTGACCTGGTAGGCGGAGTGGACGTACCCCGTGCCCGGCCCCAGATGCATCGCGAGGGTGTGGTGGTCGGCCGCCACACCGCCCAGGTCACAGCGGATGAACGCCATCGTCGGGCCGCGGTCGCGCTGCCCGTCCAGGAACAGGAAGTCGGACACGATCATCCCGAGGGTGTCCAGGTACCAGTCCAGGGCCCGGCCGAACACCCGCGTCTCCAGCACCACGTGGCCGAGCCGCTGGATGCGGGACGGCTCGCGCGGCGGCCGCTGGGCGGCGTTGGTACGCCGGTGATCCGTACCGAAGTTGAGCAGCAGCGGCTGCTGTTCCGGCAGGGCGGGGAGCTGTTCGCCGCAGTGCACGACCCCCACGGGGAAGCCGGAGGGGTCGAGCAGGTCGACGCCCTTGCCGCCCCCGGGAACGTCGGCGTCCCGCACGTCCCTGCCCGTCGCGCGGGCCAGCCGGTCCAGGTCACCCCGCTCGGCGGCGCGGAACGCCGGACCGATGAAACGGGACGTACGACCGCGCCGGATCACCATGCAGGGCGAGCCCGCGAAGGTACCCCGCAGCCACAGCTCGCTCTCGGTGCGGGCGGCGACGCCGAAGCCGAAGTCGCGGGCGAAGACCTCCGCCCGGTCCAGGTCGGGCTTCTCGAACTCCAGCCAGGCCAGGTCCGCGACCTTGATCACGGGGTTCCGGGAGCGGCCGGGGTGTTCGCCGCGCAGGGCGCCCTGCTCACTGTGGAGGTCCTGGTGGGCCGTGATGACGTCCCCGTTGACGCGTGTTTCAGACATGGTGCCCTCCAGCAACATTGCCGCAATGAGGAAATCATCAACTGTGACAGTTCTGTCGTCAAGGTGTTCGCGGGCAGGAAATGATGAGTTCATCAGGACTGCGATCACCATCGCCCGGCGGTTAGACTCTGCGCATGTCTACGTCAGCCCCGCCCAGCAACCGGTTCGAGCGACGTCGCGCAGAGACCCGTGGAGCTCTTGTGCGAGCGGCCCGGCAGATACTCGCCGAGAGCGGCGACACCAGCGCGAGCATCCAGGCGATCGCCGAGCGCGCGGACGTGGGCTTCGGCTCCTTCTACAACCACTTCGACTCCAAGGCGGAGTTGTTCGAGGCGGCGGTGATCGACGCCCTCGAGGAGTTCGCGCAGGAATTCGACGAGCGTCTGACGGGGATCGACGACCCGGCGGAGCGGGTCGCGGGCGGCTTCCGGCTCAGTGCCCGCATGGCCGACTCCCACCCGGAGCTGATGCAGGTCCTGCGCCGCCGCGGCCTCGCGCACATCCACTCGGGCAAGGGACTCGCCCGACGCGCCCTGCGTGATCTCCAGGTCGGCATCGCCTCCGGCCGCTTCACGCCCGTCGACCCTGTGGTCGCCCTGTCCGCACTGGGCGGAACCCTGCTGTCCCTGGTGGAGCTGCGGTTCGCCCGCCCCGAGGTGGACGGCGACGAGGCCGCGGTCAACCTCGCCGAGATGGTCATGCGCATGCTGGGCCTGCCCGCGGACGAAGCGCACGAGGTCGCCCGACGCCCCTTGCCTGACGCCGCCTGACCTCACGCGGACGACGAGTCCGGGTGGAACGTGACCGAGTGGCCTGTGAAGCGGGCGTCGATTCCGTCCTCGCTGGTGGTGACCGACCGCAGCCGGAGCCCTTCGGGCACGTTCCGCAGCGGAATGGGCTCGTCCAGGGCCCGGTCAAGCAGTGATTTCAGCGGAGGGAGCAGTTCACCCTGCTCCGCGCGTACGTCCGTGAAGGCGATGCGGTTGCCGTCGGCCGCCGAGACGGCTGCGCTCACGGTCACGTCGCCGACGAGCGGCAGACTCGCGGTCGCGTCGACCCGGCCCGCCTCGTCCCCCTGTGACACCTGCACGCCGAGCGCGCTCGACACGTCCGCGTACGACAGGAAAGCGGTGGCTGTGACGCTGTCCGCGTGAGCCTCGTCGGCGCTCCCTGAGCTTGGCGTTTAACCTTCGGCCTTGACCAGGCCGGGTGGTTGGGCGCCTGGGCAGAGGTAGAAGAGTTCGGGGTCGCCTTCGTCCAGGCCG
>NZ_JBVIYK010000043.1:0-9093 GCF_055592645.1 Streptomyces sp. NPDC041108 | reverse complement strand
GAGATCGTTCGCGAGGGCGCCCGCCGGATGCTCGCCGCCGCCTTGGAGGCGGAAGTCAACCAATACATAGCTGAATTGGCTGCCGAGACCGACGAGCATGGGCGGCGACTGGTCGTCCGCAACGGCCGTCACCGGCCCCGCACCGTGGTCACCGCGGCCGGGCCGGGCGAGGTCAGGGCCCCGCGGGTGAACGACCGCCGTGTCGACGATCAGACCGGCGAGCGCAAGCGGTTCTCCTCCAAGATCCTGCCGCCGTGGTGCCGCAAGTCGCCGAAGATCTCCGAGGTGCTGCCACTGCTCTACCTGCACGGACTGTCGTCCGGAGACTTCGTGCCCGCACTGGAGCAGTTCCTCGGCGGCGCGGCCGGCCTGTCACCCGCCACGGTGACCCGGCTGACCAGGCAGCGGAGCGACGACCACGCCGCCTTCCAGGCCCGCGACCTGTCGGACCGCGTCAGGGTCCGAGACCGCCGGCTGTTACCGGCTCGGGTTCAGGACGATGGCTGTAGCCAGCGCCGCGCCGCGGCGAGACTCACCTCGACGTCATCGCTCCAAGAGCAGACCTCCAGCCATGAGAGGTAGCCGCCTTGCGCGAAGACCAGGACCTCGCCAGGACACTCGCCGGTTTCGGTGAACAGCTGCACGTCGGCAGCCACGACGGTGCCGGGGCCCGTTGGCGCGGGCTCCACCGCGTCGGCGTCAAGGTCGAAGTAGGCAGTGCCGCAACCGCACTCACAGCAGGATTGCACCCTGAGTTGGGGCACCTGCCGTCGGAGGACGACGTGAATAGGCTCGTCCGGGTTCAGGACGAGGTCAAGCACGTCGGCTACGTCCTCAGGCAGGCTGTCAGTCATGCCGCCACCGTAGCTGACCAGCAGCTTTGGGCTTCGCCCAATTTCGGGTCCGCCGACCCGACGCTCACAGGTCCAGGGCCAGGTCGGTTCCGGCGAGGCAGCCGTCGATGGCCTCCGGTCGGTACTGCAGCATCTTCAGTCTGCGCTTCACCGCGCGGGTGATCTGGCCGAGGTCGGCCGCAGCGAGGTTGCCGATGTCACGCTTGACCAGCGACCAGACATCTCGACAGCGATCTCAATCGCGGTGTCCACGCCGTCGCGCAACTGAGCCCACCGCTCCGCCATTTCCTTCCGCTCGAGAGGCCTGCCCCTGGCCTCGGACCGTCTGCGAGGCAATGGAGATCGGCGGCAGCATCCAGCCATTCAGGTAGAAGAAGCGTGGAAGGGAGCGCGGCGGCAAGATCGGAGTGCGCCCCGGCGGCTCCGTCCGGCTCCCGTCGGCGCGCCCTCTTCGCCACGCCCACCGTCTGCTTCTCGATGCACAGGCCGAATCGTTTTTCCGTCCTTGCTCGCACCCCGCTCGCCCAATGTTTCACCTCTGACGAACCTTGTGAGCCGCAGTGCAGCTCTCTGGCCACTTTAGAATTTTACATTTCATCCCATTTTCTCTAGTGCCCTTGCCGCGTCATCCACCTATGCACCTAGCTAGTGCGTACACCCGCTTCCTCGTTCCGGGCTCCCGATGAGCCTGGACGGGACGGCAGTGAACCGGTCTCCGGTTCCCGGCCGGCCAGGGGGCGGTCGTGACACCGCATGTGAGGAGACGTCATGAAGAAGGCTTACGAGGCGCCGACGCTGGTCCGGCTCGGGACGTTCCGGAAGAAGACCGGGCTCCTGCAGAGCTCCGGCAACGACCGTCTCATCCTGAGCAAGAACTGACGAGCGACGGTTCCTGACCCGACGTCATGACTGAACTGCACGAGAGTGCGGGGACGGGCCCCGGCGACGCGCACTTCACGGTCTTCACCGACCGGGAGGACGCGGCCGCCGTGGCCCGCTCCTTCACCCACCCCGGAACGCGAATCCTGCAGCACGCTTCGGGCCGGCCCTGGCTGGTGGGGCGGTGGCACGATGAGGAGATCGTCACCGTACGGGCCGGCCACACGGCCCTCGCCGTCATCGGCTGCTGCCCGGTCGATGCCGCAGAGCTCGAGCGCCATGCCGGGAGGCTGCGGGATCTTGCCGAGCTCGACGCCCTGGCCCGCTCCCTTCCCGGTAGCTTCCATCTCGTCGCCGCGCTCGGCGGGCGGCTCAGGGTGCAGGGCACCGCCTCCGGGCTCCGACTGGTCTTCCACGCCCCCGTTGACGGAACACAGGTGGCTGCCAGCCGCGCCGACGTACTCGCCGCGGCGCTCGGCACCGACCCGGACGAGGAGCAACTGGCCGTCCGGCTGCTGTGGCCGGTTCCCCATCCACTCGCCGAGGCACCCATGTGGCGAGGCATCACCGCCGTGTCCCCCCAGGACGCGCTGATCGTCTCGCCGGACGGCCGGACCGTACGCCACTCGCGCTGGTGGACACCGCCGGAACCGGTACGCACGCTCGCCGACGGCGCCCCCCTCGTCCGCGAAGCCCTGGCCGCGGCGGTCGACGCCCGCACCCGGCAGGGTGGCGTAGTCAGCTGCGACCTCTCAGGCGGCCTGGATTCCACCTCCATCTGCTTCCTGGCGGATCGCTCACCGGCCCGGGTTGTGGCCAGCACCTGGCCTGGTCGTGACCCCGCCGACACCGATCTGTACTGGGCCGAACAGGCCGCCCGGTCGATGTCTGACATCGACCATGTGGTCTGGGACGCCGACGCCTCGCCGCTCGTCTACACCGGCCTGCTCGGCATCGATGACCTGCTGGACGAACCGACCATCGGTGTCATGGACCGATCAAGGGTCCTGCACCACCTGCCCGGCCTGGCGGAGCGGGGTAGCCGGTTGCACCTGACCGGCATCGGCGGCGACCACGTGGCCTGGTGCTCCGAGGCGTACTACCACCGACTGCTGCGCACCCGCCCGCTGTTCGCGCTGCGCCAGCTGCGCGGCTTTAGGGCCCTGTGGCAGTGGCCGCTGGGCGGCACGGCACGCGCGCTGGCCGACTCACGGCCGTACGGGAAGTGGCTGGCCGACTCCAGCGGCCGCCTGCGAGACCCACTACCCGCCACGGTCAGCACCAGCCTCGGCTGGGGCATGCCCCCTCGCCTCTTCGACTGGGTCACCCCCGACGCCGAACGGATGGCCCAAGGGGCGCTGCGAGAGGCCGCCGTGACCGCCGTACCGCTGCACCCGGACCGCGGCCTGCACACCGACCTCGAACAAATCCTTTCCTGCACCCGCATCATCCGCCAGTGGGACAGGATGGCCGCCCGGGCCGGCGTACCGATGGCCTCGCCGTTCCTCGACGACCGCGTCATCGAGGCATGCCTCGCCGTGCGCCCGAGCGAGCGTGTCACGCCCTGGCAGTACAAACCCCTCCTGACCACTGCCATGAGCGGGATCGTGCCCGATGCGTGCCTGCGGCGCACCAACAAGGCCGCCGCTTCCATGGACGCATCCAACGGACTGCGCGAACACCGCGCCGATCTGCTGGCGCTGTGGGAGGACTCCCGGCTGGAACAGCTCGGACTGGTCGACGGCGCAGCCCTGCGCCGGCTCGCCCAACGCCCGGCCACACCCGAACTGCGCGACGCGATCCTCTACTCGACCATCGCCGCCGAAGTATGGCTGCGCGGCCTCCACCGAACCACCGGGCCCAAGGCTCCCGCCTCCTCATGACCACCGTTCCCCAGCAGAAAGGCACACGCATGGCATTGAAGTTCGGCGCCAATGTCTCCACAGCCGAGACGGACTACGGCACGGTCCTCCTGGACGAACGCGCCGGGGACTACTGGGAGCTGAATCCGACCGGCACCTTGGTGGTCAACACGCTGATGGCGGGCGGTGACGAAGCCGCCGCGGTCGCCGCGCTCACCGATGAGTTCGACATCGACCTCGCCCAGGCGAAGCAGGACGTCGACGCCCTCGTACAGCAACTGCGGGCCTCGGGGCTGGCCGAATGACGACGCCCAGCGCCCTGGAGCGGCCCACCGGCGTGCCCTTCGCTCGGCGCCTGGCCGCCCGTCTCGTCCTGATCCCCGCCCTCGTGTTCTCACTCCTGCCGCCCCGCCGGATCCGCGCTGTGCTCCATCTCGCATGTCGCGGAGCCACGCCGGCCACGGCCGAACAGGCGAAGAACGCACGGGACGCTATGTGCGCGGTGAGCCTGCGCTGCGCCGGGCCGAAAGGCTGCCTGCCCCGGTCTCTGGGAGCCGCGCTGCTGTGCCGCCTGGGAGGGAGCTGGCCGACTTGGTGCACCGGGGTGCGCGTGGTGCCGCCGTTCACGGCGCACGCCTGGATCGAGGCGGACGGCCGCCCCGTGGACGAGGGTGTACCCGACGACTACTTCACCCGGCTCATCACGGTCGCTCCCGGGAGCCGATGGGGCCGATGACCGACACCGTCGTGGATCAGGCGCAGCCGGCGGTCGAGGGGGACCGCTCCACCCGGGCCGCGGTCGCCACCATGTACCGGCTGACTGCCGGGCACCGGGCTTCGGTCCTCGTCGCCACCGTACTCACCCTCGTCGGCTCCGCTCTGGGGCTTGCTCAGCCGCTCGTCGCCAAACAGGTCGTGGACGCGAGTGGGCGCGGACAGGTGCTGGGGCCACTGCTGCTGTTCCTGGCCGTACTGTTCGTCACCGAAGCGGCGATCGGCGCGGTGGGCCGCTTCGTCCTGGAGCGCATGGGCGAAGGCGTCGTACGAGGGCTGCGCCACAGCCTGGTTGGGCGGCTGCTCCGGCTGGAGATGAAGGAATACGACCGGCACCGCAGCGGCGACCTGATCTCCCGGGTCACCGCCGACACCACCCTGCTCAGAGAAGTCGTCTCCCAGGCACTGGTCGACCTGGTGACCGGTGCCCTCGTCGCCGCGGGGGCGATCGTCCTCATGGTATGGATCGACCCGCTGCTGCTCCTCCTGGTCGCCCTCACCGTAGCTACCGCCGCCGTGATTGTCGCCTCGCTCCTCAAGGGCATCCGGGCTGCCTCCGAACACATGCAGACCTCCGTCGGCGCGATCGCCGCCGACCTCGAACGCGCCCTCGGCGCCCTGCCGATGGTCCGGGTTCACCGAGCCGAGGACCGTGAAGCGGCCCGCATCGGAGAACGCGTAGAGGCGGCCTACAGCGCCGGCGTACGGACCGCGAAACTCGCCTCCGTGATGAGCCCCGCGGTCGAACTCGCCGTCCAGGGCTCCTTCCTGATCGTCCTGGTCATCGGCGGCCTGCGGGTCAACGGCCACGCCAACTCGCTCGGCGACCTGGTCGCCTTCCTGCTGTATGCCTCCTACCTGGTCCTTCCGCTGTCCTCGGTCTTCCGGGCGGTCGGTCTGATCCAGCGTGGCATGGGGGCCTACCAGCGCATCGAGCAGGCGCTGTCCCTGCCGGCGGAGCCCTCCCAGGAGACGCCGGCCGTCCGGGCATGCACGCGCGAGGCGGCCCGGCAGACCGTCTCGTACCAGGAGCCCGCTCTCGCCCTGCGGAATCTCAGCTTCGGCTACGACCCGGACCGGCCGGTGTTGCGCGGCGTCTCGTTCACCGTCCCCTACCGGCAGCAGACGGCCCTGGTCGGCCTGTCGGGTGCTGGGAAGAGCACAATCTTCGCCCTCGTGGCCAGATTCTACGAACCGGACTCCGGGACCCTGCTGTTCGACGGCCTGCCCGCCACCGCACTGAGCCGCACCGCATGCCGGTCACGCATCGCCGTCGTCGACCAGAACACCCACGTCGTCCACGGCACCCTCTGGGACAACATCACCTACGCCACGCCCGACGCCACCCAGGCAGAAGTGCAACACGTCGTCGAGCTCGCCCAGCTGGAACGGGTCGTGCGGCGGCTGCCGGGCGGCTTGTCGGGAATGCTCGGCGAACGCGGCGCCACCCTGTCAGCGGGAGAGCGCCAGCGCGTGGCCCTGGCCCGCGCCCTACTCGCCCGCCCCTCGATCCTCCTGCTCGACGAGCCCACCTCCCACCTCGACACCATCAATGAGACCGCGCTCAACACAGTGATGAAGGACGTCGCCCAGGAATGCGCCCTGCTGGTCATCGCACACCGGCTCTCCACCGTCCAGCACGCCGACCAGATCGTCGTACTGGACAACGGCCGCACCACCGCCCAAGGACATCACCAGGCACTACTCACCAGCAGCCCCATCTACCGCGAACTGGCCGCCGGACAGATGCTCCACCCAGCCAACGCCCAGACCTCCCCCGTGGCGACCGCCCGCCCCCACCCACGCCACCCGCAATGAACCGGACACGGACACGACACCGAACGCGCCTCAGGCAGTCCAGCCAGCCATCACCCTGGGCCAGGGCGACGGCGACGGCCAAGCCGTTGCTCCCTGCCGCGAAGGTGTCCGGCACCGACGACGTCATCGCCGGACACCTCCACGAGGCCACATCGGCACCACTTCGCCCGCGCTTACGTCATCCCCATCGGCTGACCGGGGTTATTGGGTCTGTGTAGTAGCGAATGGTGGAACTCAGTCGGTTTTGTTCAGCGGCGTCCGGCGCTGAGCCGGCCGACGGAGGAGAAGAGATGAGCGGGAACCACTTGATCTCAGAATCGCTCGGATACGGTCATCGCTCCATGTCCCGCATCCCGGCATGAATATGCGGAACAGCCAGTGCGTTCTTGAGAAGAGTGCTCCCAGAACGGTTTCGGATGGTCAATTGCGCGGCTTCCGCAGTGGTGACTCGTCTGCATCATTGAGCCAGTGGGCGAGTTCGCGCCCCGTTGCTGTGGTGCGAGGATGGTCAGGCCCCAGAACACGAACTCGATCGGCCAGTAGCTGCCTGAAGTCATCGACGGCGTCGGTTACTTCTCCTGCTTCACCTCGCCAGTGGGCAAAGCTATGCCGAGTGGCGAGGGTGTCAGGATGGTCAGGCCCCAGAACGCGTAGCCGATCGGCCAGCACTGCGGCGAACGCGACTGCGGCACCGGTCGCGTCCCCTGCTTTACCTCGCCAATAGGCCACACTATGGCGAGTGGCCAGGATGGCGGGAGCGTCCATGTCCGAACTACTACCGTGGTCGCGCGGATCGATCGCAGCCGGGTCTCCGCGCCAGTAAGCGATGGTGTGACGTGCCGGAGCACTACCGGCATCTTTTGAGTGCGGTGTCCTCAGCATGTCACGCAGCAGTTCGGTGAAAGCAGTGGCGGCACCAGGCGCGTCTCCCGCGTCTCCTGTCCATCTGGCGAGGCTGTGCCGGGTCGTCAGGGTGTGGAGGTGGTGTGGTCCCAACACACTCGACATGTCGGGGAGCAGTTCAGCGAAAGCAGCGACGGTGCCCGCGGCATCCCCCGCTTCTCCTTTCCATCTGGCGAAATCGTGTCGTACGGCAAGGGTGTCCGGGTGATCAGGGCCCGGGAAGTTACTGGTCATGTCAGCTAGTTGTCGGTAGTGGTCACGGGCCGCTGTGACCTGACCGTTGCGGCCAAGGCTGGTGCCGAGATGAAACAGCGCACGGTGCACATGTGGTTCGCACATCATGTTATCGGTGTGACTAGTGAGTGAGAGAGTATTGGCGCGCAAGGCCTCAGCGAAGTCCGTGTCGCGTTCAATTCCAGGCCAGACGGAGCTCAGGGCGTCAGCAACGGTCCAGGCGGCTTGGCGATACCGCGCAGGGTCGAGCTGGTCGCGGACGCTTCGTTGAACCAACTGGTGAACTTTCACTGCTTGGTTCTGAGACACTCGGCCGTGATCGACGAGGTTGAGGCGGTGGAGAGCCCGCAGCGCGCCCACTGCCTCGGCGGTTGTGACCTTGGTCGGACATTCTGGTTGCTGTGATAGTGCTCCCGCGTCACGCTTCTCCGGTCGGAAACGCGGGCCGGCAACGTGGTCCCCGACGCTGCGTGCTGCAAGGTATGCCAAGACAGGATCGCTGATCAGAACGGGGAGTGGTATGCCGTTGGGGTCCAGCATGGCGGCTAACTGCAGCATTGGGCGAGCAAGACCCCGGGGACGCAGCCGGTCCGCGCGGTCGATGGAAAGTGCCCAGGCGGCAGCTAGGGTGACAGCCTGATCGTCGGGCAAAGCGCTTGGCTCTGGAGTGACATCAACCAGGGTCGTAGCGCGGTCGGCGAGTAGTCGCCGGTAACTGGCACAGTCGATGTCGGCGTCGATGAGATATGCGGCAGCCTGGGCCAGGGCAAGAGGAAGATGGCCAAGGTCGGCAGCTGAGGCATTCAGCTGATCGGAAGAGTCACGGCGACCGTGGACCGCCAGACGGTTCGTGAGTTATACGGAGGACTCCTCCGCTGTGAATAGCCCTACCTGCACAAGCCGTTGATTATCACTGATGAGCGCAGCGTCACGGCGTCGCGTAGTCACCACCACGGGACCGTGTGGGTCAGCGGGAGGCCAGAGACCACGCAGGTCGGCAGGATCCGCGACATCGTCGAGCACTACCAACCACCGGTACGACGCCTTGTCTCCTGATCCGGGGCGGTAAGTGCTCCCCTTGTGAACGAGCATCTTTGGCTGAAGCCAGGCCAGGAAGGCACTGGCAGCCTGTTCGACATCAGATGAATTGATGCCGGTCACGTCAGCGGCGGCCTGCGCGTACCCGGCGAGAACTGCCGACCGGGTGGAGGCGGTGATCCACACCATGAGGTCGACCTCGCCAGCCTGCCACGCCAAACGAGCATAGTGAGCGGCCAGCTGCGTCTTGCCCACTCCGCCCATGCCGGACAACACCTGGCCAAGGACCGCGGTGCCACCCTCGGCCAGAGTTGCTCTCAGTACCTCGGCAGCGGCCCGATGTTGGAAGCAAGCGGCCTGCCGCGGGATGAGGCCTACCTGGTGTGGCAACGGCACGGGGATTCGGGGTGCCGCACGGTAGTGGGCTTCGTCGATGTGAACGGCAGCGATACCGTGATCGGCCTGGATGACTTGGTCGATGTGCGCGGTGAAGGCATCACCGTTCAAGGGGAGAGAACCTGGGCTTTGGGTGACCGGTCCGCTCAGCCCTGCGGCGGAGCCGGCTGTCGAGGAGGGCCCAAGTGTGCCCCTCCGTTGATGACACCTGCAGCGATCCCATTTTCCGCACTGGCATTTAGACGTCATCTCATTTGGCGAGTCTGCGGTAGCAGATGAGGGTGCAGGCGATGCTGGTGAAGGCCAGGAAGTGCTCGGCTTTGCGCTCGTAGCGT
>NZ_JBVIYK010000042.1:0-9391 GCF_055592645.1 Streptomyces sp. NPDC041108 | reverse complement strand
TCCAGCGCCACCCGGAACTCATCGACGGCTGCCTCACCGAAACCGGCCTGACCCTCAACCCCGGCACCCGAAGCTAATCCGACAAGGTCAGTAACGACTCGGTCATCGTGGGTTGATCGTGACATGAGGCCGCGCGGGTTCTTCGAGTGTGACCAAGAGGCGCCCGCGCGGCCCTCCAGGAAGCCGATCGGCGCTGTCACGCTGTTGGGTGGGTAGGTGTCTGATGGTGTGTCGCGGCGTGGTGGAGCCCGGTTTCGGGCTGTGCTCAGGCCGTGGCGGCGAGGCCGGCGACTCCGGTGACTCCGGTGATCTGGTCCCAGATGGCGAAGCGGACGGTCATCTCGGCTCGGTAGCCGGGAGCGGTCATCAGATGGCGGCGGGGCCGGAAGTGGGGCGAGATGCCGCTGAACGCGGACAGGAACCGCTGGGCCCCGCCCACGGAGCGGAAGCCTTTCATCGCCCGTTCACGCTGCCTCGTCGGCTGATGGCTGTTCTCCGCCCGGTTGTTCAGCCCCTTGTGCGAGCGGTGCTCGGCCGAGGGCATGACCTCGCGGTGAGCGGCGCCGTAGGCGCGGAGCTTGTCCGTGACGGCCGCCCGCGGCACCGTACGGGTCCTTTTCACCGGACGACGGAAGAATCGCCTGGCCGCGGTCTTGTCCCGCCGGTTCTGCACCAGGATGTCCAGCACCATGCCGGCCTGGTCGACAGCCCGCCAGAGGTACTTCTGCTCGCCGTTGATCTTGATGAAGACTTCGTCCAGGTGCCACTTGTCACCAGGCCGGGGCCGGCGACGGCGCAGCGAATGGGCGTACCGCTGCCCGAACTTCACGCACCAGCGGCGGATGGTCTCGCAGGAGACGATCACGCCGCGCTCAAGCATCAACTCCTCGACCTCACGGAAGCTGAGCGGGAACCGGAAGTACAGCCACACGCAGTGGGAGATCACCTCGACCGGGTACCGGTGCCCCTTGTACGACAGCGACGCACTGCCCACGGACGACCCTCCCAGCTTGATCGACCCGAAGATCATCCCACCGGTCAGCCAACGTGACAGTACCCGCGGGAAGGGTGGCATCTTCAGACCGTACCTGTTACCTTCCCCGCCGCTCATACATTCAGCCATGACATGTATGAATGGAGGTAGCATGCGGGGAAAGACGGCCGTGGTGCTCGGCGGTAGCGTGGCGGGGCTGTGCGCCGCGGGAGTGCTCGCGAGGCATTTCGACGAGGTGATCGTCCTGGAGCGGGACCGGCTCCCGCCGGACGCGCAGCATCGGCGGGGCGTGCCGCAGAGCAAGCACCCGCACTTCCTCCTCAACTCCGGGCGTCGCGCGATTGGCGAGATCTTTCCTGGGTTCGAGGAGGCGCTGATCGCCGCGGGCGGGATGTGCCTGATGCCGTCGATGGACGCGGCGTACTGCGAGAACGCCGGCTGGGCCCCGCGCAAGGCTGGGTCGATGACGATGGTCTACAGCTCCCGCGTGCTCATCGAGCGGGTCCTGCGCGACAAGGTCCGCGAGCTCCCGGCCATCGAGATCCGCGAGGGCGTGACCGTCACCGGACTTCGTTCCACCGGGGGCGGCACCGCGCGCGGGCGCGTCGAGGGAGTTGAGTACCGCGAGGGCGACGACTCGGGCCACCTGTCCGCCGACCTGGTCGTCGACGCGCTGGGGCGTGGCTCCTCCGTCGCCGACTGGCTGAGCACGGCGGGATGGCCGGCGCCGCCGGAGAAGACCCTCGACGCCAAGGTCACCTACACGTCGCGGTGGTACGACCTGCCGCCCGCCGACCGGCGTCCACCGGCGTGGTGGTGGAAGCACCTGGTCATCACTCCGACCCAGGACACCGGCGACCATCCCGAGGAGCACAAGTTCCTCAGCAACTTCTTCCCGATCGAGGGTGACCGCGCCATCGTGTGCATGGGGGCGTGGGGCATGCGGATGCCGCGCGAGGTCGACACCTTCGAAGCCGCGGTGGACCGCGTGCGGGCCAGGTCCTTCGGGCAGGCGACGCGTGCCTGCACTCCGACCTCCGGGGTGCACCTCACTCGTTCGACCGGCAACAAGTGGCGTCGCTTCGACCTGCTCGACCAGCCCCCGCTCGGGCTGGTCTGCGTCGGTGACTCGATCTGCGCGTTCAACCCGTTCTACGCCCAGGGGATGAGCTCGGCGGCCCGCTCCGCGCTCATCCTCGCCGAGATGTTGCACGGCCACGACGTCCTCGACCTCGCCTTCTTCCGCGAGTTCCTCGCCCGGCAGAAGAAGTCACTCGACGTGCCCTGGATGCTCGCGATGGCCCGTGACCAGGCATATGACTTTGCGACCGGGAGTGAGGTCGTCGCTCCCTGGCGCCGCAAGCTGGCCGCGCGCCTCAGCTGGCCGGTCTTCAACGCCATCAACGCCACGAGCCGCGAGGACGCCTACGTCGAGCGGACGTTCGCCCAGGTCTTCAACCTCGACTTGTCACTCAGAGAGATGACCACCGATGTGCGGTTCTGGTTCGGCATCGCGCGCTACAAGGTGCGTCAGCGGCTCGGACGCACGGTCGTGCCCGGCGGGTTCGACGACCAGCAGGATCCGCCCGGCACCGACTTCACCGGCCAGACCCGCGCCGGCAGCTCGCCGTACGCCGAGACCGATCTCGTCAATGACTGACTCGAGGACCAGGGAATGAGCTTTTCATGCGACTCAGCGGCCGAGCGCCTCGCTGGAAGGCTCGGTTTCTCCTGCGATGACGCCGATCCCGTCGTGGACTTCCGCAACCCGTTCGGTCTCGAGAACGGCACCATGCCGTTCCTTGAGCTGCTCATCATCGGCGGTGCGGTGTTCGCCCTCGTCCATGCGTGGCGGCGGTGGCGGCGCGACGACGACCCGGTCAACATCTCTCTGTGGTTCGCCTCGCTCGTCTACTTGGCGGTGATCGAGCCGCCGCTCTACTTCCCGGGCTGGTTCGGCCTGGAGGAGCACGTCGGGTTCATTTTCTCCCACAACGTGTTCACCGTGCAGTTCATGTACGACCGGCTGCCGCTCTACATCGTGGCCTTCTATCCGGCGCTGTCGCAGCTCGCATACGAGGTGGTCCGCGTTCTCGGCGTCTTCGCGCGACGTGGGCTCCTCCTCGGTTCGCTGGCGGTCGCGTTCGTCTGCCAGGCGTTCTACGAGATCTTCGATCAGCTCGGACCTCAGCTGAAGTGGTGGGCCTGGAACCCCGGCAACGAGATGGTCAACGAGCCGGCGCTCGCCTCGGTCCCGATGAACAGCATGTTCCTGTTCGCCTCCGTGTCCTTCGGCGCGATGACCTATCTCGTCGTCCGGCTGGTCGGCGCGAAGGACGGCCGAGGCACGCTCACCGGCCGGCAGATCAGCCTGCGCACCGTGGTCGCCGGCGCCCTGACACCGCTCGCGATGACGGTCGCCGGCGTGCCCAGCAACGTCTTCCGCGGTGGGGACCAGCTTGGGATCCAGCAGGCCATCCTCGGTGCCGAGCTCGCCCTGGTCTGGATCGTCGGCCTCTACCTTCTCGCGGACGCCTGGCGCGCGCGGCGAACAGATCGGGCTCCGGTGGCATCGCCGCTGTTCGCGCGGATCTATCCGGCGCTGTACCTCGGCGTCCACATCGTCCTCTGGCTGGTCGCATTGCCGGCCTACTTCGCGGCAGCCAATGGCATCACCGAGCAGGGCACGCCGATCGGCAACCTGTGGTACACCGTGCTGTGCACCGTAGCCGCAACCGGGCTCATCGTGGCCGTACTCCGCGAGACCACGTCCCGACGGACCGCAACGCCTGTGCGATCCTGAGACCATGGGGCATCACGGCTGGGGAGGCCGGCCTCCCGCATCGGACGCGGAGGCCCGGCAGCGCATCATCGACGCGACCGCCCGCTGCATCGACAGGCACGGCGTCACGAAGACGACCCTGTCCGACGTCGCCGGCGAGCTCGGCGTCACCCGCCAGACCGTCTACCGCCACTTCGGCCGTATCAGCGACATCATCGGCGAGGTGGCGGCCCAGGGCGCCGAGTCGTTCGTCGACCTGATGATCGCGCACCTGCAAGGGATCACCGACCCGGCCGAAGCCGTGGTCGAAGGCATGGTCTTCTGCGTACGGACCATCCCCACCGAGCCACGCCTGAGCCTTCTGCTGCAACTCGGAGACACCACCGCCTTCGGCCGCGGCGCCACCACCGGGGACACCATCGCCTACGGCGCCAAGATGCTGCAGCGCTTCCCCGTCGACTGGGCCGCCGCCGGCATCGACGAGGACGACCTCAACGGCCTCGCCGAGATCATCATGCGACTCCTGACGTCGCTGCTGCAGCACCCCAGCGAGCCACCGCAGGACGAAACCCGGCTCCGCACCTTCCTCAACCGCTGGCTGGCCCCGGCGCTGTCCCGGACATCAGCATCCGCGCACCCACGTTTTTGAACACTCACCCGGTGACGTAAGAGGCAGCACCGAATCGCGAGTCGGGCGCCAACCAAAACGAAACGCAATTGCAGGGTGGGAGCACATTTCCAGAGCGGGGCTCCTGAGCGCGGCGACGTGGAAGGGGCGATCGCGGCATACCAGCAGGCCGACGGACCCGTGGCCCACGACCCCAACTCGGCTTTCGCGCTAGCGCAGCTCCTGGCCCGGCACGGCCGGGGGGAACGAAGCGATCAACGGCCGCTGTCACGTTGTGGGTGTGTAACGACCTGGGGAGCAATTGAGCTCGACGTCGCGGCGGCCGTGTTGGACGACGTTCCCTCTCCTGAGCCCCATTTGCTTCCCCGGCCGCGACTTCGAGGCCGCTCGGATCAGATGCAGCTGCCCGATCTCAGCGACGTTCTTCATCAGTTCGGCGTTCAGCCAGGCGATCATGTGTCCGATGGTGTTGTCCGGCGGGGTCTGCCACGGCAGTGTGGAGGCTGGTTTTCCTTCTTGATCATCTGACGCCCAGTCAAAGTTGACAGTGCCGATCAGTCAGTTGGCGTCGCGCCGGGGACATCGACACCGAAGCCGGCGAGCGGGAGCTGCGCGAGCGCCTGGCCATCCCGTATGTGCCGTCACCCGATTTTGGCGACCCGGAGTTCTTGGTCCGCTATACCTTCGCGATCTTCCTCGACCGCGACGAACAGGTCCGCCTCGTGCAGACTGAACTCGACGCGCGCCTTGCACAGCTGGACAGGTTCCGGGCCCGGGAAATCCGCGATGAGCCCTGGCTGCCCGGCGTCGACCAGCCCCGCATGGCCCAGATCCTGGATCATGTCCACGACTACAAGGACCTCGCGCTGGACACGCACGTGCGCTGGCTTAAGCAGACGCTGGCCGAGCTCACCGAGAAGGGGGGGTGACCTCGGCCGCCCGCAGGATCGGGACACTCGAGGAGAACCCTGCGTCGCGACACGGACCATCACCAGCAGCACGCTGCCTCTTGAGTGCCGGGCGGACCTGCCTCACGGAATCAGCCACGTCGCGCGGGTGGGGACCAAGAGCAGGTCTGGGGAGAGAGCCGAGCAAGGGTGGGGAATTTCAAGAATCGTCAACACCACCAGCTGGTGTGCGGCGCGGTGACGGCGTGGACCAGGACGACGACGGCCTGGCGGCCAGCACCGCCCCGGACCCACGCCCCGGTGAAGCGGACCTGATCGGCCGCCCAGTCGCCCAGTCACTGCCACGGGCGCAGTCGCCCGAGCAGATAGCCGACCGTGAGCGCGGCGGCCGCGGTAACGAGGACGCCCATCATGTCCAGCGCATGCCGATGGCTGCCAGTTGCTCCACCCGCTCCGGCGCCAGGGCCGCGGCCCTGGATCTCTGATTCCCGACCCATGCACCGAGCCTGATCTCTCGTTCGTCCTGGTGCCTGCCGCTCTCGCCGTCGTGATTGTCGTCCCCGCTGTCGACGGCGATCCGTTCGACGTGTTTCCTGGGCACGCGGAGGTGCCCCTCGCGCTCGTAGAACTGCTTGGCGGCGGCGTAGTTGAGCGCCCATTTGTCGGCCTGCGAAATACGGGGCTTGGGTTTCTCGTCGTCGGTGGCGGGTTGGATGCCGAGGATGTGTTCGCACATCCATTGCTGCACGGTGCTCAGCTTGTCCCAGCCCAGCCGGACCGAGCGCACCCACCGGCCAAGGTCCTCGCCCTGGTGCACGACGTCACCCGGCGACGTGGGCAGCGGGCGGCCGGCTTCCAGGTGCTGTCGGGTGAGGTGGAAGCAGCGTTGCCATTCCACTGGCCAGGTGGGGCACCAGGATGGGTCGATGTCCTCGAGCTGCTCGCGCCGTTCTTCCGGCAGCGCGCCGGCCGACGACGGAACGGGCAGGCCGTCGGCACGCCGTTGCTCGTTCTCGGCGGCCTTTCGGGCGGCGGCGCGTGCGTTCTTCAGCCAGATGCCCACTCGGTACCCCTGGTAGGTGGCGTCCAGCGGGGCCAGGAGGTGGCCCGCTTCGGCAGCCCACCCGCGCGCGGCGGCCAGGCCCTCCTCCCACGCGACGTCGAAGTGCGACCAGACCATGCCGAGCGCCTCCAGCTGCTCGATGCGGTCCTCGTCCATGTCGCCGCGGGCGTAGAACCTCCTGGCGTCGGCGATCCATTGCCCCAGTGGGAACCCTGCGAGGGAGGCCGGCCACCCCTCGGCTTCCGCTTCCTGGTCACCGCGGTCGGGGACCCGGTAGGTGAAGGGGACCTTGAGGTTGCCGTGCAGCCGGTGGTAGATGGTGGCGGCTTCGATGCCGCGTCGCCAGTGTTGGTGTTCGGGGTTGAGGACGCGGAGGTTGATGAACGCTGCCAGCTGTGCGGGGTCGCGCGGTGTGGAGAACTTCAGCAGTTCCCGGGCCGGCACCGACAGCCAGTCGCTTCGGTCGTTCTCGGCTCCCTCACCTTCCACCCCGCTGCGGCTCTGTACGCCTCGGACACGGCTTGGTGCCTGTTGTTCGGCGAGTTGCTCAACGATGCGGGTGTCGTGTGCTCTGAGTGCCTCGAGCAGCTTGGCCAGGCCGCCGTACGTCCGGCTGGTGAGCATGTTGTCCGTTGTCTCGCCCGGTCCGAGGAGGACGGGTACGACGAGGGAGGCGGTCTTGCCTTCGCCGGGTTGCAGGCGCAGTGCGCGGCCGACGGCTTGGACGAGGTCGGGCATGGAGCCGCGTACGTCGGCGAAGTACACGGAGTCGCAGTGGGATGTATCGATGCCTTCGCCGAGCACGCGAACGGATCCGAGGAACGTCTTCTCCACGACGGTGCCGTCAGCGGCGATTCCCTTGGAGAACTCGTCGAGGACGCGGCGCCGGTGGAGCGGCTTGTGCTCGCCGCACAGCCAGTTGGCCCAGACCGTCTTCGGGTACAGCTCCGGGTCGGTGGCGTGCAGTCGCTTGGCGACGTGGGGGAGGCCGGCCGCGAACGCTTCGGCCTCCTTCACCAGGTGGTGGAAGACGAGAGTGCGCCGGAAGCCTTCCTCCGCAGAGGCTTTCACCAGGGCGGTCTGCAGGGCGGCTAGCCGCGCTCCGCGTACCTGCTCGGAGCGCGCGTCCTCGCCCAGGAGCTGTGCTGCCTGGAGCTGGTGGTCGGTGATGTCCAGGCACACGACCTGGTAGGGGGCACAGATTCCCCTGTCGATGGCCGCCGACAGCGTCAGGGTGAAACACCTGCTGCCGAAGGGCGAGTTGGGGTCGTCTTCCATCGAGGCCACCAGATCGCCCGGCGCGCCCTGCTCGGAGTCCTCGTCGAGCTGCCACAGCCGCGGCGTGGCGGTCATGTACAGCCGACGCAGGGCGGGGATGCGGGTGTTGTCGTGGACGACCGCCCACGGCCTGCCGATCCGGCCCGAAACCCTGTGCGCCTCGTCCACGACGATCAGCGACCACCCCGGAAGGCCGGCGGCGTGCGCGCGTTCCAGTGTGCCCAGGCCGAGGCTGGCGTACGTGGCGAACACGGTGACTTTGTCCAGGTGGCGGGTCCACTCCACGAGCTCGTCCACGTCCGTGGTGTTCGGGAAGCCCGCATCCTCCCCTCGCAGGGACGACACCCCGATCATCGGGCCGCTACGACCGCCCTCGCGCCACGCGGTCTCGGTCTGGGCGAGCAGGTCCAGCGAGGGCACGAGCACGAGCACACGGCCCGCGCGGAGCTCCTCCGCGCTCCGGGTGGCCACGAGGGTCTTCCCGGTTCCGGTCGCCATGATCACCTGAGTACGAAGTCCGCGTTCGGGCACAGTCGATCTTGCAGGGAATTCGAGCGCACGGAGAACTGCGTCCACGGCTTCTCGCTGGTGGGGACGGAGCTCCTTCGCTGCCATTCTGATCTGCCTTCTCCTAGGGCCGGGCAAGATTTCGCACGAGACAGGGAACAGGAAATCTCAAGCGGTACAACTGAGTCCGGCCCGGCGAGGCCATCCGCGACCGGGGTGACGCATTCGATCAGCGCCAGCCTAAGACGCGTGATCCGAACCGGTCCTGATGCCTAATCTGGGCTACTGTCCCAGTCCAGAGTCTATCCCAGTTTTATTTTGAAGCACACACTCGCTGATATGCCCGGCCAGTTAAGGGAACCCGGTTCAGACGATCGGAAACCCGGCACCCCCACAGAGAAGGGCACATTGATGGAACACCAGCAGGCTGAGCACAGCGACCGGAGCGAGGGAATGTGCAAGGCATGCGGGAGCAGGCCGGCCGTCCCGGCCGAAGGCGGGACGATGCTGTGCGAGCACTGTGCCACCGCGCTTGAACTCCCGGACCCCTCCGGGCTGGTCGAGGATGAGGGCGCTGCGGTCCGGCGCGCATCCGAAAACCGTGACGCGCACCCAGAGCACCGACCGGGCACTGCGGGATGACGATGCCTTCCTGCAGCGGGTAGACGTGGACGGCAAGCAAGCCCAACCACAAGAGCCCAGCGAACAGGAGGCCCGCGCCCGAAGGGCCATGAGGACTTGGCGGTGGGTCAGATGGCCGGCCCTGTTCCTCACCATCAGCTGGGCGGGTCGGCTGGGTGAGAGCACTCGTCAAGGGGGAGCAGGGGTGACCCCTGGTGAGCACTGCCATCTGGGCAGCGGTGACCGTGCGGGGCTTCATGACCCACCACCAGATCAAGACCACAACCCCGCCGCCCCCACCGCTCCTAGCCAGCCCGGTCCGCGATAGCGGGCCGAAGGGACTGCAGGCGCAGCCGGAAGGACCGCCAGGCGGGGGAGCGCAGCGAACCCGCCGTACCGGGGCCGGAGCGCAGCGGAGACCCCGGCAGGGGACGAAGTCCCCCGCTCCGGGAGCGCAGCGGACGGAGCACCAACCCGACTGCGCAGCAGTCGGGTTGAGCGGGACGCGCAGCGTCCCGCCAGCGCTTCCGCGGAGCGGAAGCGCAACACCCGCGCGCAGCGCGGGTGTTCGCTTGCACATCGCGCAGCGATGTGGTACCCGCTCCGCGGG
>NZ_JBVIYK010000041.1:0-17310 GCF_055592645.1 Streptomyces sp. NPDC041108 | reverse complement strand
AACGCGGGCCTACTCGGAGACCTTCAAGGGATCATCGGGAAGGTACGCCCTCCGCGTTCCTCCCGGCACCGATCCACAGGTTCCGAGCATTGCTCCGGCTTTGGCGCCGGATTCCTCCCATGCCTTGCAGTCGTTGCGGTTGCCAGCAAGCGGCCGGCCCACCACGACGACCAGGCGGGTGTCGGCGTCGACGACGACCTGGTGGTTGGTGGAGTACCGATAGTTCTTCGACTGTGCGGCCACAGCGTGGTCCCGGGTCGGGACCAGGGTGCCGTCCACGATGAGCACGGTGTCTTTGGCGAACCGTTTGCGGGGCTGGAGCGCGAGCATCGGCCCGAGGTGGTCGATGATGCGGTCCGCGGCCGACTTGGACACCCCGAACAGCGGGGCGAGCTGGCGCATCGTCAAATTCGTGCGCCAGTACGCCGCGACAAGCAGTGCCCGGTCCTCAAGCGGAAGGCTCCACGGCCGGCCCTTGCGAACCGCATCCGCGCCAGCGCGCCGCAGCACGGTCACCAGCTTCCCGAAACATCGCGGGCTCAGCCCGGTGAACGGGGCTATCCAAGACGACTCCGACGCCGTGATCACACCAGCCACACCAAGATCATCCTCTGTGGTGGAGCCTCAGGGCGACGTCCCACGGAATCCGATGGTGCGACGCAACTTCGGCGTCAAGAATCGGCGGATGCATGAAGTGAAACTGTCCGACGGGATCATCACTCTGTCGCCGCTGCGCCTGGACGATGTGGAGGCGCATCTCACGGGGGAGGATGAGCTGCTGGTTCGCTGGCTCAACGGCGGTCCCGGCACGCGCGAGGGCGTTGAAGCGTACTTCCGGCACTGTTGGGAACAGTGGGACACGGCCGGGCCGCTCCGCGCTTTCGGCATCCGGGTAGGCACCGACGAGGCGCTCGCGGGGACGATCGACTTGCGGTTCGCTGGAGAGGGCTTGGCTCCCGGCCAAGTAAATGTCGCCTACGGCCTCTATCCGTCATGGAGGGGGCGTGGCCTGGCTACCCGCGCGGTCTTCTTGGCGTCCCAGTACGCGGCCAGTGAGGGCGGGGAGGAGGCGGTGATCCAGGTGGAGCCGGAGAATCCCGCATCCGCCGCAGTCGCCCGGCGGGCAGGATTCACCCCCGGCAAGCAGCCGCACGGCAAGGACGGCACACGGTTCGACTGGTACATCCGGGACCTGCGCGTCGCTCCCCAGTGACGACCAGCAGTTACGGGACAGCCCTTTGTCAGCCATGCTGGCACGTGGGGGCTGGCATACCCGCTGCCGCTGCGAGAGGCTGACCCATCACGGGTTGATCTTCACACGGAGGCTACGAGCTCATGGCAGCATCAGGGAACCAGCTCTTACCAGCAGCAGGTGCATACGAGATCGATCAGGCGGCATCAACGGTCCGCTTCGACACACGCGCCATGTTCGGGCTGCTCCCAGTCCAAGGTACCTTCGCCATCGGTCATGGCCGCATTACTGTGGCGGACCCGGCAGACGAGTCGTTGGTGCACGTCGTAATAGAGGCAGGAAGCTTCGAGTCGGGCAATCAGCAGCGTGACGACCACGTCAGGTCCTCTGACTACCTCGACGTGGCTCGGCATCCCGAGATCGGCTTCCGGAGCCAGCGTCTGGAACGATCCGACGCTGATGCCACTCTGTACGGCGAGTTGACCGTATGTGGGGTGACTCAGCCGATCGCCGTCACACTCGGCACGATTGCCCACGAGGACAAGCGGATAACGGCGAGCGGCACTACCACGATCGACCGGTACTCCTTCGGCATCACCAAGGCCAAGGGCATGACGGGCCGGCATCTCAAGATCACTTTGGAAGTCGTCGCGCACTGCTGAACCGATCGTGGTGCCAAGCAGCGCACGGATCAGCGTGACAATGATGAGGTCAGCCTGCGGCGTCCTGCGCTCGGGCCGCCCTGGTGCTGGCGAGCCGGTAGGACTCCGTGCCGGTCTCGATGATGTTCCCGCCGAAGGTGAGGCGGTCGACGATGGCCGCGCAGAGCCGCGGGTCGGTGAACGTCCTGGTCCACCCATCTGGGGCTGGCACTTGTTCCCTCACAAGAGTTGCTGCTGCCACCTGGCCGTTTCCCCCTCCCGTGGTCCTCGTTGGTTCTCGCGGTAGCAGCCTGGTTTTCAAGGTGCTGCCTTGACCGTTCAGGTGCGAGGAAGGTGTGCCGGTGGCCGAGGCGAGACTGCAGGTCATCGCGGGCGGGGCCGTCCCCCAGATCCCGCTGACGACGGATCCGTGGCAGTTCCAGGCGGCGTGTGTCGACGCGTTCGTCGCCTCGTGGAGGGCCCGCGGGTTCAGCCCTGTGACCATCGACAACGACATCGGTCTGCTGGAGCGGACCCTCACGGCGCTCGGCCGGCCCGCGTGGGACGTGACGCCCGAGGACATCGACCGCGTCGTCGGTGACCTCGCGGTCCAGGGCCGCAAGACCTCGACCCGGCGCGAGTACGTGCAGATCTTCAAGGGCTTCCACCGGTTCCTGCAAGCCCGCAAGGCAGCCGAGATCGAGGCCGCGTTCGGTGTCCGGCTGGTCTGCCCGGTCGACGAGTTCAACGCTTCTCGGCATGTCGGCGACGACTCCCCGGCTCTCCTTCCGCCGCCGACACCCGAAAGGGTGGCCGAGTTCTTCGACTTCATGAAGCAGAGGATCGCCACCGCACGGAAGTACGGACCCGCAGCCCGCGACTATGCGATGTTCCGGACGCTGTATCACGCCGGGCTCCGATCGGAAGAAGCCTCGCTGCTGGAAAAGCCGGACGCGCACTTCACTCGCGGCCCATTCGGCAAGCTCCACGTCCGCTTCGGCAAAGGCGCCCACACCTCCGGACCCCGCCCTCGCTGGGTGCCCATGCTTGACGGCCTCGACCTCGTTCTGCGGTGGTTCCTGGAAGACGTACGGCCCAAGTTCCCCAACTCGCCGGTGCTGTTCGCCGACGAGTCCGGCGGCCCCCTGCACCGCGGAACGATCCGCAACCGGCTGCGGTATCTCATGCAACTGGAAGGACGGCCGGCGGACGAGCGGTTCAGCCCGCATGCGCTGCGGCGGGCCTGCGCGACCCACAACTACGAACGCGGCGTCGACCTGGTGGCGATCCAGCAAATGCTCGGTCACTGGACGGTGAGCTCGACCATGCGATATGTCCGGCCCTCCGCGACCTTCATCGAGGACGCCTATCAGCGGGCGGTCGCCAGCACGCTGGCCGAGCTGACGGGGAAGGACACTACGGCATGAAGATCCGATGGCGGCTGCGGATGGCCGCAGCCCAGCGCGAGGTGTGGACCGGAACGGAACTGCGGCGTCTCCTGGCCGAAAAGGCCGGCCTGGAGCTGTCCTCGGCGTCGGTCTCCGCACTGTTCACCAAGGAGCCCTCGCAGATGAAGATGACCACCCTGGCCGCGTTGTGCACCGCGCTGGAGTGCACCCCCAACGACCTGCTCGAGGTCGACACCACCCCCGTCGAGCGACCCATCGCACCACCCCGGCCGGTCGCCGACCTTCCGCCAGCCTCCTCAGCCACGGGCCGGTCCATGCCACCCCTGTGACCAGCGGAGAGAGCGATGGGCAAAAGGCAACGAGACTGCGTCACCTGCGGGGCTCCCGTCGGATACCTCGACCGCTTGCACTGTTGCCGGTGTCGGCGCCGGATCAAGGAACAGGCGGCCAAGGCGACATGTCCGGCGTGCGGCAAGGACCGCGTTCTGCAGCAGGACACCGGCCGGTGCATCACGTGCTCCCGCGTCTGCGAAGAATGCGGCCATCCAGTCCGCGCGGCCCACACCCGACTGTGCCGGGACTGCCGCCGCAAAGCCGAGCAGACCGCGGCCCAGCAGGTGTGTCCCCGCTGCGGCAGGCCCGGCTACCTGCGCGAAGACAGCGGCTGGTGCGGTCACTGTTCCCGGCCCCGCCAGGACAAACAGCCACCGCGGACCTGTCGCGAGTGCGGCCAGGTGCGGCGACATGCCGGACTCGGGCTCTGCTCAGCATGCTGGCAGAAGCATCCCGGCCGCCCCTTCATCCGCGGTGAACACCTCCGAGACCAACTCTCCAACCCGCCCGAGTGGCTCGATGCCTTCATCGCCCATGTTGCGGGAACCCACTGCGTCTCCAGGGCCTGCGGCTTCGTCACCGACTTGGGCCGACTCCTGGAAGACGAGCACTCCAACTCGCCCCAGGCCCTGCTGGAGCGGTCCCGCAGGCCAGGGCGGTCGATGGGCTCCTTCGCCCGTGCACTCGAGGACTTCTTCACCCTCCGTGGCCTGGCCCTGCCCACTGACCAGGCCGAACGACTCGCGGTCGGCCGCCGCAGACGCCGCATCGACGCGGTCCCCGAACCGCTGCAGCAGGCCGTTGTCGCCTTCGACACCTTCCAGATGCGGGCCCAGCAGCGGGCCCGGCGGGCCGGCACCCGCCCCCGCAGCAACCACACTCTGGAAACCGCCCTGACCATCCTCCGTGATCTGGCCCTCTACCTGATCACCCAGCGGAACAAGAACGACTGGGCCCTCGTCGACGTTCACGACATCGAAGCCTTCCTGGCAACCTTGCCCAAAGCACGCAAGCGCCGGCTCGTCGTGCTGGGCCAGTTCTTCCGCTTCGCCCGGGCCCAGCACATCGTGCTGATCGATCCGACCCGGAACATGACCTCCAAGAGCTCAAAGGGCTTCCGCGGCAGTACCCTCTCCCTCGACCAGCAGCGCTGTCTCTTCCGCCGCTGGACGACCAGCGAGGAGGTCCATCCCCACGAGGCAGTGGTGGGGATGCTCGCTCTGCTGCATGGCGCCTCCAGCTCGGAGGCCCGGATGTTGCAGGTCAACGACGTGGACCAGCAGGCGCAAACGGTCAGGCTCGGCAAGCGACCTCATCCCGTCCCGCTCGATCCAGCCTCATGGAGAGTGCTTCAACGCTGCCTGGACCATCGCGCGGCATGGCGGACCGACAACCCCCACGTTGTGGTCACCAAAGGGACAAAGGCCGGACGGAGCCCGGCCTCCACCGCCTACCTCTCCCACGTCCTCGACGGCTGCGGCTTCCCGCCCCGGATGATCCGCAGCACCCGCCTTGTCGACATGGTGAACACGATGGACCCCAAGCTCGTCGCCGCCGCGTTCGGAATGGACCCGCAGGCCACCCTGATCTATCTCGCCGACCACGTCGACGAGGGCCGTCTGCCGGCTCCATGACCAGTCGGCCTGGCTAGGAAAGGCGCAGGCCGCCCGGAAGCTCCTCTTCAATGATCTCAACCAGCCAGTCGAAGGCGGTCGGGCCACGGCCGGCGCGGGCTTCCGCCAGCCGGGCGGCCATGCGTTCCTTGTTCGTCGGATGACAGCGAGCGAGCCACATCTCGAGCTGCCGAGCAGTCTCTGGGTGCCCGAGATACTGGCGGGAGGCTTCGTGATCACGCCACTCGATCAAGAAGTCGCCATCGTCCGGTGTCCCGAAGCCGCCGCGGAGGCAGTCAGCGAATGCATCGAGGTTCCGGCCGAAGTAACCGCCGCAGCCGATGCTCTCGCCGGCGACTCGCCAGAAGTCCTCCAGCGACCTGACCTGACTGCCCTCCAGCACATATCTCACTGTCACAGCCCGCAGAGTACGTCCAGCCCGGCGGCCTGCCTATTCGTTTCGAACCCGTGCTGTTCAGGCAGCACCTCGCACGGGTTCGCCGGAACATGTGCGCTTTGCCGAACGATTCGTTGGAGGCGATGGCGACGCTGTTCTTCTCCTCGCGTTCGGTGAGCACCTGGAACAGCAGCTCAGCGCCCCTGCGGTCTAGCTCCATGTAGCCGAGTTCGTCTATGCATAGGAGATCGACGCGTCCGTAGCGGGCGATGGTTTTGGTGAGGACCTTTTCGTCCGCGGCCTCGACCAGCTCGTTGACCAGTTTGGTGGCGAGTGTGTAGCGGACCCGGAAGCCGGCCATGGCGGCCTCGGTGCCGAGCGCGATCAGCAGGTGGGACTTGCCCGTGCCGGAGTCGCCGATGAGACAGAGTGGCAGGCCCTTCTTGACCCATTCGCAGGTCGCCAGGGTGTGGATGACCGCGGCGTCGATGTTCCCGTTGGCCTCGAAGTCAAAGGTCCGCAGCGACTTCTCCCGCGGGAACTGCGCCGCCTTGATGCGTCGTTCGGAGCGTCGCCGGGCCCGGTCGTCACACTCGGCCATCAGAAGTTCAGCGAGGAAGCCGCGATAGGACATCTGGTCGCGGGCGGCGGCTTCGGCCAGGTCGGGGAACTGGGCCCGAATGGTTGGCAGCCGGAGCATGCGGCATGCCTGGTCGACGGCGGCGTCGGCGGCCTGTTCGGTCAGCCCGCGGTGGCGTTTGAGGGTCACGGCATCTCTCCCTGGATGGCGGGGCGATCGGCCGGCTGCCGTGCTCGCAGCAGCTGGTCGTAGGCCGCGACCGAGGGCGGCGGCCGGGTGTCGGGCGGCAGCTGGGCCAGCCGCCGTTCGGTCAGCGAGGTCACGTTCGTCCGGTCCGGCTTGGCCGGGACAAGATCCGCGACCTCGTCGGCTTCGGCCGCCTTCCGTGCCTCCAGGGCGACGGCGTCCGCGGTCAGGGCGCCGGCCCTGAGTGCGGAGGCAAGCCCGGCGACCAGGTGTTCGTGGGATACGTGGCGGCCCATCAGCAGGACCTCGATCAGGGCCCGGGTGCCGTCCCGCTCGCCGTGGGCAGCCTTCGCTGCCTGCCACCACGCGTCATGGACGGGCGTGAACTTCCCTGCGGAACGGGCCTGTTCGAGTGCGGTGGCCCCGGGAAACGCTCCGGGCTTGCGGACCAGGGCTTCCAGGTAGTGGTCCAGATCCAGCCGGGCCTGCCCCTTGGCGATCAGCCGTTCGTGACGGGCGACCTCCAGCTGACCGTCGTAGACCACCAGCTCAGAGGCGTGAAGCATGGCCCGAACAGTCCGCCCGATCAGCCGCACCGGCACCGAGTAGCGGTTGGTGCGGACGCTTATCTGACTGAAGCGGTCCACCCGCAGGCTGAACAGCCTCCCGGTCTCGAAGGGTTCGTCCGGTAACCGTTGCAGCAGCGGCCGTTCGACGGCGAAGTACTCGCTCACCGGCCGTGGCCGGGAGCCGATCCGGCGCCGTTCATCCTCCTCATCCCACCGCTCGATCATCGCGTTGAGCTCGGCGAGGGAGCGGACCTCGGGGACAGGGACCATGTGATTGCGGCGGAACCAGCCGATCTGCCCCTCCACCCCGCCCTTCTCGTGGGCGCCCTCGATCCCGGGCAGGCAATACGCAGCATCGATGCCGAAGTGCGACCGGAACGCGGTCCACCTCTCGTTCTCCACGCGGGACCGCGAGCTCAGCACCCGGGAGACCGCGGAGCGGAGGTTGTCGTAATGGACCTTGCCGGTCGGCACTCCGCCCAGCACGCTGAGAGCGTGGACGTGGCCCTCAAGGAATGCCTCCTGGCCGCAGGAGGCGAAGACGCGGTGCACGGCCTTGCCCGAATACGACAGGCGCATCGCGAACACGAAGCAGGTGACCTGCTCACCAGCCAGGCGTACCTTCACGTCGCCGAAGTCCACCTCCGCCTCGGCCCCCGGCCGGTGGGACTGCGGAATGAACGCGTGCACCACCCCGCGGCCGGCCTCAACAGCGATCTGGGGCCGTCGGTCGGCGACATAAGCCCGCACCATCGGATAGGTCACCGCCTCCGCCCCGTGCTCGTCCAGGAGCCGGTCGAAGATCCGCTTGACCGTGTGACGCTGCTTGCGCGGCGCATCCAGATCCGCCCGGAGCATCTCGTCGATCAACGGCTTGTAGGCATCCAGACGGGTGCCGCGCGGCCGCGGCTTCTTCCGCGGCTCCGGCCAGACCGACTCCAACGCGGCCTTCACCGTGCGGAATCCGACTCCGTACTCACGCATCAAGGCCCGGTACGACATCCCTGCCCGGGCATCACGGCGGATCGCCGCGTACAAGTCGACCTTGGACTTCGGTGGCGCCATCGCAGCCTCATCCCGCAGAGCACGTCAATGCTCCCACCACAAGCCCCCGGGCGTTGCCAGAACTCACAGACATCGCCCTCCCACGAAACAAGGCGTTCTCGCCCCTGAGCGACAAGTGGTGTCGAAACCCGTCAACAAAACCACACGCTCTACGTCTGGGGCACCGAGGACGTCGCGCTCGGGTCCACCGCAGCTCATGCCACAGAAAAATGGGTGAGCGGCCCCTACTCGTTCCACGAACTGCAAGGCATCAGTCACTGGGTCCCCGATGAGGCCCCCGAGATTCTCACCAGCCTGATCATCGACCACCTCAATGAGCATGCAGGCGGCGCTCTGACGCAGTAGTCGGCACGCGTGCTTGGCCGAGGCGCGGATAGCTCACCGGTGAGGAAGCCGAATGGGTCGTCCTCGATGTTGTCCACCAGGCCGTCGCGCTGCTCGCCGCCGTCAACGACGACCCGACCCACCTGTTCGGCCACAAGGGCATGACCAGCAACAGCCTTGTCCTGTTCGGGTCGGTCAACAGGCGCCTGAACGACTTCCGTGACCACCTCAACGAACTGTTCAGCACCCCGGACACCCCCTACGTGCCGCTTCACACGGCCGCACCGGCGCCAGATAACGACACGTCCGCTCACGACAAACCGCAGGGTGAGGAAGGGGAAGACGAACCTGTTCCGTGGCGGCTGAGCACCCGGCAGTTCCGCCGCACCCTGGCCTGGCACATCGCGCACCAGCCGTTCGGCGTTGTCGCGGGGGCCCGGCAGTACCAGCATGCCGAACTCGCCCTTTTCGAAGGCTATGCGGGCACCTCGGCCTCCGGCTTCGCCGCCGAGGTCGCCGCCGAGCGTGCCATCGCCCAGCTGGACTATGTCGAGGACCTCTACCGCGACTGGAACGACGGCCACCGCACCAGCGGCGGCGCCGCCGGCCGCGTGAACGCCGAGTTCGACCGGATCCGCCGGGAACTGGGCGACCTGCCGGGCATCATCGCCAGTCCCGCTCGGCTGCGCACCATGCTGCAACACCTGACGAAGACCCTTCACCCAGGCGTCCTGAACGACTGCTTCTATCAGCCCTCCACCGCTCTGTGTGCGAAGCGGGCCCAGCACACGGGCTGGCCCCTGCCGCTGCTGACCATGTGCCTGACCTGTCCCAATGGCCGCCGCTCCAGCGTCCACCTGCCCCGTCTGACCACCGCCCGCGCCCAGGCCCAGCGCCCGCTCGACGCCCCGGCGGGGCTGTCCCGCCTCCAGACCGCCGCGCTGACCACCCACATCGCCGAACTCGACCACGCCATCGCAGAACTCCGCACCCCACCGGAAGCCCCGACGCATGAATGACCCCTCCGCACTGCGGCTGCGGCATGCCCTGGCACACGCCGGCGTTCCTGTACGTCCGGGCGTCGATCAGGCAATCGTGCATGCCTTCGAGCGGATCATGTCCGGAAGTCCCCGAGCGCACCAACGGCATTTTCACCGTCACCGCCCTATGCATTGAGGCTGGCATTTCTCGTGCCACCTACTACCGCTCGCCTCTGGCCAAGACCCTCACCGGCCTTCTGCAGGCACCGGACACGGCTCGCTCGCAGGACGACACCCTGACCGCCGAGATCACCCGTCTCAAGCGAGCCGATCGTGCCTTGCGCTCCCAGCATGCGGCCGAGCAGCGGGAGATGCGCGCCACCATTGCCGCCTACGCCAACCGCATCCAGGCTCTCAGCCTGCGTAACGCCGAACTCGAAGCGGAAAGTGCCGCCCTACGCGAGCACCTCGGCCAGGCCGGTGGCTCGCTCACGTCGCTTCGGTGACGAACCGTCGTTGCAGTAGCTGGCCTCAATCCGAGCTGGTTGGCGGGGCGAAGAGGTAGCGATCCATCATGAGTGCCGCCTCGGCAAGAATCTCCGTGTCCCCCATGGGATCGTCGCGGAAGGCGAGGTCGAGGAGCGTGCTTGCGACCTCGACGGCGAGCCGACCACGTCGGCGTGATTCGCCAGTGTCCGGCATCGCATAGCCGCGGACGAGGGCCCGGTGAACCCGGTCAGCGATCTCCCGATCGGCCTGCTGGGTGTCGGCTCGCAGTGACGCGATGCGCGGTCCGTGGTACCAGATCCGACGGTAGCCGGGCTCTTTGCGGAAGCGGTCGGCGTATGCGGTGATCAGCCTTTCCAACAGGTCCTGCGAGCGTTCAGGGAGCGGCTCGGCTGTGACGCGTTCGGCGATCTGCACATCCAGCTGAAGCCAACTGCGCACCAGCGAGGCGACGATCGCCTCTTTGTCGGCGAAGTACCGGTACAGCACGCCGACCGACACTCCGGCCTCGGCCGCGATCAGCTTGGTGCCCAGATCGTCGTAGGAAGTCGTCTCCAGCAGAGCAGATGTCACCTCAAGGATGCGGGCGACCTTCTCTCGACTGCGTTGCTGCTGCGGCGCATGCATCTCGGCCATCGAGCTCCTTGACACTCCTCCAAAACCTGAACCAGAGTCTAGTTCATGTTTTTATCCAGAGGCATCAAGCACACGAAGCTCGGGCCGGATTTCCAGCGCGTCTGGGCCTCGGTGACCGTCTCCAGCCTCGGCGACGGGATGCGCTTCGTCGCTTTGCCGCTGCTCGCGGCTCAGCTCACCTCCGATCCTCGCCAGGTCGCCTTCGTCTATGTGGCCGAACAACTGCCCCTGTTGCTGTTCGGCCTCCTCTCGGGCGCCATAGCGGACCGCTTCGACCGTCGCCGCATCCTGTGGGTCGTCGACGCTGTCCGAGCCGTGATCGTCGGGGCGCTCGCCGTCGCGGTAGCAGCCGACGCGATGACGGTGCCTCTGCTGGCCGGCATCGGTTTCCTTCTCGGGCTTGGACAGACCCTCTACAACGGAGCCTGGTCAGGCATCGTGCCGACGCTGGTTGCCTCCCCGGAACTGACGCGCGCCAACGCCCGTCTGCAGTCCGGTTCCCTCATCACCGACACCCTCCTCGGTACCCCGCTGGGCGCGTTGCTCTTCGGCGTCTGCGCCACGCTTCCCTTCGCCGCCGATGCAGTGTCGTTCGCAGCTGCTGCCGTACTGGCCCTGACGCTGAGCGGCGACTTTCGTCCACGGCCGCAAACCACACCAAACCCTTGGAGGAGGTTGCTCGACGACACGACTCAGGGGGTGCGCTGGCTCTGGCAGCAGCCGTTGCTCCGTCGCCTCTGCCTGACGTCTGGGATCACCAACTTCGTAGGTGGGGGTCTCATCGCCATTCTGGTGCTCTACGCCCGGCAGACTCTGGGCCTGACCAATCTCGGATTCGCCCTGTTAGTCGCCTCATTCGCTATCGGAGGCGTAGCCGGGGCGATGGCGACCCCTCGCCTGAGCGCCCGCTACGGACCCCCTCGAGTTCTGCGGCTGACTGCTGCGATCACTGCAGGCACCGCAGTGGCTGCCGGCGCGGCCTCCTCGGGCCTCATCGCCGGCGTGTGCATCGCGGCGTACGGAGCGGCAAACCTGACATGGAATGTGACCGCAGTGTCCCTCCGCCAGGCACTCGTCCCTGCTCACTTACTGGGACGCGTCGGCATGGCCTACCAGATGGTCATCGGCGGCGGAATCACGCTCGGCGCTGTTCTCGCGGGTCTTGAAGCCGACTCCTTCGGGCTTCGCGCCCCCTTCTACATCGGGGGCGCTCTCCTACTCGCCGCAAGCTTGATCAGCATGCGCCCCGCCAGCAACGACACTCCAACACCACGTGGCTCAACCGGATCAAGGGTTCATACAGTCCGACGACGCACTGGAGATACACAAGCGACTGAGCCGGAGCGCGACCGATGAGCCGCATCGGGAGAGGCGTGCACCCTTGGCGGCCCAGTGCAGCGCAACGGACCATCCATGCGAATACCACCAGGGGTTAATACGTACGTGAGCACCAGCCCTCTGCGGAGCCCTTCGCCCGGAGCAGGCCCCGAGTCCGACATGAGACATCAACGGGCTGAGACAGGCCGACAGGTCACATAACGCCGTCGAACGCGGTCGCGTCAGGCAGTTGCATGGTCCCGGCCACGATCTCCGGAAACGATGCCGCCATCTCCGTGCCTCGCCTCGAGCGCAGCCCTCCCCGGCCTGCGTCGACGGACAACAGAGCTCTGAATCCGTCCCACTTCGGCTCTGCCACCCACCCGGGCCGCAGAGTCGGGTCGGACACGGGGGCGGCGAGCATCGGTTCCGGCAGCGTCCACGTCACAGCCCCATGCCTTCCACCCGGCCCATCCGTCCGCAAACCGGGCGGCGCGGGCACACCCGACCACCGGCCCGACCACGGCTGGTCAGCTGGGACGCGACCCGCCCGCACGCAGCGTTACGAGCCGGGCTTCTGGCGCAGGTCCAGGGAGCAGTGCAGCCGTACACCGGGCCCGCCGGGCTCCCGGGTCGTACGGTCCGCCGCAGCGATCGCGCACTGCGCGGCGAGCAGCTCCTGGATGGCGAAAACGGTCTCGTCATCAGCGGCCGCGACCTCCACCACGGCCAGCCCCGGCTCTGCCACATGCGCGTCAGTAATCTCCCTCATGCCCGGCACTACGCACCGGCGCCCGCAGAAGTTCTCCGATCCCGGCGTCTTCACCCGACCGAGTAGGGTCCCGCCCTGCGCTCTGCCGCGCGGTAACATCCCTTGCAACAACCCTCGCAACAACTCTCGCGACATCTCTTGCGCGAGCCTGCCCGACGTCGCCGCATTCGTGCAGGTCACCCCCCGCCGTACGGGCATGGTCGGGCCTCTGACATCCCCGTTGCGACCGCTTTTGCCCATGACCTTGCTGGAGTTGGAGGAGAGGGAGGGCAGGAGTGGGTGGTGCGGATGCGGCCGGGGATCGGGGCGCGCTCAGCCGGTTGCCCGTCGGCCGGGACCGCCGCGCCTGGCCGCCGTCAGCCCGGCGGCGGAGGCCGGGACGGAAGTCGCCGACGCCCCGGTGCTGTCCTTCCGGTGCCGAGCCCCATCAGGGTGCGGCTGGAAGGTCTCGCCGGCTGGTGGTGCCGCTGTGATCGTCAGACTCCTGGGTGGCCCGCTCGCCGGTCGCGTGCTGGAGCGGGCAGGTGACGGCGAGTTGAAGCGGCACCTGGGGGTGACCGACGCGGTGCTGATCGAGGCTGTCGACGATGGCCGCGCACGCCGAGGCGTCCTGACGCGAGCAAGACTGCGGGAACGGACCTCGACGGCGGCGAACCATTGGGCCGGCGCCTGACCGGGGCGCCGGCTCTTCAGTGCTCGAAGACCGCCGTCGCCACCGGCACTGTCAGCAGCAGGCTGAGTCCGACCAAGGGGAGGCGGTCCAGCCACAGGATGGCGGCGAATTCGCGCAGTGTCGCGGCCAGCCAGTAGGCGGGGGAGGTCGGCGCGCCCACGACGTGCACGGGCACGCCGACGCGGCGGGCCAGAAGGGTCGTGCGGTAGACGTGGAAGCCGCTGGTGACCACCGTGGCACGGTGGCCGGGAGTGGTGCCGTCAAGGAGGGCCGCGCTGAAGCGGAGGTTCTGCCCGGTGTTGACGGAGCGGTCTTCCCACACGATCCGGTCGGCGGGCACTCCGCGTCCGCGCAGATAGTCGGCCATCGCGTCCGCCTCGGAGCGGACCTCGTCGTCGCCTTGGCCGCCCGAGACGACGAACACTACACGAGGCGTGCCCGGTGTGCGGGCGGCGTCGATCGCGAGGGCGCGCTCGAGCCTGCGGGTCAGCAGCGGGCCGGGCCGGTCGCCGTCGAGCCCGGCGCCCAGGACGACGACATGGGTGGTTTCCGGCAGGGGGGTGCTACGGCCCCGGACGAACACGTAGCCGGCGAAGACGATGAAGAGCAGAGTGAGGTATCCCGCGGCCGCGTTCACCGCGACCACGAGGGCGCCGAACGTCTCGCCGCCGACCGCGTGGAAGACCGCGTCGAGGCCGAGTACCGCCAGCACCGCGCAGCCGGCGGCTGCGGTCGCCAGCAGGGCTGCCTGCGGTCCGTGGCGCCGGGTCAGGAGGACGCCGTCGGCCAGCAGCAGTAGGCCCAGCGCGAGTGCCAGGAGCAGGGCGGCGACGGCGAGGACGGTGGTGATGGTCGGGTGGGTTGCCGCACTGCGACCGGCCACGCCGAGTCCGGCAGAGGTCACCGCGAGGCAGAACAGGACGGCGGTGGAGAACCGGTGCGGTGCCAGCAGGGCGTTGATGACGCCGCCCGCGGCGAACACGACCGCGGCGAGGTACTCCGGGTACTCCGGCATGTGCCGCACCGCTCCGCTCTCCCGCCCGCCGGGCCGCTGCCCGTACCCGCCCGCCTCTCGCCGCCCGCAGGTTCCGGACCCGGTACGGACGGCTGCCGGCCATCCTCCCAGACCTGCTGTGGTGCGCCGAACGCGGGCGGGCGGTGGTGCGTTCGGCGGGACCGGCATGTCGTGCCGGTGTGCTGCCCGGCGGCCGCCCGCCGGAGCGCGGCTAGTTGGGCGGCCGGGGCCTGATGCTGGTCCACTACGTGGCCGACCTGGTGCGCCGTGCGCTTCTACCTCAGCTTATGACAGCGCGCGGGCGGCCACCTGTCCGGGTGGCCGCCCGCACCGCTCCTCTCGCGGACCTTGTATTCAGCCCCGCACCGAGGACCGGTAGGCGTCGTCCTGTGGCGCCGGGGACTGACGTGTCAGGCGGAAACACGACATCCCCCCACCCGAACCGGGCAGGGGGCTCTGGCATCAGGTGACGCAGCGAGGGCGGTCAGCGGTGGCCGATAGATCACGCCTCATGCTTCCTGCGGCACGAGAAGTGTTCGGGCAGCCCTTCGGGTCCTTGAAGGCTTGCGGGCTGACCGCAGCCGAAGCGGCAGAGCGGGATCGCTTGACCCGACGCGTCGACCGGAACCCTGGCGGTTTCGGTTTCTCGGGGGCGGGACTCAAGGACGATCGCGCGGCTGCCACGTCTCTGCTTCGGTTCAGCCCGCACCTCTGAAGCCGGACGGTCCTCGGCGCACCTGTCGCGCCGGTCCCCCTGTCGTACGGATGGCTGGCGCTCCCTGTCGTCCAGTGCGGGCCCGTTCGCCTCGAGGTACTGCTGCCATTGCTGAGCGGGGAGCCAACCGTGGTGGCCGCCCCGCTGGAACGGGACCCTCACCGGCGGCAGCTTCCACGATGAACCGGGTAAGGGTCAGGCCGCCTTCCCCTGTGAAGGCGCTCGACTGATGGGCGGGCATGAGGACGCGGTGCCAGCCCCCGCAGTACCCGGCGTCGGTGGGGTTCTCCGGGTCGTAGGGCTTCTCCGGGCACCGGGTGAGCGTGCCGTTTTGGCTGCACTGGCCCTCCTCCAGGACGAAGTTGCCGTCCTGGACCGCGATGGGGTTCTTCTGCACGCGGATGACGGAGGCCGGCAGGTTGGGCGTGCGGACGTAAGGGACAGTGCCGATGCCAGCGTGGTCGGGGTCGGCGAAGTCCCAGACCGACTGAATACCGCCGCGGCGCCGGAACCCCTCCCGAGCACGCATTCCGCGGGCTGTCTGGACGCTCAGCTGAGGCTCGTAGCCCAGGACGATGCCGTTGGCGCCGTTGATCCGTACATCGAGGCGCGCGTGCCCGTCGGCGGTCTGCGACTCGATGTCGGCGTGAAAGCCGTGATCTTCGGAGTCCTTCGCGACGCGCTCCTTACGGGCGAGGTGCTCGTCGGACTCATGGCTGATGGGCTTCTCCCCGGGCTTCCGGTAGTGGGAGGCAAGCCATACGTCGTCACGCTGGACGAGGTACATGGGAACGCGCCGGCCGCGGAGGTCCCGGCAGTCGGGGCAGATGAGCCCGCGCTTCTCGACAGGAACACGTCCGCGCATGCGCAGGAGCACGTTCAGGAGGTCTTGGCCTAGCGGGACGCCGAGGTCGGGACGGTCCAAGTCGAGGTTGCGGCCGGCCGGTTCGTAGAAGACGGGGTTGCGGAAGAGGTCTTCGTCGCTGTCGATCTGAAGGTCGTCGTCCATTGGTACTCCCCGCAGCCGCCACGAGTAGGACAAACAACGCTACGGAGAGGGTCTGACAATCGGGGCTGAACTGCGGAAACAGGGCGCACCGAGAGACACAGGGGCCGTGGGCCTACAGCGAGTCAGGTCCCCACAGCTTGCAACCCTTCCTCCGGATCCTCTTCGCTCGTAACTCCTGTGCGGTGAACACGGAGGCACCCGCTTTGGGAGCCGGGACATGGCCTACGGACGTGGGGCCGCGGCTCGCCAGTATTCAGGTGTGTCCAGGGGTGATCTGCAGAAGCCGCAGGGTGTTACCAGCCGTCATCGTCCCCGGCTTCAGCAAGCTGCTCTTCCTCCGCGAGCCGCCGCATGTCCTCGTCGACGCGAGCTGACGCGAGTGAGTCGCCTTCGCCAAATCGGATCAGTTGTAGTTCTTCGACTGCTCGGCGATGCTGTGGTCGCGGGTGGGGACCAGGGTGCCGTCCACGATCAGCATGGCGTCCTTGCGGAACCGCCTGCGCTGCTGGAGAGCGAGCGCGGGTCCGATGTGGTCGATGATGCGGTCGGCCGCGGACTTGGACACCCGAAGAGCGGCGCCAGCTGGCGCAGGGTCAGGTTCGTCCGCCAGTACGCGGCGACCAGCAGCACGCGGTCCTCCAGCGGAAGACTCCACGGCCGGCCCTTGCGCACCGGGTCTGCACCCTCGCGTCCGCAACGCGGTCATTAGCTTGCCGAACTGACGTGGGCTCAACCCGGTGAACGGGGCTATCCAGGAAGGCTCCGACGCCGTGATCACACCAGGCACTGCTTGATCATTCCACTGCTTCAGGTCCTCCCTGCTCGAACGCGATGCGGCAGCGTTCAACCTGTTCGGCCACGTGCTCCATGAACCAGCGCATGATCTCGTAGGGGATGACGTGCTCGTCGTGGCTGTGGCTGTGGATGTGGACGGTCGGCTCCAGGTCCGGATCCTCGTCAGGTATCACCGCCACCAGGAAGGCCACTCCAGGCAAATGCGTTTCCGCGTTGGGGATCTCAGCCCACGTGGCCGGCGCCGGGACGGCCTCGCTCAGCTCCAGACACCATGCGTCGTCCGGCAAGGCGTAGTGGAACTGGACGGCATAGTGACGGCCTGCATGAACACGCAGCTCTGGCATGTCCGCAGGCTGTCACAGCCCCGCGTCGGAGTCTCGCGAGTATCCCGCTCAGCTCCCGGCGCGGGCTCCAACCAGCCTTTGCGGGACATCCTTTAGACGTCGTCTCATTTGGTGAGTCTGCGGTAGCAGATGAGGCTGCAGGTGATGGCGGTGAAGGCCAGGAAGTGTTCGGCCTTGCGTTCGTAGCGGCGGTGCAGACGGCGGCAGCCGGCCAGCCAGGACATGGTGCGTTCGATCG
>NZ_JBVIYK010000040.1:0-17657 GCF_055592645.1 Streptomyces sp. NPDC041108 | reverse complement strand
CCCGCGGAGCGGGTACCATATCGCTGCGCGATATGCAAGCGAACACCCGCGCTGCGCGCGGGTGTTGCGCTCACGCTCCGCGTGAGCGGTGCTGCCCGCGCTGCGGGCAGCACACCAGCCCGGCTGCGCCGGGCTGGTGACGCTCCGTTCGCTGCGCTCCCGGGGCTGCGGGCCTGCGGGCCCCGCGAGGGTGGCTTACGCTGCGCTCCAGCCACCCGGGCCGCTACGCGCGGCCAAAAGGCCGGCCCCGCTGCGCGGTGCGGCCAACGGGCCTTCGGCCCGGGCGGCGAGGGGAGGGGGTGGCGGGTCAATCGAGAGAGAGGGAAGGGAGGCTGCGCGGTGCCACCAGTTTGACTAATTCTTGCTTCATTTTGTTACTCAGATACAGTCTGGACTCAGGACACACCGGTGCTCAGTCGTGTCGCTCCCCCTCAGCGTGGGGTCATGGAGGGAAAGAGGGGATCTTGACGGATGTGATCCGTAGCCTGATCCACCGCGCTTACCTGCACATTTCATGCTTCCGAGGCGCTGAAGAGCCTTCTGGCGATCGGGGAGAAGTAGATAGCAGAACAGCAGTGGCCACTATCAAGAATCAGTTTGTTGGCCCTGGAACCAATAAATAACCCCTGCAAGATCTTTTGCAGAGCCCGAAGGCGAGCTACCACGCTCAGATGATCTTGAAGACCAAGAAGAACAGTTGACGACGTACCAGTCGGAAGAGGAAGGCATGGAGTGCCCGTACCGCGTTACGGGCCGCAGGTGTTCCCGCGGGGAACATACCCCACCCGCCGCTTAGCCGGCTTAGCGCGACTAGAGATAAAGGCTTCTAGCCACGTGTTCTGCTCTCGTATGTGAAGTGACGGCAGATGTCCTTCTGGAGTGTTCCCCAGGGGAACACTCCAGAAGGACGAGGCCTTTTCGTCGCTAAGCTAAGGTCTCATCATTACCGGATGCTGAAATCTGAGACCAGCGACAGGATACCCATACCTCCGATGCTAAACCCGATTCCGATGCCGATTCCGAGTGCGATTCGCTTGCCGATTTCGACTGGCCATTTCGGAGTCTTGTTGATGACTAGGTGCCATTCTCCAAGCCTTACCTCAAAGAAGGGATCCGTATTCTCTTCAAACGTTCCCATCTCTTTCACCGCCCACATTTCTGAGCTAGGTGACTGTTCCCCAAATGATGCTCTATGCATTTCGGAGGGAACGGCAGGGTATAATTCAACACAACGATTTCGTCCTAACTGTTCGGAGTCGAGAGAGGGAGCACACTGTTCACCCCTGGATGCTTGCCGGCTCGGGGGTGGCGGGGAGCTCCCTCTCATTCATGCTGGCAGACAGCTTACAGCGGCGCTGAACGGAACATCTTCGTCCAGCAGGTCCCCGCCCCCTCTTCGGCAAGAAGAGGCTTACCGACTTTCGCCCTTCTCTTCCCGTAGCTCCCTTCTGTGAGCTGCGAAAACCTGTTTAAAGGTTCAGAGCGTCCGACTACAAAAACTCCTCTATAACGTTTTCATAACGCTCTTTCTGGCTGCTGTTCACCCTGATGCAGTGACGTGTTCTGGATAACGGGCCAGGCCTCTCTGTGCCTAAAAGGGTGCTGGTAAAAGGCCCCGCACTTGGGCAGGCCCGATATCCAGCCTGAGAGCCGGGTCCTCATGGTGCCTACGAAAATCCGTAGGGTGGCCCAGGTGTCATGCGCGCCTCATGTGAGAGAAGGTGGCTCGACTCCCTTGGAGGACGCGGCGCCGTCCGCCGGAGCCTTCTGCCATCACAGCCCCAACACGGTGCTGAAACGGGCCCGTTCACGTCTCCCCCGTGACTGTCCGCCCGGCGAGCATCCAGAGCAACTATACATAGCTGGACTGGCTACACATAGTTAATGGTAGAGTGCGCGGAAGTCAGCCTGGAGGGGATCTCATGAAGGTGACCGTGTTCCAGTTCGAGGGCACTCCTGAGGAGCTGGATGCCTCGCAGGTACTGAAGGAGTTGACCAACCACCACCGTGGTGCCGTTTCGGTAGTCCCCGACGACGGCCGCGACAGCGGGACTCTGCCCGCCCGGATTCCGGGAGTGGCTGACGAGGGACAGGAAACGGTGCGTCAGCTGCTGCTCCGCAGCCCGGCTCCCGGCCTGTTCGTCCGGTTCCTCGATGAGACGACCCGGTGGGACAACGTCGGTGTCTACGGCATCAAGCGCAAGAACGCACTGCCCGACGCTCCCCTGGACTACAGCCGCTACCTGCGCCTGCGCCGGCAGGGATCCCAGTTCGGCGGCTTCGCCTACGTCTACGCGGAGTACAGCACCATCAATCTCCGGCTCAGCTACAGCCAGCAGCAGCTCGACGAGCTCGGCATCAAGTCTGCCCGGACCCTCACCACCGGGCACCGGGAATACCGCGTCAGCGTCGACCTCACCGACGAGACAAGCCTGGCCGACGCCCTTCAGCTGGCCGAGCTCGCCTACAACGCCACCTAACGCAGACAGTCCATAGCCCCAACCAACAGGAGAGCCTGGCGTGGACCTACGACCTCACCAGCGAGAAGCCGTCGACGCGATCCTCCGAGCCCTCGAACTGCCCGCCCGAGCGCTCACACCCGAGCGAGGGCTACGCACCCAAGTGGTCATGGCGACCGGATCCGGCAAGACCCTCGTCGCCGCCCGCAGCGCCGAAGAGCTCCACGCAGGCCGTGTGCTGGTGCTCGTGCCCTCGCTGGACCTGCTCGCCCAGACGGAGGCCGCGTGGCGCGAGGGGGGCCGCCGGGGACCGATGATCGGGGTGTCCTCGCTGCGGGGCGAGGAAGTGTCCTTCCCCAACACCACGGACGTGGACGAGCTGGTGGAGTGGACGCGCGGCCTGGACAAGGTCACGGTATACGCCACGTACGCCTCGCTCGGTCTGGGCACGCTGGAGCGAGCGCACGCCGCTGGCCTTCCGGGTTGGGACCTGATCGTCGTGGACGAAGCCCACCGGGTTTCCGGCCGGATCGGGAAGCCGTGGGCGGTCGTTCACGACAACCAGAAGATCCCCTCCCTGCGCCGCCTCTACATGACGGCCACGCCCCGGCTGTGGCAGCTCGGGGACGAGGACGAGGCCGGCGCACCGGGCGAGCTGGTCGCGAGCATGGAAGACGACCCCAACGGGCCGTTCGGCAGCAGGGCGTTCACTTTGACGCTCTCGGAGGCCATCGACAGGGGAATTTGTGCCCCCTACCAGGTCGTATGCGTGGACGTCACCGACACCGCGCTCCAGGCCGCGCAGCTCCTGGGCGCCGAAGGCCGCTCGGTAGAGGTGCGCGGGGCGCGGCTCGCGGCTCTGCAGACCGCCCTGGTGAAGGCGTCCGCGGAGGAGGGCTTCCGCCGCACGCTGGTCTTCCACCACCAGGTCCGCGAGGCCGAAGCGTTCGCGGCCGGCCTTCCCGACGTCGCCGCGCATCTGCACGCATCCGACCCCGAACTGTACCCCAAGACGATCTGGGCGGACTGGCTGTGCGGCGACCACAAGCCGCTCCACCGCCGCCGGCTGCTCGGAGAGTTCGCGGCCGGGATCGCCACCGACGGCACCGTCGTGGAGAAGTGCTTCCTGTGCTCGGTGAAGGTCTTGGGCGAGGGCGTCGACACCAAGAACTGCGACTCCGTGTACTGGGCGGATGTGCGCGGGTCGATGCCGGACCTGGTCCAGGCCGTAGGCCGGGCGCTGCGGATGCAGCCGGGCGAGGGCAAGGTGGCCTCGCTCGTGGTGCCGGTACTGCTCGGGCCGGGCGAGACGGCAGACAACATGCTCACCTCCCGTGCCTTCGGCGGGTTGGCCAAGCTGCTGGAGGCGCTGCGGGCGCACGACGCGCGGATCGTGGAGAGCCTCGCGGAGCAGCAGGCCCCGAGCCGTTACAAGCCCGTCAGCAAGGACGACAGCGGCAAGAGCACCAAAGGGAGCGGTGAGGGCTCCGGAAGCGTCAGCGGCCCCGCCAAGGCCCTGCTGAAGTTCTCCACGCCCCGCGACCCGGCCGCCCTCGCCGCGTTCATCAACCTGCGCGTCCTCAACCCCGAGCACGAGCACTGGCGGCGCGGTGTGGAGGCCGCCGTGATCTACGCCCGCGAGCACGGCGACCTGAAGGTGCCGTTCACGTTCCGCGTGCCCGCCGTCGACGACCAGGAGGCGGAAGCCGAGGGCTGGCCGGCCTCGCTCGCCGGGTTCCCCCTGGGGCAGTGGATCGCCGACGCTCGCCGCTTCTACGCCCGCGGGGACATGGACGAGGACCGCGTCGCCCAGCTGGAGAAGCTGGGCATGATCTGGAGCCACTTCGACGTCGCGTGGGAGGAAGGCCTGTCCGCCGCGCGCGGGTGGGCTGCCGAACACGGGCACCTCCTAGCCCCGCTGGACGCCACCTTCCAGGGGGCGAAGGTGGGGATCTTTGTGAAGAACGCGCGGGCCGCAGCCCGGAAGGCTGCCGAGATCGAGCAGCGGCGTGCGGAGGGGTTGCCGGTGGAGTCGTCGGCCGGGGCGCTGTCGGACGAGCGGCGCGAGCAGCTGGAGGAGATCGACGCGTCCTGGTGCCCGAGCTGGCCGGTGACGTGGCAGCGGTGCTTCCACCTGGTCCGGCTCCACTTGGACGCGGGCAAGGCGCTGCCCACCACGGTGGGCGAAGTTCTGCGCCAGGGCGAGGATCTGGGGCGGTGGGTGCAGTCGGTGCGGCTCGGGTGGGACCAGCTCACGACCGTGCAGCAGTGGATGTGCGAACAGGTCCTCGGGATCACACCCGCGACCGAGGACGAGAAGCCGCCGCCGCGCCGCACGCAGGCCGACAAGTGGGCGATGAACTACGCCGCAGCCAAGCAGTTCTACGAGCGCGAAGGACACCTCCAGGTCCCGAGAAAGCACATCGAACGGACCGTCGGCGAGAACCAGGAGGAACGGGAGCATCGGCTCGGGGCATGGATCGGCAACCAGCGGAGCAGGGCCGCGACACTGACGCCGGAGCGCGTGGAGCAGCTGTCTGCCATCGGCATGCGCTGGACAACATAAGCTCGCGCGCAGGTGGACGGGCTTGCCTCGGGTGATGCTGGCCCCTCAGGACCGTCAGGTCGCTGGTGGTTCGTTCGATGTGACTGTAGGCAGGGTTCGGATCCGTAGCAGGCCGTCTGCGCCGCCCGTGGCAAAGAGTCTGCTGTCCGGTGAGAAGGCTGATGCTGTCACGTGGCCGCTGTGGCCGATCTGCGGACTGGGAAGCTCAGTCCAGTTGGCTGTTTCCCAGATGCTGAAGCGGAAGTCCGGCTCCTCCGGGTCAGCGGAGACCCTGTCGCCGCTGAGGGCTACGAGAATGCGTCCGTCCGGAGAGAACGCCATCTCCGTGACCATGTCACCCGGGCACTCGAGTGGCTCGTGGATCATCTGCCGTGTGCGTACGTCCCAGAGCTGGATGTCTTCGCTGCCGGTGGCCAGGACGCCCCTGCTTGGTGCGAGAGCCAGAGCGGTGACGTCTGATGCATGGCCATGTAGGGGGGCATCGATCCTCGTCTGTTCTTGCGCCTTCCAGACCTGGGCAACGCCTTCGGCATGGCCGGTGATCAGCAGGCCATCGGTGGTGAGGGCTGGGGCGCTGGTGAGATTGTTAGCGAAGTGCTTCTCCGCTTTTCGTGGTTGGCGGGGGTCGGCGATGTCCCACCGGCGGATCGTGCGCCCCTGGACATAGATGGACTGGCCGTCGGGGGCAAAGAGGAGGCTGTCGACGAAGCCGGCGCTATGGAGGGGCTCTGCGATGAGGGTCCGGCTTTCCACGTCCCACAGCCGGGCGGTTGCGTCCTCGCTTCCCGTCGCCAGGAGCCGGCCATCGGGAGAGAAGGCCACACTCGTCACACGGCCGGTGTGTCCGAAGAGTGCTGGTCCCGCCCGGCGCTGTGCGACGGTGTCCCACAGCTGCACGGTCTTGGCGCCGTGTCCGGTGGCCAGGAGATGACCGTCCGGGGAGAACGCCACTGCCCACACCCCACCAAGGTCCTCGGCGGTCGGCGGCAACTGCACATGCTGCCCCCGCCGCAGCGCGGCCAGGACGACCTGCTCGGACAGAGCGGCATGATGCTCTGTCATCAGTCGGGCGGGGGCGCTGCTGTTCTGTGCGTGCCGCAGCAGAGACAGCCGCTGCCAGCGATCCCGCCACTGGGGTAGGTCCGGATGCTGTAGTGAGGCGACCTTGTTGGTGTCGTAGGCCAGCAGGACGCGGACCAGGGTGAGGTAGTAGTCGCGGCTGGGCAGGCTGTGGCCCCGCAGGGTCGCACTGATCCCAGAGGCGGACAGGTGCTGGCCACGCGGAGCCCGGCCGGCGATCTGTGCGAGCGTCGGGTCACCGTGCAGCGCCCTGAGCGTGCGCAGTTCTGCAGCAGCGAGCCTCAGCTCCCGTCCGAAGTCGCCCTTGGCTGCGCGCACATCGCCCCCATGTCCGTGTACGGCGACGGCAGTCCCGGCCGTCTTCCCAGGTTAGAGAGCTACCTGTGCAGATCATCGGAAAATGCTGATGTCTGCTGGATTTAGCTGGAGAACCGTGCAGATCCACGCCGGTGCGGCTGTGTGTGCGTCTTTTCGCGCTGTGCAGGAGAACGGCCGGGGCTGGGCTCGACTAGGTGCCCAGGAGGTACCAGTGATGACAACTCGCCAGACGACCGAGGGAACACCCGCGCCGATCACAGCTACGCTGAACACGCCACCCTGGGCTCGGGCCGAAGCCCCACAGGGACGCTCTCAGGCAGAGAGCAGCAGGACCGCCGACCGCGAGGCGCGCACCACCCCCACGCGGACGACACCACGACAGGTGTCCGCCGTCTCTGTTCCTCCGCCTCGTAGGAGATTCCCGATGGCTCGGGACCCGCACCCGCACTCCCCCGTACCTGCCCAACCCGAACCGCCCGGCCCGCCCAGCGCGGGGCTGCCGTTGGAGGCCCCGCTGTTGTCGGTGCACGCCGCCGTGGTGTTCCTGGCGGCGTGCATCATCGGCCTCGTCATGGGCGGGCTCGTGTTCCTCACCGAGAAGTCCGTGCCCAAGGCTGTCGCCGCAGGTTTGTGCTCCTTCGGGCTCAGCGTCCCTGTGTTGCACAAGCTGATCGGCTGATCTGCGGTGGGGTCGGGCTGGTCCACCCTGCCCGGCCTCGCCGCCCTTAACGTCGATAGGCGCTGAACTCGTGGCGTGGCCGCCGCGACGCCCACGGCGGGTCGTCCGGGGCAGCGGCCTGGATCAGTTACTCATCTCTGTGATGGTGACCGTGACCAGGCCGGTAGGTGGCTGATCCGTCGTGATCTCAGAAGGGTGGGTCGTCCGAGTAGCCCTCCTTCGGCGCGGGATGTGCCAAAGGAGGGCGCGCATGAAGCCATGGGCTTTCGCTGATTGGCTGTTGCTCCTCTGAGTCGTTGGCGTCGAAGGACGGGTCGTACGAGATGTCCTTGTTGGTCGCGGGAGGCGCCGCATGAAGCCATGGGCTTTCGCCGATGGGCTGTTGCTCCTCTGACTCGTTGGCGTCGAAGGACGGGTCGTACGAGATGCCCTCGTTCGGCGCGGGAGGTGCCGAAGGGTGGCGCGCATGAAGCCATGGGCCTTCGTTGTTTGGCTGTCGGTCCTCTGGATCGATGCCGTCGACGGCATCGTTCCACAGCCGCTGCAGCTGCTGTCTGCGTGTGGTCGGATCGCCCGACTCGTTCCAGCCGCCCGACTCCTCCGGCCACCGCAGGCTCTCAGGGTCCTGGTTGCTGAGCTTGCACAGTGCGCGAAGAACCGCGTCGACTTTCTCCCAGGTGCTGAGCGTCTGCCCGGTGAGCAGTCGCCGGATGGTCTCTCTACTCACAGGCAGCGGATTATCCACGGCACTGGTCGCCGCAGCGATGCGGGCGAGCGAGGGGCGTCCCGCTTGCTTGAAGTAGTCGTGCAGTTCGACTGCAAACTCCCGCCTGATCCCAGGAGGAAGGTCCGCTTTGCTGGGCATCCGCAACATCTGAGGCACCCGCCAACTCTCCCATGACCTCAGCCCACTTCGACACATGAAAACCCAGGAAGACATGGCATGACGCCCCAAATGAACTAGGGAAGACCCGAGTTGCCTCATGAGGACACGCATTGCCCCCCGTCGACTCAGGCGAACTTCTTTCAACAAGTAGACGTTTCCGCTGGTCAGAGCGTGTTTCGAGGTGCTTTCTTTGTTCTCGTTCACCCCGCGAGTCGGCAACGTCTCAAGGCGTGGGCAACGGCGTGGTCGTCACCGGAAACGGCGACGGCCCCCTGGTGGGCAGGGAGCCGTCTACAGAAGACCGGACATCCCCGACAAAGGAGAAGCGCATGTCCAAGACCGAGCGTACGGGCAACAGCCCGGACCCGGAACCCCTCCCATCGAGGACCCGGTGGGCCAAGCGCGCCCGGCGGCTCCGCAACGAGGCCGGCCTGCATCTGATCCGAGGAGCCGCAACCGCAGTCGGAGGTGCTGTCGTCGCGTACGGAGGCCTCTGGATCCAGTCGCGCTGACAACGAGGAGCTGGACCGGGAGCGTGGCCGACGGCATCTGTGCGGTCGTCGGCCCGCGATCGGAATGTGGTGGGGCAGGAGCGCTATCGGCGGCCTGCATCACCGGCCAGATACTGCTGAACGCGAAGGCGAGCCGTCGGCAGGGCCGCCTTTCCGCCTTGGATGATCATGGTGTGGGAGACAAAGTAGTCGGGGTGGCGGATGGTGGTGAGCAGTCTGCCGTCCGGCTGCAGGCGGTGATCGGTGAAACCGTCCAGAGCGCCCGCTGCGAGGGGCGTGCGGGCCCACGGGTTGTGCAGCACATGGAAGCCCTCGCTGAAGGTCTCGCGTTCCTCTGGCCCGTAGTCACCGACGACGTAGCCGAACGGCACGGGCAGGGCCGCGTCCGGGTCGGGGTCGTACATGGCCCCGCATCGGGCTACCGCTACGTCTTCCGGCCCGTAGCCGCGCTCGGTTCCCATACGGGAGAACTTCGACACGGTGGCGCTGTTGGTGAAGATCACGGCGGCCAGGTGTTCGGCCTCGGGCTGGGCGAACAGGCCGCTCGGGATGGTCTTGCCCTTGCGCCGGTGTTCCGTGACGATCTGGGAGTTCAGCACGAGCGAGCCGTGGCGGTCACGGGTGGGGACGTCCCGAATCCCGTAGAGGTACGTCGACAGCGGGCCCGTGGTGTGAAACAGGGCGCTGGGGTTGTGGAAGGACTGCACTGCCAACACGAAGGGCACGCCCTCGACATGCGGCTTCTCCCAGTAGGCGTGACCCTGCGCATCACGGTGGTCGAGCTTGCGGCGCAGGGCCTTGCCGATCTGGAAGACGAACTCCGCTTCCGCCGCTTCCAGTTCGTCGGGGATGAGACGGCGCACTGCGGAGGCGATGTCGACGTCTTCGGCCGGCTCACCCTGGGGCGGGTTGGTCGTGGTCGCCTCGATGGCTACAGGGGCGTCACCGCGCACGACGAAGTCCGGTGCTGGGCTGGTGCGGTCCAGTTCCTTGCCCTGTTCACACAGGGCGGCGAAGAGGGCCAGCTCCAGGACGCGAGCGGAGAAGCCGGCGGTCTGGAACTCACGTACGAAGCTGTGGTCGACGTCGGGGAAGTCGGCGAACACCTCGTCCATGAGACGGCGGGCGGCGGTGTAGCCATGGGCCTCACGAAAGTCACGGAATTCGCGGCTGGCCTTCTCCAGCTTCAACTTCCGAGCGAGGTCAAACAGGCTTCGGTTCATCATCGGCCTCCAAGGTGCCGGCCAGGCCGGGATGGCGGAGTAGGTTGTGCCCGGTCGGCAGCGCCATCGAGCTGGGAACCCCGTTGATGGGCCCCTGCAACCCCACCTCCGCGGTCCCCACGCTGTGCTGGCCGTGGATCAAGTGCTCACTTCAGTGATGGCGTCCGCGATCAGGACGGGCAGGTGGTTGATGGCGCGTTCCAGAAGCCGCTCGATCCGGACCGCGTACTGACTGCTGTCCACGTTGATGAGCGATCCCCACTTCGCGGGTTGGTACCGGGAGAGCATGGAGAGCGCGTACAGGACCGCCCACCAGGCCATCAGCGGGTGCAGCTCCCGCTCCATCCGTGGGAGGACGGGAAGGAAGTACCGGTCTCCTCTGTAGCTGCGGGTCATGGACCGCAGGTGAGCCAGTCGTTCGTCTCCGGTTGCCATTCCGTCGAATCCTGACCCTGGGGGCATCTGCCAGTTGATCGTGAGCTCGCCTCTGTCCCGGTTGTAGATGCCGTAGTCCGGAGGCGCCTCGGAGCCGAGGCTGAGAGCGCCGGTGGTCACGTAGCTGTCGTGCTGAGCAACGGCCGGATACGAGGCGAGGAAGTCTGCCAGCGCCTGACGAGTGCCGGCGTTGACGACCCGGGCGGGGATGTGGCACACGGAGATGCTCAGGAGAGAGTGTTCGTGCGTGCCAATGCCGCCCTCGTCCGCGAACAGCGGGGTGAGCCGATACCTGGTGGTGAGCGGGTAGCGGAGGTTGGGAGGCAGCAGATCCCACATGTCCTCTAGGCGCACCGGGTCCTTCTCCCACACTGGGGAATCAAGGGCTTCGCTGACCCTCACGAAGCTGCCCCGGGCACCGTGCTGGTCGGTGCTGACCGGGATGTCGGGAAAGTCCAGGTGGAACGCGGTGGCCTTGATCCCGTGGGAGGTGAGGTTCCAGTCCTCGCCCTTGAGGGCCCAGGCGGCGGCCGCGATGGCGCGGCCAGCCTGGCTGAGGCCGTAGAAGACCTGCATGGGACGCGTCGCGGTTCCTACGGCGGCGGCAGCCTGGAACGTCTGCTCCGACTGTTCGAGGGCCGCCGCGTACGTCTTTTGGCGGGAGCCGGTGTCGGCCCTGCCTGGTGGATTCCAGCGGCTGGCCCTCAGCCGCTCCCATGCCTGAGCGGCGTCGAGATCGATGCGCATGCCCCGGGACGGTACCCGCTGTTGAGTTGACGACGCGGGTGAATTTTTTCCTCCGCGTACGCGGGCGCGAACCTAAGCGAAAAGTACAACTTGTGAGGATTTAAAGGCTCCTACAGGAGGGGGGTAGCTGCAGTCCCGACCGCCCCGCCCTCATGGGCAACTTGAGGGTGGGATCGGAACGGACTCCGCTTATCGTCACCATGACGGTAATATGGGGGACGGACGGGCCGCTCCATGCGACCGCTGCTCCGTCATGTCGTCGTATGTGGAGGTCAGTTGTGGAACCGCATGTGAATCTCGCGTTCTCTGTGCGTGCCACCCCGGGCGGGTATGCGGTCCTGCTCGGGGCCGGCGTCTCGATCGCGGCGGGCATGCCGTCTGCGTGGGACGTCCAGCAGGATCTGATCAGGAGCGTGGCGGCGGCGGAAGGCTTCACGGAGATCGGTGACCCGCACACCTGGTACAAGGAGCGCTTCAACCGCACGGCCACCTACGACGACCTCCTGGCCCGTCTGGCGAACACCCCGTACGAGCGACAGGCGCTGCTGCAGACCTACTTCGAGCCCAGCGAGGAAGACCGCGAGGAAGGTCGCAAGCAGCCCACTGACGCGCACCGGGCGATCGCCCGACTGGTCGCCGCCGGGCTCGTACGCATCGTGCTGACGACGAACTTCGACCGGCTCATGGAGACCGCGCTCCGGGAAGAGGGCGTCGAGCCGACGGTCGTGGCCACTCCGGACGATGCCACCGGCCTGGCTCCGCTGCACACCCTCAAGTGCCTCGTCGTCCACGTCCACGGCGACTACCTCAACCCCACGAGCATGCTCAACACCCCTGAGGAGCTCGAAAAGTACGCGCCTTCGGTCGATAAGCTGCTGGACCGCATCTTCAGCGACTATGGGCTTGTCATCTCCGGCTGGTCCGCAAAGTGGGACCCTGCGCTGCGCAACGCCCTGTCCCGGTGCCCCTCGCGAATCTTCACCTCGTACTGGACCGATACTCGGGAGCTGCCCGAGGAGGCCCAGGACCTCCTCGTCCGGCGTGGCGCCGTATTCGTCCGGGCTGACGCCGACTTCTTCTTCACCCGGGTCGCCGACGCCGTGGCCGCGCTCGCCGACACCGACCGCCAGCACCCAGCGAGCGTCGCCGTCGCTGTCGCTTCCGCCAAGCGCGCCCTGTCGGGGGTCGGACTGGCGATCAACCTGCACGACACGTTGCGCCGTGAGACCAGCCGTATCGCCGCCCTCCCTCTGCGCAGTGGCCCTTGGCAGTCCTCCGACTCCAACGAGCACAGCCGGAGACTCGGAGTGCTAGAAGCCGAAGCGGAACTGTTGCTCGCTCTGGTTGCGACCACGGCCTACTGGGGCAAGGAGGAGACCGACCGGTGGTGGATCCGCGACATCGAGCAGCTCGGCACCGTCAGCGGGGGAGGCGATGAGGCCCTGATCCGGCTTGCCCAAGCCCCGGCCACCATGGTGATCTACGCGGCGGGCATCGCCGCCCTCGCCGCCGAACGCTGGCGCACCCTGGTCCGCGTTCTCAGCGAGCCTCAGGTTCAGCACCCGTATAAGACCAACATGCTGCTACCCGCCGCTGCGCTCCTCGACCCGCAGACGACCATCGGTCATGGCTTCGACGGCGCGGAACACCTTCACCTCCAGCTCCGCCCCGTCTTCACGGAGCACCTCATGCTGGGCGAGACGGCGTACCGCGACACGTGGGAGCGCTTCGAGTTCCTGCGCCTGATCGTGCAGCACGACTCAGGCGAGGGATTCGACTGGCCTCACATCCGCGGCACAAGATACGACGGATACCGCCTCGCTCCAGCAATCTGGCTCAAGCAGGAACTGGACCGACATGGAGATTCGCATCTGCTCCTGCGAAGAGGCTTCCTGAACGGCGACGCTGAACGTCTTCACACCGCGAGAAAAGCAGTCCAAGCCACATACGCAGAATGGGCCAGGACGCTGCCGAGGTGACCAGCGGCCAGGCGCAGAAGGCATGCCCCATGCGGGTATCGGAGTACGCGAGCAGGCGGCCGGTGTCCCAGGGGCGCAGGCTGATGGGGTGGAGTGGCCCGTAGACGTCGCCCTGGCACGCCCGGTGACGCAGCTTCCGACGGGACCGTGGGCCTACGAGATCAAGGTCGACGGCCACCGGACCGTGCTGTGGCGGACCGAGGACAGTGTCCGGCTGCAGTCGCGGACCGGCCGCGACGTCACTGCGCTCTGGATGGATTTGGCCGTGGCCGCCATGAACCTGCCGCCCGGCGTGATCCTGGACGGCGAAGCCGTGGTGTACCTCGCCGCCGACGACGGCACCGCGCGGATCAGCTTCGCCGCGGCGCAGTCCCGCGCGCTGTCCCGCCCCCGCCGCGCGAGGGAGCTCGCCGACCAACACCCGGCGACGTACGTGGCATTCGACATCCTGGCCCACCCTGCGGCGGGCTTCCCCGACCTTCGGCCGCGTCCGTACACGGAGCGCCGCCAGGTCCTCCTGGACGTGCTCGCCGACGTCGGTCCGCCGATCGTGCCGGTGTGGTCGACCACGGACCTCGAGGAGGCCCTGCTCTGGTTCGAGACGCTCGAAGGAACCGGCGTTGAGGGGATCGTGGCCAAGCCGCTCCGGTCGGCCTACAAGTCCGGCCGTGTGTGGGCGAAGGTGAGGCACGCGGACACCGTCGACGCCACCGTGGTCGGCTTCACCGGCACGACCCGGCATCCGAAGGCCCTCGCCGTACGGCTCCCTGACGGACGCGTTGCCCTGTCCCAGCGGCTGACCACGGCACTCGCGTCCGTCGTCGGCCCGCGCCTGGTCCCCGAGTCCGGGCGGGCGTTCACGAAAGCCGGCGACTCCTTTACGCCCGCCATCGGCAACGTGGTGGTGGAGGTCGTGGCGGGCACGACCCGGCACGCCGTCGTCACGGTGATGCGGCTGCGCTGACCGATGGCAGAGCTTCGCCCCGCCCACCCGGGCTGATCGGCTGGCGCAGGTCCAGGTAGCAGCGCAGCCGGACGCCGGGCTCCCCCGCATCCCGCGTCGTCCGCTCCGCTGTCGCCGTTGCCCAGCGTTCGGCGAGCAGCTGCTGGAAGGCGAGCGCGGTGTCGTCGTCGGCGGCCGCAACGTCGACGACGACCAGGCCCGGCTCACTCACGTGCGCCTCGTTGATGGGGTCCATGTACGGCACTACGCCCGGGCTGCCGAGCGGGTTCCGCCGGTGCGGTGTCTTCACCCGACCGAGTGGCGGGTGGTCAGGGGCTGTCGCCTGCCCAGTCCCAGCGGGCCGGGTTGCCGGGGCGCGGGTCGTACAGCGCCCGGCCCCCGGGGCCGAACTGCCCGAGTTCCGTGAGGAGGGAGACGCCGTCGTCGATCTCCTCCGGCCTCCAGTCAGTGATGTCGAGCAGCAGTCCGTCCAGCGGCCCGCCGACCAGTTCGGCGTAGCTGCGTCCCGGCTTCGGGCCGGGATGGTCGTGGTCGGTGCCGTAGATCCGGCCTCGTAGCACCTGCTCATCGTCGCTGTCCATGTCGTTCAGCGTCGCAGCCGCCACCGACAACGAGGGCTTGCCCAGGGGCTGCTGGGCAAGCCCTCGCGCTGCCGGGAGGCACCCGGGTCAGCTGCGCCAGCGTCCGAGCCAGCCGCGGGCCTTCGAGGCCTGCTCCTCCTCCTGGGGCTCCTGCTCCTGGCGCTCGCGTTCGCGTTCGGCCTGTTCCGCCTGCCGCTCCGCCTCGAGCGCCCTCGCCTTGCAGTCGTCGCACAGGTGCGGGTGACTGTCCCTGCGGCCCCAGTCGACGGTGGTGCTGGCCTTCCACCGGTCGTCGGTGAACTTGCTCCCGCAGTCGGCGCACGCCGGACGCTGAGCCTCGCGTTCGGCTGCTTCCTGCGCGAGACGGCGCCGCGCCTCTTCGTCACGGCGGACCAGGGCGGCATCGCGGCGGGGGTTGCCGATCGCGTCCCAGAGGCTCTGTCGGTCCTCGCGGCCGAAGCGCCAGAACGCGGGTCCGGCCGGGCCGTGTTCGCGCAGTAGCTCCAGCGTGGTCGCCACGATCGGCATCTTCTGGTTGTAGATGCGGAAGCCGCCTTCGGCCCACTGGCCCTGCCAGTGCTCGCGGGTGAGGTCGGCGACGTTCTTCATCTGCTGCAGCGCGGGCCGTTTGCCGGCCTGGTGGAAGACGAGCAGGACCGGCGGGTGCGTCGCGTCGCCCCACTGGGGATCGGGGGCGGACCAGCGGGTGCGCCACATCGGCTTGTCCTGGCCGTCGGTGTCCTTCACCGTCCGGTGGAAGTGGCGCATGTACTTGTCGAACTTCGCCGCGGTGACCGGGGCTTCCTCAGTGCAGTTGTCGGCCTCGATGAACAACAGCGGCAGCCCCACCTCCGGGGCGGTGAGGACGACGTCGGCCCGGGCGCACCCGACGCCGGGGTTCCTCCAGGTGCCGGTCGCCGGGAGGGCGACCTCGGTGGCGTAGGAGGTGATGCTGCCGATCCCGTCGGGGGCGTCGACCCAGGCCTGGGCGGCCGCGATGGCTTCGGCCGGCTCACCGGCCACCAGATCCAGGTCGGGCTTCGGACGGATCATCGCGAGGACCGTCTCGTTGACCGTCATCGCGTGCGAGGCACCCGAGCGGCCCGCGCTCTTGGGCATGCCTCCCATCTCCTCCGGCCCGCGGTCCAACTCGAGCCCGGCGGCGGCCAGCCCGTCCTTGGTGAGCAGGCGCACCTCCTCCCCGCCTCGAGTGCGGCCGCCGTCGACGGACAGGCCGTGCCTGCGCAGATCGTGGAGCGCGCCGCGGTGGGAGGCGGTGCGCGCCTCCTTCCGCTTGGCTGGCGTCTCCTTGAGGGTGTGCCGGTACGTCAGGTGCGGTGAGGACAGCCGCTGGATCTGGTCCGCCGTCGCGGCCTTGAGCACCCCGAGCGCGCGCAGCACATCGGCGCGCAGTCCGGTCGACGATCCCGCCTCGTTCGCCTTGCGCTTCGCCATCAGCCCCGCCCTCCGGTGCGTCGCGACCGGCCACCGGCCGGGCGCCGGCCCCGCCCGGCCGCAGAGGGCACCAGGCGCGCCCTGAACCCGATGATCGCCTCCGCCACTGACACCCCACCCCCACCTATTTCCCAGGGCTTGGCCAGTGAGAGGAGGAGAGAAGAGGGATGCGACACAGCGCCGCAGTCCCGAAAAGCCGTGGTGGTCTGGGCAAATGCGGTCAGCGCTCGCGCCGGACACGGAAGTGGGTACGGCAGTGGGAACGCAAGCGTCGGCGGCAGGAGGCAGCGGCGGCTTGCCCGGCCGACCAGCCCTACCGGCGCTGGGCGCGCGGCCGGCCGTTCGGCGGTGCGGTCAGCGTACGGCGGGTGCCGGCGGTCGGTCATCATCCCGGGTCTCTCCCCTGTGCGTTGGCGTCCTCCACTGGCCCTGTGACGGCGCCGGTGGCGTGCCCGCACGAGCATGGGGTGGGGTGGGCGGTGCGGGCACGGATACGTGGATATTGCTCCGGTGACCCGCTGCCCTGCGCAGCGAGTCGGCCATCGCGGCGAGCCGGTTTCGAACGTCGGCGATGCCTGCGTGAGTTCACGTCGTCTCCGGCATCGCACGTGTTCACCGTCATGTGAGAAGACCGGCGACTGTGGTGACCATGAGGGCAAGCAGCGTAAGAGTGGCCGCGAAGGCGATGCCACCACGGCTCACAGCCGCTGCCGGGCTAGCTCCGTCAGCGCGGGCGAGCAGGCCCGCCGCCAAGGCAGCCAGCAACGAGATGGTTATCGCGACGGCAACCGCCAGGACGGTGAGAACGACGGTGTATGACGACGGCACGGCAGACTCCTCAGCTGCTGGACGGGCGTGATGCAGCGACCTTGCCGATTCGCGTGTGCGGCAGGTGACCGCCATACGAAGATGAACACTCCTGAACGGCACTCTGGTTAGGGGCGAAGCGTGGAGGATGCCGAAGCGACGCAGGCACTGGCACTCTTACGACGGCGATTGCGCGAGCGTCTGGGTACGCAGGGGCTGACCAAGACCCAACTGAGCACAAAGATCGGACTGGGACGAACGACCGTCAGCAACGCCCTCAGTGACCGGTTCGACCGGCCTAGCTGGAACACCGTCGCTGCCATCGCGACAGCGCTCCGATTCAGTGCAGAAGAGATCGCGGAGTTGCACCGGCTCTGGGAGGAAACAGTCCCCGAGGGGACGGCATCTGTACGGGAGCCTGTTGAAGTCTCCCCCGCCGATCCACCGCCAGCCGCGTCCCCGTCGTCAAGGTATCGAAGCCGAGTGTTGCTGATCGCGGCAGCTGTTGCGGTAGCTACAGGAGCTGCTGTAGCCATGCGCTTATGGCTAGTCGATGGCTCCGACGCAGCTGGCAACAGCCCGTCGTCCGATAAAGGCTCATCGCCCTCCGCTTTCGCTGCCTCGGATCCGCTGCTGATGACGTCGACGTGGCCGATCATTAAGACCTGCGACGGCAGCACATCGGTCGCCATGCCAGCCGACGGCAAGCCGCTGACGGACTACATCGCCGATAGCCAGGACTTCCGCTCGGTCGTGACGACCCAGAAGAACAAAGGCGGCACCTGGGGTGCCGGCCACCTGTACCTGAACCTCAGCACGAAGGACGACACCACCGTCACCATCGACGACATTCACCTGGCCACCCGAGTACCTACTGACCTTGTCGGATTAGCTTCGGGTGCCGGGGTTGAGGGTCAGGCCGGTTTCGGTGAGGCAGCCGTCGATGAGTTCCGGGTGGCGCTGGAT
>NZ_JBVIYK010000039.1:0-18192 GCF_055592645.1 Streptomyces sp. NPDC041108 | reverse complement strand
TGCACGTACAGTGCGGTCAAGAGGGTGTCTAACTCGGTCGTCACAACCCGATGTTGGACACCCTCCCTGCGTCCGTGAACCCCGCAATAGGAACTTCGTCTAGGAGTGGTTCCCGCTGTTCGAGTTGTGCGACCAGGTCGCCACCCCGGCGACCGTCGAGTAACCAGCCGCGGACACAACTCCGTGGCGGAGCGGTCCAAGAACTATCGGTACCCCGCAGCCCGCCGGTTCGTCCCGTCGAGGGGCCGCGGCTACGCGTAGACGTAGTGGCCCGCGGTGCAGACCTCCTCCGAGCCCTTCACCAGGCAGCCCGTGAGTCGCAGCTTGGTCCCCTCATCGAGGTTGCCGGTATTCCATGGAGTCGTGTAGGGGGACGGCTCTCCCCGGGTGGAAGCCGTACGGGAGTAGCCGATCGTGACCGTACTGACCGTCGCCTCGACGCCCCACCCCTCTGCCGTGCTGTCACGCGCCCGCAGCGCGTCACCAGGAGTGGAGCCCACCGGGTCCGCGTGCCATTCCACGAATCCGGCGTAGGCACCGTTGGCGTAGAGGTAGTAGATCGCCGATTTGTTGGTCTGAGACCAGTACACGTCGTAGGTCAGCGTGGGAGCAGCCGCGGCTGTGCCTGCCCCGGAACCGAGGGAGATGCTGACGGCCATAGCGGTCGCGGCCAGAAGCGTGACGGTCCGTTTCGCGAATATCGACACCGTAATCCCGTCTGTAGCAAGAATGATCATGGACGGACGCGATTCTAGAGCCACCGTGGGGCAGGCGAACCCACATCGACGACACGTCCGCAGTCCGCTGCGGCCGGAAGGCCACCCAGCGACGTTCGGCCGCACCGCGCGAAAGGCGCGGCGGTACTCCCGAACGGCCCCGGGTCGTTCGCACCGATCGACCCGACCCTTCCAGCCGGCCAGGCGGCCGAGACGACTCGATCCACTTCGGATCATCCGCTGAGATCACCCCACCCATGCCCAGCCAACGCACCAACCGCCGCACCGATTACGGGACAACCTCTAGGACCAGGCTCGCGCGCGGATACGTGAACGCCTACGCAGCGCCCGGGAACAGCGCGAGAAGCCCGCAGCACGAAAGCGAGGCAGGGCGTCCGCGAACGCGAGGGGCGGCAACCGCAAGCAGCCACCGCCCCTCTCTCACGCCTCGCCTCAGGTCGTAGACCTCCGCCGCCGCGCCCCCGGCCGCCGCTCGCTCGGCCGGGTCACGGGGTCGCCCGCCTCGACCGCCGCGGCCCGCCGCCGCAGGCCGAAGTCCGCCAGCGCCTCCGCCAGTCTGTGCACGGACGGCTCGGGAGCCATCACGTCCACCCGCAGCCCGTGTTCCTCGGCCGTCTTTGCCGTGGCGGGACCGATACAGGCGATCACCGTCACGTTGTGCGGCTTCCCGGCGATGCCGACCAGGTTGCGCACTGTGGAGGACGAGGTGAACAGCACGGCGTCGAAACCACCGCCCTTGATCGCCTCGCGAGTCTCGGCCGGCGGCGGCGAGGCCCGCACGGTCCGGTACGCGGTGACGTCGTCGACCTCCCAGCCCAGCTCGATCAGCCCGGCGACCAGCGTCTCCGTGGCGATGTCGGCCCGGGGCAGGAACACCCGGTCGATCGGGTCGAAGACCGGGTCGTACGGCGGCCAGTCCTCCAGCAGCCCGGCGGCCGACTGCTCACCGCTCGGCACCAGATCCGGCTTCACACCGAACGCGATGAGCGCCTTGGCGGTCTGCTCGCCCACCGCCGCGACCTTGATCCCGGCGAAGGCACGCGCGTCGAGCCCGTACTCCTCGAACTTCTCCCGCACCGCCTTGACCGCGTTCACCGAGGTGAAGGCGATCCACTCGTAGCGCCCCGTCACGAGGCCCTTCACGGCCCGCTCCATCTGCTGCGGCGTGCGCGGCGGCTCGACCGCGATCGTCGGCACCTCGTGCGGTACGGCCCCGTACGAGCGCAGTTGGTCGGAGAGCGAGGCGGCCTGCTCCTTCGTACGCGGCACGAGGACCCGCCACCCGAAGAGCGGCTTGTTCTCGAACCACGACAGCTGGTCGCGCTGGGCCGCCGAGGAACGCTCGCCGACCACCACTATCACCGGCCGGCCGCCCTCGGGGGAGGGCAGCACCTTGGCCTGCTTCAGCGTCTGCGCGATCGTGCCGAGCGTCGCGGTCCAGGTGCGCTGCCGCGTCGTCGTACCGGCGACCGTCACGGTCATCGGCGTATCGGGCTTGCGGCCCGCCGCGACCAGCTCACCGGCGGCCGCGGCCACGGTCTCCAGCGTCGCCGAGACGACCACGGTGCCGTCCGACGCCCCGACCTCCGCCCAGCACCGGTCGGAGGCCGTGCGCGCGTCGACGAACCGCACGTCCGCGCCCTGCGCGTCCCGCAGCGGCACACCGGCGTACGCGGGCACGCCCACGGCGGCGGCCACACCGGGCACCACCTCGAACGGCACGCCGGCGGCGGCGCACGCCAGCATCTCCTCGGTGGCGTACGTGTCGAGTCCGGGGTCCCCGGACACCGCACGCACGACCCGCCTGCCGCCCCTCGCGGCCTCCATGACAAGATGTGCCGCATCCCGCACAGCGGGTGCACCAACGGTTGTTGACGCGCCGTCAACAACCGTCAGCTGAGGCGTGCCTGTGCCCGCATACGTATCCGCTGAAGTAGCCGCGGAAGAGGCAGAGGACGCCGCAGCCAGAGCCGACGGCGGGCTCGAGTCGGTGTCCAGTAGGGCGACGCCGGCGCGGGCGTGCGTACGCACCACGTCGAGCACATCGTGCTCGGCGATGAGAACGTCCGCGTTCGCCAGGGCCTCGACGGCGCGCAGTGTCAGCAGTCCCGGATCCCCGGGTCCGGCACCGAGGAAGGTGACGTGACCGTGGTCCGGACCGGCGGGAAGGGTGGTGGGGCTCAATGTGCTCGCTCCCCCATCAGACCGGCCGCGCCCTTAGCGAGCATCTCGGCGGCGAGTTCACGGCCGAGCGCCATTGCTTGGTCGTACGTCTCGGGCACGGGACCGGTGGTGGACAGCTGCACCAGCGTCGAGCCGTCGGTGGTGCCGACGACGCCGCGCAGGCGCATCTCCTTGACAGTCTGCCCGTCGTCCAGAAGGTCGGCGAACGCACCCACCGGTGCGCTGCAACCGGCCTCCAGGGCGGCGAGCAGGGACCGCTCGGCGGTCACGGCGGCCCGGGTGTCCGGGTCGTCGAGTCCGGCGAGCGCGGCGATCAGCTCCGCATCGGCTGCGGCGCATTCGATCGCCAGTGCCCCCTGGCCGGGGGCGGGCAAAACAGTGTCGACCGGGAGGAAGTCGGTCGCTTCGTCGATCCGTCCGATCCGGGTCAGTCCGGCGGCGGCCAGGACGACGGCGTCCAGCTCGCCCTTCCGTACGTACCCGATGCGCGTGTCGACGTTCCCGCGGATCGGCACCGTCTCGATCGTGAGCCCGTGACTGCGCGCGTAGGCGTTCAGCTGGGACATCCGGCGCGGCGAACCGGTACCGACCCGGGCGCCCGCGGGGAGCTGCTCGAAGGTCAGTCCGTCCCGGGCGACCAGTACGTCCCGCACGTCCGCGCGCACCGGCACGGCGGCCAGCGTCAGCTCGTCGGGGTGGGCGGTCGGCAGGTCCTTGAGGGAGTGCACGGCGAAGTCGACCTCGCCGCGCAGCAGCGCCTCGCGCAGCGCGGCGACGAACACGCCCGTGCCGCCGATCTGCGCGAGCTGCTCGCGGGAGACGTCGCCGTACGTCGTGATCTCCACGAGTTCGACGGGCCGCCCGGTCAGCCGGCGGACCGCGTCCGCCACCTGCCCGGACTGGGCCATGGCGAGTTTGCTTCGCCTGGTCCCGAGCCTCAGGGCCCTGTTGTGCGGCTCACTCATGATCGCCCTCGGTTCTCGGCGTTCGCTCCGGCGTACTGGCCGCCGGCTGTGCGCTGGTCGTCGCTGTCCTCGGCCCGGGACACGGCGGCGACCGTCTCCTGGTCCAGGTCGAACAGGGTCCGCAGCGCGTCCGCGTACCCGGCGCCGCCGGGTTCGGCCGCGAGCTGCTTGACCCGTACGGTCGGCGCGTGCAGCAGCTTGTCCACCACGCGCCGCACGGTCTGGGTGATCTCGCCCCGGTGCTTGTCGTCGAGGCCGGGCAGCCGGCCCTCCAGGCGGGCGATCTCGCTCGCGACGACATCGGCGGCCATGGCGCGCAGCGCCACGACGGTGGGTGTGATGTGCGCGGCACGCTGAGCGGCGCCGAAGGCGGCCACCTCGTCCGAAACGATCCTCCGCACCAGGTCGACGTCGGCGGCCATCGGCGCGTCGGCGGAGACCTCGGCGAGCGACTCGATGTCGACCAGCCGTACCCCGGCCAGCCGGTGCGCGGCCGCGTCGATGTCACGGGGCATCGCCAGGTCCAGCAGGGCCAGCACGGGCGCGGGCCGGGGCACCTCGACGACCGCCTCGGGGCGGCGCAGCTCGGTGATCCGTCCGCTGACGGCGACGGCCGCGACGAGCGCGGTGATCAGCTCGGCGTCGGCGGCGGGCGTACGCGGGGCCTCGCGCTCCGGCGTGCGGCGGCTCGCGCGCCGGTCGACGGTCGCGTTGTCCACCCAGGCCGCGTGCTGTTCCAGGGTGGCCGCGTCCATCCCGGCGACCGCGTCCTCCCCGTGCACGGAGAAGCCGCCGCCCTGGACTGCGGGCAGGTCGAGCGGGCAGTCGTCGTCGCTGCCGACGGAGGTCGGCGGCAGGGCCGCCCGTATGTCGGTACGGATCTCCGGGCGGGCCGCCGGTTGCGAGGGGGCGCCTTCGGGCACCCGGCCCTCGACGGCCGCCGCGACCATGCCGGCGGTCAGGACCAGGCCAGTGGCCCCCGTACAGGAGACCGCGATGTCAGCACGTGTCAGCTCGCCCGGCACCGACTCCATCGGTACCGCGCGGGCCAGCACGTCCGTTTCGCCCTGCTCGGTGAGGATCTGGGCGAGCCGCTCGGCCCGGTCGTACGTCCGGTTGGCGATCACGATCTCGCCCACGCCCGCGCGCGCGAGGGTCGCGGCGGCCAGCGAGGACATGGAGCCCGCGCCGATCACCACGGCCCGCTTGCCCCGGGCCCAGCTCCCGACGTCCGCGCCCGCGGTGAACTGCTCCAGACCGAAGGTCACCAGCGACTGCCCGGCCCGGTCGATCCCGGTCTCGGAGTGCGCCCGCTTGCCGACCCTGAGGCTCTGCTGGAACAGGTCGTTGAGCAGCCGCCCGGCGGTGTGCAGCTCCTGGGCGCGGGCCAGCGCGTCCTTGATCTGCCCGAGGATCTGCCCCTCGCCGACGACCATCGAGTCGAGCCCGCAGGCCACGGAGAACAGATGGTGGACGGCCCGGTCCTCGTAGTGCACGTACAGATACGGCGTGATCTCGTCGAGCCCGACCCCGCTGTGCCGGGCGAGCAGCGTGGACAGCTCGGCGACGCCCGCGTGGAACTTGTCCACGTCCGCGTACAGCTCGATGCGGTTGCACGTGGCGAGGAGAGCGGCCTCGGTGGCCGGCTCCGCGGCGACCGTGTCCTGAAGCAACTTGATCTGCGCGTCCAGGGACAGCGCCGCCCGCTCCAGCACGCTCACCGGAGCGCTGCGGTGGCTCAGTCCGACGACCAGGAGACTCATGCCGGCATCACGGCGGGGACATCCCCGTCGGGCCCTTTCCCGGATTCCTGGGGGGCCGGCGCCACGGCGGCGGCCTCGGCCGCGGCCTCCTCGCCGGCCTTGCGCTGCTCGTGGAACGCCAGGATCTGCAGTTCGATGGAGAGGTCCACCTTGCGGACGTCGACGCCGTCCGGCACGGAGAGGACGGTGGGCGCGAAGTTCAGGATCGACGTGATCCCGGCGGCGACCAGCCGGTCGCACACCTGCTGGGCGGCGCCGGCGGGCGTGGCGATCACACCGATCGACACACCGTTGTCGTCGATGATCTTTTCCAGCTCGTCCGTGTGCTGCACCGCGATACCCGCGACGGGCTTGCCCGCCATCGCCGGGTCGGCGTCTATCAACGCGGCCACCCGGAATCCACGGGAGGCGAACCCGCCGTAATTGGCCAGCGCGGCGCCGAGATTACCGATACCGACGATCACGACCGGCCAGTCCTGGGTCAGCCCGAGCTCACGCGAGATCTGGTAGACGAGATACTCGACGTCGTACCCCACACCCCTGGTCCCATAGGAACCGAGGTACGAGAAGTCCTTGCGCAGCTTCGCGGAGTTGACCCCCGCCGCGGCCGCGAGTTCCTCGGATGAAACGGTGGGTACCGAACGCTCGGAGAGCGCGGTCAGAGCACGGAGGTACAGCGGAAGCCTGGCGACGGTGGCCTCGGGAATCCCTCGGCTACGGGTCGCCGGTCGGTGAGTTCGGCCAGTTGCCACGGTGCTCCTGCGGGTAGAGCGGGGCTGCGGGCGGTCATGCGTCCCCAGACCGCCCCGTCGACAGCAGGCTATGTCTTTGTGAACGCGTGCACAAAGATGGTGTCCGATTTGCCCGGCCAACGTGACCGGGGTCACGCACACCCGACACGCGCGTACGGAACCGGCGCGCACGCACCGTCGTTCCTCACCGGACGCCTTGCACGACAGGGGCAAAACCGCACACTCTCCTCACGAATCCCGCCCCCGAGACCAACCAGCCCATCGATCCTAAGCGACTATTGGGACCACTTGGACTGGTCGGTCAGGTCACATCATCGTCACCTTGGTGCGAGGGCTTTGCGAAGGCGCTCCTCATCGACCCGCCAGAAGGTGTGCTGAGCACCGTCCACCAGCACGACCGGAATCTGCTCCCAGTACTGCCGGTGCAGTTCCGCATCCTCCTCGATGTCCTTCTTCTCCCAGGGAACGCCCAGCTCACCGCAGACCTTCCCGATCACCGCCTCGGCGTCGTCGCAAAGATGACACCCGGATTTCCCGATCAGTGTGACGAGACGCTCACCGGAATTCTTCGGCGTCCGCCGGAACATGGCACTCATGACGGCCATTGTCACCCCGCGCCCGACGTCCCCGCCTCTCGCTCACCACACAGCGCACGACCTGCCCTTTTCCCCATCGCGCGGGGCCTGTTGCGCACCGGGACACGCCGTCCGCGACACTTCTTTAACGGCACGGTCGCGGAGAGTTCACAGCCCGCGAACCTCTCGGCTCCGGAACCCCCGAACAGACTGGCTATGCTCACGACATGGCCGCTCTCGGATGGCTCACTCCCCGTAGGCGCTCCGCCACGGCGCGGAGCGTTTTGGCAGGCGAGGCCTCTGCGGAGGCAGCGCGCAAGTCCTCCCAGGAGTTGGAGGACATCTCCCCCGCACCCGACGCCGTCCAGGAACCGGTGTTCCCGGTTCTCGGCGACGACAGGGCCGCCGCGTTCTTCGATCTCGACAACACCGTCATGCAGGGCGCCTCGCTCTTCCACTTCGGCCGCGGCCTGTACAAGCGGAAGTTCTTCGAGACCCGCGACCTCGCCCGATTCGCCTGGCAGCAGGCATGGTTCAGGCTGGCGGGGTCCGAGGACCCCGAGCACATGCAGGACGCCCAGAACTCCGCGCTCTCCATCGTCCAGGGCCACCGCGTCGCCGAACTGACGATCATCGGCGAGGAGATCTACGACGAGTACATGGCCGAGCGCATCTGGCCGGGCACCCGCGCCCTGGCCCAGGCCCACCTCGACGCCGGCCAGAAGGTCTGGCTCGTCACGGCCGCGCCGGTGGAGATCGCCCAGGTGATCGCCCGCCGCCTCGGCCTGACCGGCGCCCTGGGCACGGTCGCCGAGTCCGTCGACGGCGTCTACACCGGCAAGCTGGTCGGCGAACCGCTGCACGGCCCCGCCAAGGCCGAGGCCGTGCGCGCCCTGGCCGTCGCGGAGAGCCTCGACCTCTCCCGCTGCGCCGCGTACAGCGACTCCCACAACGACATCCCGATGCTGTCGCTCGTGGGTCACCCGTACGCCATCAACCCCGACAGCAAACTCCGCAAGCACGCCCGGGACATGGACTGGCGTCTGCGGGACTACCGCACCGCCCGCAAGGCCGCCAAGGTCGGCCTCCCCGCGGCGGCGGGCGTGGGCGCGGTGGCCGGCGGCACGGCGGCCGCGATCGCCCTGCACCGCCGTCGCCGCTGATCCGGACCGAACGGAACCGTCCGCCGTTCTTCGAACGCCGGAGGGGCTGGGAAACCAGCCCCTCCGGCGTTCGTGCGTCGGGCCCCCGCGACCCCGCATTCCAGCCGTCCTACCCCCATGACACCCCCCTCAGTCACGCCGTCCGCACCCGACCACAACACGCCCCACACCCAGACGGAACACGAACCCAATCGGTCAACAACCGATCACGGACACGTACTTGGGCAGCCGCCAATCAGTAACAGAAGCGACGTAATCGATGATTTGAGCAACTGGGTGTAGCAGTGCCTGCACGAAGCGTTATTCTCCTCAAACGCAAACCGGTACCCCTCCGTCGCTACGACGGGTGAAAGGTTCCGCACTGCACGTGATGGAAGCTCTGCCTCTGGGAGTCCCGTGTACCCACACGTCGGGGTTGACGCCTCGGGCCTGGCTACGCTGCGCGCGACAGTCAACCAACTGTTGCGCGGCTTCGTCCCCACCGCGTACGCCGTCCCCGCCCTCGCCACCTCCGCCGCGCCCGTCGGCCCGTGCTACGCACTGGCCGACGGCAGCGCGGCGGTAGGCAGACGAGGCCGTTCGGGATCCACCGCCACGACCACCCGCCGTCCCGCCGCGGACAGCGACAGCGCCCGCATGATGGACCTCGTCGAACGCGCCCAGTCCGGCGAGGCCGACGCCTTCGGTCGCCTGTACGACCAGTACAGCGACACGGTCTACCGCTACATCTACTACCGCGTGGGCGGCAAGGCGACCGCCGAGGACCTCACCAGCGAGACGTTCCTGCGCGCCCTGCGGCGCATCGGCACGTTCACCTGGCAGGGCCGCGACTTCGGCGCCTGGCTGGTCACGATCGCCCGCAACCTGGTGGCCGACCACTTCAAGTCCAGCCGTTTCCGGCTGGAGGTCACCACAGGCGAGATGCTCGACGCCAACGAGGTCGAGCGCTCCCCCGAGGACTCCGTCCTGGAGTCCCTCTCCAACGCGGCCCTCCTCGAAGCCGTACGCCGCCTCAACCCCCAGCAGCAGGAGTGCGTCACGCTCCGCTTCCTGCAGGGCCTCTCCGTCGCCGAGACCGCCCGCGTCATGGGCAAGAACGAGGGCGCGATCAAGACCCTCCAGTACCGCGCGGTCCGCACCCTCGCCCGCCTCCTCCCGGACGACGCCCGCTGACCCCGCCGACCGGGACCACCGGCCCTGAGCGACACCGCGCCGAGGGCGGCGATCGGACACGCTCCGCGATCCTCAACTGACCCTCCGTCTAGGTCGGTTGACTTCCTCGCCCAATCACCCGCCGTCCGTAACCCAAGTGCCACGCCGCTCGTTGTGCGGGATACAGGCTCCCTGTGGTCGCGCCTGGCCGACACCGATCACTCGATCGTGTGGACCGGCCGGGGACGTGCAACCCTCAGGACCCCCTGGGGAGTCGACCGTCATGACGAGAGGAGGTGCCGCCAGTGATCGCGAACGTATCGGCGCACCGGCGGGCGAACGCCTTCGCCCAGGCCCTGGAGGAGCTGTCCGACCAGGGCACGGCGGCCGAGCGGCCCGAGGGATCGGAACCGGCCCCGGCAGCGCGACAGACCGAACAGGGCCAGATGCTGGCCCTCACCACCGGTCTCGACGAGCTGCCCAAGCCGGTGCTCGACCCCGAGGTCAAGGTCGTCCATCGCGCCCAGTTGGTGGCCGCGATGGAAGCCATGCTGCGGGACGGCACGCTGCCGGGGCGCGAGGCGTCGGACCCTTCGGTACCCGAACAGCGATCGGGCAAGGCGCGGGGCGCGCACCGGGCAAGTCCGCTGGGCAGGCTGCGACCACGGTCCCGTCTGACGAAGGGTCTCGCCGCGGGCGGGCTCAGCGTCGGCGTGGCCGCGAGCGCCTTCGGCGGCGTGGCAGCCGCCAGTTCGGACGCCCTGCCCGGTGACTCGCTCTACGGCCTGAAGCGCGGCATCGAGGACGTGAAACTCACCCTGGCCGACGACAGCGACGACCGGGGACGGCTCTATCTGGACCAGGCGTCGACCCGGCTCGGCGAGGCCCGCCGCCTCATGGAGCGCGGCCGGGGCGGACAGCTCGACCACGAGTCCCTCGGCGAGATCCGCCGCGCCCTCACCGGGATGCGGCACGACGCCTCCGAGGGCCACCGCCTGCTCCACGAGGCGTACGAGCGAGATCCGGAGTCCCTGGGCCCCATCCGGGCCCTCTCGGCGTTCTCCCGGTCCCATCGCCATGCCTGGGGCGCGCTGCGCGACCGGCTGCCCGTGCAGCTCGGAGACGTGAGCCGACAGGTCTCGTCGGTCTTCGACGCCATAGACGACGAGGTCGCCCCGCACTCGTCGCTCCTGCCCCCTCAGCCCTCCCCGGGCGGCGACGGCAGGCAGCGCTCCACGGGCTCCGGCACCCCCGGCACCACCGACCCCGGCCGCCCGGCCCCGAGCGCCCCCGAAGGCTCGACCGGCGGCGACAGCGAGGACACCACCGGCAAGCCCAAGCCGTCCACCTCGGCCGGCGGCGGCGAGGGCCTCGTCGGCGGCACCACCGGCGGACTGCTCGACCCGCCGCAGCAGGACACCGCCACCACCGCCCCGTCCACCGGCAGGTCCACCCCGGCCGAACAGCCCGACGTCACCCTCCCGCCCCTCCTCCCGGGCCTCCTGCCGGGCCTGGGCATCGACGGCCAGAACAGCGACTGACCCCTGAAGACGGTGGGGGCGCCCTTCTCGAAGAAGGGCGCCCCCACCGTCGTACGACCGCCGCGGCGGCTAGAAGAACACCGACCGCCGCTGCACCAGCAGCTTGTACAGGGTGTGCTGGATCTGCTCGCGCACCTGGTCGGTCAGGTTGAACATCAGCATCGGGTCCTCGGCGGCCTCCGGCGGATAGCCGTCCGTCGGGATCGGCTCACCGAACTGGATCGTCCACTTCGTCGGCAGCGGCACCGCACCCAGCGGACCGAGCAACGGGAACGTCGGCGTGATCGGGAAGTACGGGAAGCCCAGCAGCCGGGCGATCGTCTTCGAGTTCCCGATCATCGGGTAGATCTCCTCCGCGCCCACGATCGAGCACGGGATGATCGGCGTGCCGGCGCGCAGGGCGGTGGAGACGAAGCCACCGCGGCCGAAGCGCTGCAGCTTGTAGCGCTCCCCGAAGGGCTTGCCGAGGCCCTTGAAGCCCTCCGGCATGACCCCGACCAGCTCGCCCTGCTGCAGCAGCCGTGAGGCGTCCTCCGCGCACGCGAGGGTGTGGCCGAGCTTGCGGGCCAGCTCGTTGACCACCGGCAGCATGAAGACCAGGTCCGCCGCGAGCAGCCGCAGATGCCGCCCGGTGGGGTGGTTGTCGTGCACGGCGACCTGCATCATCAGGCCGTCCAGCGGCAGCGTCCCCGAGTGGTTGGAGACGATCAGGGCGCCGCCGTCCGTCGGGATGTTCTCGATGCCCTTCACCTCGACCCGGAAGTACTTCTCGTACACCGGCCGCAGCAGGGACATCAGCACCTGGTCGGTGAGTTCGGCGTCGTAGCCGAAGTCGTCGACCTCGTAGTCACCGGTGAGCCGCTTGCGCAGGAACGCGAGCCCGCCCGCGATCCGGCGCTCCAGGCCGCCGCCGTCGTGTGCCTCGGCGGCCTCCAGGGGCGGCTCCGGCTTCTCCCGTGTCACAGGAACATCATCGGTGCTGGTCGGCCGTCCGGGGAGGGCCTGGACCTCGCCGGATTCACGAACATCCCGGACGACCGCGTTGTCGCCCTTGCGCCGGCTCCCCGTACTCCGCCGACGCGGCGGGCGCTGCAGGGCGCCGCCGCGCGTCCGGTCGTCGTCGAAGGGAATGACCTTGGCATCCGCCATCGTTGATGCGCTCCTCAGTTGGCGCTCTGCGTCGGGGGGTGGCCGCCGCCCGGCGTGGACACGGGCAGGGCGGCGATCCGGTCGATGGCCCCAGCGAGGGCCTCCGGGGGCAGGAGGCCGGGGCCCCTGCTGCGGGCGAAGTCGGCGAAGGTCTCCGTGGTCGTGTATCTGGCCCGGTAGCCCAGTGTCTCGCGCATCTGGTTCGTCGACACGACCCGCCCATGGGTCAGCAGCCGCAGCTGCTCCGGCGAGAAGTCGGTGAAGCCCAGTGTGCGGACCATCGAGCCGACCCAGCTCACGGCCGGCATCAGCAGCGGCACCGTCGGCCGGCCGAGGCGCCGCGCGCACTGCGACAGCAGCAGGACACCGTCACCCGCGATGTTGAACGTGCCGCTGTTGAGCGTGCCCCGCGCCGGCTCGTGCGAGGCGATCCGCAGCACCTCGATGACGTCGTCCTCGTGCACGAACTGCAGCCGCGGGTCGTAGCCCAGCACGGTCGGCAGCACCGGCAGCGAGAAGTACGAGGCGAGCGGTGAATCCGCGCTCGGTCCGAGGATGTTCGCGAACCGCAGCACGCACACGGCCACATCGGGCCGCCGCCGGGCGAATCCCCGTACGTACCCCTCGACCTCGACGGTGTCCTTGGCGAAGCCGCCGCTGGGCAGCGACTTGGGCGGCATGGTCTCGGTGAACACGGCCGGGTCACGCGGCGCGGACCCGTACACGTTCGTACTGGACTTCACGACCAGCCGCTTGACCAGCGGGGACTTCTGGCAGGCACCGAGCAGCTGCATGGTGCCGATGACGTTGGTCTCCTTCAGCGTGGCCCGGCCGCCGCTGCCCAGAGGGGTGCCCGTGACGTCCATGTGCACCACGGTGTCCACGTTGTGCTCGGCCAGCAGCCGGGCTATGGCCGGCTGCCTGATGTCGGCCTGCACGAAGTCCGCGCCGCCCAGATGATGTGCCGGGGGCACCGCGTCGACCGCGATGACCCGGTCGACCTGCGGGTCACGCTGGATTCGCCGCACGAAACGGCCTCCCAGCTGACGGGCCACCCCGGTGACGAGCACGACCTTCCCCAAGATCAGCGCCTTCCTTCCAGACGTCCGCTCACATAGGCGTAACTCTGCTCGTTCTCTGCCGCGTTCCCCGTGTGCCGCCACGTTAGCGGTTCGATGTTGCGGAGTGGTGACCACGACCCCGTCAATGACCGGCAAAAACAGTGAACGCCGAAACGGTGAACGCCGAAAACACCGTGGCCCCCCACCGCATTCGGTGGAGGGCCACGGCAACGCGCTCTCAACAGCGCTCGCGCAAGAAAGCAAGGCGTGCGGCCCCCTTACGCGCGGGGGGCCGGCCAGGACCCCGTTGCCGGGGCCGGACCGCCTTACTTCTTGTTGCGACGCTGAACGCGGGTGCGCTTGAGCAGCTTGCGGTGCTTCTTCTTAGCCATCCGCTTGCGCCGCTTCTTGATAACAGAGCCCACGACTACCCTCGCTCACTTCTCATCACTCGGCGTTTGGGCGCCATGGGCCCATACGACCTACGAGGGGCTAGCCTACCCGTCCGAGCGCTGAGGTCGTAATCGAGGGGGAGCGGGGGGCTTCCGGAGGTACCGCACGTCCTCCGGGAGCCCCTCGGCCCCGGTGGCCGTCAGGCCGTCTCCACCCCCACATAGCTCTCGCGGAGGTACTCGTGTACCGCTTGCTCCGGCACCCGGAAGGACCTGCCCACCCGGATCGCCGGCAGATGACCGCTGTGCACCAGGCGGTACACGGTCATCTTCGACACTCGCATCACCGAGGCGACTTCCGCCACGGTCAGGAACTGAACCTCGTTCAGAGGCCTCTCGCCAGCTGCAGCCATGACACACCTGAACCTTCCGCACTCGACGGCCACCGGCTTCCCCTTCCGGTGACTCTTCGTCGTTGCGTGCTCACTCCCCAATGTAGGGGCGGGTGATGCGAGTGGGGAAGAGGGGATGCCATCGGCGGCCTACTGTGACAGACACGCCCGATTGAGTACGTAGCGGGTCAGTGGTCGGTAGTAATCAGACCGCACACCGTCATCAAGTGGAACGGCGACGGACACGCGCCCCTCCGCCTCACCCACGAAGAGCGCCGGATCGTCCGTGTCGGCGAGTCCGATCGCCTCGAACCCCAGCTGACCTGCCCCGCAGACCCATCCATGGTCGCCGACCACGAGTTCCGGGAGCGGCCCGCCGGCCTCCGCCGCGGCCGCCAGAACCGTCCGAACCGGGAGCGGCGAGTGGGTGTGCACGCCGGTCGCACAACCGGAGCGCAAGGCAGGCGCCTCGCGGACGACGGCGACTCCTCGTACGTAGTCGAGGTTGTGCGTGCGTAGACCGAACCGGGTCGTTATGTCGACACGTCTACCCCTTGCCGGGGTGAGAACTTCACATCCTGCCGCCGACATGGCGTCTGCCAACGCGCCGTAGAAACCGATCAGCCGATGCGGGTGCCCGGTACCGAAGAGCACCGTCCCGCCACTGCGAGCGACCGCCGCGACACGTTCCGCAAAGCGGTCCAGCGCACCCATCGTGCGCTCGGGGTCAATGACATCCTGCCCTGAAGTGCATCCCGGATCGGCCGAAACTCCACACTTCTCCGCCATCAGATCGAGCACGTCCCGCTGCCGCCAGGACAGTTCCGGATCAAGTCCGATCAGAAACCGAGGGTCCCGGGCCGCGAACAACCGATAGCTCCGCAGACTCGCCTCCCGAGCGGTGGCGACAGGCCCGGCCAGCCCGCAGGCCACCAGATGCTCCCGCAACGCCGCGCCACTCACCACGCCCCGATGCTGACGCACAGCCCGCCCCACCACCCCGAAAACCCCCGTTCCACCACACAGTTGGCGTAACCCCTCCCAGAGGCGCGGGGAACCGCACGAACGGGGTCCGGGGCGGAGCCCCGAATCGTTGACGGGGCCGAAGGAGCGCCCAGCCTCCGGGGACGGGTAGGGGCGGGTAGGGGCGGCGGGGCGAGAAAACCTCTAGGGCAACAACCCCCGCAACGGAAACACAGCCTTCCGCGTGGCCAACACCGCCTGATCCAACCGATCGGCGGGGTCGTACCCGGCCTCCCACCCGGCCCACTCCACAGGCCACCGGCCATCGGTCATCCGCGCCGGCGCCAGCTGCCGCGTCCGGGCGAACACCTGCTGCCGCCACTCCTCGGGAATCGCACGCTCCGGCGCGATCTCCCGCCCCGCCGCGATCGCCACCAGATGCGTCCACGACCGCGGCACCACATCCACCACCGCGTACCCGCCCCCGCCGAGCGCGACCCACCGCCCGTCGGCGTACGCGTGGGCCAGCTCGTGCAACGCCATCTGCACCGCCCGCTGGGCGTCCAGCGACACCGCCAGGTGCGCCAGCGGGTCGTCGAAGTGGGTGTCGGCCCCGTGCTGGGTCACCAGCACCTGCGGCCGGAAGTCCGCGATCAGCTCCGGCACCACCGCGTGGAACGCCCGCACCCACCCCGCGTCCCCGGTCCCCGCCGGCAGCGCCACGTTCACGGCCGACCCCTCCGCCCCCCGCGAGGCTCCCGTCTCCTCCGGCCACCCCGTCTGCGGGAACAGGGTCCGCGGATGTTCGTGCAGCGAGATCGTGAGAACCCGCGGGTCCTCCCAGAACGCCGCCTGCACTCCGTCGCCGTGGTGCACGTCCACATCCACGTACGCGACCCGCTCCGCCCCCAGTTCCAGCAGCCGGGCGATGGCGAGCGACGCGTCGTTGTAGATGCAGAACCCCGACGCACCCCCGGGCATCGCGTGGTGCAGCCCGCCCGCGAAGTTCACCGCGTGCAGCACGTCCCCGCGCCACACGGCCTCCGCCGCCCCCACCGACTGCCCCGCGATGACCGCGGACACCTCGTGCATGCCGGCGAAGGCCGGATCGTCCACGGTCCCCAGCCCGTACGCGCCGTCCGCGCTCCGGGGATCGGCGGACGCGGCCCTGACCGCCGCCACGTAGTCCTCGCGGTGCACGAGCCGCAGGGTCGACTCCCCCGCCGGCTTCGCCGCCACGACGTCCATCTCCCGGTCCAGCCCGAAGGCGCTCACCAGGCTCCGGGTCAGCGCCAGCCGGACCGGATCCATCGGATGGTCCGGGCCGAAGTCATAGCCCGTTACTGCCTCGTCCCACATCAGCTGTGCGCGGCCGCTCATGCCCGCCACCGTATCGGTCCGGTTCAGTCTCGAACGACCGGGCGTACACCAACGTCACCAGCACCAGAACCATCGGTACGAGCATCGCCCCGCGATAGCTCCAGAGGTCACCCAGGGCCCCCACCAACGGAGAACCGATCAGGAAACCGACATAGTTGAAGATGTTCAGGCGCGCGACGGCGGCGTCCGAAGCCCCGGGGAAGAGTCGTCCGGCCGCGGCGAACGTCTGCGGCACCAGCACACACAGCCCGAGCCCCAGCAGCGTGAACCCGAGCATCCCCACCCAGGCCCCCGGCGCGCCCGCCACCACGGCGAAGCCGACCGCCGCCACCACCGCTCCGGCCCGCACGACGGCCGCGGCCCCGAACCTCCGCACCCCGAAGTCCCCGATGGAACGCCCGAGCAGCGTGGTGATCATGTAGACGTTGTACGGAACGGTCGACAGCTGGTCCGAGCTGCCGAGAACGTCCTGCAGATACTTCGCGCTCCAGTTGGAGACGGTCGAGTCGCCGATATAGGCGAAGCACATCACCAGACAGAGCGGCAGCAGCAACTTGAAGGCGACGTTCCCGCCCTCCGCGGCGGCTGCCGGAACCTTGTCCTCGGGACCGCTCCCGTCCACGTACCACCGGCTCCCCACCAGGGCGGCCGGCAGCAGTACGACTCCCACCGGCAGGTACAGGGACAGCAGAGCCAGATCCCAGTGCGCTCCCACCCAGGCCAGTGAGGCCCCGGCTATCCCGCCCAGGCTGTACACGGCGTGGAAACCGAGCATGATGCTCCGCCCGTACGACCGCTGCAGGCTCACCCCGAGCATGTTCATGGACGCGTCCAGCGCTCCGACCGCCAGCCCGAAGGCCGCCAGCGAGGCACCCAGGACGATCATCTGGTCACCGGCACCCACACCGAGCAGCGCCAGGAGCACGACGGGCTGGGACCACCTCAGCACCTGGCTCGGTGGCACTCGCTTCACGAGGTGCTCGGTGCAGACGCTGCCGACTCCGGCGAGGACCGGCACGGCGGCGAGGAAGGCGGGCAACAGCGCGTCGGAGACGCCGTACCGGTCCTGAATGGCCGGAATCCGCGTCACGAGCAGCGCGAAGGCGACGCCCTGAGCGAAGAAGCTGAACGCCAACGCGGCCCTACCGCGCCGCAGCACATCTGTCATGGCGGCACAGTAGGGGGCACGGCCTACTCATGGGTAGAGGAAGTTGAATACTGCTCAACTAAGCAGGTCGAGCAGCTCTCCCATGTCCGAAAAGTACCCTCTGGCGCCGGGCAGCTTCCCGGCGGGCGTCATCGCCGTATACCCGTACACATCCATCCCGGCCGCGAGCCCAGCCCGCACCCCGAGAGGACTGTCCTCGACGACGGCACACCGCTCCGGAGCGACGTCCATCCGTTCGGCCGCGTGCAGGAAGAGATCCGGAGCCGGCTTGCCCCGCCCCACGTCCTGCGCACTGAACACGAGTCCCTCCCCGAACCACCGGTCGAGCCCGGTCGTCCGATGCCCCACCCGGATCCGCTCATGGCTTCCGGACGACGCCACGCAGTACGGCACCCCGTCCGCGACCAGCTTCTCCAGGACCGTGACCACACCCGGCACGGGCTGCAACTCCCGTTCGAACCCGGCGAACACCCGCTGATGGAAGACGTCGTCGAAGTCCGCCGGCAGTGTCTGCCCGGTCCGCTCCAGCACCAGCTCGTGGATCCGGTGCATGGCCGACCCCATGTAGTCCCGGATGGAGTCCTCGTACGAGGTCGGGTGCCCGAGTTCGGTGAGGTACTCGGCGAGGAGCCGGTTGGAGATGGGCTCGCTGTCGACGAGAACACCGTCATTGTCGAAGATCACGAGGTCGTAGCGCATGGTCCGACCCTAAACGAAGCCCAAACGCAGAAAACCCCCGCCGGTTTCCCGACAGGGGTTTTCTCAATATTTGTTCGGCGGCGTCCTACTCTCCCACAGGGTCCCCCCTGCAGTACCATCGGCGCTGTAAGGCTTAGCTTCCGGGTTCGGAATGTA
>NZ_JBVIYK010000038.1:0-18862 GCF_055592645.1 Streptomyces sp. NPDC041108 | reverse complement strand
CGGCCTGGACGAAGGCGACCCCGAACTCTTCTACCTCTGCCCAGGCGCCCAACCACCCGGCCTGGTCAAGGCCGAAGGTTAAACGCCAAGCTCAGCGTTTCGGGAGGCACTCCAGCCACGTCATGTTCGATGTTCATCACAAGCGGCAGCGACGCCAGCGAGTCCGGTCGGCGCCGACGCACGGCCCCAAGCCGGTAGAAATCCGTTGTCGTGCCATCGCCGCGGTCGCATGCTTCAGACCGTGATCACTGAAGACGACTCCACCGATGCCACCGTCACCGTGCCTGTCACCGTGCGCGATCTGTTGCCCCAGGATTTGCCAGCGTGCACCTGGTCCGGCTCGGCCACCCACCTACGCCACGTAGAGCGAGAGCTGGCGCGAGCTGCCTCGGGCGAGGTGGACTACCTGGCTGTATGCACTCCCGTGGATCTGCCGGTGGCGATCGGCGGCATCGACTACGAGGTCGCCGAGGAAGCCGGAACCCTGTGGCAGCTCGCCGTGCTGCCGGCGTTGCAGTCCTGCGGCTTGGGCACGCTGCTCGTCCGCGCTGCCGAACAGCGGATCAGGCACCGTGGGTTGCGCAGGGCCGAACTCGCGGTGGAGGAGGACAACCCCCGGGCGCGCGCCCTGTACGAGCGCCTGGGCTACATCGCACACGGCCGCAAACCGGAAGCCTGGGACGAGGAAGGGCCCGACGGGTCGATCCGTCGCCACGAGACGATGTGCGTTCTCATGCGAAAGGGCCTCTGAGCCCGCGCCCAGCGGCGCTTGCGCAACGGGGGCAGCCAGGTGGTCGTCGCTCAGCGGCCTGTCCCAGGCGCCGTTGAGTACCCGGCGAGTCGGTGCAGGTGCTGTCGGAACTGGTGAATGTTCGATTCGCACCCACCACTGTCTGCTGCCCGAAGCGGTGAACAAATGCTGTCCGCTCTCGGGTTCTGGCACGAGTTCCGTGAAGCGGTCACGATTAGTGATCAGCGGGTTTTTCGAGTGCTTGGAGGATCTGTCGCACCTCCTGGCGCCACTGGGCGGCGTCGGCGCTGTCCACCCAGCCGGTTGCGAGTTCTGATCCGTCCTGGAGAACCCGGTCCAGTGCGAGTCTCGCCGACGAACGAAGCGAGGCCGGCAGTTCGGGCAGTGGTTCCCTGGGGCCGTCATCGGGGTCAATCACCATGGGGCTGTCCGGGAGGGTGCTGGCGACAAGATAGCCGGCGGCAACGGCTTCGGCCCCGTCTCCGCCGTCGACGCGTTCTCCCGAGTCGGTGACTCGCTGGAATGCCCGCTCCAGCACGTCGATGACCTGCTGGTGGGTGAGTCCCTCGAGTTCATCGACGAAGTCTGCGGCGAGGTCGCTGGCGAATGGGCCGGTTCCCCACGTTCCCATGCATGGCTCCTGATACGGCTGTCTTGGACGAAGGCATGGTTCCAGGAGCCACTGAGATTGGTCACGGGGCGAGGAGGACCCGCTTGCGGAGCAGTGCGAAGCCGGCGCGTCCGAACATCTGGCGCTTGAGCATCTTGATCCGGTTGACGTGTCCTTCGACGACGCCGGAGTTCCAGGGCAGGGTCTGTCGACGGTCATGCAATTCCCCACCTCAGGTGGGTTCAGTCAGCTAATTCCCCATCCGCGCGGTCATGCTTCCCCACGGGGACGGCGGTCGCGAACGGCGCTAAGGGATGGCGGCTGTCGCCTTGGGGGCGGCGGCCAGTCGCAGGCCGACTTCCACGAGGGTCCAGCCGACGCGCTGAAGGAAGCGGCCTCCGGCGGCGAGGACGGCCGGCTGGGAGACCTGAGCTGCTCAACAGGGTGCCAGGGGTCGGAGACACACCCGAGGAAGGCCGCGGCTTCGCCGGTTCTCTCACTCCAGTCATCGGAACCGACCGGTCGTGCCCGAATCTGGCCACAGTTGCTCCGTCTGGCCCACCTCCTGACGCCTGCGATCGCGTCCAGGACTAGCGTCTGTTTCATGAGCGGGCTGCGCAGGCCGGGCGGTGGACAGGAACACGCCCCGCTGCCCGACGAAATCCAGGCCAGACTCGGGAAGCGCCTGGACGACGTCGCCAAGATCCTCGCCGGGGCCCTGGTCACCGTCGCGGGCGTCATGACCGCTCTCGGGCTCACCAGCGACGTCGTCTTCGTCGCGCTCAACAACGAGTCGTGGCCCATCTACGTGGCGTCGCTCTGCGCGATCCTGGCGATTGTCTGCAGCATCGTGGCACTACTGATGCGTCCCACACGACGGGGCAACATGTGGGAGACGGTGGTGCTCATCCTCGGGGTGATCTTCTACATGGTTGCGCTGAGCGTGGCGGTGGTCGGTGCCGCGAAGGCGGCGGGCGGGAACGGGCGGCCGTCCATCACTGATGTCCGGCTCACGGGGCCCCGGTCTGATCCGAGGCTGAGGTTCGGCGTCCACGCCGACGGCGTGGATACGTGGGCCACCATCGAGGTGTACGGAAACGCTGTGGATGAGGCCGGGGAGCCTCTGGAGCCGCCGGTGGATTTCTTCCACAGCGTTCTCCGGCCCAATGATCGAGGTGTGATCGAGCACCGGGTCGACACGCCGGTCACTGTTCCGGCCGGGGCGTGGGGTATCGAGATCGGGGCCGTGGTCGCCAACGGGGCGAACGACTGCGAGACGCTCGCGGAGCGCGGGCCCACATGTGTGATGATCCAGCTGCCCTGAGGTACCCAGACCGGCGGGCGCGGGCCCAGGCACCTGTACGAGGCCGAGCATCTCCTCGCGGTTGAGCCCGGCCGCCTCGTGGGCACCGTCTTTTGGATGTCACGTGGTCGACTCCTGAGATCGCCGGTTTCACCCCGAAACCGATGAGCCGGCGCCCGCTGAAACGGCACTACACCCTCGGGTTCCCGCTGAGGCCCCTTCAGCCCGCGTGAACTTGTGGGCTTCACGGCCCCGGTGTCCTATCCCTGACCCACGGTGCAAAGTAGGCCGGGCGCGAAGGGCTCGTTACGACTCGGCGTCCGGCGCGAGGATGGTGCTGGACGGGGGCGCGGGACGTCGGCAGCCGCTGAACACCTGCTCGCGCGGGACGCCGTGCCTGGCGAGGGCGTCGAGCTGGGAGTCGAGTTCCTGCCCGAGGGTCGAGCAGCGGGCGTAGCCGATCCGGATGTCCGCGCCCGGGGTGTCCGGGTCGACCGGGCCGGCGGCCGGGCGCCGGACCGCCACGGCTGCCCCGGCCCGCGGTCGGCCGGGGTCTGGACCCGCAGGAGCTTCGCGAGCCGGGGCACCTTCGTGAACCGGCCAGTGCGGTACGTCCCGGCGACCGCGCCGCCGCGCGAGCGGCACGGCGATCAGCCGGGGCGGCGCGCCAGCATGAGAGGCCTCTACTTCGCACCGTGGGTCAGCGATAGGACACCGAGGGGCGTTGTCACGTTGTCACGTGTGTGACTGCTGACTGCTGACTGCTGACTGCTGACGGCGCATCGGGGCAGAGTGGGCTTGGGAGCCGGTCCTGTGGTCAGGCCGTGGTGGGCCGGTCGGCAGCGCCGGTGATCTGGTCCCAGATCACGAAGCGGATGGTCATCTCGGCGCGGTAGTGGTGTGTGGTCATCAGGTGCCGACGGGGTCGGAAGTGGGGTGAGATGCCGCTGAACGCGGACAGAAACCGCTGTGCTCCGCCCACGGAGCGGAAGCCCTTCATCGCCCGTTCGCGCTGCCGGGTCGGCTGGTGGCTGTTCTCGGCCCGGTTGTTGAGGTACTTCGACTGCCGGTGCTCGACGCAGGGCATGACCTCGCGGCGGGCGGCGCCGTAGGAGCGGAGCCTGTCGGTGACGATCACCCGCGGCACCGTGCGGGTCTTCTTCATCAGGCGGCGCAAGAAGCGCCTGGCCGCGGCCTTGTCCCGGCGGTCCTGCACGAGGATGTCCAGGACGTTGCCATCCTGGTCGACGGCCCGCCACAGGTACTTCTGTTCCCCATTGATCTTGATGAAGACCTCGTCCAGGTGCCACTTGTCATCAGGCCGGGGCTGCCGGCGGCGCAGCGCGCCTGCGTAGGTCTGCCCGAACTCGGCGCACCAGCGGCGCACCGTCTCGTAGGAGACGGTCACTCCGCGCTCGAGCATCAACTCCTCGACCTCGCGGAACGACAGCGGGAAACGGAAGTACAGCCACACACAGTGGGAGATCACCTCGACCGGGTACCGGTGCCCCTTGTACGACGGAGCCACGGCCCCCACGGAACAGCCCCCTCCCACACGATCAACCAGAAGATCATCCCACCCGCTCAGCCAACGTGACAGCGCCTTGGTAGATGCTCATGAAATGTCCGTCCGAGGTTCCTGTCGGATCCGCAGGGCCTCGTCCGCCCGGACGAGAGAACCCGGCCGATCGGACGGGAAGCATGGCCGGTCGGCCGTCGCGGAGCCGGGAGTACGCGGGCTAGCGTCCTTCTCACCGAGTAACACCAGGGAGAGGAAGGCCCGATGGATCAGCGAACTTCCGACCGTAACGCCGGCGCGACCACCGAGTTCGAGCGAGACGTCGTCGAGCTGCTGCTGGCGACGATGAGCCAGGTGGCCAAGGAGGAACGCGAGGACGTCGGTACGGAAAGCGTGCTGAGCGCGCTCGTGTCGGGCGACTCGGCCGCAGGTTCCGCGATCGCCCCCGGGATGAAGGCCGCCGGCTCGCTCGGCGGGTCGATCGGGTGCCGGGGGACATCCGTGTGGGTCAGTGACGACGCGGGTGACGGTGCGGCGGAAGCCCCGGACGACGAGCGGGAGATCGACGCATTCTGGCGGGAGGTCCGGCAGGAGCAAGCCAAGAGGCTGCGCTGGAAGAACCGGAAGAAGAAGGAAGAGGAACAGCAAGGCATTGAACTCCCGCCGATGACCGGTGCGTTGCGGACCTGCCTGCGCAAGGCGCTGGAGACCGCACGGGAGGAGGGCACCCTTGCGGTGCGCGTCCGCCATGTGGCGCACGCACTGGTCGAGCTGCCCGATTCGCGTGCTCGCGAAGCCATGGTGGTGGAAAAGCTGGACGTCTCCGCCGCCTCTGCTGCGCTCGACGCGTTGCGCGGGAGCGACAGCACGCCGGAGCCCGGCTCGGTGGTGATGCTGCGCCAGTCGGGGACGTTCGGGAAGAGCGGTAATCCGCTGACCCGGAAGTTCACCGCCTGGATCCTCGGGGGCGGCGCGGGGTTCGGTTCCTCGGTCGTGAGCGCGGTGCGCGCGGAGGCGCTACGGGGGGCGGTGCGGCGCGGGGCGCCGGAGCAGGAGCCCGTCGATGCACTGTCGGGTATCCTGGCGCTGGACCGGTCGTTGACCGTCGCGGGGCGTGAGCTGCCCGAGAAGCTGAGGGAAGCGAACCAGGGGGCGGAACTGCTGCGCCGACACGGCGCCCGGCAGGATGCTGTCACCCGAGTGCTGGTTCCCGCCACCGGGGTCGCGGAGGCGGAGCTCCCGGAGGTCCGCGGCACCGCCGACTTCGAGCGACGGCTCCTGCACGTCACACAGCTCACCGCTGCCGCTCAGAACTCGCCCACGGTCGGCACGACCCACCTGCTGGCCGCCCTGCTGGACAGGACCGGGACGGACGCGGAGTCCGCGGCGGAGATCGAGCGTGTACTGACCGAGAGCGGGGTGGACGTCGCCGGGCTGCGGGCGGAGCCCGAGCTCCGGGTCCCCGGAGGAGCGGCACGAGCTGCCTGAGCCCGCAGCGGTTCGCCAACGCGTATGACGAGGACGGCCGTTGAGAACGGCACCCACACGGAGGAAACCATGATCCCGGCAGTGCGACCGTGGAGGCGGATGCGCCGCGAAGCCACCGCGATCCAGGACGCGGTGCGCGCCGCGCCCCGGCGGTCAGTCGTCGCCGAGTCCGTACTCGCCGGCCTGGTCCTGCTGTGCACGCTGGCGCCGTTTCCGCTGGTACCGCCGGCCCATCCGGTCACCGCTGCTCTCCTGGGGGTGTGGGCGGCGCTGCTCGTGCCCGCACGGCGTATGTACCCGGCCCTGGCGGTCCTGGGCTGCGTGCCCTTGATCGCCGGGGACAACATGTGGGCGACGGTGGTGGTGCCGTGCGTCGTGTGGTCCGCCACGCGCCGCATCGCCCCCGCACGGCGCGCCTGGAGGGTGGTCGGGGCGAGCACTGCCGGCTCCGTGCTCGCGTCGATCGCCGCCCAATCCCTCAGCGGACTCCCGAAGATGCCGTACCTGGCCGCCGGCGTCGGCATGAGCGCGCTGTTCATCGCGCTGCCCGCGCTGTCCGGCCTGATGCTGGGGCGTCGCCGTCCGCTGACCGGTCTGCTGCGGGAACGCAACGCCTACCTCGAACAGGCCCGCTTCCTCACCGACGAGGCGGCCCGTATGGAGGAACGGGCGCGCATCGCCGCGGAGATGCACGATCTGCTCGGCCACCGCATCGGCCTCATCTCGATGCACGCCGGAGCCCTCCAGCTCGCTGCCGAACGACAGGCGCCCCCGCTGGCCGCCCAGGCCGAACTCCTGCACACCACCGCCGGAACGGCCATGGAAGAGCTGCGCGGCATCCTCGGCGTCCTCCGCCACCAGTCGGACAAGGAGACCGCCGAGCGAGGGACCCGCGAAGACCTCTCGGCCCTCGTGGCGGACTCCCGGAGCGCGGGGGCCGACGCCGAACTGCACTGGCACGCGACCGGGCCGGCGGACGCGGACGCCCGCACGCGGCAGGCCGTCCACCGTGTCACCCGCGAAGGACTCGCCAACGCCCTGAAGCACGCGCCCGGAGCGCCTGTCCGCGTGACCTTCCACGACGAGGGGGACACAGTGGTGGTCACCGTGGTCAACGATGCACCGCCGGTGGCCCGTTCGCCCGGGGACGGGAACCGGAGCGGACTCGTCGGGCTCCAGGAGAGGATCACCCTGCTCGGTGGCGCCCTCAACGCCGGACCGCGTCCGGAGGGCGGCTTCGTCCTCTCCGCCCGTATACCCGCCCGGCCCGACGTGCCGCCCGTGTACGCCACTTCGTCCGAGCCGGTGTCCGACGGGGCGGGCTCCCGGCCCCCGCTGTCCACGGAGGTCCTCACCTGGCCCCGTCTCCTGGGCGGGGGCTGCGCGGCGATGCTGGTGTTGCTCCCGACAGTCGGCGGCACCCTCGCCCTGCTGATCATGGCGGTTCTACACTGAGCCGATGATCCGAGTCCTGATCGCTGATGACGAGGCGCTCATGCGCACCGGGATCCGGCTGATCCTGGAGAACGACGACAAGGTCCGTATCGTGGCCGAGGCGCAAAACGCCCGCGAAGCCGTCGAAGCCTGCCGAGCCCACCCCGTCGACGTCGCGCTCCTCGACATCCGCATGCCCGGCGACGGCATCACCGGCGCCGCCGAGATCGCCCGCCACTCGCCCCGCACCCGAGTGGTCATGCTGACGGCCTTCGGCGAAGAACCGAGCGTCACCCGCGCCCTGCGCGCCGGAGCCGTGGGCTACCTCCTCAAGGACACCGGACCCCGCGACCTCATCGACGCCGTACGCCGCGCCGCCGCCGGAGAACCGGTCCTCGCCCCGCAGGTCACCCGCCAACTCATCGACTTCCGGACCCGGTCGGGCCACGGCAGCGACGCCGCGTCACGTCGGATCGCGGACCTGACACCGACCGAACGGAACATCCTCCGGCTACTGGGCACCGGCCTCTCCAACGCAGAGATCGCAGCACAGCTCCACCTCAGCTCCGGCACGGTCAAGGCCCACATCAGCAGCATCCTCACGCGCACCGGCTGCACCAACCGCGTCCAGGCGGCGGTGCTGGCACAGGAGGCGGGGCTGCACGGCTGACGCCCGGCCCCGTGAGGAGGGGCAGCCGATCCACGAGTCACAGCTGCTGCGACGGCTTCGCGCGGCCGGTGCCAGAACGCGGCAGGGGCGAAATGCCGCCCTGTTCGGGCGGGTAGTGGCTACGGTGCGAGGGCGTCCCCGTGCTGATCCGGAAGGGCGCACACCGCAGCTCCATTCCAGGGTGAGCCCGGCGGTGACGGCGTCGAAGTCCTGCCGCGGGCCGCTCCGCAGGGGCTTCAGCCCGATGTTCTCGGCGGCGGTGAGCCACTGCTCGAGCCGCGACTCGCAGACCACATGATCGCGCATGATGAGGACCAGTACGTGCCCGAATAGTGCTTCTGCCCCGACCGCCAGCGGAACGTGCGCCACGGTGCTGAGGGCTCGAAGACGTCGGAACCCGTCGTCGGCCAGTGCCGGTCCTCGTCGATCTGTCCGTCAGTCCGGCGCAGGCGCATCGAGACCTCGCCGACCACATGCAACATGGCCCACCCCGAGCAGCAAGAATGGGGAACGAAGCCCCGGTCCCGGCCAGCTGAGACATCTCCACGATCAGGCCGGGGAACGCTGCTGCATAGATCGAGGCACGGCATCCAGCACTACGCTCGGCAGGCTGACACCGTCTGGCTGGCTGATCCCGCGCGCTACGCCCCGATGGGGGCGGAGGACCGCCAGCTCACGCTGCAGGGCTACGAGGTCTACCGCATCGGCGGTCACGAACTGCGCAACCCCTCAGCCGGGGAAGCCATGCTCACCGAATTCTTCACCCGCCTGCTGTGCCGCCAAGGCCACCTCGAGCCTCGATGGAGAAGGAGCCCCGGCCATGTGCGCTCCAGTCTTGTCGGTCCGGTAGGCAACCGCAGGCGCTCTGTCAGTGGTGCCTGCTTATGTGCTGTCCTGTCAGGTACGTCGTGAGTCACGCCGGATCGCCAGGAGCTGCGCTTCATGCCTTTCACCGCGCTGCACCCCGACCTGGGCCGCCTCGATGCCGCTCTCCCCGACCTTGGTGGCGGCCTGGGCTGGAACCAAATCCACAAGGTCCGTCCACGCATCCCGCTGACCTGCCCCGAGTGTTCCTGGAGCCTGCACCCCAAGGTTTCCCGGTACGGCGTGCGGTTCTTCTGCCACGATCCAGGGCGGCCGCCGTCGTGCGAGCTGTCGAGCGAGTCATGGGAACACCACATGCTCAAGCTGGAGATGGCGGCCGCGATCCGGGCGGCCGGGTGGTACGCCCCGTTGGAGGTGCCGGCCGAGGACGGCTCCTGGCGCGCGGACGTCATGGCATCGTCCGTGGACGGTACTCAGCGCATGGCCTGGGAGGCTCAGCTGTCGCCGATCACCTTGGACGACATTGCTGCCCGCACCGGCCGCTACTCCGATGAAGGCATCCGGGTGTGCTGGGTGTCGCCGCACGAGCAATCCCCGCAGTGGATCAGCTCGGTGCCGGCCGTCCGGGTCAGGGCTCCGCAGGAGCGGGATCAACCGTGGGTGGTGGACGACGGGCTTGCCGGGTTCGTGTACCGGAGCGGGCGGTGGGAGTTCCAGGAGGAGCCGCTCGAGCGGTTCGTGCGCTGGGCGCTGGGCGCTGGAAGAGCAGCTCGTTCCCGTCGAGGTGCTACCCCGATACCGGCGGGTGTACCGGGTGGTCGACGGTGAGCAGCGGCGGTTCCGCCGGGATCAGTGGTGGACATCGCGGAGGTCGATCGCCGATCAGGACAAGCACGAGGCGATGCGGCAACGGCAGGAGGCCGCGCGGGCGGAACGGGAGGCGCGGCAGAAGGAGCAGGAAGAGGCTGCGGAGCGGCGGCGCCAGGAGCTGGAGGAGCAGGAACGTGCGCGGAAGGCCGAGGAGACCGAACGCCGACGCCTGCAGCGGGAGGAGGAGGCCCGAGTGCGCTTGGAGGAGGCGCAGCGCCGGTGGGCAGAGGAGGACGCGCGCCGGGAGCGGGAGCGGGTGGAACGCGAGGCGCGTCTTGCCCGGGAGCAAGCCGAGCGTGAAGAGCAGGAGCGCCAGGACCTGGAGACGGCGCGGGCGTGGTGGTGTCGGCTATCACCGCTGCAGCAAACCGAGCTATTCGCCGCCGTCGCCGAGTACGCCTGGCGCGAGTCGAGTGTTCGAGTGGAGGTCCCGGAGAAACCGATGATGTGGCCGCAGTACGCCCGCGGTGTTCCGGTCCACCTGGCCGACAAGCGGCGGACGCTGTACGGGGTCGTGCGGCCCTGCCCCGATCTGGTCTCCGCCTGCCCCACGCTCGCGGAGGAGCTGGTCTTGGTCCGCAGCGCCCAGGAGGCGCGCGAACTCACCGCAGTCCTGCCCCAGGGGCCGGATCGTCCACCTCGACCTGCCCGAGCACGAACAGCTCACCATGTGCTGAAGCGGCGGACTGGCAGCACTTCAACGGGAACAGCATCGCAACCACGCGGCTGCCGCTCTTCCCTCGGCGCTGAGGCGGGCCCGACCGGGCCCGCCTGGCAAGGCCATCAGGTCAGGGCAGCGTGGTCGGCCTCGGTGGCCTCCATCAGGTCTGGCCGCTCTCCGTTCGCCGGGTGGACGATCCGGATGAGACCGCCGTCGTGCAGGTCGATCATCGCCTTGTAAAGCCCGAACTGCTTCTCCTGCCATGCCACGCGCCGGGGGTCTTCCTCGGCGGCGCTTCGCTCGAAGTTCGCCGGGTGGATGGTGTGAAAGAAGTCGGAGGCGGCCACGGGCTCTGGTGACTGGGCGATCAGGCGAAGGAGCTCATACTCGTCGGCGTTCAGCGTCATGACGGCAGCGTAGAGGGCCGGGATGGGGGTCGCCGTGGTTAGCGCCGTAGGCCCGGCCGCGCCCGCAGCAACTGCTCGTCACGGCGCTGTCACGTTGGTTGGCCGGGTGGGATGATCTTCGGGTCGATCAGGCTGGGAGGGGTCGTTTGTGGGGAGTGCGTCGCTGTCGTACCAGGGGCACCGGTACCCGGTCGAGGTGATCTCCCACTATGTGTGGCTGTACTTCCGTTTCCCGCTGTCGTTCCGCGAGGTCGAGGAGTTGATGCTCGAGCGCGGAGTGACCGTCTCCTACGAGACGGTGCGCCGCTGGTGCGCCGAGTTCGGGCAGACCTACGCAGGCGCGCTGCGCCGCCGGCAGCCCCGGCCCGGGGACAAGTGGCACCTGGACGAGGTCTTCATCAAGATCAATGGGGAACAGAAGTACCTGTGGCGGGCCGTCGACCAGGATGGCAACGTCCTGGACATCCTCGTGCAGGACCGCCGGGACAAGGCCGCGGCCAGGCGCTTCTTGCGCCGCCTGATGAAGAAGACCCGCACGGTGCCGCGGGTGATCGTCACCGACAGGCTCCGCTCCTACGGCGCCGCCCGCCGCGAGGTCATGCCCTGCGTCGAGCACCGGCAGTCGAAGTACCTCAACAACCGGGCCGAGAACAGCCACCAGCCGACCCGGCAGCGCGAACGGGCGATGAAGGGCTTCCGCTCCGTGGGCGGAGCACAGCGGTTTCTGTCCGCGTTCAGCGGCATCTCACCCCACTTCCGACCCCGTCGGCACCTGATGACCGCACACCACTACCGCGCCGAGATGACCATCCGCTTCGCGATCTGGGACCAGATCACCGGCGTCGCCAGCCCCGCCGCCACGGCCTGACCACAACCCGGAACCGGGCTCCACCACGCCACGACGTGCCATCAGACACCTATCCACCCAACAACGTGGCAGCGCCCCTTCACCGACCCCCGCCTCTGCGCGGCCATCGTCGACCGCCTCACCTTCAACGGCACAATCATCGAGACCGGCACCGATTCCTACCGTCTGGCCAGCACTCGCGCCCGAGCCGAGGAACCCGCCAAGGCTGGCTGGCTGAGCTCAGTGGTTGTCGATCTTGACGTGCCTGACGAGCGTGAAGTCAGATGCGGTGTCGAGTTTCGTCATCAGAAGCGGTACCGCTGCATAGGGGTTTTGGTGTGTTCATAGCGAAAGAGGATACTTTCGATCCTGAGGAGATGCTCAGCCTCTACGACTCAGTCGGCTGGGAGGGCTACACCAAAGACGTCGACAAGCTCTGCCGCGGCCTACTGAACTCGCACCTCGTCATCACAGCACGCGACGGTTCAGGAACGCTCCTCGGACTGGCCCGGACCATCTCTGACGACGAGCACATCTGTTACGTCCAGGACATCGTTGTCAACCCCAAGTATCACAGGCAGGGCATCGGCCGGGCCTTGATCGAGGACCTCATGCCACGCTACTCGCACTGCCGTTTCTTCCTCCTGTCCACGGACCACGAGTCGTCACCGGAGGGCAAGCGCAACCACGCGTTCTACCGGAGTCTGGGCTTCCTGTCCTACGAGGAAAAAGAGATGGCGGGCTTCGGACTGCCCAGAAACCGCCCAGATCTGCGTGACATGGCGCCATAAACGAAATTCATACGTGGCCTGAACCGCCCCCGGTCTCCCTTCCGGTCGACCTCTGCCACTACTCCCACCTTCGACGGCCAGCCGCCCTGACGGGCGGCTGGCCGTCCCGCATCCCCAGACACGACAGTGCCGTCGTTTGCCATCGACATCCGCGAGCTGGGTGATCACCAACCGCCTCCAGAACCGATCGACAAATGCTGTTCCTAGAGATCGACGAAGCCAGTTGCCAAAAGCCAGTTGAGAGGGCGCCTTTGATGGGGAAGGGTCTGTGGTCATGGAGTTCTTCTGCTACCACCGTGATCGGCCCGGCTCCCTTGCGTTACGCGAGGAGTTGGTGGAGGAGCACTGGTCCTACATGGACCGGTACACGAAGGAGCTGATCGTGCGCGGTCCGACCTTCGCCGATGATGGTGAAACACCCACCGGCAGCGTACACATCGTCGACCTGCCCGATCCGGCCGCCGCCCGAGCGTTCGCCTTCGACGAGCCCAACTACCAGGCCGGCGCGTACCGGGACGTGCTGCTGCGCCGGTGGCGCAATGTGCTGGGGCGCACCATGTGGGATTTCCCCGGCGGCCGGACCGACGGCAACCGGTACCTGGTGCTCGGCCTCGGCGAGGGCCCGGTCGCCGACCTCGCCCTGCCGCTCGACCAGGAGGAACTGGTCGCGTACGGGCCGCTGCTGTCCGACGACGGCGACACCTGGCTGGGTACGGCAGTGCTGCTCAGGGCTGCGGATCCGGACACGGCACGAGCCGTCCTGACTGCGGACCGGTACGCGGACATCGAGGTCCACGACTTCGAGTTCGGCGGGCGCCGATGAGCCACGAATGCGCCGGGTCGATGTCATCTGCGGTCCACATTGACCTGGGACAGGAGCGGTGAAGGTGGCGACGCTGCGGGAGGTTCCGCTGGTGGGCGGGCCGGTGGAGTTACGGGGCGCGCTGGACCTGGAGACCACACAGGCAGGGGTGATGCCGCGCCGGTTGCCCGCGTGGACCAAGGAGCAGTACCAGGACCCGTCGGTCTACGGAGTGACCGTGATGCCTTCGGGGGTGCGGCTGGTGTTCCGCACCGATGCGCGCGCATTGGAGCTGGAGGTACTCACCTCCACCGGCCAGCTCGACTCCGACCTCCACCCTCGCCCGACCGGGCTGCTGGAGCTGCTGGTGGACGGCCACCTGGCCGGGCGTCAGCGGGCACCGGTGGGCAACGTGCTGCGGATGGCGGGCCCCGGGGCCGCTCAACGGCTCATCCCGGGCGAACCAGCAACCGTACGGTTCGCTGGGCTGCCGGTCGGCATGAAGGGCATCGAGTTGTGGCTGCCACAGCAGACCCCAACGGAGCTGGTGGCACTGCGCGCTGACGGCGAGGTGCTGGCACCGCTGCCGGACGGGCGGCGCCGCTGGGTGCACTACGGCAGTTCCATCAGCCACTGCATCGAGGCCGACGGCCCGACCGGGACCTGGCCAGTGGTGGCAGCTGCGCTCGGAGGGGTAGAGGTGATCAACCTCAGCGAGGCGGGCAACGCGCTGCTGGATCCCTATGTCGCCCGGACGATCCGCGATACGCCCGCCGACCTGATCAGCCTCAAGGTGGGCATCAACATCGTGAGCCTGTCCGCCTTCCGGCTGCGAACGTTCGGCCCGGCGGTACACGGATTCCTGGACACGATCCGGGACGGGCACCCGGACACCCCGCTGCTGTTGATCTCTCCGGTGAGCTGTCCGGCCCTGGAGGAGGCCCCCGGCCCGACCGCGACCGGCCCGGACGGCAGGCTCGCTGCCCTGGGCGACCCGGCCGATGTGGCCGGCGGGGCATTGTCGCTGGCGGTCGTCCGTGCCGAGCTGGCCCGGATCGCTGCGGCACGACAGGCGTCCGATCCCCACCTCCACTATCTCGACGGACGCGAGCTGCTCGGCCCGGACGAGGCAGATGACCTGGCCGACGGCCTTCACCCCACCGCCGCCGCGTACCGTCGAATGGGCAAGCGTTTTGCAGCCCACGCCTTCGCGACCGACGGTCCCTTCCGCTGAGTGAGCTGGGCTCCACACCCAGCACCAGGTGTGGAGCTTCCACGCTCCTCCGGCCGGAGACGGGCGGTGGGGGATTCAGGTATCGGCCCATCCGGTATTGGGCGTGCGCCGCGGGTCATCGGTGAACGTCAGCTGAAGCGACGAGGCTGAGAAGATCACCCAGCTCCTCGGTGCCCAAGGTCCGCCTCCCGACCAGCCGTGGAGTCAGCCCAGCTTTGACGACGCATAGAGCTCGTGCCGGATAGACGCGGCTGCTCCCGCGGGGTAAGCCGGTAGTGCTGTCGGTGCGGGCTGTGATGCCGATGCCAGCCAGGCCAATTGACCTGACCCAGCGGGCAGACCTTGGGCCGCAGGGGGATCCGGTCAGGTCTGTAACGATGTACGCAGACAAGGTCCCGGTACTGGGGTCGGGGGCTCGTGGTGACAGCCGCGTGCCCCCGACTTCCTTCACAGACCGTACTGGTGCTGGTTTCCGCGTCGTGTTGACTGGCCCACGGCCCTCCCCCACGCGGTTCGCGCTTTACCGTCGTCGGGCGATGGTGGTGTAGACCAATGCCCCGCTCTGGTGTTTCCTTTGTACACGTCCGGAAGGCGTGACCCGGATCGTCGATGTGCTTCTTGGTGCGTTTGCGGGTCCTGCGCCCGCTGTGAAGGAATCAGCCCGCTGTGGAGGATGTTCGAACACACAGCGCAATGCTTTGACCTGGGAAACCAGAGCCAGTTGCCCCCGCTTAGAGCGACTGTAAACCGGGACTGTACCGACTCCGCGGCGTGCCCCCTCCAACCGCTGTACCGGGCCCCATGACTCGAGGTGCCACAGCATGTCCCGCCCCGGCCTGACAGCCACCCACAGCCCTGCCCGGGGCCTCCAGGACGCTCTGCAAGTCGCACCAGCTCGCAGACCGCCCCGGCCGCCCGAGCCCACTGTGCAGAAGGCGCCCAAGTCCCTCCAAGTCCCTCCAAGTACCTGCGGGTCCTGGACCAAGGCGACGCCCTCACCCTGCGCCATCGTGAGAGCCGCCCGGTCGACGGGGCGGGCGTCGACGAGGCGTTCGTGGAGGGGTTCCACTGGTCGGCGCCCGGGAAGCGTTCCTCCACCCAGATCCAACTCGGGACTAGCCGCCTCGACGAGCGGGGTCGGGGGATCGGCGCTGCACTCCAGAGAGGACGTCGCCTTCGGTCCGGCACATCTGGACGACACGCCGGGCGGCGCGGCAGGTGCCCTGTGACCTGTGGTGTGCCTGGCTGTTCCTCGTGGTGGGGTCGAGCGTGACAGTCCGGCCGGGACGGCTGCGAGGGCCTCGTCCTGGCGGTGGTGGTCATCACGCCCGCGCAGGAATCGGGACACCACCCGCCCCGTCATCACGGGCCGGACGTTTTTGCAGGTCAGCCCCGGCGGACAGGGGGGCGGCGCAGGTCCGGCAACCCTCTTGCCTCAAGGCGTCCTACTCACAGGAAGAACTCGACGGGGCCCAGGCGGAGGGAGTTGCTGCAGGCGCTGGGGATCTTCCAGAGGGCTACGCCCGATCAGTTGTGGAAGCTGACACGGCCGGACAACCAGCACGACAAGCTCGTACGGGACACCCTTCTGGATCTTCAGGACCACCACCTGGTGAGGATCGAGTTGGTACGGGAGGACCAGCGGCAGGTGTGGGTGCTGACCAAGCGCGGACACGGCGAGGCGAAGAAGCTGCTGGAGCCGAAGGGCATACGGGTCTCGGCGCTGCGTGAGGAGAAGTACGACCCGGACACCGGGGAACTGCTTGGCGCCAGCTACGACGACCACGCCGCGGCGGTCACCACGACGGCCGCCGAACTCCACCGTGCCGGGATCGGGCACCGGCTCGGCTTCGCCACCGAGATTCCGCACCGGCTCGCGGACAGGTACGTCCAGCGGACAGACCTGGTGGTGCGGGCGCCGGCGGCCGGTGTGCCGGTGATGCTGCTGGAGATCGACCGCCGTACCGAGGACGCGCACGACCTGGTGTCCAAGGTGCGCCGGTACTGGGAGTGGGGCCGGCTGTTGGCACCGGACGCGGACAAGCACACCGTGAACCTGGTCCGCTCCCAGCCGGGCGCGATCGAGGATGTCGGCCACGAGAAGCGGCTGTGGCGGCGGGTCTATCCGCAGACCGGCCGGGAGGGCCTGGTGCCACTCGCGTTCGTGTTCGCCGACACCACCGAGGCGAAGGTCGACAACACCGTGAAGGTCCTCGAGGCAGCCGGCCGCCGCTTCTGGGCGCCGCGCCGGTACGAAACCTACTACCGCGAGGCGATCACGGCGAAGGACTACAGCCAGGCCGTGCCGGTCGTCTTCACCACCCTGGAGCGCTGATGGAGCACGGCGCGGACGCGGCGGTGTGGCTTCGCCTGGGGCGCAAGGACGAACAGACCCTGACCGACGCGCTCGACAACCCCGACGGCGACGCTCTCTACCGCCGCCAGTACGCCCGCGCCGAAGCGGAAGACGAGCGGCGCCGTGCCGCTGAGCGAGAGGCGCAGCGCCCCGTGTGCAAGCGGTGCGGGCAGAAGTTCACCGACCAGCGCTGGGAGGAGACCACCGCGCACCGGACGGCCTGGAACGCCGGGGATGTGTCGGTGTGCGGCACCTGCCACGCCGACGACGTCGCCCGCGAGGAAGCCGCAGCCGAAGCCGCCCGTCCCCAGGCTGCCGCACCGCCGGAGCCGGAAGACGACGGCCAGGAGCCGGGCAAGCCCCCGCCGCAGCCTGTTCCGCCGGCGGACCTGACCCGGGCAAGCCAAAGGCGCTCCTGGGCAAGCCACCCTCCAACGGGGGCTTGCCCAGGGCGCACCCTCGGCGCTGGGCTGGAGACCGCGCGCCGAGACCCGGCCCGCGGCGAAGGAGGAACAGGTGCGCACCTTCGAGACGGGACAGACGGTCGTACGGCGCGACGTACACGGCTCAGGCCGGGTGTGGAGCGAGCACGCGCTGCGCGTCGTCGCCGACACCAGCGAGGCCCTGGTGGCCGCCTGCCCGCCAGGAGCCGAGACGCGCTGGCCGGCCCTGTACGTCAAGGCCCGCGATGATGGCGACCGATCGGTGCGCACGGAGGCGTTCGACGCGATGGCGACTGGCGTGTGGGAGCTCGCGGACGCCGTGTGGCAGGAGACCGAGCTGCTGCTGTTGAAGCCGCCGACGGCATGGTTCAGCGTCAACGCCTTCTACACCAGCGGCGGGCTGCGGAACTGGTACGTGAACTTCGAGCACCCCACCCGCCGTACGACGGACGGGTTCGACACCTTCGACCTCACCGTGGACCTGGTCGTCGACCCCGACCTGACCAGCTGGGAGTGGAAGGACGAAGACGAGTACGCGCACGTGCGGCGGCTCGGCATCGTCACCGACACCGAGCACCAGGCCGTGGACGCCGCCCGCGACCAGGTCATCGCCATGCTCACCGAGCACTCCGGCCCGTTCGCCGACGCCGCCTCGTGGATGTCCTGGCAGCGGAACCCGGCCTGGCCCGCCCCCCGACTGCCGCGCCCGATGCAGGGCAGGGAGGGGGTTGCACCGACGGGCGGCTGAACCGTTGTCTGGACGGTTGCCCCCAGCGGGGGACCCAAGGTGTGACCGGGCTCATGCACCAGGCAGCGGCGGCGCCGCACCCGGCTGACCCCTCTCCGCGCCATCTCCGTCAACCCCCGTCGCGCGGAAGGGGGCGGTCGTCCTGCGCGGGCCAACTCGGTGGGTGATGCCGCTGAAATGGACCTGACCTGCGCTATCCCGTACTGAAGGCCCCCCTTGTGCCGCCAGGCATTCAGGTAGGGCCCTCAGTGCAGCGGCAGCATCGCTCCGACCGGTGGTGTCACAAGCCCCAGTGGTCCCGCGCGATCTTGTAGAGCGCGTAGACCGGGCCCAACCAGCGGGCCCACCGATAGGCCCAGTCGTGCTTGCTACAGCAGTGCGCCCCTGGCGTGTGTGCCATCGGGCCACCCCATTTCTCCCTTTCTCCCTGGTGGAGGTCCACGGCCTGTCACTCCGGCGAAGAGACCCAGGCCGAAGACCCGACTTTCAGAAAAAGTCTGCGCAATCCGGATTAAATGATCAAGCGCGCTGGAGCGGCTATAAACTGTCTGAAATCGGGCTGAATGGCACGTGCACTCTCTGCCCGGTGGGTCCGCCGCCCTCCCACTCCGGCGAAGAGACCGAGGGCGGCGGACGGCTGCACCGCCCACAGCCCGACCACAGCTGGTCAGCGCGGTCGCGGTGGGGCTTCCCCCGCGACCTGGCGACAGTGATGCGCGCGGGAGGCGGGGCCAGCGCCCACGCCGTACGCGTCGGGCTGCGCGCGGTCGGCGCCGAGGTCTCCCACGGGCGGCTCGCTCCGGTCGCAGCGCGGTGCGCCGCGATCCTGGACTCCCCGACCCGTGCCGCGTCGCAGGACGGACGCGCACTGCGGCCCGCCCTGGACGACGTCCTGGACCTGGTCGTGCGCGCGACCGGCGAGCAGCTCCAGATCGTGGGCACCGGATCGCAGGGCGACACCGTGACCAGCCCGCCGGCCCGCCGCTTCACCTCATAAGGCCCGGTGTTGCACTAGACGAGTAGTTCCTATTGCGGGGTTCACGGACGCAGGGAGGGTGTCCAACATCGGGTTGTGACGACCGAGTTAGACACCCTCTTGACCG
>NZ_JBVIYK010000037.1:0-20523 GCF_055592645.1 Streptomyces sp. NPDC041108 | reverse complement strand
CTGCGCGATCTGGCACAACCGCACCATCGGCGCACCCATCACCAGGTCCCTGACCGCCTACGACCACTGAGCCACATCGGAACTAATCATCTAGGTGTTGCGCCCAAGTGTTGCGCTGAGCGTTGCGGTAGGTGTTGCACTGGCCCCCACCGCGCCCCGAGGTCCGCCCAGGTCAACACTGGCGTACTGCGTGGTCGGGCTGCTGACATCCCCGTTGCGACCCCCTTCGACCATGCCCTGGCTGGAGTTGAGGATGAGGGAGGGCGGGATGGGTGGCGCGGACGCAGCCGGGGATCGGGGCGCGCTCAGGCCGGGTGCGCGTCGGCGGGGCCGCCGCGCCGGGCCGCCGTCAGCGCGGCGGTGACGTCAGGCGGGGGACGTCGGCGGGGGAGAGGTCGGGGCGCGCACGGTGCCAGCGTGCGGGATGTCTCCACCGGCCGGAGGCGTCGCGGGCGACGTCGACGCCGACTTCACCACCAGCTCGGGTTCCACCAGCGTGACGTTCAGCTTCTCCTGGCTGCCCCACCCGGCGGAGAACGACCAGCCTGTCCACGGATGACCGCGCCGCCCCGCAGCGAGCAGACCGGCGACCGCGGCACCTGCCGCCTGCGCGAGGGTGGTGGTGCGGCCGACGTACTGAAAGCGTCCTTCGGTGTCGTACCTGCCGAGCAGCAGCGTGCGGGGCACGGCCAGAGAGCCGGTGATCGCGCCGACGATCGCCTCGCTCGTCTCGCGGACCTTGTATTTCTGCCAGCCCCTCACCGACGGGCGGTAGGCGTCGTCCAGTCTCTTGAAGACCACCCCCTCCATCCCGACCGACGCCCACGTCAGCCACTTGCGCACGACGTCGGCCTCGGTGGTCGACGGGCACAGCGCCCACGGCGCCGACAGCCTGCGGGCGGCGAACACGGACTCCAGCGCGGCCCTGCGCCGCCGGTACGGCCAGGAGGTCGTGTCCGTCCCGGACAGCCGCAGCAGATCGAACGCGACGAAGTAGGCCGGCCACTCCTCCGTCGCCCGGGCCGCCCCGGCACCACGCCGGGCAAGCCGGTTCTGCAGCCGCTCGAACGCGAGGCGGCCCGCGGCGTCCCATACGACCAGCTCGCCGTCCAGCGCGGTCGCGTCCGGCAGCTGCACGGCCCCGGCCACGACCTCTGGAAACGAGGCCGCCATCTCGGTGCCGCGCCTGGAGCGCAGCGTTACCCGGCCCGCCTCGACGGAGACCAGGGCACGGAAGCCGTCCCACTTGGGCTCGCCGGCCCAGCCCGGCTGCAGAGCAGGATCAGGCACGGGGGTGGCCAGCATCGGCTCCGGCAGCGTCCACGTCACGCATGATGCCTTCCACCCAGGTCATCGGCCGCCCGGGTGACCGATGACCGGACCGGTCTTGGCCGGGCACGGCGCCGGGTGTTTCTCGACGGTCAGTCCTGCGGGTGCCGAGACCGATTCGATCCGGCCGTCGGAGTCGATGGTGAGGTCGAGCCGTTCTCCCGCGACGGTGAGCCCGGTGATGGTGAGGGCGCCGACGGGGAGTGGGCCTGTCGGTCGGAGGTGGAGGCGGCCGGCGGGGACGTCGGGTTCCAGTCCGGTCAGCGCGGTCATGAGGGCGATGGCTGATGCCGCGGACCAGGCTTGTGGTCGGCAGGCGGCGGGGTAGGGGACGGGGGCGGGGGTGTCCGCGCGTGCGTCGCCGCCCCACAGTTCCGGCAGTCGGTAGTCGAAGGCCGGTGCTGCGTCGAGGAGGCCTTCGATGAGCCGGGCGGCGGCTTCGGGGTGTCCGGTGCGGGCGAGGCCGGTGACGGCGATGGCGGTGTCGTGGGGCCAGACGGCGCCGCAGTGGTAGCGCAGTGGGCCGAAGCCGCCGGATGCCGACGACATTGTGCGCAGCCCGTAGCCGCCTGACATGTCGGGGGCGGCGAGCCGTGCGGCGACGGCGGCACTCTCGTCGGCGTTGAGGATGCCGGTGGCCAGGAGGTGGCCCATGTTGCTGGTGACGGCGTCGACGGGGCGGCCCGAGCCGTCGAGTGCCATGGCCGGGTAGGGGCCGTGCTGGTCGCAGACCCAGAACCGGGCGCGGAAGCGGTCGGCGAGGTCGGCCGCGAAGGTCCGCCAGCGTTCGCCGCCCGGCAGTCCGAAGGCGTCGAGGAGTGCCGCGCCGGCGAGGGCCGCTTCGTAGGCGTATCCCTGTACTTCGGCGAGAGCGAGGGGAGCTCCGGCGAGGCGGCCGTCGGCGAACCGGGCGGCGTCCGCGGAGTCCTTCCAGCCCTGGTTGGCCAGTCCGGTGCCGGTGTGGTCGATGTAGGAGAGGAACCCGTCTCCGGCCTGGGCGGCGGTGTCGATCCAGCCGAGCGCCGCCTGGAGCGCGGGCAGCAGCGGTTCGATGTCGGTGGCGGGCAGGCCCCAGCGCCATGCGTCGTGGAGGAGGCAGACCCACAGGGGGGTCGCGTCGACCGTGCCGTAGTAGACGGGCGGCAGGACAAGGCCCTGGCCGTCGTCGAAGACCCCGCTCCGGACCTCGTGGAGGATCTTGCCCGGCTCTTCCTCCGTCGCTGGATCGGTGCGGGTGCCTTGCTGGGCGGCCAGGGTGCGCAGGGTGCCCAGGGCGAGGTCGGTGCCCAGGGGCAGGAGCATCCGGGCGGCCCACAGGCTGTCCCGGCCGAAGAGCGTGAAGAACCAGGGGACGCCCGCGGCGAGGAAGGCGTCACCGGGCGATGCGGCCATGGCCATGCGCAGCGAGTGGAGGTCGTCCAGGCTCTGCGCGACGAGCGCGGGCAGTCGGCGGTCGTCGGCGGTGACCTCCGGACGCTGCCAGGTGGGCCGGGGGTCGGCGGCCGTGACGACCGCGTCGGATTCCGAGACCTCGACGGCCAGGTGCAGGTCGGCGCTCTCGCCGGGCTCGACCGTGAGGGTCCAGGTCAGCGTGGAGTGTTCGGCGTCGGGCGTCGCACCGGGGGCGCTGACGGCGACCTTGACGGCCTCGTCGCCCCAGCGCAATACGCCGTCGTCGGAGAGCAGTTCGTCCGTCGTCTGGAGAGGAGACCGGGCTGCCCGGCCCGCCTTGGCGTGCTCCAGCGGCGCGAGGTCCCCGGCGATCTCGACCCGGACGGCGAGATGCACCGGCGTTGTCGCGGTGGAGCGGACTGTCAGCTGCTCGGTGAGCAGGCCGGGATTGACGATGCGCCGCCGGTCGACCCGGACGGTCGGGTCGGGAACGGCGTCGCCGAGCGCCTGGGCCAGGCCGACGAAGCGGCTGCGGCCGGGTCCCTCCGCTGCGTTCATGACCGCGACGACCGGCAGCCAGCCCTCGTCACCGTCTGCAGCTCCGGTGCCGGGGCGCAACGTCACGCGCAGCAGACTCACGGCGCGTACGTCGGCGTGGAAGAGCCCCTGCACGCCGGCTCCGGGAGCGGCGGCGTCGAGATTGCCGTCCGGATTGGACAGGACGACGGTCGGGGCGGCGAGGGTGACCGAGAGGTCGTGCAGGAGCGGCTGCCGCTGGGGTGAAGTCATGGAAGCTCCGTCCGGTGCCCTCGTGTGTCGTGGGCGGTTGTGAGGGCGATTCGTGACTGCGCCGACTCTTGACAGTCCGGGCGCCGATCGCCACAGTAACCGATTGGAACGCTAAATTTAACGTTCAAATCCAAGCGGGACGGCGACGCACTGCGGTGCCGCAACGGCGGATACGCTGCGGCGCAGTGAACTTGTGGAGGTGGCTTCGCGATGGCGCGAGTAACACTCGAAAGCGTGGCGCGGCATGCCTCTGTGTCGATGCAGACGGTGTCCAACGTCATCAACGCGCCGCATCGGGTGCGGCCGGAGACGCTGGCCCGTGTGCAGGCCGCCATCAAGGAGCTCAACTACCGCCCGAACCAGGCTTCCCGGACGCTGCGGACCCGGCGTTCCCAGCTGATCGGCGCCCGCATCGAGCCGCCGCGCGACGGCGTCAACGGCGCCGTCCTCGCCCACTTCCTGCAGTCGCTGACCGCCCGTACCCAGGAGGCCGGCTACCGGATCGTGGTGTTCACGGCGACCGACGACGACCACGAGTGCTCCCTGTACGAACAGCTCCTCGACGATCACGATCTCGACGCCTTCGTCCTGCACGCCACCCACGCCGGCGACCGCCGGACGGCATGGCTCACCGAACGCCGAGTGCCGTTCGTGACCTTCGGCCGCCCCTGGGGGGCTGAACCAGATGCCCCGGAGCGGCACGGCTGGGTCGATGTCGACGGTGCGCAAGGGACCCTTGCCGCGACCCGGCACCTCATCGAGACCGGCCACCAGCGGATCGCCTTCCTCGGCTGGCCGGAAGGTTTAGAGGTAGGTGACGACCGGCGCAGCGGCTGGTCCTCCCTCCTCGCCGTCTCCGGAATCGACACCCCTGCCGGCTACGACGCGGGCGTCCCCGACGGGCTGGACACCGGTCGCGAGGCCGCCGCGGCGATGCTCGACCTGCCCACCCCGCCGACCGCGATCGTCTGCGCGAGCGACTCGCTGGCGCTGGGGGCCTGGACCGAGATCACCGCGCGTGGACTGCGCCCGGGGGCCGATGTCGCGGTGGTCGGCTTCGACGACTCCCCGACTGCGGCGGTCGTCGGCCTGAGCAGCGTGGCGCAGCCGTACGACGAAGCCGCCGCCGCCTGCCTGCGGATGCTCCAGGAACTGCTGGCGACCCCCAAATCGCCGGACGTCCCGCCCAGCCCAGTCCTGCTGCCGCCCCGGCTAGTGGTCCGCGGGAGCGGCTGAGCCGCTCCCGCGACACCCGAACCTTCCTCCCCTGCCGAGCGGGCTCCGTAGCCCGCTGCAGCCCGCTCGGCCAACACTCGCGATCCCGCTCATAGCCCCAGTGCGGCGACGGGATGCGGTCCCCTCTACCACCGGCTCGTCAGGTCGGCCCTGCACAAGGAGATTTATCATGAGAAATCCGCGTATCCGCTGGGCGGTCGGTGCCGTCGCGCTGCTGTCGCTCAGCCTGACGGCCTGTGGTGGCAGTGGGTTCGACGACACCGACAAGGCGGACAGCCAGGAGTCGAGCGGCCCCGCCTCGATCAAGGTCCTCATCGCCGCCAGCGGCGACGCCGAGAAGAACGCCGTCACCGACGCGGCCGGCGCATGGGCGACGAAGTCCGGCAACAAGGCGACCGTCACCCAGGCCACGGACATCAACCAGCAGCTCGGCCAGGGCTTCGCCGCGAACACCCCGCCGGACGTCTTCTACGTCGACGCCGGCCGCTTCGCGACCTACGCGAGCGCGGGCAGCCTCGAACCGTACGGCGACAGCTTCGAGGGGAAGGACGACTTCTACCCCGCGCTGCGCCAGGCCTTCACCTACGAGGGCAAGCTCTACTGCGCCCCCAAGGACTTCTCCACGCTCGCCCTGCAGATCAACACCAAGGCGTGGAAGAAGGCCGGCCTGACGGACGCCGACATCCCCACCACCTGGGAGGAACTGGCGGCGGTGGCCAAGAAGCTGACCACGGGCAAGCAGGTCGGCCTGGCGCTCGGCGACACGCGCGACCGGATCGGGGCCTTCATGGTCCAGGCCGGTGGCTGGGTGACGAACAAGGACGCCACCAAGGTCACCGCGGACTCGCCGGAGAACCTTGAGGCCCTGAAGTTCGTCCGGTCGCTGCTCGCCGACGGCTCGGCCAAGTACCCCAAGCAGCTCGACTCCGGATGGTCGGGCGAAGCCTTCGGCAAGCAGAAGGCCGCCATGACGATCGAGGGCAACTGGATCGCCGGCGCGATGAAGAGCGACTACCCGGACGTCAAGTACAAGGCGGTCCCGCTGCCGGCCGGACCCGCGGGCAAGGGCACGCTCGCCTTCACCCAGTGCTGGGGCATCGCGGCGAAGAGCAAGAACAAGGCCGCGGCCCTCGACTTCGTCAAGGCGATGACCGAGAAGGACAACCAGCTCACCTTCGCCAAGGCGGTCGGCGTGATGCCGTCGCGACAGTCCGCCCAGGCCGACTACGTCGCGCAATTCCCGCAGGACAAGCCCTACATCGACGGTGCCGCGTACGCCCAGGCCCCGGTGAACGTCGCCAAGATCGACCAGGTGCTCGCCGACTTCGACACCGGCCTGCAGGGCCTGCCCAAGGCCGATCCGGAGGAGATCCTCGCGCGACTGCAGAAGAACGCGCAGGCGGTCGTAGGCCAGTAACCCGGGATCACCCGGACCACCCGGATACGAACCGAACGAGAGTGAATCTGCGATGAGTGAACCGAACCCCGGGCCCGCACAGGGCCCGGGTGGCGGCCCGGGCCCGGCCCGCCCGGAAGGCACCGCGAAGGCCGACGCCCCGTCCTCCGTGCCGCGCGGGCGCCGCAAGGACACGGGCCCCGACGGCACCAAGGCAGGTCGAGGGGCTGGTGGCAGCCGCCGCACCCCTGCCCCTCGCGGCGGTATCCGGGGCCGGGAAGGTCTCGCCGGCTGGCTGTTCGTCTCACCCGTCCTCGTCGTGCTCGGACTCTTCCTGGTCGTGCCGATCGTCATGGCGCTCTGGGTGAGCCTGTCCGACTGGAACGGCCAGGGCAGCCCCTTCTCGTCCGGGGTGGACTTCGTCGGCGGACAGAACTACGCGCCACTGGTCACCGAACCCGGCCTGCCGCAGAGCGACTTCATGATGAGCCTGCGCAACAACGCCTACTACGTGCTCTTCGTCGTCCCGCTGCAGACCGCGCTCGCGATGGGCCTGGCGCTCCTGGTCAACGGCAGACGGCTGAAGGGCAAGGGGTTCTTCCGCACCGCGTACTACTTCCCGTCGGTGACGAGCTCGGTCGCGATCTCGGTGGTCTTCCTGTTCATCTTCTCCTCCAGCGGCGTCGTCAACTCACTGCTGGCGAAGATCGGAGTCGATGGACCGGCCTGGTTCGCTGATCCTCGCGGCATCATCCACCTCGCCCTCGGCGCCCTCGGCGTGAACACCGACGCACCACCGTCCGCACTCGCCGACACGAGCGTCGGCGGCCTGTCCCTGTGGGAGTGGTTCTCCGGCCCCAGCGTGGCCATGACCGCGATCATCGCATTGGTCGTGTGGACGACGGCGGGCACGTTCATGCTCATGTTCCTCGCCGCGCTGCAGGACATACCCCTCGAGGTCGAGGAGGCCGCCGAGATCGACGGCACCGGGCGCTGGCAGCGCTTCCGCCACGTCACGCTGCCCATGCTCAAGCCGACCCTCTTCCTCGTCCTGACCCTCGGACTCATCGGCACCTGGCAGGTCTTCGACCAGATCTACGTCATGACCCGGGGCGAACCGGCCAAGACGACGATGACGCCCGCGTTCCTGTCGTACCAGTCCTCGTTCATCAACAACGAGTGGGGACAGGGCAGTGCCATCGCCTTCATCCTCTTCGCGATCATCGTCGCGATGACCCTGCTGCAGCGGTTCGTCCTGCGCGACAAGGACGAGGCCCGCGCCAAGGCAGCCACCCGGCGCGCGGCGAAAGCGGCACGCTCCGGATCCGGCCCGACCACGAGGGCGGCCGGATGACCCGCACCGCCGCAACGGCCCACCCCGCACCCCCGGGAGCCGACGCAACCGCGCCCACCACAGCCGCCCCGGCGGCCACAGCCGACGCCCACAACAGAGGCACGCGATGAGCCCACAGCACAAGCTCGCCGACGCAGACACCACAGCGCACACAGTCGAGCAACACACAACCCGCCGCTCAGGCAACCGCTCGCGCCGCGGCAGTGCCCTTACGCGCGCTCTGGGTTACACCGTCCTCACCGCCGTCGCGCTGCTCTACATCTACCCGTTCCTCATCCAGCTCGCGACGAGCTTCAAGACCGACGCGGACGCCACCAGCCACCCGCTGTCACTGTGGCCCCCGCACTTCACGACAGCCGCCTTCAGCCGGCTCGCCGATGCGGACTATCCGCGCTGGTTCACGAACTCCGTCGTCGTCGCACTCTTCGTCACCGCGGGCCGTGTGTTCTTCGACTCCCTCGCCGGATACGCACTGGCCCGGCTGCGCTTCCGCGGCCGGGGCGCACTGTTCGCCGCCGTCATCGCGGTCATGGCCGTCCCCAGCGTGGTCCTGCTCATCCCGAAGTTCCTCGTGCTCAACCAGCTCGGGATGTACGACTCCTACGCCGGAATGATCGTGCCGCTGCTCGCGGATGCCGCGGGGGTGTTCATCATGAAGCAGTTCTTCGAGTCGATCCCGGTCAGTGTCGAGGAAGCGGCCCGCATCGACGGCGCGAGCACCTTCCGAATCTTCTGGTCCATCGTGCTGCCGATGGCCAAGCCGGCCCTCATCACCCTGACCATCCTGTCGTTCCAGGGATCGTGGAACGAACTGCCGCACTTCATCGTGTCTCGCCAGAGCCCGGAACTGAACACCCTCACCTCCGGGGTCGCCTCACTCGTCTCCGGCCAGCTCGGTGAGGGCAACCTCTACCCGATCAAGCTCGCGGCAGCCCTGCTCATGACCATCCCCGTGGCCCTGGTCTTCTTCGCCTTCCAGCGCCACTTCGTCCGCGGCGGCACGGCAGGCGCCACCAAGGGATAGCCGGGCGGGAAACCCGCTGCGATACGGACACCTCCTCCGACAGGACCGAGCTACATGCGCAACCCGACCCCCACGAACGACGTCACGAAGGACACCGCGAACGACTCCTGGTGGCGCTCCGCGGTCATCTACCAGGTGTACATACGCAGCTTCGCCGACGGCGACGGAGACGGAACCGGCGACATCGCCGGCCTCCGCTCCCGTCTGCGGTACCTGGCCGACCTCGGGGTCGACGCCATCTGGATCAACCCCTGGTACCCGTCCCCCCTGGCCGACGGCGGCTATGACGTCTCCGACTACCGCGGCATCCACCCCACGTACGGCACCCTCGACGAGGCCCGGAAACTGATCACCGAGGCCCACGAGCTGGGCCTGCGGGTGATCCTGGACATCGTCCCCAACCACACCTCCGACCAGCACGCCTGGTTCCAGGAGGCACTGGCGGCGCCGCCCGGCTCCCCGCAACGAGACCGGTTCATCTTCCGCGACGGCAAGGGCGAGAACGGCTCGCTGCCACCCAACGACTGGCACGCGGCCTTCGGCGGCCCCACCTGGACCCGCACGCCGGACGGCCAGTGGTACCTCCACCTCTTCGCCCCCGAACAGCCCGACCTCAACTGGGACAACCCCGAGGTCCGGGCCGAGTTCGAGTCGATCCTGCGCTTCTGGTTCGACCTGGGCGTCGACGGCTTCCGCATCGACGTCGCCCACGGCATGGTCAAGGACCCCGCCCTCCCGGACCTCGGCCTGACGGAGTTCTCCGTCATCACAGGCGAGGACCAGCAGAACCACCCGCACTGGGACCGCGACGGCGTCCACGACATCTTCCGCAGCTGGCGCGCCATCGCCGACAGCTACCCCGAACCCCGCGTCTTCGTCGCCGAGGCCCACGTCCGCCCCGGCCGCATGCCCGACTACCTCCGCGCGGACGAACTCCACACCGCCTTCAACTTCGACTTCCTCAAGTGCGCCCTGGAAGCGGACAAGCTGAAGGAGGTCATCGACCGCACGACCACCGATCTGGCGAAGGTCGGCGCCCCCGCCACCTGGGTCCTCTCCAACCACGACGAAACACGCCACGTCACCCGCTACGGCCGCGCCCACACCGGCGTGACCACCCCGACGCGCCACCATGGCCACCCCACCGACCTCACCCTCGGCACCCGCCGAGCACGGGCGGCGGCCCTGCTGATGCTGGCCCTGCCCGGCGGCGCGTACATCTACCAGGGCGAGGAACTCGGCCTCTACGAGGTCGAAGACCTCCCCGAGTCGGCCCTCCAGGACCCCACCTGGGAACGCTCCGGCCACACCATCCGAGGCCGCGACGGCTGCCGCGTCCCCCTTCCCTGGGCCGACGACACCCCGCCCTTCGGCTTCAGCACATACGGGTCCGCCACGCCCTGGCTTCCGCAGCCCGACGACTGGAAGTACTACACCGCCGAAGCCAACCAGGCCGACCGCACCTCCATGTTCCAGCTCTACCGCTCCGCCCTGCGCCTGCGCCGCACCAACCCCAATCTGCGAGGCGAGGAGTTCCGCTGGCTGGACAGCCCGCCCGACACACTCTTCTTCGAACGCGGCAACGGCCTGCTGTGCGCGGTCAACCTCTCGGACCGGCCGATCCCGCTCCCCGACGCCTTGAGCCCCCTCCTCGCCTCAGCACCGCTGAGCAAGGATGGGACGCTGCCGCCGGACACCACCGTCCTGCTGCTGGACTGACCCCGACGACGGCCACGGGATCACCCCAGCCGATCTCCCCCGCGCGCTCAATCGCGCCCGAAGCGCCAGGGCCTGTCCGGTGTTCACTCCCCGCCGATCGGACAGGCCCTGGTCCATCTGTAGGAGCCCGGCGGAGCCGGGAAGCCGTCGCATGGACCTCATGAGTTCCGTGGACAACGGACAGTGCCAAACCCTGTCGATAACTTCGGCTCCGCAGCACAGCCAGGCCGCAGATCGGCACGGACACGGGGGTGGTGAGCATCGGCTCCGGCAGCGGCCACATCACGCACCATGCCTTCCACTCAGGTCGTCGGCCGTCCGGGTGACTGCATGGCCTCTTGGTGGGCAGGGGCGACGGCAGATCGCTTATTGTCACGCACGGCGTTCGATTCGGTGCTGACCGTTGCCCCCCTGAAGCAAGTGGTGATCTACTGCCTTTCCGATGTCGTTGGGGGGTATAGGTGCGACAAGACGTGTGTGCCGGTTGTATGAAAGCGCTGGGCCGGGGGGCGTCAGGGAGTGCCAATGGCTTTGGCACCTGCTGATGGCGGGCGGCGCAGCCGGCGGGGTTTCGCCTACCAGGATGTAGTCACTCTCCTGGACTGCCTGGACATGCTGGATGGGCAGTGGACTTCGGTGTCCTGGGAAGACCTGGAAGACATCCTCTGCTACCGCGATGGCGCGCCGAACTACCGCCAGGTCAAGACGATTGAAGAGGCCGGTACGCGGCACAGTGTGGCCAGCGTCTGCAGGCCGGAAACTCCGCAGAAGACGGTGGAGACGAGCTATCTCGGCAAGTTGTTTCTTGGCAAGCCTCTTCCGGATGACACCCGCTTCACGCTGATCATCAACGAGATACCGCAGCCTAATCTGTATGAGTTTGCGGTGGAACGGGACCGCCCCCGCGGGCCGGTGAGCGAGCCCACGCGCAACGCCGTTATAGAACGGATGAGCGATCTGCAGCTCCCGGACGGCCGCGACATTGCCTGGTGCGTGGACCGGCTAGATGTCCTCGTCGCCGGCCGCACGATCGAAGACGTCGAACGAGAAGCGTTGCATCGTCTGGCCCCGCACGTCGGTGCGCTCCTGGGCACCGGGCCGATGTACGCGGAGGTGGAGGAGGCGATGACCCGTCTGATAGAGGGCATCGCCCGCAGCGCCCGGGCCCTGCGGGCGCAGAGCGTCAGCCGCGATACCTTCCAGGCAACCCTGGAAGACAGCGTGCGCAAGGTCACCGGCCGACGCAGCGACGGCTCCACGGAACCCTTGATGACACTCCAGGAGAAACTCCGGCCAGCAGGCGTCTCCGACGTGGAAGCCGAAGCCCAGCACGATGCCATGCTCACCTTCCGCCGCAGACGCCGGGCCAGCATCGGCACCAGACGGCAGCAGCTCGACGACCTGGCCGACGACGTTCACGCCCTGTGCACCGTCACCATGGCCGAGCGGCGCAGCGGCCTCATCTCTCCAGGCTCCGACGCCTACCAGGCCACGGTTCTCAAAGTCGCCCAGATGCCCCAGGTAGCTGATCGCACGTACAACCTCGTTGATGCCCTGGCCACCCTCAGCGACATCACCGCACGCTGCCTGAACAGGTACGTCGATGCCTCATAAAATCGGCAGCCGCGTCGTCCCGCCCCTGCACCGTCCCTGGGACCCGGACGACTCCCCGGACTTCCACGCCGCGCGCCTGTTACTGCTCATCCACCTGTGCGGTCAGCAGCCGGGCTTCTACATCGCCGGCCGGACGAAGTTCGCTAAACTCGACTTCTTCTTGCGCTACCCCGGGTTCCTGGAACGCGCCCATGCCGCCATGCCGCAGGTCGTGCCGCTCGGTGACGCCTTCTTGGCCCAGGACTCCACTGAGGTCGAAGCGCCCATGGTCCGCTATCGCTACGGCCCCTGGGACCACCGCTACCGGCAGTTCCTGGCCTTCCTCGTCTCACGCGAACTGGTCACCGTCACCACCAGCCACAAGCCCGAACGCATCAAGCTCAAGGCCGCCGGCCGCAAGGCTGCGGAGCGGCTCGCGCGCACCTCTCAGTTCCAGCCGCTGGTCCGTCGCTGCGAAGCCATGCAAGGCAACCTCGCCGGCATGACCGGCACCCAGCTCAAAGACCTGATCTACGAGCTGTTCCCGGACGAGGTCGGCAACGCGCCCTTCCGCCAGGAGATCCAGCCATGACCAAGCCCGTCATCGCACACCCCGGCCGCGGCATCCGTGTCGAGTCCGTCCGGCTCGTGCAGCACACCGGCGAAATCGACGAGTACACCTTCCGCTCCGGCATGCTCAATATCATCACCGGGGTCCGCAACAGCTCCAAGACCACCACGCTCAAGGCGATCGACTACTGTCTCGGCGACCGGGACAGCCCCCGAGACGCCCTGACCATGGCGGTAGCCGAGAAGTACGTCGAAATCAGCACTGACCTGACCCTGAACGGCCGCCCGCACAAGTTGACCAGGTCCCTCCAGCACGGGCGCCTGAACAAGGTCTACATCGACGGAGACGACCTGAACGTCGACGCCTTTTCCAGCTGGATCCTGCAGGAGCTCGACTGGCCCGACCTGCAAATCCCCAAGGGAATCGTCGCCGAATCAGCCAACCAGCTCACGCCCTTGTCTTTCCGTAACACCCTGCGCCACATCTACCGCAACGAAGACTCCTGGACCGACTTCGCCAACAAGGAAGCCGAGTTCATCCGGCGCGCCGTCGTGAGCCAGCTCCTCGGATTCGCCCGCGTCAAGTACTCCAACAAGGACTTCCATATCGCCCAAGCCAGGAAACGCCTGGCCGAAGCCCAAGCCGTCGAACGCGAAGTCCAGGAGAGCACCCTCCAGGCCGTCACCGCCATCTCCGACCGCCTCAACATCCCCGTGGCCCGCTCACTGGAACAAGTAGCAGCCGCCCGCGACGCCGTCCGAGCTGAGCTCGATGCCGCCTACGAGCAGCGCCGACAGCTCACCGCCGACATCAACAACATGGTCCACGGCGGCCACGAGACCACCGGCGCCGGCTACGACACCACCCTCACCACCGACTACGAGAACACCTCACGCCGCCTCCAGCGCGCCCTCGACGAGGTGACCGCCCTTGAGCAACTCCACCACGAGCACAAGCAGTCAGCGCAGACCGTCACCGCAGAAATCGGCCGCATGCAGCGCCTCATCACCTCCGTCGAACTCTTCGACGCCCTGCCTGTCCGGCTCTGCCCCGCCTGCGAACAAAATGTCGATCCACGCCGCCCCCACGACGACGACGCCTGCTACCTCTGCAACCAGCCCGTCAGCGACGACCAACGCCGACGGCGCGCCCAAGTTGAAGTCCGCTCCTTGGAATCAGAACTGGCAGACCTGCAAGACGTCATCGCCCGCACTGCCAGCGATCTGCAAACTGCCCATGACCGCCGCACTCACCTGGAACAGCAACAAGCCGAACTGGCCAAGCGCATCAACAACGAACGAGCCGCCCAACTGGCCCCCTTCATGACAGCGCTGGAGGACCTCGCCGGAAACATCGCGCAGCTGGAACAGAAGATGACCGCCTTCCCGGCTATCGAAGAGATCCTGCAACGCCGCATCGAGGCCACCCAGACCGTCGCATCAGCCCAGCAAGCCCTGAACGACATCACCGAGGCCCAGCCCCCGCACCAAGCCGCCGGCCTCTCCCCGGCCGACCGTTGCGCCCTCTTCGCAGACCGCATGAACTCCTTCCTCCAGACCTACCGAGGACACGGCTGGGTCAAGGGAAGCATCACCATCAGCGACAGCGACCTCACCTTCTACGTCGGCACCCGCCCCTGGAACCAGATCCTCGGCGCCGAACTACGGGTGCTGTTCTTCCTCGCCTACAGCTACGCCACCCTCTTCCTGGCAAACGACCTGGACGAAGAGTGCGCCTTCCCCGGATTCCTGATGCTCGACAACCCCTACCAGCAAGGCATCGACGCCAGCGTCATCAAGGCCGTCCTGCAGGACCTGGGAGAAGCCGCTCAAGCTACGGGCACACAGGTCATCACGACACAAGCGCTCCCCGAACCTCTCCGCGGCGAAAACATCCGGCACATCAAAATGCCGCAGGTCTACGAAGCGAATTGAGAGACCCTGCGTCCGACCAAGCACGGCTCACAGCGGATCAACTACCACCGAGACGGGTCGTGTGTCGCAGGGCGTGGCGTGTCGGGGTCGTCTGTGAGGCACGGTTCGGTAGCGTTGGTCTCCGACAGGCCAGGGACGGTCTGGAGGCGAGCGGTCCGCCCGGGCGGAGGCGCAGAGACCTCAAGGGTGGGATGCCCGGTCCTTAAAGATCGTCTTTCGGTATCCGTGCATGCTCTCTCCTCCACGGCTGCCGCCCGGGGGCAGCTGGAGCAGGAGCGCTGTGCCGCACACGACCGACAAGCGGATCAGGAACGAAGTCGGACGCCTCCTGTACCTGCCCGAGACGGGACCGCTCCAGGTGACCGGCAACCGCCCTACCCTGGATCCCAAGGACCGCGGACAAATGGCCTTTCAAGGCCTCCTTTCGAGTGCCTGATGAGCAACCGCGAGCACCCACATCCTCTCGAGCAGCCGGGAAAGACTGCGATGGCCGGCATCAGCGGCTATCTGAACTCCATCTGCCACCAGCCGGCGCACCTGGAGATCCACACCAACACGGCATGCCGCGTCGCCAGCCGCCTTCTGCCCTTCCACCACGAAGACCACGGCCTATGCGGAATTCCTGGCCTGCGGCCGATCAGCCTCACCCGCCGACGGGTACGCCTGCTCCACCAGCCCACCGGAGGCCGCCTGCTCGGTGAGGGCGATGTTCGCGGTGGCGCGCCCGCCCGTGAGCCAGTCGGTGGTGAACAGCAACTGCTCGATCGCGGCACCGGACACCGTGGATTCGGCCGCAGTGGTGATGTTCTCCCTGCCCGGTCAACTCCCCGACCGGCAAGGCGGACACGGTTCCGCTCAGGCCACAGCCCAGTGCGGGTTACTCACCGGCGGTGGCAGCCGTGCCCTTCACGGCGAGAATCTCCGAGACCGGGCAGCCCCACGCCGCGCCCGGTCCGGCGGGGCCGTAGAGCGTGAACCCGCACGCCTGGAAGAACGCCTGCCGGTCAGCCGCATCGCCGCCGTCTTGCGGCACCAGTGCCAGGAACGTGTGGCCGGCTTCCTGGGCCCGGCGGGCGATCTCGGCGAGAAGCGCCCGACCGACCCCGCCGCGACGAGCGGCATGAGCGACGGCCATCGTCAAGACGAACGTCTGCTCGCCGGGATGCGCCTCCCGGCCTTTGTCGTGCCCGAAGTCGCAGTGGAGCTGGAACTCAGCGACCCCGACGACAGACCCGCGGAGTTCGGCCACGACGACGTCCAGGCCCTCGGGGTCGTAGAACCTGCCGTCTCCCAGATGGTTCGAGTACAGCAGCTCCTCCACCACCGAGTAATCGGCTTGGACGAGGTCACGGATGAGTGGCATGACCCAAGTGTTCCAGGACCGCGGGGCGGAGGCACCGTCTACGGGCTCCGCGGTCTACGAGCGCTTTGCCTGCTGGCCCATGGTGTCGACTCTGGCAGAGGTGCAGAGCACTACGCTCCTTCCATGTGGAGTGAGTCGAACAACTATGGCTTCGAGAACGAGCTGGACTACCTGCGGTCGATCAAGAAGGACGACAGCTATACGTTCACGTACCCGTTCGAGTACATCGCTAAGAACTACGGGAACGACAATTACGACATCGGCACAGCGGACATGGTGGTCCGGGTCCAGTGGAACGATGCGGAGGCCGGTTACACGGTGGCCTACGACGTCCCCGAGATGGACAAGATCGACCCCGCTGAGGGGAACGGCGATGCAGCGAGCTTCTACGAGAGCGACGTTTACTGGAGGCTCGTGAGCGACCTTGACGGCATGGGGATCAGCTCCGAGCTTCGTGCAATCTAGGCACGGTTGGCTTGCCGTTCCCCGGGCCTCCAAAGGCCCGGGGAACGGTCACGGTGCGGGAGCAGGGTCAGTAGTCGTCGCGTTCGGTGTTCGGTCCGTACCGCTCGATGAGGTCGCAGGTGCAAGTCCCGCCCTCGTAGTGCGTCTTGTCGCACTCCTCGTGGTGATCCCACGGCGGCCGCTCCGTCGGGGCCGCCGACGGAGCGGGCTGCGCAGGGGCGGCCTCGACCGCCAGGACCGCGCCCGCCCAGTCCATGCCCAGCGCGGCGAGGGCGGCGAGCTGCTCCCCCGTGAGCTTGTCGCGCCTCGACTTGGTGTTCGAGAGCCACACGCCCAGCTTCACCGGCACCGGCTCGGCCTCGCCGTCGACTGTGATCTCCACGACCGTGCTGCGCGGGACGGTCCGCTGCCCTTCCCGCTCCACCCACTGCGCCAGGGCGGCCAGTCCCCGCTGGAACGCCGCCTCAGCCTTGCTCCCGGCCTTCTTCGGGTTCTTGGCCGCGTCGGCCGGCGCTGGAGGGAGCTCCGCCGGGGCGGCGGCCGTCACGGCCAGGGAGGCACCCTGCACGCCCAGCGCGGTCAGCCGCTCGCGCTGCTCGGGCAGGAGCTGCGCCCAGGTGCCCGGCTCCTGCTGCCGCCACCTCCACGTTCCGATGTCATCGCCCTCGAAGGTGACGCCCGGCGCGATGTAGGGCAGGACGCCGTCGGCGTCGACCAGATCGGCGAGCACCCGGTAGTGGCGTTGCCAGTTGAGCGGCCATGTGCAGTCCCAGTCCGGGTCGATCGCGGCCAGCTGCTTCGCGCGCTCCTCCGCGCGCTTCGGGTCCTTCCCGAGGCCGCCCTTGCGGCGCAGGTTGGCCATGTACTGCCCGATGGGCACCATGGCCTCGCCCTCGCCCCACACCGCGTCCTGACGCGGAGCGAGGTGCCCGGTGGCCCGGTGGTAGGACCGGAGCGCGGCGAGCTTGTTCTCCCAGGCTTCCTCACCGGGCTCCCACACCATCCCGGCCTCAGGCGCGTCCAGCAGGGTCTTGCGCCGCTCCTCCAGCTCCCCGGTCCGCAGGGCCTTGCGCTGCTGGTGCACCCACCGCCCAAGCGGAAACGCCTTCGTCGCCCCGACCTCGACCTCGACGTCGTAGGGCACGGCGTAGAGGCCGGTGATCTCGTTCTCCTTCCGCCAGCGCAGCAGGGCCTGATAACCCTCCAGCCACACCAGTGACTCCGGCCGGTAGACCCGGGTGCGCAGGAAAGCGGCGATCGTGGCGGCGTCGCGCGGGCTGGAGAAGTGAAGGAGGGCCGCTTCGGCGGCGGCCTGCGTGTCGTCCTCCTGGTCCTCGCCGCCGGCCCCGACAATCTGCCCGTCCTCGTCCCGACGGACGTGCACCTTGCGCTTCCCGCTCGTGAGCGCACGGGAGGCGAGCTGCTCGACGAGTCGTTCATCATGACTGCGGAGTCCCTGCAAAACGGCTACAAGGGGGCGAAAACTGGCGGAGGCGACCATGTCCGTGGGGTCCTCGCCGGGCTCCAGGAAGACGGGCACGATGATCCGCGCGACTTTCGTGGAGCCGTCGCGGTTGAGCCTGAGCGCGCGGCCGATGTTTTGCACGATCTCGACCTGGGAGCCGCGGGTGTCGGCGAAGCAGATGGCCTCGACTCCCCGTTCGCCGGTGATGTCGACGCCTTCTCCGAGGACGCGGACGCTGGCGAGGAAGGCGCGGTGGACCCGGCGGCCGGCGGCGTCGATGCCGTTGGCGAACTGGCGCAGGACTTCGCGCCGCTCGGATACGAGGTGGTCGCCGCACAGCCACGCCGACCACACCCGGTCCGGGGGTACGTGGCGGCCGGCCTCGAGTTCGTAGAACTCCGCGTCGATCGAGGACTTCGGCAGCTTGTCCGCGGCCGCCAGGTCGTCGTCGGAGGCGTCGTTGGTGTACAGCTCGGCTGCCGTCTCGGGCATCTTCTCCGCGAACGCCATGGCCTCCTCCACCTTCTGGTGGAAGGTCATGACCGTACGCAGGTTGTACGCGGCCGCGTGCTCCAGGAGCGCGGTCTGCAGCAGAGCGAGGCGCCGGCCCCGCAGTGCTTCCTCCGATTCCCCGAGGACGGGGGAGGGGTCGCGGATCTCCAGTACGTCGATCTCGAATCCGGCGAGGATCGCGCGCTCGATTGCCTCTGAGAGCCCGAGTTCGGCCAGCCAGGGCCCGTAGGTTTCCGAGTCCTGGCCCATTGACGCGATCTCGAGTTCCTCGCTGTCCGCGACTTTCTGCGGCCGGGGGGAAGCCAGGATGCGTGGGGTGGCGGTGAGGTAGAGCCGGAAGGCGGCGGGGATGCGGGCGTTGTCGTGGATCGCCGCCCATGGCCTGCCAAGATCGCCTGCGGTTGAGTGGGCCTCATCGATGATGGCGAGCGAAAAACCGTCCATCCGCTGCCCGTAAAGGCGCTCTCCACCCGCCAGAGCGGTCTCCAGCGGCCCGCGAACGCGCCCCTGGCCCTTTGGGTCATCGAAGTCCTCGCGATCCACGAGAGAGGCGTACGTGGCGAACACGATGACCGGACCATCCCCGGCCCACAGGGCGAGCTGGATGGGGTTGGTGGTGGTGCGTACCCCCAGCTCGTTCAGCACGGGGTCGTTCTCCAGTGAGCACACCGCGACCATCGGGGAGCTGTGGCCCACCAGGCGCCACGCCTGGGCGGTCTGTACGAGCAGGTCCAGGGTCGGGACCGTGACGAGGAGCCGGCCGTCCGGGAAGCACTCGAGCGCACTTGCGGCAGCGGTGATCGTTTTCCCGGATCCGGTCGCGGACACCAGCATGCCCCGCGCTCCCCGAGCAGGCACAGACGATCTTGCAAAGAATCTAACCCACTCCCGAATTTTTGCTTTTTGTGTTACCTGATGCTCCCGGAGGCTGATCACAGAATTCCACTCCTTCTTTTCCCGGGAGAAATCAGTTTCTTCCATCACGACCAAGCAGAAGCTGGTGACCTGTCGGAGGCAGGAGGGAAGGGGTATCTGTCCGCCCCGCCGCGTGCGGGCAGCTCGTCCTCGAAGTCACAGGCGGCCACGGCTTTGAAGCCGCCACGCCACAGTGCTTCGAGCACGGCCGCGACGGCCTGCACCACATCGGCCGGCGCTCCTGCGGAGGTCTCGCACTCCAGCACGGTCGGCCATTCAAGGAAGTCGAAGGGGTGGGCCCGCCGGCCCGTGGCGTAGCCGTTGTACTCGCCGGACACACATAGCGGCCCGACGGCCAGGCACGGCCCGCGCCCCGTCCACCGCATCCACATAGATCGAGACATCCGCGTAAGAACAGCCCGAACCGTGGAGGGAAGGTACCGAAGGTTCCCGATCATTCGCCACGCGCACTCCCTGGAGCCTCAACAGCCCTGGGCGCCAGGAAGCGCTGAAGCAGCCGCTGCGCCGGCTCGTGGTCGTAGTGCTCGGCGATCTGTAGAGGAGTCTCCCCATCAGCGGCTGGCAGACGCGGATCGGCACCGTACGCCAGCAGGATCGCCGTGGTGGCCGTGTGCAGTGGATGCCCCGACTGCAGGTGACTGTCTCCCTCGAGGTCGATCGCGTGAGTCAGCAGCGTGTGCCCGAAGCACATCTCGTTCGGGTCGACCCCGGAGTCCAAGAGCACGGCGAGTGTCTCGTAGTCACTTGTCTCCACGGCCTGATGCGCGGGTGTCCACGGCTCCACGTCATCAACAGCTTTCAGCGCATCGGAAACCATAACGCCTTTCTCCCCGTCCAGTCCGCCAGGCTGCTAAACTACCGGGCCCGATACGGGTGGTTGATGGGTGTCCCATATTTTCTCCAATGCTACATGCTGCATCAGCCTGATGCACACGCCATCCTGAAACACCGGCACGAACAAGCGATGCCAGGACCCCGGCATACTGACCAGTCATGGACGGACGCAGCACACGGCGGTTGACACTGATGGTCGACGGGGAAACGTTCGATCTCACCGAGCGACCCGACGAGCCGGGCACATACGACTTCACCTGGCTGTCAGGCCCCAACCCCGGGTACGGCTTCACTTCTGCCGTGCAGCCGGCCAGAGCATTGAGCGAGCCGGAACTGCAGGCGTCAGCACGGGACTTCTTGAAACAGGTGGACCCAACCACCGGACACATCGAATAACCACCCACCCGCCCGGTAGCCAGCCCGGCCCGCGCCAGCGGGCCCCAGGTCCTGGAGGCGCAGCCGGAAGGACCGTCAGGCGGGGGAGCGCAGCGGACCCGCCTCGCCAGGCTGGAGCGAAGCGGAAGCCTGACAGCGGGACGAAGTCCCGCAGCTCCGGGAGCGCAGCGGACGGAGCATCAACCTGACTGCGAAGCAGTCAGGTTGAGCGGGA
>NZ_JBVIYK010000036.1:0-22926 GCF_055592645.1 Streptomyces sp. NPDC041108 | reverse complement strand
CCTGCGCGATCTGGCACAACCGCACCATCGGCGCACCCATCACCAGGTCCCTGACCGCCTACGACCACTGAGCCACATCGGAACTAATCATCTAGTCCTCGCCCTCGTACTTCTGGCGCCGTCAGCACGCCGATATGGGCCGTCCGCCTCGGCCAGGCCCGATATCTCGCAGCAGCAACCACCTGGCCATGCTTGCGAGCCACGAACGCGGGCGACGTGATCTCGTCCAGACCAGCTTCACCAGCGTCCTCATGACCAGCCACCTGCTCCAAGATCCGCAAATCCGGGTGAGTGGCTGACAGTTGCTCCACTGACAACGCGCCAGCTTCAACCGGCCGGAAACCGGCTGGGGACACATATGAAAGCGCCGCCGGCCCGAGCACCCGAGACACCGGAAGGACCCTCCGGACCGAAGCGCTATCCACGACGGCCTCAACCGGCAGCCTCCCCAGCGCGTCACGAACGATCACGGCGACACTGCCACTCGGCGCGCTCACGATCGCTGATCCGCCCAGAACTGCCACTCCGACCCAGCCCACTGGGCACAGCCCGGACCGCGAGGAGACCACCACGTTTACACCATCCGGCGGGGCGAACGACACCGGCACCCGGGCCAGGTCCTCCCAGAGCCCAGGGCCCGGACCACCAACGCATCCATCGACATGGCCCCGATCCTGCCCGTCAAAGCAAGCTGCTGACCTGGGAATTAGCCAGCGGCATCGGTGGATACGGCACCGCGACGATCCATCGACGTCGTCTCAGGCGAACCGGATCAACTGAGGTCACATGAGACGGACAGACGCGCAGGCTGCTCAACGAACCGAGCCCACGCGTCCCACCCAATCCAGTTCAGGCAGGTCAGCGCCACGCAGACGACTAACTTTGATGAGACAGGACAATCGCCTCTGTCCGGGTAGCGTCGGAACACGTGACGGGCCGCGGGTCTATTACGCCGTAATAGACCCGGCTCGATGCCGCCGCGAGTGCCACCTGCCCATGAGGGCCAAACTGTTGGCTGCTCGCCCGCGATGTCGCTCTGAATGACCGGCTCTCCCCCCGCGTTTCGCGACGAGCGCCGACGCCGGTCGGACCGAGTCGGCGTCGCTGTGTCCGTGTGTGGACGACGCTGGATGTCGCTCAGTGGTGGGCGATGCCTGCCAGTTGGCCTCTGTCCTGGTGCCGAACAGGTGCCAGGCCCTGCCTATTACGGCGTAATAGGCAGGGCCCGATGCCGACTGCGAGTGCCAGCGGCCACCCACGCAGCGCGGGCCGGGCCCCGCCGTAGCAGGAGGTGTGGTGTTACGCCCTAATAGGTGTCCGGTCCGTGGGCAAGGCAACTGATACCTCACAAGTGTTCTAACTAACGTGTCGATGCAGCTAAGGATCATGGACGTTAGTAAGGTGTCAGCCATGAGTTCTCCAGCCACTTCCAGCGACCGCGAGAAGGTCGTCTCCAAACTGCCGGGATGGCTCCGGCAGAACCTCAAAGTCAGAGCTGCGCAACACGGCATCGAGATCCAGGCCGCCGTCGAACAGGGCATCCGCGACTGGTGCAGCCTGGCCTCCGCAACAGCCACAGTCGACACCGCGGGCGCCGACTCCTTCTCCACCTTCCTCCCTCCCGGCCAGTGGGAGGAGTTCCGCCAAGTCGCATCGGACCGCGGGGTCTCCCTCATCCAAGGCCTAGCCCAGTCCGTCCAGCTCTGGCTCGACGCCAACCCCGCCCCCGACGTCACACGACCCGAGGTAACCCGACGCATCATCGTGTGCAACCAGAAGGGCGGCGTAGGCAAGACAGCGATCACCGCCGGCCTCGGTGAGGCACTCGCCGAAGACCCCAACGCCCTTTACGCCGTTCGGGTCGCCAAGGCGCTCGCCAAGGCCCTGCGCGCGAGCGACGCCCACTCCGACGAGTCCCCGGCAAGCGACCCGCTCGACATCGAGAACCTGCCAGGCCTCGGACTGCGCGTCCTGCTCGTCGACTTCGACCCGCAGTGCCACCTCACCAACCAACTCGGGGCGTCACCCCTGCCGATGAACGGCGACAGCCTCACCAACCACATGGCCGGAGACCCCAAGGGCGACCTCCGGGACCTCATCGTCTCCGTCGACGACACGGTCTTCGACGGTCGACTCCACCTCCTGCCAGCCTGCAATGACGCCTTCCTCCTCGACGTGCGCCTGTCCGCTGTGCGAGCCCGCGAAGCCGCCTTGGAACGCGCGCTCGCCACGCTCGAAGCCGACTACGACGTGATCCTCGTGGACTGTCCACCCAGCCTTGGCCTCAGCATGGACGCCGCGGCCTACTACGGCCGCCGTCGCGACGGCGAAAGGCCAGGCCAGTCCGGCGCCCTGATCGTCGTGCAGGCAGAGGACAGCTCCGCCGACGCCTACGAACTGCTCACCACACAGATCGATGACCTGCGCGGAGACCTCCAAGTCGACATCGACTACCTCGGCATTGTCGTCAACCTCTACGACTCTCGCCGGGGCTTCATCGCCACCTCCTCACTACAGGGGTGGGTCGACATAAAGGATCCCCGGGTCGTCGGCCTCATCGGCGACCTCAAGGAACAGAAGGAAGCAGTTCGGATGAAGCAACCCCTGCTGTCATACGCCCCCAAGTCACAGCAGGCGATCGGCATGCGCGCACTGGCCCGGGAGATCGCATGAGCAAGGCCGATCAACTGGGTGCAGGCCGCTTCGGCGGGGGAGTACGCCCCATCAGCGCCCGCCGACAGGCAGTCGCCGCCGCCACTGGCGTCCCCACCGACGGCGCTGCCGCCCCCACCGAACTCCCCCCGCACCGCATCAGCCTCAACCCCGACAACCCCCGCTCCGCCCTCGGCGACCTCACCGACCTCGCAGGCAGCCTGTCGACACACGGCCAGAAGCAGGCCATCACGGTCATGAACCGCGACGCCTACATCAAGGCCAACCCCGACCGCGAAGCAGACCTCGAACCCGACACCACCCACGTCGTCATCGACGGCAGCAGCCGCCTCGCAGCTGCCCGCGACGCAAAACTCACGACCGTCAAGATCATGGTCAGCGACGACCAGGGCACCACATCCGAAGAACTCCTCGAATCCGCCCTCGTCGCCAACATCCACCGTCAAGACCTCGAAGAACTCGACGAAGCCCGAGCCCTTCGACGCCTCCTGGCCATCCACGGCAGTCAGACCGCCCTCGCCAAGCGGCTCCACCGTTCCCAAGGCTGGGTCTCGCAACGCCTTGCCCTCCTCAACCTCACACCGGAACTCCAGGCCCGGATCGGCAAAGAGCCCATCGACTTGCTGCGCGCCGTGGGTAACAAGCCGGCCGCCGAGCAGGAAGCGGCTCTTGAAGATCTCAAGGAGCAACGGGCCCGCAAAGAAGAAGCCAAGCGAGAGCGCTCCAGGAAGCCTGAGGCGACCGAGACGTCTGCCGCCCACGGCACCAAGACGACCGACGGCAATTACGGCGTAATAGAGGAGGGCGTCTCGAACGAATCGCCCGCCGAGACCAGCGAACCAGCCGCACACCGGCAAGGTAACGAGGGTCGACCACCCAGTAGTAGGGAGCCCGCAGCAGGGCAGCTGGGACAGAGCAACCAAGAACAGTCAGACACGAACGGGCAGTCCGTCCCAGAACCACGCCCACACGACGACCCACCTGGGGACGACCAGAGCGCGGGCAAGCAGCCGAAGCGCTTCCCCTACGAGGATGGACAGATGGCGGCGATGTACCTGATCCACAGGATGCCGCCGACCGAGTTCGACAAGATGCTGCAGCTGCTCCTCCAGCACAAGGGTCGTGAAACCGCCCCTACCGACTGACCTCGGCACGAGGAGAGCTGTAGCCGGCTCGCTGGCCACGAGGGCAGGTTCCCGCGTCGTAGAACCTGCCCTCATGGCCGCAGAAGGATGGGCGACGGCCTGTGCGCGGGCCGTGTCGATCGCGCACCTGTTGCAGGGCGGAACCTTGTCCGTTTGCGCCGGGGTGTGGCTGGTGGAGCGGACGTCGACGGTCGCGCGGCACGAAGGGGCGGCGGCGCAGCGGGCAGGGGGCTTCGTGGAGCAGCTCCTCGTTCATGCGGAGGACTGTGCACCCGGCTGGCGAGCGCGTGATCCAGAGGGTGCTGGAGTGGGTTGAGGACCCCGTGGCGGTGATCCGCTTCAGCAAGGAAGGCTTCTACCAGGACCGGTCACCCGGCGGCCTGGTCAACCCGAGGATGTCATCGTGTTCAAGAATCACCGGAGGGCCGGACTCCTGGCTGCCATCGCCTTGCTTCCCCTTCTGCTGGCGGTGGCGTGCGCCGCCACCGGGGACACGGAGGAGGTCCCGGCAGAGCACATCGTGGGGGATTGGAAGGGACCGGACGGCGAAAGGATCTCCTTCTCCGCCGACCGGGAGTTCACCGCCACGGGCCTCGATTCCAAGAAGCTCGCCACGGCCGACTGCCCCGGCGGGAAATCCAGCGGCGCCTGGGGCTTCTTCGTCGACGACGCCAACGGAAGCCACAGGGCCGAGACGGCGAAGTCGGGTTCCTGGATCGGCCTCGGACTGGCCCGCAAGTACATGGATTGGGGCTGCTTGCTCGACTTCGCGGTCGTGGACGGCGGCAAGACTCTCTGTGCGACCTTGGACCCCGACGACCCCTGCAGCCTCGACGTCCGCTTCACCCGGGAGAAGTGACCCAGGGCCAAGATAAGTCCTAAGCTCGCAGCCCGTCGGCCCAAACTTGCGCGAGATCGACACCAACCGATGCTCCCGGCCCACATGGCCTTTGCCAGGGTCGTTGAGCACGTCGTAACTGCCGTGCGGTGCCACACGGCCACGCTCTACATGCGCGGCCTGAACGGTGAGAAGGAACTCGACGGAACCGCCCGGGAGGAGAAAGTCACAGCGTCAACAACGACAAGGAGACCTGGGTCCGCACCGACGCACACCGACGATGAGAGCGTGTTCCTCCTTGCGGGGGATGGCACGCTTCCACCAGAAACAACGGTTGACGTTCCAATCATCGATGATCTGGCAGTTTTCGCGGGAGACTTCGTACTGAGCGTCCACCACGCCTGGAATATTGTTCAGAACTTCTGTCTGACTGGGACGTTTGAGGATCTGGGAGAGTGGTGCGAGTTGTAGCGCCCGTCCGGCCCACGTTCACGTCGTCCAAGACGGCACCGCCCACCAGACGCAGGTGCTCCTCATGACCGACGCCGAAGCCGCCGACTGGCTCACCGCCACAGTGCCCGGGGACATCTGACCCTCGTCCCTCCATACAACGGGCCCTGGGGAGGCAACCTCCCCGGGGCCCGTTGTATGGAATCGTGCGCTGTCACGACGGCGCGACGCCCCTGCCGCCCCTGCTGCTCTGCCTGCTGGGAGAGGTCTGCTGCTTCAACCAGGAGAGTGGGACCATCCCGCGCGGGCCACTGCGCTACGACCGCGCCGTGATCGCTGCCGCTGTTCGGGGAGGCGGTCCAGGTCGGGGGACCGTCCGGCGGGGCGAGGAACGAAGTCACCGAGCCGACTGCCGGGATGTGACCGATGCGCACGTTGCGGTGCGCGACTGTATGGGCTGGTCAAGGCCGTGAATTCAGTCGGGCAGAAGCGTTTTGCCGCCAAGGATCAGTAATCGGGCCGCCATGTGGAGTGGGTGGGGTTACACAGGTCGGCGGACGGTTGTGTCTGATGGGGGAGGGCTGGCCGGGTGTTACTGACGATCAACGTGGCGGTTCTGCTGGCGGTCATCATCGTCGTGCGGCTGCGGCGGCGTACGCAGGCTCGGAGCCGGTTCGACGAGAAGCTGACTGTCGTCATCGTGCTGGTCTTCGGCGTGCTGATCGCTCCCACGGCGTTCGGCCAGGGAATCCTTGATGTCGTCGTCCAACTGGTGGAGGGCGCTTCCCAGTCGGGCCGCTGAACTCCCGCCGGGCGGTGTGGCATCAGCCACGGACGACCCGTCCGGTCAAGGAGTGGTCAAGGGTCATAACGGACATCGCTGGCTCGGATGAACAGGCCGCGGACAAGGGGTGCTCCCTCACGGTGGCTCCGGCTCGTGCGCAGATTCGCGTGTGGGCCGGACGATTGCCGATCCGGCTGCGTGCGGCCGGAGAAATCCGAGGACGCGATGACCACCGCCCCCACCCCGCACACTCCGCCGGCTCCGGCGAGTACCGCTGCGATAGCGAGCCCCGCAGTGAGCCCTGTGGCAAGCCCCGCTCCCAGCCCCGCAGCCCCGAGCCGCCGTCTGACCGTTGTCGCTGATCAGAACCCGGATTCGCCCGCCCCGGACGGTTGCAACTTCTCTTCTCCTACTACTGATGTACCTGGAGAAGCGTCCCGGGCCCACAAGACGGCGGCGAAGGCCGGAGCGGAGATCCGCGGCGAGGTCCTGCTCACCCTCGCTCAGCTGCGCCTTGCCACACCCCGCCAGCTCAAGGCGCTGCTGCTTCCCCACCAGCAGGACACCGACCACGTCCGGCGTGCGCTGCGCAACCTGCTCGCCGAATCCCCGGTGCTGGTCGGACGGACCCACCGCGCCCAGCAGAGCTACTGGTACTGCACCCCGGCGGGTCTCGCCGAAGCCGCCGCCTCCGGCGTTCTTCAGCCGAGGGCCGGCCGCGCCACCGGCAAGACGGGCCTGCGGGAACACGGCCTTGCCCTCGTCGACACCGTCATCGCCTTCCACCAGGCGGAGGCGGCCGACCACGCCGACTGGCAGGTGGAAGTCGCCCACCCCACTCCGGCCGGAGACCTCGTGCCCGACGCCGTGGTACTCCTGAACAACGGCTCCAGCGCGTTCGTGGAGATCGACCGCACCATGTCCTACGCCCGCCTGATCGCCAAACTGGAGCGCTACGACGCCTACCGCAACGCACCGGCGACCGGACGCGGGAACGCCGCCCGGGCCCCGCGCAGCCACTGGCAGGAGACCTACGCCGGGCCGTCCCTTGAGCGCTCCTTCCCGCCGGTGCTGTTCGTCTTCGCCCCCGCCCCGCGTCGCGCGGCCCCGGCCACCCGGGAAGCGACCTTCCACCAGCGCGCCCAGCACGTCCACAGCGTGAACTACCGGATCATCGTGGCGACCACGACGCTGGCACAGCTGACCCGACAGGGGCCCGATGAGCCGGTATGGCGCGTGGCCGGCCGCGGCGCCGGGGAGGCACGGTGCCCGCTGGACGCGTTGCCGAAGGCACGGTGAGCACAAGAGACAGAGGCGGGACTTCACGGTGATCCTGCAGGTACGCCGCGACGACCACGCCACCACCACGAGCCTTGGAACGGGACTGGCCGCCCACGCTCCAGGGCCGCATCGACCGCAGCACCATCCAGAACCGGTAGCCCCGCATCGCAGCATGGTCGGGCTCGTGGCCGCATCCCGACCACGAGCCCGACCATGCTGCGGATCGCCCCGTCCACGGCAGGCCAGGGCGCCGAACACTGAGCGATGGACGTTTTTTCCCGATCCCGGCTACACGTTCCCGGGGGCCCTGCCCTTATGTGAGGTGAGACGAGAGCGTGGGTTGCATCGGCGCGGCCCGGAACGGCTCTCAAGGGAAGGGCTGGGGATGGGCGGAGAAGTTGCCACGATGGTCGGATCCGGCGCTGTGTTCGCGCTGGCACTGGCTATGCGGCTGATGAACCGACGCGGGCGTACAGGATTGGGGGAAATCCTGCTGGAGCTGGCGCGGGGACGCGCGGCTGCGACATCGGAGAGGGAACGCCGGGCCACCACAGTGGAGATCCTGGATCGGCTTCCCCACGGCGGGCGCGTGGACGAAGTTGACGAGAGTGGCCGTCAGCGCACCTACGAGGTCGCCCCGGCCCTCGCGCGGCCCCGCAGGAAAGGCGGCCGTCAGTGACTGCGTCCGACCCGGCCCCACCGCCCGGGCGTCAGCCCGCCGCGAGCACAGCGCAATACGGCCCGGCGGGCTTCGAAGAGTTCTTTCGCCACTATGAGCCGATGGTGCGCCGGTATCTGATCTGGCAAGAAGCCGACCCCGGCATCCTGGACGACGCCGCCCAGCTGACCATGGTCAGCGCCTTCCGGTACTGGGACCGCGTCGGCAAGATGGATCCCCCGACGGGCTGGCTGTTCAAGGTGGCTCGCCAACGACTGCAGGACGCCCGCGAGTCGCGGAGGCGCAACGGCATCCTCATGGGTGCCGACGCGTTACACGACACCACGGCCCATCCCGACCCCATCACCACTAGCGATCAGCGGCTCGACATCCTCGCCGCTGTCAGCAAGCTTCCGCGCCGGCAGCAGGAAGCAGTGGCGCTGCGCGAACAGTTCGGACTGCCATACAAGGAGATCGCAGCGATCATGGGCGCCTCACCCGCCACGGTCCGCGCCCATGTACACCAGGCCCGCAAGACCCTTGAGGCGATGCTCGGGGACGACAAGGAAGGGGGAGACGCATGAGGATCAGCGAGCGCCTCCAGGAGGCTGCTCAGGCGATCGACGAACTGTTTGCCGACCATCACGCCGAAGCTGCAGAGCGCTACCAGCGCCTCCTGGCGGCCCTGCAGGACAGCGAAAACGTCCAGCCTCCGGCTATCAAGGTTGATTCCCCTGCCCCGTCGGCCCTGCAGGCCAGCCCCCGCAGTACGCCGGTCACGGCGCCTCAACAGGGCCGGACCGAGCACCCGGGTCTGACGGACCGACAGCGGAAGGTCATCGAGGTCATCCGCGACTCCGTGCAGCGGCGCGGATATCCGCCATCTATGCGGGAGATCGGCCAAGCCGTGGGTCTGTCCGGCGTCTCGTCCGTCGCTCACCAGCTGATCGCGCTGGAACGCAAGGGATACCTGCGCCGGTGGCACGAGGGCTACGTGGCATACGAAGCGCTGAAGGGCATGGCAGATACGGAGCCACTCTCGCCCCGTTCATCAGAGGAACAGCGACAACTGAGCGGAGCGGCAGACGGGTAACCGGCGGAAGGCAGGGCCATGATCCGGAGGTGGCCGGCCGCCCCGCAGCGCGGTCAAGTTCAACGTGGCTGGGACAGAGCCGCGTTGTCGGTGGCGGCTGCGAGGCTGGACGGATGAACGGAGACGAGCAGCTGCCGAACGGCCGCGTCTACGGCGCGGACCACGACGCCCCCAACCCTGGCCCGCTCCCGCACCGGACCTACGCCGAACTGGTCGGCGGGCCGCTGGACGGCCTGCTGCTGGACATTCACGGTTGGCGGACCGTGGAAGTCGACGACGGGGTGGCCCTGTCTACCGAGGTCGGGCAGTTCCCCGGAGGCCGGTCGCTGTACGACCCACACCCGGGCGAATCCCGCACACCCGGCCCCGGTCTCAGCTGCCGCTTCTACTACTCCGGCGACACGCCCTGACCATCGCCCCGACCGTGAGCCCGACCACGGCAGACCAGCGGGTGGTGCGCTGCTACGCGCCGTCCGGAGCGGAAATTGGATCCCCTGGTGCGTCACCCGTACGGCCGCGAATCAGCGGCTCCCCCGGAGCGGACCGACCGCTTGTGCCGTCACGGCCGTCAGCGCGGCGGTGGCGTCCAGAGGGGGACGTCGGCGGGGGAGAGGTCGGGGCGGGCGCGGTGCAGGCGGGCGGGGTGGCGCCACCGGCCAGCAGCGTCGCGGGCGACGTCGACGCCGACTTCCACCACCAGTTCGGGTTCCACCAGCGTGACGTTCAGTGTCTCGCGGCTGCCCCAAGCGGCGGAGAACGACCAGCCCGTCCACGGATGACCGTGCTGCGCCGAAGTGAGCTGGCCGGCGACCGCAGCGCTCGCCGTCCGGGTGAGGGTGGTGGTGCAGCCGGTGTACTGCAGGCGCCCGTCTTCGTACCTGCCGAGCAGCAGACCACGGGGAGTGGACAGAGAGCCGGTGACAGCACCGACGATCGCCTCCGTGGTCTCGCGCACCTTGTATTTCTGCCAGCCTCTCTGCGAAGGCCGGTAGGCATCGCCCAGCCGCTTGAAGAGCACCCCCTCGATTCCGACTGAGGTCCACGTCAACCACTCGCGCACGGTGTCCGGGTCGGTGGTCGACGGACACAACACCCACGGCGCGATGAGCCGGCGGGCGGCGAACACGGACTCGAGGGCGGCCCTGCGCCGCCGGTAGGGCCATCCAGTTGTGTCTGTCCCGGACAGCCGCACGAGATCGAACGCCACGAAGTGGGCCGGCCACTCCTGTGCCGCACGGGCCGCACCGGCTCCGCGCCGGGCAAGCCGGTTCTGCAGCCGCTCGAACGCGAGGCGGCCCGCGGCATCCCATACGACCAGCTCGCCGTCCAACGCGGTCGCGTCCGGTAGCTGCACGGCCCCGGCCACGAGCTCCGGAAACGATGCCGCCATCTCGGTGCCTCGCCTCGAGCGCAGCACCACCCGGCCCGCGTCGACGGACAGCAGAGCCCTAAACCCATCCCACTTGGGCTCTCCCGCATACCCGGGCAGCAGGGCCGGGTCGGACACGGGGGCGGCGAGCATCGGCTCCGGCAGCGTCCACGTCACAGCCCCATGCCTTCCACCCGGCCCGTCCGTCCGCAAACCGTGTGCGCGCACCCGGCCACCGGCCCGACCACGGTCTGGGCACCACCGACCATCACCCCGACCACGGCAGGTCAGCGCCCTACGACACCTCGCCGGGCACGCTTGCCCGATGCGGCGAGCTGAGCTCCTGGCGCACGTCCAGGTAGCAGCGCAACCGGACGCCGGGCTGCCCCGGATCCCGTGTCGTTCGGTCGGCCGTTGAAGTCGCCCACCGTCCGGCGAGCAACTCCTGGACGGCGAAGGCAGTCTGGTCGTCGCACGCCGCGATCTCCACCACGGCAAGCCCCGGCTCTCCCACATGTACCTCGTTGATCGGCCCCATGCACGCAACTACGCCCCGGCGTCCGCAAAGGTTCTGCGATCCCGCCCTCTTCACCCAACCGAGTACGGCAGAGGGTTGCGCTGGATGATGCGATAGAGGTTGCGCGAGGGGTTGCGCTGGGCGTTGCGGTAGAGGTTGAGCAGGCCTTCACCGGGTCCAGGAGTCCGCCCAGGTCACCACGGGCGTACGGCGTGGTCGGGCCGCTGACATCCCCGTTGCGACCCCCTTCGCCCATGCCTGGCTGGAGTTGAGGAGTGGGAGGGCGAGATGGGCGGCGTGGACGCTGCCGGGGATCGGGCGCGCTCGCCGGTGTTGCGCGCCGGGCGGGGCCGCCGCGCCAGGGCCGCCGACGGTGAGGCGGCCGGGGTCAGGAGTCGTCGGGGGCGGAGTCGGTGATGTGGTCGAAGCCGCGGAGCAGAGGCGTCAGCTCCTGTGCGGCTCCGCACAGCGTGCACAGCCGGGTCCCCGGGAGCTCTGCCGCGTCCAGGGCACGGTCCACATCGAGTAGCGGCGCGCCCGCCGGCGCTTCCTCGCAGTCCGGTGCGTGCAGGACGGACCGGGCCGGGCCGCGGCCGTCGCGCACCTTCGCAAGCACCCAGCCCGAAGGCCGGCGCTCCCCAAGGACCTCACGGACCACCGACTGCGGCGACCGCTCCAGCTTCTCGGTGACGACCTGCTCGTAGTCGACGCCGTCGACCGGCCGGACGTGGTCGGGAGCGCGCACCCACACCCGGTACTCCGCCGCCTCCACCTTGCCGTCCTCACGGTCTCGGTAGGACGGCAGCCCCACGAGGTAGGCCCATCTCGTCTCGGTTTGCCGCCGCATCCACAGCCGCGCCACGATCTCCTGCTGCTCGGTGCCGAGCAGGGGATCGGCGGGCAGCACGACCCGAACCGGCACCGGTGCGGGTCGGTCGTTGGAAGGGGGTATCACGGTCCTACCGTAAGCAGCTGCCGCGCTGGTCCCTTCTAGGCTCTCGGTGTCAGGCAGACGCGATCAGAGGAGGGGGTAGTGGGTGGCGACGTACGGCGCTGACTACTTGAAGCGGCTGCTGGCCGCTGTGGAGCGGTTCGAGGAGGTCTTCGGGCGTTGGATGGAGACCCAGGAGGAGTCGGACCACGTCCAATCACGCGGGCTGTACCCCACGGTTTGGTCCAAGGAGGGACAAGACCAGGCGGCGGTCCGCACGCTTGAGCTCGACGTTGCAGAGGCTGCGGGGGCCGCTGCGCGGGCGGTCGCCGTCACGGGGGCGAGTATGCGCGTTGCCGGGATCGGTGTCGTTGACCCGATCGAGAACTGGTCGCTGATGTCGGCACCGAGGGCGCTCTTCACGCCTCAGGAGGTCCGTGCCACGGCGGCCAGGGTCCGGGGCCGTCTGAGCATGATGATCAGCGAGGCGGAGGAGGCGGCGGAGTCAGCGACGCCGGGATTCGCTCCTTCCGAACTCCATGAGGTCATCTGGACAGCGGCGGCCGCGCACTGGACGACCCACCAATACCGGGTCGCGGTGCGGGAGGCGTCGGAGGCGCTGACCGTGCACTGGAAGGAACGCCTGGGCCGCAACGACGTGACCGACACCTCGTTCTGGCAGCAGGCCCTCTCCGCCGGAGACCCGGAACTCGGCAAGCCCAAGCTTGCCTGGCCCGGTCCGGCGGAAGACCAGACGGCCAAGAGCATGCGCGGAGGACTGGCACCGTTGGCCGGCGCGCTGAACAACCTCGCGACCGGACTGAACCTCACAGTCAGGAACGTCGCGACGCACACTCGCGATGAGCTGACCGAACAGGAGGGCATGGAGCGGCTGGCCGCCTACAGCTACTTCGCCCGGCTGCTTGATCAGTGCGAGATTCGACGAGCAGAGGAACCCGAAGGCACGTGAGCCGTTGCTGGCAGTCGCCGCTTCCCGTCAAGCGGCCCGTGGTCTTCCCGGCCTCGGCTTCTAGGCTCCCGGCATGAGCCAGCTCAGACCCACGCTTGGAAGGTAGGACAAGCGCCGTTCCGTGCCGTCCGTACGGCGCTCAGCCACCCCTTTGCGCCTGGTGACGGTGGCCGGTCTGTTCCTTAAAGTTGAGCGCCGAAGTCTGACCACGGCGTCACGGGCGGGTCGCGGTGCGCTAACGTCCCTCCACCACACGATCAACCCGGGGGGCCGCCGTGCAGTTGTTGCCGAGTTGGTGGACACAGGCACCACGCCAGATCCAGCGCTTCACCTGCGTTCTCATCCCCGCCGGCATCGTTCTCTTCGCCCTCGGTATGGTGCTCGACTACACAGGCTGGTGGGACGGGCACGAGTTCCTGCTCAACCTCACCTCAAGCGTCACCGGCCTCTGCTTCGGCGGCCCCACCGCCGTCCTTCTGTTCAACAACCTCGCCCACACCCAGAACGAGGCCCGTCAGCTCGCACAAACCCTCCAACGCGCAGCCGACGAAGTCGCCGCCCTTGAACAGACGCTGCTCTCCCCCTTCACCACAACCACCCTCGCCGACCTGACCGCCGCCGCCGCCGAACTCCTCGACAAGGCCAACGCCATCCACCTGCTGCGCCGGGACGAACGCGACCAGGCCATCGACGACTTCATGGGCCCCCTCAGAGCACTGCTGCTGCCCCCTGCGTCCGGACTCCCCCTCGACACGCTCCGCTCCCTCAGCCGCGTCAGTACAGACTGGGGCACGGCCCGCAGGTGGCGGGCCCAGATCATCACCAACTGGTCCGCCCTCCAAAACCACGTACGCCGCGACCTGCCGACCGGCGACTGGATCGCCGCGGGCCCACAGAGCGCAGGCCAGGTAGCCGTCGACCAGCTCCTGAAGCCGGGCCGCAACCCTTGGCTGGTCCGCCAGGGCGACGGCACCAACGACATGCGGAACTACCTACAGGACCTGAACGGACTGTGCGACGCCGCGACGGCCCTCAAGGCCACCTTCGGCTAACTGGCTGTTCGCTATCCGCTCGCGTGGTCGGCGGGGTTCGAACAGCATGCTGGTTCGGGTGAGTTGGCCGGTCGGCAGGCATGGAAGAAGGGCCTCTTGGTAGCTCGCGGTTGTCGAGTCCAGCGAGAAGCAAGAGGCCCTGTTGTCGAAGTGTCGCGTGGTCGGCGTTGCCGGGTCCAGTCCGTCCACTCGTGGGTGTGACTGTCTCGCCCACAGGTTCGGGAACGCGGCCGACCGGCCGGATCGCCGGCCTCGATACGGCTCGGACATGAGCGATGCCGAGTGGTTCCTGGTGCGGGATCTGATGCCGGTTCCGGGTTGGCTGGCGGGCCGGGGCGGCCGTCCTGAGGGCTACTGCCACCGGCAGATGATCGACGCAGTGCGTTACGTCGTCGACAACGGCATCAAGTGGCGGGCGATGCCCGCGGACTTCCCGCCCTGGCCTCGTGTGTATGCCTTCTTCGCCCGCTGGCGGGATACGGGGCTGGTGAGCGAACTGCATGAACGCCTGCACGAGGCGGTCCGCCGGGCAGAGGGCCGTGCACCGGAGCCGAGTGCGGCGGTCATCGATTTCCAATGCGAGCTCACCAGTCTCACGATGACCTCAGCCCCGAGCGTCACACAGTGCTACATGTCCGTTCGCCGTAGCTATACGAGAACAGGGCCGATGAGAACGGGGCCAGCGGGACCGCGACCTGAAGCCTCGACCCCGTGGTCTGGTTGGGTTCTTCATGCTCGGCCGATGATGACGGCATGGCATCTGAACTGCTCACCGGGCTGGTCGGTCTTCTCGGTGCGTCCCTGGGCGCCGGTGGCGCGGTCTGGGCGGGATCGGTGACAGCCAGGTCGCAGCGACGGCAGACGCGTGATCAACTCGACGCGGCACAGCTGCGGTGGAGGCTGGACAACAAGCGTGACGTCTACTTTCAGCTTCTCAAGTGCGCCTCCCTGTGGCAGTCGGCCACCTGGGATCTGCACAACGCGCTCTCCCTCTCGGTCGAGGCGGAGGTGCGCACCGAGACCCGCCGCCGCAAGGTCGGACAGTGGCAGGAGTTCGCGGCGATGTCGACAGCGGCGAAGGTGTTCACCAACGATACGGAGGTCCGGGCGGCGGCAGACCGGCTGCAGGACTCTCTTCTGGCGCTCGACCGCGTCACCGAGGACCGTTACCACCGGCGTGAACAGGGCGAGCCGGACAGCTGGGAGGAAGCGTTTCGGACCCGGAGCCGGGCCTGCGAGGCGGCGACCGCTGCCCTGGCCCGGGAGATCGAGGCCGCCTTGAGCCTGTCATGACCCCACCGCCCGTGACTCGTCAGGTGACGACGCAGGTCATGGCCGCCCACAGCAGGGGCGAGTGGTCGACCCGGCCGCCCGTGCGCCAGTTGTGCACCTGGCTCGCCGACCACCCGGACCGCGTCGAGCTGCACTTCCTGCCGTCGTACTCGCCGGAGCTGAACCCCGACGAGCTGGTCAACGCCGACCTCAAACGGAGCCTGCCGATGCACAGACGGGCCCGCGACCAGGCCCAACTCGCCACCGAGACCCGCCGGTTCTTCCACCGCCGCCAACGCCAGCCACACATCGTCCGCGGCTACTTCGGCGGCCCGCACGTCCGCTACATCCTCGAATAGAACCCTTTGAGTTTCGGATCAATAGCTGCGATAGCTCGAATCGTCAGGAGCCTGTGGAGGCCGCGGCGAAGTCGACGATGGGGCTAGAGTTTTGAAGGTGACGTGTTGTCTGAGGTGAGGGGGGCTCGTGGCTGAGCTTGTCCGGAAGCAGCATGTGGATGCCTATGTGGGGTTTCACGCCTTCGGGCTGCAGGAAAGCGATGACGCCGACCTGCCCGTCCCGTTCCCGGACGACTTCGACTTCGATGCTTTTCTCAGTACGCATCCTGGGCGGCTGGACATCACCAGCGGCGGTCACACCCACACCGCCGCTGTCGCGGTCGAGGTATGGGACGGGCCTCCGGCAGCGCCGGATCCGGCCGGCTGGGACGAGCAGGCCGAAGCCGACTTCGCCTCCACCAGTGGTGAGGTGGCCGTGTGGTCCATGCACACCGGCCGGTCTGATGCCCTGATCACACTGGCTGATGTCGGCGGATCGTGGCGGGTGCGTGTCAGCTGCACGGGCCGCGCCGCCGCTGCGGCTCTGTCGGAGGGCGAAGGTACCGGACATGGTGTCGAGCGCTACCTCGTGCAGTTCTGGCCGGCCCGATCGTGAACAGACGGCGGCAGCGGGCCCCGGTCAGTGGCCCGCTGCCGCCGCATTCTGAACCGGATCAGCTGACGATCTTCACGATGAAGCCGTCGAGATCGTCCTTGCCGTCAAGGCCGTCGAGGATGCGGTTCTTGGCGTAGAAGCTCTTCAGAATGAGCCCGCCTGCCCGGTTGTCGTCCTTCGCGATCGGCTTCGCGGAGAAGTTGAACTTCTTCGCTTCCTCGTCGTAGTAGTTCTCCGCGGCACCCTCATAGGTGCTCGCGAAGGGGTACTCGTCACACTCCTTCGTCCCGCCGACGGTGTAATTGGCTCCCCAGTAGCGCTTGCACTGCTTGACCGCTTCTCCGCGGTTCCTGTCGTTGCGAGCCTCGCTCACCGTCCGGTGCAACGGATCCTTGGCCGTCTGACCAGGCACCTTCTTCGCCGACATGTACGGCTTGGTGTCCTCCGGGACCAGGAACGCCTGCCTGATGTGCTGGGCCTCGGCGCGCTCGTCGGCTCCCGCCTTGGCGCTCAGGGTGAGCGTCGGCACGTAGCTGAAGGTGGCCGCGCCCTTCTTGTCCGGCTTGCCGCCGCCGGTGGAGTTGGCCAGGTACGGCGCAGTCTCCCAGCGCGGTGCGAGCATGAACAGCTTGCCGCCCCGGCTCCCGCTCAGAGTCCACCCCGCGGGCGGGGTGTAGCTGATGGCCGGCTCGTACACCGCGAAGAGCAAATCCGTCTTGCCCTTCAGGCCCGTTCCCTTCTGGCCCTGCCCCGGCTTGGCGTTCACCGTCTCGCTGAACGTGCGCAGCGCTTTCAGTTGGGTGAACGTCTATGTGCCCGGCTTGTTGCCGCCGCGGGTGTAGCGTGCTCCGGCCGGCCAGCTCTGCGGGATGTTGCCCTTCGTCGTGATCGGCATCGCGGCCGCGCCGGTCGTGCCGGTCGTGACGAAGTCGGTGAAGTAGTACTGGAAGTGGATCGTGCGGCTGTTCTTGGCGATCGTGCCGACCACCCGGACGTTGAACATGCTCTCGCCGACCGGCTGGTTGTTGCGCACCCAGGTCTGCAGGAACGACGCCCCGTTGCACACCGCGAACCGGGACTTCACGTAGAACGCCTTGCTGCTGCCCAGTCCCTTCTTGCACTCCTCGAACGTCATCGTCCGCGCAGGTTCCGGGGCAGTGGTCGCCATCGGTCCTACCGACGGCCCTTCCAGCGTCTGCTCCACAGGCGCCGGGGCTCCGGATGCCCTACGGGACAGCGGCGCGTACGAGGCCGCCGGCCCCACCGTCTCCGCGGCCAGACCCACCCCAGGCTCGGACTGACCTGCCAGCTGCCGCAGCCGCTCCATTCCCCGCCCGCTCTGCAGGTCCTTAAGCGACGGCTTCGCGGCTCCGACCGGGAGCACGTACGACTCCACCCGCAGATCATCCGAACCGTTGTCCGCCGCCTGCGCGGTGGTCAGGCTGCCGAGCACCGTCATTGCGACGGCGCCTGTACACAGCACTTCTCGCATTCTCATGTTGTGTCCCCGTGTTTGACGCATGGTCAGAACCGGCGCGGACACTTCTGTCTGGCGTGTCCACGCCGAACTGATGCGATCAAAACACGAGGCACTGACACCGAGCCTCCCAATAACGACCCTGGGCTCGCCCGGATCCCAGACCGTACGCCGCACTGGGGCGGTGAACCCCAGCGCCTCTGGCCGGTGAGCGGGCGAGGCGCACTGCCCACACCCCGTCGTCGACCAGGAACCGACCCCCGAGGAACCGGCCCAGGAGCAGGCCCTGTACTGGCGTAACCCAGCAGCCGCCGACCAAGCCACGGAGCTGACGCCTGGCCGATCGGCTTGCTGGGCCTGGAGCGAGGTCCGGCAAGCCCCCCCCCTCGAAAATCGCCTGCTGGTGTCAGCGGGCGAGGGTGACCTTGATGGTCTCGTACGGGCAGCCGTCGAGGACCTCGGTGAGCGTGGCCTGTTCGGCCGGGTCGACGGCCAGACCCCAGCGGGTCTTGACGGCGATCCAGTCGGCGGTGTGCGTGCAGCGGTAGCCCTCGGCCGGTGGCTGCCAGGTGGTGGGGTCCTGGTCAGCCTTGGACCGGTTGCTGGTGGCGGAGACCGCGATGAGGGCGCGGGGGTCGTCGAGGTCGTTGGCGTAGGCCTGGCGTTCGGCCGTGGTCCATCCTGAGGCGCCGGAGTCCCAGGATTCGGCGAGGGGACGAGGTGGTCGATGTCGAGGGCGCGGGCCTGGTCGAAGCGGGCGTCGTCGTACGGGGAGTACCAGGAACCGCCGCTCAGCGCGCAGTTGGCACCCTGTTCGGGAGCAGTGACGGCTTCCTCCAGGAGGTCCTCTTTGCGGGGTGTGGCAGCAGTCGCGGTCGGAATCGATCCAGTGCCGGAACTTCGTGCGCTCGTATCCGGTGCTGTCCTCGTCCTGGACGGTGAGGGCCTGGAGGGCGTCGCGGACGGGCAGCACGACGGTGTCACCGGGGGCGGCGGCGTACGCCGTGGTCATTGGGGCGAGCAGGACGGTGACGGTGGAGACGACGGCGGCCGCAGCACTGGCTGCGCGGGGAAGACGCATGAGTGAGGCTCCTCTTGATGACCACGAACAGGCTGCGATCTTCGTAGCGGGCCGGGAATGGGTGTGCCGCCTGGAGATCCGTCTGCCGGTCACCCGCTCGGGCGGTAAGTCACATCGTCGTCTCATGCTTCCGCCGGCGGTCTGTTCCCCGGGGAGCCGGTCGCGGCCACCGGGAGGAAGCGACGAGGCCGGGACCTGTTGGTCCCGGCCTGCGCCTATTGGAGGGGCGAGCCACCGCCCGTTCCGTGAAGTCCCTGTTCGCTGGTTGGAGCCAGAGGAGGTCAGGGCCTGCCCCTGGGGAGGGGCAGATGTGCGGATGGTTGCAGCACGATGCGATGGCAGCAAGCGGATCTGGGACGAATTCGATGAAAGTACGCCCACCACTTGGCCATGGCTCAACGCTGAGTTGCTGCCCTTCCGAGAAGACGCGGGTCGCGTCAGAGCATCGTGGGGCGAGGCGGTATGCAATAAGGGAAGTTGCCGCTTTGCCCTGTCTCCGGCGGGTGCGACAGATACGAATTTAGTACCTCTGACCGGCATTTGGACTGTCCGATCACTGGCACGATTCTGTCCACCGCGGTGCGGCGGAGCCACCCGTTGTGCTGCCGGTATTGGTTGGAGCCAGAGTTCGGGTACCCCGGTACCGCGCGGCGGTGCGCAGCACCGTGCACGCGGCAGAGGAAGGGCACTTCATGCTGCAGTATGCCGTGATATGGGTCGTCACACGCGGAGGACAGGTTCCGGCGCCGACGCTCGGGTAGCGCGGTGGCGCTCATGGGGCGTCCGATGTCGCCCATCCCGAACCCGGACAGCTGGAACGGCCGTGTGGCCGCGGCGCTGCGGGAGGGAAGAGCCGCTTGCGGGCTGACCCGTGCGCAGGTCGCCGACAAGGTGGGCACGTCGATCGGGACGATCCAGCGCGCGGAGTCGGGCCGTGGCCTGCCGACGCTTCAGATGGCACATGCCATCTCAGTTGTCTGCCGCCTGGACGGGGAACAGATCGAGTCCTTGTGGAGGAAGGCCTCGCAGCGCGGGCGCAAGCAGCACCTGACAAGAGCACGCCCTCTTCCGCAGATCATGAGCACCGGCGAACTTGGACTGGCGCTCAGGCGGGTCTGGGAGATAAACGGCTGCCCGTCCGCGAGTGAGATGGAACGGCGCGCCAAGGCCCGCATCCGTGAGTTCGGCCCTCTGTACCGATCGACGGCGTGGCGGATCCGGGAGCGGGATCAGCCGGTCATGTCGAGGAAGCAGCTCTTCGCCTACCTCACTGCTTGTCAGGTCCCGGAGGCGCGCTTCCGTCTCTGGGCCGAGACCTGGCAACGGGTACGGCATACGGAGAGCCGACGCGCCACCAGAGGTGACGCCCGCCAGTGGGCCCTGCAGGCAGCCGAGGCGGAGCAACGCCTGCGCGAGGCCGGGCTCGTCCCCGAAGAACGCTTCCGGGGAAGCAGAGTCCCCTGGACGGTCCGGTGCCGACGCCGGACGTGCCGACAGATCAGCCGAATCCGCTACGCGGACTTCATCACTGGCGCCGTCAGCTGCCGAGTCTGCGCCGGTCACGCCGCCTGACCCCCGCTCCCGCCCGACAGCCTCCCGACCTTCGAGGAACTTGAGCCACGGTGCCCTACGAGCACATCAACCCTCAGGAGACCCAATGTCCGCCCCCAGTCCTCAGCCCCCTGGCCTTGTGAAGAGGCTGCTGCTCTGGATCCGGCGTCGTTCGCACGCGATGCTCTCCAGCGCTCTTCGCGGTGCCGCCTACGCCGCCGGGGCCGGCATCGTCGGCCTGGTGTTCTGTTGGATCCAGCAAAAGCTGTAGCCCCGGCCCGAGAAGCCTCGCTCGTTACACCGAGCCCGGCCTCTGCCACTCGAACGGGTGACAACTCCTCCAGAGTGCAACTGATGCAGGCACCGAGCAGTCCCCCATATGCAACACCGTTCGTCCCACTGTCGAGGAGCATTCCCTTGCGTAAGCATTCCGCCTTGGCCGCAGCCGTCACCGTCGGCACTCTCGCCGCTCTGGTACCCGCCGTGTCAGCCCAGGCTGCCGAGTACAGCTCGGCGCTCAAGGTCCGCGGGGTGCAGTACGACGCGCCCGGCCGGGACTCCAACAGCTGCTCCACAGGCAACACCGACGCCGAGTACCTGACGGTGAAGAACTACTCCTCCACGGCGACCGTCAACCTCAAGGGCTACGTCGTCAAGGACGCCGCCGGCACCCCCTTCACCTTCCCCGCCAACCACTACCTCGAGCCCGGCGACTACGTGAAGCTGCGCGGCGGCCACGGCAGCGACTCCGACAAGTACAACGTGGTCTACCGCGACAACTGCAACTTCCTGTGGAACAACGACCGCGACACCATCTACCTGTACAAGCCCTCCGGCAGCCGGGCCGACGTGCACTCCTACACCAAGAGCGGATCCGACCCCGACGGCGACGGCTACATCCGCTACCACAGCTGAGCCGCCCCGCCGCAGTCGTCTGGCCTGGGGTTCAAAAGCCCCTGGGGCTTGCGGGAGGCCGGGAGGGCCGGTGTGCCGGCGGGGCGCAGGCCGGAACGGGCTCGAGTGCCAGCCGGTGTCCGCCTGGAGTGGCAGCGCCCACGGCGAACCGCTCTCGCGTCCAACCTGACCTGCTACCACCCTGCTACCATGGGTGGGTGACTTCCATGAAGAAGCAGACACAGGTCAGGCTGGAGGAGAGCGTGCTGGAGGCCGGCAAGGCCGCCGCCCGCTCCCGTTCGTTGGACTTCAACAAGTACGTGGAACGGCTCATCATCGAGGACACCACCGGCGCCCGCGCCGCCGGCATGGCGGCAGCCCAGCGGCTCATCGAAGAGCACGGCACGTTCCTCGACGACCTGGAGCAACAGCTCGACGCCCCATACGACCAGCAGCCGGGCGCCGCCGCGTGATCCTGCACGTTGACGAATCCTGGATCCTCGAAGCAGCGGAACGGGCCGGGCACCGCGACCCGGCCGCCGACGACTACGGCGTACCCATCGCCGCCGTCGCCCGCCACCGCGGCGAACTCCTCGACACGGCCGTCTACGACGGCGCCTACACCCGCGCCGCCGCCCTGGTGCACACCCTGGGCCGCTGCCGCTGGCTGGAACGCTCCAACCTCACCGTCGCCTGCGCCGTCGCCGTCATGTACCTCGAAGCCAGCAACATCTCTGTCAACCCCACCCGCGAACAGCTCACAGCACTCGCTCACGAGCTCAACAACCCTCGCTGCACCGCCGAGCGGATCGCCTCCTTCCTGCGCACCTGGAAACCCTGATCCCAGACATGCCGGTGATCGCCTTCAGGCCAAGCTCATAAAGCCCGCCAACCGGCCACACCGCAGAGATCACCTGGGACCCGAAGGGCGACGACCCCCAGGGCTACCTGGCGACGGCTACCGAGGGCGACCAGCTCGCCTGCTCGCTGGAGGCCCTCGGCGACCCCGACGACGTGGGCCTGAAGGGAGCATTGCCGGAGAGCGCGCTGCACGCCGTAGTGTGCACGGCTCAGCTGGCGGGACTGCTGGAGAGGCGCTCCGCCGTCCAGGTCGTCCTGCTGCGCGGCACCCACGGACTCTTGCATGACGTGCTGGCGGCGTCCGGCCGCTTGGAACGTGGCCGGTGTCTGGGACAAACTGCACCTGTTGCTGCTGAAGAAGCTGCGGGCGGCGAAGAGTTGGACTGGTCGCGAACGGTGATCGACTTCTCCCACGTGCGGGCCGCTCGGCGTGGCCCAAAAGCGCGCCCAGCCCGGTCGACCGCGCACGGCCGGGCAGCAAGCACCACGTCCTCACCGACGGCCAGGGCATTCCGCTCGCGGTGTCGCTGACCGGCGGAAACCGCAACGACGTCACCCAGCTCCTGCCCCTGCTCGACAAGGTCCCCGCCGTGGCCGGTGTCGTCGGCCGGCCCCGGCGCAGGCCCGACGCGCTCCTGGCCGACCTCGGCTACGACCACGACAAATACCGCCGACTGCTCTGGGCCCGTGGCATCCGCCCGGTCATCGCCGAACGAGGCCAGCCACACGGCTCCGGCCTGGGCATCTTCCGCTACGTGGTCGAGCGCACGATCGCCTGGCTGCACGGCTTCCGCCGCCTGCGCATCCGCTGGGAACGACGCGTCGACATCCACGAAGCGTTCCTCGGCCTCGCCACCTGCCTGATCACCCACCGCCACGTCCAACGCCTTTGTTACTGACCTTTCCGTTGAGTTGTCGCATCAAGCGGGAGGCCTGTTTCGGCGAGGCAACCGTCGATCAGGTGGGGTTGTCGTTGGATTTGGCGCAGGCCGCTGCGGACTGCTTCGACGAGGTGGTCGCGGTCGGTGAAGACGACGTTGGCGGTAGTGCTGCGCCGGAGCAAGGACCAGATTCC
>NZ_JBVIYK010000035.1:0-24462 GCF_055592645.1 Streptomyces sp. NPDC041108 | reverse complement strand
CAGTCAGGCCCCCACCATCCGCGTACCGCATAACACCGGCATACCGCAGGGATCACCCAACGTCACCACCCGAAGGCAACCCGAAAAGGTCAGTAACCGGTGGGCCGGGCAGAGCGCAGACGAAGAGGGAACGGTCGCGTGGGCAGAGGAGACAAGAGCCAACGAGGCCCCATGGACGCCGCCGACGCAGAGATTGAGGTGACCGACACCGGGAACGCTACGGCCGCTTCCGGGGCCACGACGGTGACCGGCTACCGCGGACCGGCGCCGGGAACCGACGGTGCCCCCGCTGCTGTACGGGTGTCCGGGACCGGGGACGCGATCGCGTTCGACGGCGGGCTCGCCAACGCCGGCTACATCCACCAGGTGAGCGCAAAGAAGCTGACCATGGTGCAGCAGCGAGTGCCGCAGGAGCCGGCGGCCTGGCCGCACCAGGTCGGTGTCATCCCGTCCCGGGCGCAGTCCTTCCAGCACCGCGCCGAGGCAGACCATCTGCGGGCGGCGATCGAGGGCGGGGGCACCGCGGTGCTGTCCCAGGTGCTGACTGGCATGGGCGGGGTGGGCAAGACCCAGCTCGCCGCCGCCTACGCCCGCGCCGCCTGGGAGGACGGCGGCCTGGACGTCCTGGTCTGGGTCACTGCGAGTGCCCAATCGCCCGTGGTGACCGGATACGCGCAGGCCGGCGTCGAACTGTGCCGGGCCGATCCCGACGACCCGGAAGAGGCAGCCCGATCCTTGCTGGCCTGGCTGACCCCGAAAGCCGGGCAGCGGCCGTGCCGGTGGCTGATCGTCCTGGACGACGTCGCCGACCCCGACGACCTAGTCGTCAACCCCGACGACCCCGACACTCGGTACAGCCTGTGGCCGCCCGCCAGCCCGTACGGCCGGACCCTGGTCACCACCCGCCGCCGCGACTCCGCCCTGATCGGAGAAGGCCGCCACCGGATCGAGGTCGGCCTGTTCACCGAGGCCGAAGCCGCCGCCTACCTCACCACATCCCTGGCCGCCCACGGCCGAGTCGAGCCCGCCGACCAGCTCACCGCCCTGGCCTCCGACCTCGGATACTTGCCCCTGGCCCTTGCCCAGGCCGCCGCCTATCTCATCGACGCCGGCCTGGGCGCCGCCGCCTACCGCGATCTGCTGGCCGACCGCGCCACCAGACTCGCCGACACCGCTCCCGACCGGCTGCCCGACGAACAAGCAGTCGCCGTCGCCGCCGCTTGGTCTCTTTCCCTCGACCGCGCCGACCGACTCCGTCCCGTCGGCCTGGCCCGCCCCATGCTCCAGCTGGCCGCCCTGCTCGATGCCAATGGCATTCCTCAGGAAGTGCTGACCAGCGAGCCCGCCCTCACCCACCTCGCGCAGCACCGCACCCGAACCGGCCCTAGACGAGCGCGGCGACGGAAGTGGTGGCCGGGCAAGCGGCAGCGTTCCCCTGCACAGGCCGCCCGCGAGGAGGCGATCGGCGCCCTGCGGGCCCTGCACCGCCTCAGCCTCATCGACCACACCCCCACTGCCGCACACCCAGCGGTCCGGGTTCACCAGCTCGTCCAGCGCGCCACCCGCGATGCCCTCACTCCCAGGGAAGTCGACCAGCTCGCCCGCACCGCCGCCGACGCCCTGGCCGCTGTCTGGCCCGAGATCGAACGCGATACCTCCCTTGCCCAGGCCCTGCGCGCTAACACCGACGCCCTTACGGGCCACGCCGAAGACGCCCTGTACCGGCCAGACGCACACGACGTGCTGTACCGCAACGGCAATAGCCTCGGTGCCTCCGGCCAGGTCATCGCCGCCCGCCACCACTTCCACCACCTCGCCACCACGGCCCGCCACCACCTCGGCTCAGATCATCCCGACACCCTCATAGCTCGACACAAGCTCGCTGTCTGGCAGGGATACGCGGGCGATGCGGCGGGTGCCGCGGCGGCCTTCGCCGAACTGCTCGACGATCAACTGCGCGTACACGGCCCCGACCACCCTGACACCCTCGACGCCCGGTCTGACCTCGCCTACTGGCGGGGGGAGGCGGGTGATGCGGCGGGTGCCGCGGCGGCCTTCGCCGAACTGCTTGACGACCGACTGCGAGCACAAGGCCCCGACCACCCCGACATCCTCTCCACCCGTCATGGGCTCGCTTCCTGGCGGGGGGAGGCGGGTGATGCGGCGGGCGCCGCAGCCGCTCTCGCCGAACTGCTTGACGACCGACTGCGAGCACAAGGCCCCGACCACCCCGACATCCTCTCCACTCGCCATGGGCTCGCTTTGTGGCAGGGATACGCGGGCGATGCGGCGGGTGCCGCAGCCGCCTTCGCTGATTTGCTCGACGACCAACTGCGAGCACTGGGCCCGAACCACCCCGACACCCTCCCCACCCGCCACAACCTCGCTCATTCTCGGGGGGAGGCGGGTGATGCGGCGGGTGCCGCAGCCGCTCTCGCTGATTTGCTCGACGACCAACTGCGCGTACATGGCCCCGACCACCCCAGTACCCTCTCCACCCGCCATAACCTCGCTTCCTGGCGGGGGGAGGCGGGTGATGCGGCGGGCGCCGCAGCCGCTCTCGCTGAATTGCTCGACGACCAACTGCGAGTACATGGCCCCGACCACCCCAGTACCCTCTCCACCCGCCATAACCTCGCTTCCTGGCGGGGGGAGGCGGGTGATGCGGCGGGCGCTGCGGCGGCCTTCGCTGAATTGCTCGACGACCAACTGCGAGTACATGGGCCCGACCACCCCGCAACCGTCCGCGCTCGCCACAATCTTGCTGTCTGGCAGGGATACGCGGGTGATGCGGCGGGTGCCGCAGCCGCTCTCGCTGATTTGCTCGACGACCAACTGCGAGTACATGGCCCCGACCACCCTGACACCTTCGTCGCCCGGAACAACCTTGCCCACTGGCGGGGGGAGGCAGGTGATGCGGCGGGCGCTGCGGCGGCCTTCGCCGAATTGCTCGACGACCGCTTGCGAACACAAGGCCCGGACCACCCCCACATCCTCACCACTCGGAACAGCCTCGCTGACTGGCGAAGTCGAGCAGGCCAAGACAGTCCAGCTGTCGAGTAACGATCGTTCGTGAAACACGAATGATTAACACGACGCTTCCGTATCCAGGACCGCCAACGCATGCCGGGTACGCGCCTATGCCACGTACTCAGGGGTTCGTGAGACGGATGGAATTGCCACAGGTGGGGAGCTGTTCCGCTGGTTCTCGGCGACGACTACCGAACTCCCTCCCCTCATCGACAACCCAAAAGTCTGGCCACCGCAGGGCCTGCTCCGAGCTCAATCGTGTTTGCCCCTGAGCCATCCCCTTGTAGTCCCCAACCGGGGAGCCAGGAACTCCAGGAGACTGCACAGAAGGACTTGACAGGGAACTCCACGAACGCCATGCCTCATGTGAGAGCCGGACTGCTGGCCCGCGCACGCTACTGGCAACGCCCCACCGCAGCCGTCCTGTTCGACGTCCCGCTCGCCACGGTGGAGGCACAGAACGCCTCCCGCGACCGGGTCGTCCCGGTGCACGTCGTCCGTGAGATCCACCAGCTGACGCCCACCCGCGAGCAGCTGCTCGCCGAAGGCTTCGGCACCGTTCACCTGGCCTCCGAGCTCGCCACGGCGGGAGCCGGCCGGTGAGCGGGGCGCCGCCCGGCCCGCACCCTCACCCGCTCACCCCGGCCGACCTCCCGGACGGTGACGAGTGGTGGCGCGGCTGTCCGGACTGCCACCTGCCCATCCAGGGCGGCGGGGCCGGTCTCTCCGCACACCGCCGCACGATCCACACCAGCGCTGGTGACCCCCGGCGCCTGATCACGATCCACCTGGAGTTCTGACCCGCCTTCACCGGCGCGGCGGATGCTCCGCTGCAGCTCAGCCCCGGGACAGGCGTCCAGGCGTAGGAACCGACCGCCTGTCCCGGGCCCACCCAACCCGTACGAGACGAGAGGGCGAACCTCAGTATGAACCCCGTCCTGCGCGTTCACGGCCGGATCGGCCAGCGCACACTCTTACTGACCACCGCCGCTGTGCCGTTGACCGGCTGGGCGGTCCACGCCATCGCGCTGCACAAGCAACTCGCCGCCACGAAGCGCGACCCGCTGACCGGCCTCCTGCGCCGCGACGCCTACACCGCCCGCGCCCGCCGGCTCCTGGCCCGCCACGGCGACGACACGGCCCTGGTCATGGTCGACGCCGACCACTTCAAGGCCGTGAACGACACGATGGGCCACCCGGCAGGCGACGCCGTCCTCACGGCCTTCGGCGCCCGCCTCACCGCGTGGGCGGGCCCGCACGTGGCCGTGGGCAGGCTCGGAGGCGATGAGTTCGCGATCGTCCTGGAGCTGCCCGCCAGCTGCCGCGAACAGCGCCTGGCGCAGCTGGTCCGGATGCTGCACACCCCGGTCGTCCTGGACGACGGCCGCACCGTCGACGTCGCCGCCTCGGTCGGCGCCGCGACGCCGGACGCGATCGGCACCCGCGACCTGACCGTGTTGCAGAGGGCGGCCGACGCCGCGCTGTACGACGGCAAGCACTCCGGCCGCGCGGTCCTCGCCACCGCCTCGCACATCACGGTCCCGTCCATCAACGGGCGCCGTGCCGGACGTCCGGGCACCGGCGTGTGGGGGCGTGCCGCATGAGCCTCGCGACCCTGCCCGATGGCGACTGGATCCGGGGCATCAGCATCCGGCAGCCGTACGCGGCCTGCATCCTCGCCGGGGCCAAGACGGTGGAGAACCGCCCGGTCCGGTGGCGGACCGGCTGGGTGCTGCTGCACACGAGCAAGACCATCGACCAGCCCGCCCTGCGCATCCCGCTGATCGGCCGCACGATCCGCGGCCGCCAGCTGGTCACGGGCGCGGTGGTCGGCATCGCCCGGATCACCGGCTGCCACCAGGACCCCGACGGAGCACCGCTCTGCTCGCAGTGGGCGCACCCGGGCGCGTGGCACCTGGTGCTCGACGACGTCCAGGAGCTGCCCCTGCCCGTCCCCGCCCGCGGGCAGGTCGTGCCCTGGAAGCCGACACCGGACCTGCTGGACCGCGTCTTCCAGCAGCTGCCCGGCTTCCGGCCGTGACCCGCACGCGAGGCAAGAAGCCGCTGTTCGAGCCGGGCCTGATCCCGGCTCCCGGCGCTCTCCTCGACTGGCGCGACAGCCAGCACTTCGACCGCTGGCAGGACCGCCCCTGCGTGCTGTGCGACAAGCCCACGCCCATGCGCTCCCACTCCGGGGAGCCCGTGCACAAGGCCTGCGCTGAGGACTGGATCGCCGCGAACCCCACCGAGGCCCGCCTCGGCCGGTTCGCCTCCGACATCCAGCCCAACCGCCGGCGCGACGACGACCACGCCTGAACCCCTCCACCAGGAGGCTCCCCTTGAGCAGCACCCACCGCGACGTCGACCACGCCCTCGCCTACCCCGAGCCGCCCGCCTCCCCGCTCTGGCACCGCCACAGCGCGAAGGCCCGGCCGCTCACCGACGCCCAGAAGAAGCGCAACCGCGAGCTTCTTGACATCGCCCAGCGCAAGCCCCGCACCACCGCGGCGTAGGAGGCCCGCCCGTGTTCACCGACATGAAAGAGGCCCTCGAAGCCGAGGCCCTCGAACTCACCGAACTCGGCAGCGGCCAGAGCGCCGCCGCCTCCCTGGTGGTCGCCCACCACGCCCGCGACAAGGACGACCTCGCCGACCTCCTGGGCACGCTCGGACTGCCCTGCGGCGAGGACGACCTCGTGACCCTGCTCCCCCACCTCACCACCCCCGACACCTCGACGACCGGAGCCCCGATGCCCGCCAACGCCTACACCGCCACCGCCGCCTCCATGCTGAACAACGGCGACAGCCCTCAGCACGTCCGCGACACCCTCGGCCTGACGCAGGACGAACTCGCCGACGCCCTCCGGCACGCCAAGAACGCCAAAGCCGTCCAGCCCACCGGACTGCCCGTCACCGACGCGGACACCGAGAACACCGCCGACACCCCGGAGTCGGACGCCGCCACGGCCCCCGACAGCACGATGAACGCCAACCAGATCGAGGCCCTGCTGGTGTGGGCGGAGAACCACTCGGCCGCCACCATCCGCAACCGGGCCGCCCGCGTCCGCAGCGACCTCACCGAGCTGACCGACCGCCGTACCGCCGACGCCGCACAGCGCGCGGCAGAACAGCGGGTCGCCAACGCCAAGTCCGAACTGGAGGCCGCTCAGGCACAGCTGCGTCAGGTGAAGGCCGGCAGCCGTACCGCCACGGGGGACCAGACCGCGTCCGAGGACCAGACCACCACCGGCGTCGTGGCCGCCGCCCCGGAGCCCCCCGGCAAGCGCAGCAAGGAACAGCTGGCCGCGATCCGGACGTGGGCGCGGGCCCACGGCCACCAGGTCGCCGACCGGGGCACCCCGGCCAAGACCGTCCTGGACGCGTACGACGCCGCCCATCGCACCACCGCCCTGGCGGAGGCGAGCTGATGGACGACACCAAGCCGCTCACCATCGACGGCTTCCTCTACACCGTCCCCGCGCCCGGCGACGGCCCGGGCACCGCCCGGTTCCAACTGGTCGTCTCCCCCACCGACGACACCGTGGACGACGTGGTCTGGTCCTGCACCACCGGCGATCCCCGGATCGCGCACGCGCTGCTCACCGAGATCCAGCCCGGTGACCTGCTGCACGTCTCCGGTCTCCTCACCCAGAACGACGACCCGGCGAAGCCCGCCAGGCTCACCGTTGACTCTCTGGAGGTGCTGGCCACCGCACCGGCCCGAGCACTGCGGGAGATGGTCCTCGACAGGTACTGCGACTACGTCGTGGTGTTCGACCCCGACACCGACGCCGTGCCGGTCTTCACCGCCTTTGGGCAGTGGGTCGGCATGGCGGAGAGCCCCGACGCCATCGGCACGCTGATCGAGATCCACGAGCGCGTGAACGGCGGTGACGACTGATGGCCACGACCAGCGAGCAGTCCCGCAGCGTCCTGGAGCGGTTCCCCGCCGGAGGGCCCCGCGGCTCGTGGCCGGCGGAAGAGTATGCAGCCACCCAGCGCGCCCAGGGCACGACGGATGCGCAGGTCGTGATGGACCTGCACAGCGACCAGTTCCTCGTGGTCACCGACACCACCCGGTAGCCGCCCACCCCGGAGCGCCGCACCCCGCCATTCCCGGCCGGGCGCGGCGCTCCACATGTTCCCGACCTTCACCACCGAGCAGGAGGCACCCTTTGCATCCGATCCGTCTGATCTCGTTCGGCTACCTGCACCGGCCCGGACGGCCAGCCCGTCCCGCCCGCCGCCGACCGGATCGAGGACGTCCGTGACCGGCTCCGCGACCCGGCCGCCTGGACGGTCTCCATCCCCGCGTCCAGGACGTCGTCCTGAACACCCCCGGCGCCCGCGAGCTGCTGGTCAACCTCGCCGACTACGCGAACCTTCCCGCCGACCCCCGCCGCATCGCCATCGGCTGCGCAGGCGGTCTCTAGCCACAAGCAACTGTTGCTGGGATTTCAGTGACCGTGAGTGGCTGTATGTTCACTCGTTGATGATCCATGAACTTGAGGTGGAAGCCGGTCCGTTGGCGCGGTGGCAGGTGCATTGGTGCGACCCGCGGCGGGAGGTCTCGTGGTACGCGGCCGATCCGGTGCTGGCGGGCCTGCCGACGCTGGCGGAGTGGGCGCACGCGCACGGTACGCAGTTGGGACAGCCGGTGCTGCTGCGGGCCGATGGGTGGTCGGTGCCGGAGGTCAACGGGTTCTTCGCCTCGGCTCGGATGCGCAACGCGAGCGCTGGCACGCGGAGGAAGTACGCCTTCGCGGTGGCCGTCTGGCTGGGATTCCTTGATGCGGCGGGCCGGGCCTGGCACGACGCGGACGAAGAGGACGTCGCCGGGTTCAAGTTCTGGCGGATGACTGACGAGGCCAACGTCCGGCGCGTGGCCGGCGGGACGGTGCTGGACGATCTGATCGCGATCAGCGCGTTCTACCGCTGGGCCGGTTTCCGGTTCGGAGTGAGTGATCCGGTGGCACGACGGCAGGTTCCCGGCCCTGACCCGGGCACGGTGACGGAGTCGTTCGAGGCCAGCCCGCACCTCGTACGCAGCAAGGACGTGAAGTGGCTGGACCCGGCCGGTTACGCCCGCTGGGTCGACGTCGGGCTGCGCGGACTGGACCCGCGCGGTCGGGAGATCGACGGGTGGCGCGGGCGCAACAGCCAGCGTGACTGCGCGTTTGTCGACGGGCTCTATGGCACCGGGCTGCGGCTGAGTGAGTGGGCCAGCGTCCTGCGCCTGGAGCTGCCTGCCGACGACGAGACCCGCACCTACTACACCTGCCGGCTGGCGGAGGCATGCGCCAAGGTGGACGTGGGCGCCGGTTCTGGATGCCGCGCAGCGTGCTGGTCGACGTCCTGGCCTACGAGGAGAGCGAACGCGCCGCAGCGGTTCGCCGCGCTCAACGCGCCCGCCGCTACGAGCGGCTGCCGCAGCTGCTGCTGATCGAACGCAGGACCCGCAACCGGCGCCTGGAGATGCGCGACACAGGCGGCCGGCGGATGACCGCGTCGCTGGACTCGCTGGACCCTGCCGCCCGCAAGAGGCTGTTTCGCCGGACCACCGCCGGACTGGAACCGCTGGCGGTCTGGCTGAACGAGGACGGCATGCCACGCGAGGCGCACGGCTGGCAGCACACCTTCGACACCGGCAACGAGCGCGTTGCACGCGCCGGGCTCACCTCGTTCGAGGCGAACGCGCACATGATGCGGCACTCGTTCGCGTTGCGCTGGTACTCGGTCGGCCGGCTGCTCTACGAGCGGCAGGTCGCGCACCTGAACGCTGAGGAGGTACGCGACTTCCGCACCCAGTTCGGCGACACCTGGTATCTGGTCAAGACGCTGCTGGGGCACGCCGACGTGACCACCACGATGGATGTCTACCTGGAGCCCTTCCGCGACCTCGACGTCTCGATGCTGATCGAGCACGCTCACGGTTTTGCGCTGTCGGCCCTGATGGTGTCCATGTTCGCCACGCATCCGCAGGTCCTGTCCGACCCGGTCGCCGGAGAGCAGTCATGACCCGGGCTGCGGGGCGCCCGGCTGCGCTGCCGACACCCGGATACCAGGCGCCGCGACGGTTGTTCCTCGACGACGGGCAGTGCCTGGTCCGCTTCTTCCCGGAGAGCGGCGGCCCGGCGGTCGACTACGACTTCGCCACCTTTCCCATCACCCGTGAGCTGGTGGTGTGGCTGGCGACCGCGTTCGCCGGGGCGACCGCCCCGGCCGGGCGGCGCCGGACGACGTCTTCGGCCAAGAGCGCCTTCGGCCTGCTGCGCCGATTCGCACAGCATCTGGCCTCGTTGAACCATCCGCCAGTCCATCCGGCGCAGCTTCGAGCCGCCCACCTGGAGAGCTTTCAGATGGCCGGGCTGGGCAGTCCGAACCTGAACCGGGAGCTGCCGACGCTGCGCTCGGTGCTGCGGTTCGCACCCGACGGCGCCGGGCAGGACTTCCTGGCGCGGCTGGCCAGCAAGGGCCTGAAGCGCAACGACACGCCCGCAGTCAGTTACACCACGGCCGAGTTCGACCGCATCACCACCACCGCACGCTCCCAGCTCAGGCGGGCCGCCGAGCGGATCTTCACCGGGCGGGAACTGCTGGCCCGCTGGCGGGCCCGACAGATCGACGCCGAAGCGGAGCCGCGAACCTGGCAGCACGGCGAGCTGCTGGACTACGTGGAGCGGCACGGCGACGTCCCGCGCAGGGACACCCGCTGGGGCCGGCAGCCCGACCACTGCGTCCGTCCGTTCGGGGCGGGCCGACTGATGGCGGACCTGCACCTGACCTTCTCCGACATCGGCGCGGCCGGCGTGCTCCTGCTCTGCCTGACCGGGCAGAACTACAGCACGATCGCCACCGCCACGGCGACGCACCACCGCGCCGACGGGCACACCGGGACCACCGCGACTGCGGTGGTGGACCTGGTCAAGCCGCGCCGCGGCCGGGACCGCGCACACATGCCGACCGCGTTGTCCTCCAGCGCGCCCGGCGGGCCGGGCGGCAGCCCTCACCGGCAGTTCGATCTGCACACGCCGTTCGGGGTCTACGCGCTGCTGGTCGATCTGGCCGGCCCTGCACGGGCGCACGTCGGGACGGATCTGCTCCTGGTCTTCTTCTGCTCCAAGGGCGTAGAGAAGGCTCGCGGGTTCCGCACCGGCCTGCCCAATTCGATCCTGGCCAGCTGGAGCCGTGGCGCGAACCTGAGCGCTGACGCCCTGGGCGAGGACGGTCTTCCGGCTCCGCTGGTGGTCGACAGCCGACGGTTGCGGATGAGCTGGCTGGAGCGCCACCAGCAGCCGGTCGCACACACGGAACGGACGCTGGCGAACGAGTATCTGGCCCGCAACCGCGGCAACCTCGCCGAGTACCAGAAGGTCGTCGCAGACGTGCTGGAGGAGCAGCTGGCTGGCGCGAGAGCCGCGCAGGTCATGCGAGTGCTGACGGCCGCCGATGTCGCCGAGGCCCGGCACATGCCCGAGGCCGTCGCTAGCCGCCACGGCCTGGACCCGGCCACCCTGAAGAAGCTGTTGGCCGGGGAACTGGACACCGTGCTGGGAGGCTGCACCGACCACCTGGCCAGCCCGCACAGCCCGGCGGGCGAGCCCTGCCGGTCCTCGTTCCTGCTCTGCCTGTCCTGCCCCTGCGCCCGCGCGACTCCGGCGCACCTGCCGGTGCTGATCGCCGTCCAAGACGGACTGGAAGCCCGCAAGCAGGAGATGACGCCACTGCGCTGGCCGAACGGTTCGCCGGGCCCGTCGCGCAACTGGCCGACCTGCTCGCCAGCTTCCCCACCGCGACGATCGCCACGACCCGCACAGAGATCACCGCCGAGCAGCGCGCCCTGGTCGAGCGGTTCCTGACCCGAGGACTCGACCTGACATGATCCTCCCGGACACCGCCCCGGCCCCCTCTGCGCCTGTGCTGCCCGAGCCAGACACACTCGTGCTGCTCAACCGGCCGTTGCGCCCCGGAACCGACCCCAGCACTCTGTCGGTATTCGCCGATCAGCGCTGGCGCCTTTCGCCCGCCGTCTTCGAGGGCCACACCACCGCGTTCTCGATCGACTTCAGCCCCATCACCGCGCCGTTCCTGCGTACGGTCAAGACGCTCACCTGGTTGCTGGTCAACCACACCAGCGCCAGCGTCTCCACCTTCTACTTCCGCCCGCGCACGTTGGCGATCACCACCATCACCTCCACGTTCCGTAACCTCCGGCTGTTCACCGACTGACTCCACGGACGCGGCCTGACATGCTTCGGCGAGGTGTCCCTGGCCGACCTCGACGACTACGCCGCGCACGTCAAGGCAACCGAGACCAGCCATGCCCAGCGCGAAGACCGGCTCTCGATCGTGAACCGGGTGTGGTCCTACCGGGACCTGCTGCCCGAGGCCGACCGGCTGCCGCAAACACCGCCCTGGCGCGGCGAGCGCATCCAGGACATCCTCCAGCAGCGGCGCGCCATCCGCGAAGAGAACCGGACGCCCCGCATCCACCCTGAGACGATGTCGGCGCTGCTGGCCTGGTCCCTGCGGTTCGTGGAGACCTTCGCCGAGGACATCACCGCGGCCTTCAACGAATACCTCGTACTCAGCGAGCGCAGCGGCCGCAGCCGCGGGGGCCGGACCATTCCCCCACCGCGGCGCCCGAAGGGCGCGCTGACCGATGAGCTGCGCGTCCTGCTGAGCGATTACCGCGAGCGGGGACGTCCGCTTCCCGGCCTCCGGGACAACGACGGCACGCTCCGGGTCAACCTCTCGCATCTGGGAAAGGTGCTCGACACGGCCCGCGGCGCGCTGAACGCCCCCAGTAACCGCGCCGTTTTCGCCGAGATGGGGCTGCCCGTCATCGAAGGCGCGCCGCTGGACGCGCCAATCACCAGGCGGTTGGACGGCCAGCCCTGGCACGACGGGGCCATCGACTACAGCGATGCCGGCTTTCTGGCCCGGCACCTGAGCACGGCCTGCTTCATCGTGATCAGCTACCTGTCGGGGATGCGGGCAGGCGAAGTCCTCAGCCTTGAACGCGGCTGCGTCGAACGAGACCACGCCCACGGCCTGGTCCTCCTGCGCGGCAGACACTGGAAAGGTGTCCGCGACGCTGCCGGCGACAAGATGCCCGAGGGCGAGATCCAGGCCGATCCGTGGGTCGTCACCGAGGCCGTCGCCACCGCCGTCGCCGTCCTGGAACGGCTGCACACGAGCACCTGGCTGTTCCCAGCGACGTTGTTCACCGACGGCCGCGACGGCGCGACCATCCTGCGCAGCCGCGTCGGCGGCTCCCGGTCGGAGAACCGAATCAACCACGACATCGCCGAATTCATGGCCTGGGTCGAGACCTACTGCACCAAGCACGGCCGCAGTGACCGCATCCCGCCCGACCCGGTCCACCCGGTCATCTACTCCGCTCGCCTGCGCCGCACCCTGGCCTGGTTCATCGTCCGCCGGCCACGGGGCCTGGTTGCCGCCGTCATCCAATACGGACACCTCCGCGTCCAGATGACCCTCGGCTACGCCGGAAACTACGCCTCGGGCTTCCCCGACGACCTCGCCTTCGAGGACTGGCTGGCCCGGCTGGACACCCTCGCCGACGCACACCAGCGCCTACGTGAAGGCGAGCAGGTCAGCGGCCCAGCAGCCGAGACATACCGGCACCGCGTCCAGGCCGCCACTCGCTTCGCCGGCCGAGTCCTGCGCACCAAGCGGCACGCCACCACCATGCTCGCCAACCCCGACCTGCAGATTTTCCCCGGCAAGGGCATGACCTGCGTCCTGGACCCCAAGCGAGCAGCCTGCCGCCTGCGCAGCGAGGAGGACAGCACCCGCCGCACCCCCGACCTCGACGACTGCCGCCCGAACTGCGTCAACATCGCGCGGACCGATCGCGACATCGAACACGTCCTCGTCCAGATCGAGCAGCTACGGCCGCTCGTCGACGACCCGCTGGCTCCCGCCTTCCGACACGCCCGCGAACAGCACGAACTCGACCGCCTGGAACGCATCGTCACCATCCACGACGCGACCGGAGAACCCCACGATGGCCACTGACCACGACGACGAACGCGACGCCATCACCGCAGCGATCCAGCGGCTCCTCGAGGGCCGTCCCACGCGGTCCACCGGGGCTCTCACCACGCTGCAACTCGCCGCCGAGGCAGGCGTCAAGCGCTGGGTTCTCACGCACAAGCACGTTGACCTCAAAGAAGAATTCGTCCGCCGAAAGTCCGAGGCGAACTGCATCCCACCCGCGTTCCAGCATCTGCACGCCCGCGCAGTAGATGCCGAAGCTGCCGCCCAGGCCTTGCGGGAGGACAACGACCGGCTTCGCGAGCGCGTCGCCGTCTATGCCCAGGTCATCCACGAACTCCGCACCGAGCTGGACCGGCTCACCGACAACAGCACCCAGCGCAGCCCCGTTCGGAGCCTCCCGACCAGCATCCCCTGACGCACGAGGAAGTCGCTGCCTGCCTAACGACGTCAAAGGGACTGGTGACCGGCGACGTCCCCGCCAGGGGCGTCGGCGAGTACGACGGACGCGGTGATCCGCTTGCCGACCGGTTCCCGGTGAACGCAGAAGGTCTGGGACACCGCCATCACGGTCTCGAGGCCGCGCTGGCCGATCCGTTCCGGGTCGGCCGCCAGGATCGACGGCAGGGCCGTGCTGCTGTCCCACACGCTGATCTGGACGTCGCCCTCGCTGATCTCCAGGCCAGCAGGTACGGGCCCGACGCGTACTTGCGGGCGTTGGTGACCAGCGAGCGCAGGGGCCGGAGGTCGAGGTCACGGATCAGGTGAGCTCGCGCTTGACGATCTTGCCGGTCGAGGTCAGCGGGAGCGCGTCGACGAACTGCACGAGGCGTGGGTACTTGTAGCCCGCGAACTGCGCCTTGCCCCAGGTGATGAGCTCGTTCTCGGTGGTGGGGTCGCCGGGCTTCTTGATGACGACCGCCTTGATCTCCTCGCCGTGCGACTCGTGTGGGACGCCGATGACCGCGACCATGGAGACGGCCGGGTGCTGCATGAGCACCTCCTCGAGCTCGCGGGGGTACACGTTGAAGCCCACCACGGATGATCATGTCCTTGGAGCGATCGACGATGTAGTAGTAGCCGTCTTCGTCCTTGCGTGCGAGGTCGCCGGAGCGGAACCAGCCGTCCCTGATGGCCTCGGCGGTCGCCTCCGGCCGGTTGTAGTAGCCCTTCATCACGTTGTGACCCTTGATCGCGATCTCGCCGATTTCGCCGGGCATGTCCTTGACGTCGGACCAGTCGTCCTTGATCAGCCTCATCTGCACGCCCGGGATCGGGACGCCGACCGACCCCACCCGGGGCTCCTCGCCGTACGGCGAAAAGGAGGCGATGGGCGAGGTCTCCGAGAGCCCGTAGCCTTCGAGGATCGTCACGCCGAAGCGCTGCTGGAACTGCTGGTGGATCTCGCCCGGCAGCGCCGACCCGCCGGCGACCGCCACCCGCAGGTTTGCCGCCAGGGCTGCGACGTCGACAGTCTCGTCCAGCGCGCCCAGCAGGCCCCAGTACATCGTCGGGACACCGGCGAAGAACGTGACGTCATGGGCCAGCATCAGGCGAAGCGCTGCCTGTGCCTCGAAGCGAGGAAGCATGACGAGGGTGCCGCCGAAGGCCATGGCGCCGTTCTGGATTACGGTCTGGCCGAAGGAGTGGAACAGAGGGAGCACGCACAGATAGGTGTCCGGTCGGCCCGGGTCCGAATCGAAGAGGTCGACACCCACGACCGTGTTGTCGTAGATGTTGCGGTGCCGTAGCGCCGCACCCTTGGGCTGGCCCGTGGTGCCGGACGTGTAGAGGATCACCGCGGTGTCGTCCTCGTCCACTTCGGTCTGAGGGAGCGTCGCCGGCTGCCCGGCGACTGCGTCGGCGAAGCGCTCGACCTCCGGTCCCACTCCGGATGACGCGTCGTTGTCGATGAGGAAGAAGCTGGTACACGCCGGCGCTGCGGCGAATCCATCATGGGCCGCCTTCCCGATCGGGAGCTCCGCGCTGCCCTCGAAGGCGAAGTACGCCTTCGCCTCCGAGTCGGTGAGGTGGTAGGCCACTTCGCGCGCCTTGAGCAGCACGTTCAACGGCACGACGGTGGCGCCCGCCTTCAGGATCCCGAAGTAGATGATCGTGAAGGACGGCAGGTTCGGACAGGAGAGGGCTACCTTGTCGCCCCGCATGATTCCGCGCAATACCAGCAGGTTGGCGACCTGGTTCGAGGCGGCCTCGAGGTCGGCGTATGAGAGCTGGTTCTCGCCGAGGACGATCGCGGTGCCCTCGGGGTGGCGGTCGGCTGAGTCGGTCAGCAATCGCGGCACGATGCGGCTCGAACTGTCCACGATGGGTTCCTCCAGGTCGGCGCGTCGCCTGTAAGTGGTCGGCCATAGTATTACGGTCGTAAGAAGATAGGTCAGGGTAGCGGTCCCGGCAAGCTCGCCTCCGTCGAAGCTCTTGCGCCTCCGTGACGGAAGTCTGGCCAGCGGGACGTCTTGCCTTGGGGGGATCGCGAAGCTATTGTCTTACGAACGTAAGATAAACGATCGTAATACTAAGTCGCGCGACTGCCACCCCGCGCCCTGCCCATGAGGTCCAGATGAAGACAACGAAGACGATCACGTGGATCGACGTGCCGACCCGCACGATCGACGTCGACGGAGTGCCGTTCGCCTACCGGGACCTCGGACCGGCCGACGGCGTGCCCGTGGTGTTCCTGCACCACCTCATGGCCGTCCTCGACGACTGGGACCCGAGGGTCATCGACGGCATCGCTGCCCACCATCGCGTGATCGCGTTCGACAACCGAGGAGTCGGCGCATCCGGCGGATCAGTGCCGCACACGGTCGAGGAGATGGGTCGGGACGCCGTCTCCTTCATCAGGGCGATGGGGCTCGAGAAGGTCGACCTGCTGGGGTTCTCACTGGGTGGCGGAGTCGCGCAGATGGTCACCCTGCAAGCACCGGAGCTGGTGCGCCGGGTGATTCTCGCGGGAACGGGTCCACGCGGAGCCGGGGATCTCGACGCGATGACGAAGATCGTGGCCAGCGCGTACGCGAAGGCCGCGCTCACCCTCAACGACGCCAGGGCCTTCCTGTTCTTCCCCCGCGATCCGGCGGGCAAGCAGGCGGCGAAAGACTACTTCGTGCGTCTCGAGGAGCGCACCCAGGGTCGTGACAAGAAGATTTCGCTCCAGGCCCGGCGTGCGCAGGTGAAGGCCATCCGAGCGGCCGGCGTGCACGAACCCGACGACCTCTCGGTCATCACCCAGCCGGTCTTCATCGCCAACGGTGACCACGACCTGATGGTCGCGAGCAGCCACTCGGCCGACATGGCCCGCCGGATCCCGAACTCGCGACTGACCATCTACCCGAACTCAGGGCACGGTGCCGTCTTCCAGCACCACCGCGAGTTCGTCGCCGAGGCTCTCGGGTTCCTCGGTGAGTGAGCGCGAGGGCACCTCGATCGCAGGGAAGGTCGCCCTGGTCACAGGTGGCGCCCGGGGCCTGGGAGCCGCAACGGCGCGGGCGCTGAGCACTGCGGGCGCTCGCGTGTTCGTGCTGGACCGACAGCACCCGGATCCCGCCGAGAGCTTCGACGAGAGAGTCAGCTTCCTGGTCGGTGACGTCACGGACCTGGACGGCATGACCCAGGCCGTCGAGACCATCGGCCGAGACGCCGGTCGTCTGGACATCGTGATCGCCAACGCCGGCGTGGTCGCCCGCGGCGCCACCGTGCGGGTGTCGGCACCTGCGACGGTCGACCGGCTCTTCGACGTGAACGTGGGGGGCGCGCTCAACACCGTCCGCGCTGCTCTCCCCGCCCTCATCGAGAGCCGGGGCCGGCTCGTGCTGATCTCCTCGGTGTTCTCCTTCGCCAACGGAGCCGGCACCATCCCCTACGCGATGAGCAAGGCTGCGGTCGAGCAGCTCGGGCGCGGGCTGCGGGTCGAGCTGGCGCGTTATGGCATCAGTGTCACCACGGCGTACTTCGCGATGATCAACACCGACATGATTCGGCAGAGCGTCGACGAGGACCCGGCGGCCCAGGCCCTCCTCGACACTCAGCCGAGGTTCCTGCGCAAGCGGATCAGCCCCGAGGAAGCGGCCGGAGCGATCGTCGACGGCCTGCGCCGGAGGAATCCCCGGGTGTTCCGCCCACGCAGGTGGGCTGGGGTCTCCAGGCTCCGGGGCCTCGTCGCGCCCTCCCTGGACTCCCAGCTGGCTCGGGACACTACCGTGCAGGACATCCTCGGACGCCTCGACGCCCGCGAGGGCGAGGACCTCCTGACGTCCTGAACCCACGGCGCGAGATGCTCCAGCAGCGACGCCATCGCCTCGTCGGGGAGGATGGGCAACGAGGCGTCCGGCGAATCGAGCCACTGCTCGTACGCCGACAGCGCCGCCGCCAGCGACATCTGGCCGACCATTCTCTGCACCAGGTCGTCCGGCGCGAGCCCTCTTTGCTCAGCGACGTACTCGGCGCTGACGCCACGGTGCACTACCTCGTGCAGCGGGACGTCGGTCGGCATGCGGCGAAGATCTGACAAAAGCCGCCGAGTGTGCAGGCGACCCTCGAAATCAACGTCGGCGGTGATCGGTATCGCTGAGGGCACACTGAATTTTTCCGCTCTGTCAGCGCCTGCATGGGCCGTGGCCGACGGAGGGTCAAGGGCGTGCACTTCCTCATGAAGAAGAGCGGCGCCATCACCGAGATCGACGGCCACGACACCTTCCCCGGCGCCCGCGCCATCGACGTCGCTCTCACCGCAGGCGGCACTCAGACCGTCACCTTCGACGACGCCATCATCGCCACCGGCTCCCTCGTGCGTCCGCTACTCCGCGAACTCAGCGAGGACGTCTCAGTAATGTGAGGCGGCGCCTGCGCTATGTTCCGTCGTCGATGGGACGCCTTAGCTCATGAGGGTGAGGGCGTTCTCAATCCCCTGTTCGAGCACCTTGTTGGCGAAGTTTCGGTCAGACAGGGCGCGGGACAGTTGCAACGTCCCTACCAACATGGTGAAGAGCCCGAGAGCCTTACCGCGTGCCGACTTCGAGTCCTCGGGCGCCAGGCGGGCGGCGATCTCATCGACAATGGCGCCCGCGCCGTCCGTGTAGGCCTGTTTGGTTGCGTCGCCGCAACGGCCGATCTCGTCGAGCAGAGCAGCTGAGGGGCAGCCGTCATCAGGCTGGTCACGGTGCTCGGGCGACAGATATTGGCGAACGAGGTCCTCGAGTCCTTGGCGACCCGGCCGCAGTCTGCCGTACGTCGCCACCTGCGTCCGCAGTTGGTCGGCGACGACGGTGGCGACGAGGTCATCCTTGGACGCGAAGTGGGCGTAAAAGGCTCCGTTGGTGAGCCCTGCGTCCGACATCAGCGTGGAGACTCCGGAGCTGTCGATGCCGTCCTTCTTGAACCTGCGGCCGGCGACCTCGATGATCCGCTGTCGCGTCGCCTGCTTGTGGTCTTTCGCGTAGCGCGCCACGCGCTCCTCCTCGTAGCTCCGGCGGAGAGGCCGCTTGCTGCCCTCCTACTCCCGCCCTACAGTAATTGTATTACGGTCATAATCAAATCAATGAGGAGGCCCATCATGACCACGAACCGGCCTGTAGCACTCGTGACCGGAGCATCGTCAGGCATCGGCAAGGCGGCCGCCTTCGCGCTCGTCGATGCGGGATTCGAGGTCGTCGGCACGAGCCGCAAAGCCTCAGGGGACGACCGCCGCGAGGGCGTGACGTTCCTCGACCTCGACGTGGCCAGCGACACCTCGGTCGCCCGCGCGGTCGACCGCGTGATCGAGCAGTTAGGGCGGATCGACGTCCTGGTCAACAACGCCGGCATCGGCTCCGCAGGCGCCGGCGAGGAACGCTCCCTTGCCCAGGACCAGCAGCTGTTCGACATCAATGTCTTCGGACTGATCCGCATGACCAAGGCCGTCCTGCCGCACATGCGCGCCCAAGGCCGCGGCCGGATCATCAACATCTCATCCGTCCTCGGGTTCGTCCCCGCGCCCTACATGGCCGCCTACGCCGCGTCCAAGCACGCCGTCGAAGGCTACTCCGAGTCCATGGACCACGAGGTCCGCCAGCACGGCGTCCGCGTGCTGCTCGTCGAGCCCGCCTACACCAGGACCGCGTTCGAGGCCAACTCCCCGAAACCCGCCACGCCTCTGCCGGTCTACGAGCAGCAGCGGCAGGTCTTCGAGCGCGTGATGGCCGCGGCGATGAAGGACGGCGACGATCCCGCCACCGTCGCCAAGGCGATCGTCGCTGCGGCGACCGACCCGAAGCCGAAGCTGCGCTACCCCGCCGGACCGACCGCCGGACGCGTCAGCACCCTGCGCCGCCTCGTCCCCGCTCGTGCCTTCGACCGGCAGATCCGCAAGCTGAACCAGCTGCCCGCCTGACCGGCACCCCGAACACCCTCGCCACGGATGTGTAATCCGGCGATGGCGGTCTCGACCCATCCACGGCTCTCCTCGCGCACCATGCCTCATCATCCACACGGCTGCGGTGGATCCACCCCAGACACTCCGGGCTAGACACGTCATCCGACCAAGATCAACGGCTTAGCGCCAACCGCTTTTCCATTGTTCCCCGAGGCCGGCCTCGTGCTGCCCCTGCGCGTTGATCAGCCGCTTGAACCGCGGCTACGCGGTGTTGGAGCAACAGCTCGCAATGGGCGAGAGAACAGGCGGCAAGCACCGTGCATGCGGCCTCACCGAACTCCTTGCCCGAGCACTTCGCGACCGCGACCGTGAAGTCGAAATCGAGCATTTCCACCGCCATCTGCCGCGAGTGCTCACGACACCCGACAACACCACCGCCAAGCAGGAGGCCACCCGATGAAGCGTCTCTTCCGCCGCTGCGGCCACGCGCCCGGCGCCCTCACTCCCGGGGCCCGGGCCGTCGTCGACCAGTTCCGCGCGCTGCTTGCCGCCGTGCGCGACCCGGAGCCCTGGACGCCTGGCCGCTCCCAGGACATCGCCGTGCGCGTCGGCCCGTTCGTCGAGCGCGCTCACACCCGTCCGGGCGACGACCACGGCCCCGACCTCATCGCCATCGCTCTGGTCCACCCTGACACCCCGCACGCTGCGGCCTACCTCCATGGCTACCGGCTCGGCTACACCAGCAAGGGCTGGCTGCGCTGCGAGACGAACGCGATCATCGGCGTCTGGAACCCCGCCTTCGCAGTCCTCACCCACGCCGCATCGGGCCTGGAGCTCCCCGACGACGTCGGCATGCCGGCCGCGACCTACGCCGTCCACGTCGAAGCCGCCGACAGGACAACACCGGCTACACCCTGCTCCGCCTCGGCCCGTACACCCAGACCTGGCTAGCCTCCCGCGACGCCGATCGCCTCAACACCGAGCTGGCAGGCAAGGCAGCCACCGTCATCCCCGGGTTCACGGTCACCGCGAAGGGCGCGCCGTTCGACGACGGCGACCACGCGTCCTACAACGACCCGCACGAGACCGACGCCGCCACGTTCCTGGCTGACGCCATCCAAGGGGCGAGGTCGAAGTGACCACGTCCCCGTACGAGATCGAGACCCGTGAGGGCGACGACGGCAGCATGCAGCCCGCCGAACATCTCTGGACGCCTGGCGAGGACGCGACCGATCACGGCTTCATCGCCCACCGGGGTCTGTACGCTGACGCGACTGAATAGTGCAGGGTTGGAACACCGCCACTTCACCAGCCCCGACACCGAACCTGGCGCCGTCCCGATCACCGCCATGCGGCACCCCGCTGCACCGGCAAGCGCCGCCGAACTACCCAACCCCGAACACGGGGAGCTGCCCGCAGCATGGGCGCCCTGACTCACCAGCTTGACCGCGCGCTACAAAGGCCGGTACTCCTCGCGAACCCTGCGGGGAGTACCGGCCTTTTCGCGTTTCAGGGCTTGGCCTTGAGTCAGGCCAGTTTCTCGCTCAAGAAGCGGCCCCAGTGCTCGCCAGGGCAGTGAAGCAGCTTCTCTGACGTAGTGCCGCCCGGCGAACTCAGCGTCCGAGACGCAGTGCGTGCGCCGCGAAGTTGTTCGCCCTGCCGGGGTGGCTGACCAGCTTCGAGAAGAGCCCCGGCCTCTTACCTCGAACCGAAGCGCCTTCGGCTGGCGCGGCCGGATTGTTGCTGGGCTTCTGCAAGAACCATCGCGGGGTGCGCGAGGGTCCGCGACGTCCTGACCGATCCGAGACTCATCACCGTTCAGCTGCGGCGAGCGGGCTTGCCCATATGGAGGAAGAGAATTGGCACCGGAAGGACAGAAAGCCCTGTGCGTCCCTCTGACGGCCTGCCGCACCATCCAAGGTCGGATCACACCACCCCCGTGGAGATAGTCCCCTGCGGGCCCAATTCTGCGGGTCGCTTTTGCGTAAATTTGTCGTTATATTCCGTTCGGTGCTCAAGCAAGCAATGCGTCAGGTGGGTTATGGCGTTGCCGCGAATGCCTCCCGATGGTCACGTGCCCATTACTCGAATGTGCCCGCCGGTCGGCCGAGCACATGCGGCACGTGGTCGGTGATGTAGGCCGCACCGCCGGCGCGCGCCCACCCGATGCCCGTGGCCATCCCGGCCGGCAACTGGTCGAGCGTAGGCGTGTCGGCGATCTCAACCGGCCGTTCCAGCACGTCCTCCAGGACTGCCGCCTGGTCTGCGAACGTCAGCAGCTCGGGCCCGGCCAGGTCGTACCGCTGCCCGTCGTGCGCATCGCTGGTCATGGCGGCGACGGCGACCGCAGCCACGTTTTCGGTCGACGATGGCCTGCCGGGAGTCACCAACGAGGTTGGGGATTGGCTCTCCGGCCTGGATCAGCGACCAGTACCACAAGAAAGTTCGAGGCGAAGCTCGGCGGGCGAAGACTTACGCGCCGCTTCTCAGCTCCTGAACCGCGGCGATCACGCTGTCCACCACCTCGGTCACGGGCTTGGACGCATCGATGATCGTCGCGCCACGGCTTTCGTGGATCGCTCGCATCCGAGGATTCCACTTCAGGGCCGCTGCGAGCTCTTCGGGATGTTTACCGAAGGGGTTCGTAGTGCGGGTCGCGAGCCGGTGTCGGAGGATGTCATCGTTGATCACCAGGCCCACGATGACGTCGAAAAGATCGAGGACATCTGCCTCGTTCTCCGCCGACCCGCACAAGAACGCGATTCGGGAACGAGACTCCTCGACGAGGGTCTCAACGCGTTCGCGGACGATCGCCCACCCGTATCGATCGAGCCAGCCCCCGGGAACCGGATACGGAGGATCCACCACGACCTCGCCCGTAGCCCGGTCGATCCAGCGGCTGAAGCCGTCCTCGTCGGCGTCGAGCGCGACGTAGCCACGCTCTCGCAACACCCCACAGACCGTGGACTTACCGGTCCCTGAATTGCCCGTCACCCACACCACGGTCACGCCGTCAGCGTAGACATGACCACCCCGGCCGGCGACGCAATTGCCATCAGGCAAGGCGTAGCCTCGACCGAGCGACTGCTTCCCGCACAGCCGGGGGACGACCAAAGCTCAAGCTCAGCTACCGTGCCGCGTGTGTCAAGCACGCCATCGCGACCGGTCAATCGGCCCGAACTGCACCCAAGCCAAAACGAACATCAGCTCACGTACCACTATCTGAGCGTCAAACTGTTGGCCCTCGGTGATGTCGCCACGAAAGACCAGCCCTCCCCCCGCAATCCGCGACGGGAGCCGACGCCGGTCGGACCGAGTCGGCGTCGCTCGGTCCGTGTGCGGACGAAGTCGCTGGACGTCAGTCAATGGTGGGCGAAGCCTGCCAGCTCGCCTCTGTCCTGGTGGTGCCGGAACAGGTGCCAGACTTCCTATTACGGCGTAATAGCTGGGGCCCCGATGCCGCCGCATCGCCCGCTAGGGGATCGAGTCCTCGCAGCAGCTCGGCCTACACCGATGGGTTGTTGAGAGGACTGTGTCCTGGCTCGCCGGCTGCCGACGCCTGCACCGCCGCTACGAACGCAAGGCAGAGCACTTCCTCGCCTTCGTCGGCATAGCCGCAGCCCCTATCTGCCACCGCCGACTCGCTCGTGTGGACGGGCAGGACCAGTCAGCGTGGGGCTCCCACACTGCTGGCCCAGACTCGCAACGGTGTGGTCTCCGGCTCTATCTCGGTCTGCTCCAAGTGGCTCTCCACGTCGTCCAGGTCCGACCAGGCGACGACGCCTGGCTTGCTCTCGGCCAGGAACCCCTCGACGATCGGACGCAGGGCGTCGGAAGCCACATACGTGCCGCTGAACGGCAACGCAGCATCCGGAGGCACAGAACTGGTCGAGCAAGCACCGCAGCTGCCCGGCCTGTTCGTCGTGCCACACATAGAACGTCGCCACTCCAGGGAAGCCCAGCTCCCGAATTCGTTCCCGGATGGCAGCAAAAGGCCCTCGTGCCCCACCGTAATGCACCCCTGACCGAGACCGGACGCCTGCGCCTGGCCCGCTGCGCCGTCGAGGACGGCTGGCCGCTGCGGCGGGCTGCCGAACGCTTCCAGGTCTCGCCCACCACGGCCCAGCGGTGGGCGGATCGCTACCGCGCGTTCGGCGAGGCGGGCATGGCCGACCGCCCCAGCCGCCCGCACCACAGCCCACGGCGCACCCCGACCCGCACCGAGCGCCGGATCATCAAGGTCCGCGTCCTGCGCCGCTGGGGCCCGGCCCGCATCGCCCATCTGCTGAGCCTGGTGCCCTCCACGGTGCACCGCGTGCTGGCCCGCTACGGCCTGGCCCGCCTCACCCACCTGGACCGGGCCACCGGCCGGGTCGTACGCCGCTACGAACGCGCCCGTCCCGGCGAGCTGGTGCACGTCGACATCAAGAAGCTCGGCAACATCCCCGCCGGCGGCGGCCACAAGGTGCTCGGCCGCCGGGCGGGCCGCAAGAACCGCCAGAACGCCGGGTACAGCTATCTCCACACAGCCGTCGACGACCACTCCCGCCTGGCCTACAGCGAGATCCACACCGACGAGAAGAAGGAGACCGCCACCGGCTTCTGGCAGCGGGCCCACACCTTCTTCACCCAGGCCGGGATCACCGTCGAACGGGTCCTGACCGACAACGGCTCCTGCTACCGCTCCCACGACTGGCGCGACGCTCTCGCGGCGGCCGGGATCACCCACAAGCGAACCCGGCCCTACCGGCCCCAGACCAACGGCAAGGTCGAACGCTTCAACCGCACCCTGCTCGACGAATGGGCCTACGCAAAGCCCTACCGGTCAGAGCGGGAACGCCGCGAAGCCTTCCCCGACTGGCTGCACACCTACAATCACCACCGCGGACACACCGCGCTCAAAGGCCAACCACCCGCCAGCCGCGTCCCCAACCTCACGGGTCAGTACACCTAGACGAGTAGTTCCTATTGCGGGGTTCACGGACGCAGGGAGGGTGTCCAACATCGGGTTGTGACGACCGAGTTAGACACCCTCTTGACCGC
>NZ_JBVIYK010000034.1:0-30757 GCF_055592645.1 Streptomyces sp. NPDC041108 | reverse complement strand
GTCCGCTGGCTCGGCACCGGACGACAGGACTCCCTCCTCTCCGTCGACAACACCGTCGGCGTCGCCACCCCCGGAGGCGAAGCCGTATGACCACCCACCGATCCTGCTCGCTCCACACACCATCCTGCGATCAGCGAAAGAGCCACGTACATGACTGACACGCTCACCCCTCCCTCAGCGGAGTCGGCAGTCCTGGAATCCGTCCCCCGTGGCTTCCTCGCCCACGGCTGGCAACCCGCCACCGGCGGTCGCACGTTCGAGGTGCGCGACCCCGCAACCGAGGAAGTCATAGCCACCGTCGCGGACTGCGGCGCAGAGGACGCGCTCGAAGCACTGGACGCGGCGGCCGCGGCCGCCGACAAGTGGGCCCTCACCAGCCCGCGGGACCGGGCGACCGTCCTGCACCGGCTCGCCGACGCCCTGGCCGAACATCGTGAGCGTCTGGCCCGGATCATCACCCTGGAGATCGGCAAGACGATCAGGGAAGCCCGGAGTGAGGTCGACTACGCCGCGGCCTATTTCCGCTGGTACGCCGAGGAGGCGGTCCGCCCACACGGGCGCAGCACCCCCTCCCCGGACGGCAGGAGCCACATCGTCACTGTCGCCGAACCGGTCGGGCCCTGCCTGCTGATCACTCCGTGGAACGTGCCGCTGGCCATGGCGGCCCGTAAGGTCGCCGCGGCCCTGGCCGCAGGCTGCACCGCCGTGCTCAAACCGGCCGCGCTCACCCCGCTGTCGTCCCTGGTGCTGGGCGAGCTGGCACGTGAGGCAGGCGCGGCTGAAGGTGTCCTGACCGTGATCACCAGCAGCGACGCGGCAGCGGTCACCGCGGCGCTGCTGGCCGACCCCCGGCTGCGCAAGCTGTCCTTCACCGGGTCCACCCCGGTCGGCAGGCTGCTGCTTCAGCAGAGCGGTGCCCGGGTGCTGCGCACCTCGATGGAGCTGGGCGGCAACGCGCCGTTCCTGGTCTTCGACGACGCCGACCTCGACCTCGCCGTCCGCGAAGCGATGATCGCGAAGATGCGGCTGGGCGGCCAGTCCTGTGTCGGCGCCAACCGGTTCCTGGTCCAGGAGGGCATCGCCGACGCATTTGCCGTCGCACTGGCCGAACGGATCGCCGCTGTCCGGGTGGGCTCCCCGGACCGGGAGGACACCGAGCTCGGCCCGCTGGCCGACCACAGGGCAGTGGACAAGGTCCGCCACCTCGTCGAGGATGCCGTGGCCCGTGGCGCCGTTGTCATCGCCGAGGCGGACATCCCCGACGGGCCGGGCCACTACGCCGCCCCGACCGTGCTGGACCACGTCCCCGCCGACGCCGCGATCATGCACGAGGAAGTCTTCGGACCTGTCGCCGCCATCCACCGGTTCTCCACCGAGGACGAGGCCATAGCCGTGGCCAACAACACCGAGCACGGCCTCGCGTCGTACCTGATGACGTCCCACATCGACCGCGCCCGCCGGGTCGCCGCCCGTCTGCAGGCCGGAATGGTCGGCATCAACCGCGGGCTGGTCTCCGACGTCGCGGCACCCTTCGGCGGGATCAAGCAGTCCGGCCTGGGCCGCGAAGGCGGGCCCGAGGGCCTCCACGAGTACCAGCAGCTCAAGTACCTTTCCCTGCCGGGTTTTCACACCTGAGCACGCAGGACCAGGCATAGAGCTCGCCCGCGTCCTGACCGGGGAGCCGCCGAGGTGACCATCCGTTCGGCTACGGGTGCGCCGACCCCTCGCGCAGGGCCTGTTCGTGCCCGCCTGCGCGCCGACGCCGTCGTGCCACGTTACGGGGTATCACCGGCTCCCGATATGTGCAGAGCGTGCGCGCGACCGCGTGTTGCTCGTGAAGGGGCCACGGTGTGCACGCCGCACCTGCCCATCGGCCGCACCATGCGTATCGGCGGGCGCAGGGAGTGCAGCCGCAGCACCGTCCCGGTCTCCACGCCCTGGGTCCTACCGCGGCGGCAGCCAACCGGGACGCCCGAGCAAGGAAGGTCCGTCAGCCGAGCGGTCACACCGGTTCGGGATCGTTCTCGAGCCGGCTCGTCTTGGCACGCAGCCATGCCGTCAGCCGGCGGACGCGTCCGTCCTGCTCGGGTGATCTACGGCTGAGCAGGTGGTAGCTGGTGCCGTCGGGGACGAAACCGAAGGGTGCGACGAGTTGCCCGCGCTCCAGGTCGTCGCGGACGACGGCGTACGGGGCGATCGCGACCCCGACGCCGGCCGCGGCGGCCTGGAGGGTCAGGTAGAAGTGCTCCAGAGTCTGCTGGGAGGCGGGCTCTGCCTGCATGCCGGTGAGACGCCGCCAGTCGTTCCACGCCTGCGGTCGTGTGGCGGTGTGCAGAAGGGCTACCTGCGATACGCCGGCGTCGCCGGTCAGACGGGGCGCGAGATCGGGCCGGCAGACGGGTCCGATCCGCTCTGCGAACAAGCAGGTCCGGCTCGTCGCCTCTTCGGGGAACGGGAAGTCGTCCCGGCGGATCGCGAGGTCGATGTCGTCGCGCTCGAAGAAGACAGGGCCGCCGCCTGCGGACAGGTGGACGGCGACGTCCGGCACGTTCACGGCCAGATCGGGGAGCAGGGGAATGAGCCATCGCATCAGAAGGGTGGGCTCGCACGAGAGGGTGAGCGGTCCTGCGAGTGTGCGGTGTGAGAGCTGCCGGGCCGCCGCATCGATCTGATCGAGCGCGTCCCGGACGACGGCCGCCAGCCGTCGAGCCTGCGGGGTCGGGCGCAGGGCGCGTGTCTGCCGCTCGAACAGCGATACACCAAGGGACCGTTCCAGGTTCTGGACCTGTCGGCTCACCGCGCCGTGTGTGACGTGCAGTTCCTGCGCCGCCGCGGTCATGCTCGCGTGCCGGACGGTCGCCTCGAAGGGCAGCAGCGTATTCAACGGAGGTAGGGCCGACCATTGCATGCGTGAATTCTACTCACAGGTCCTGTGAGAATGAATCGTTTGTCCTGCTCTTATATCTGAACGACCATTGAAATGTTCACAGATAAGAGCGGCTGACGGAAAGGCGGGGCATGACATTCCGCAACGACCCGCGACAGGGCATCGCCATCCTGGCGGACGACCTCACCAGCGCAGGGGACGGTGCCGCACCGTTCCGTCAGGCAGGCCACGAGGCCCGAATCCTGCTCACCACCACAGTGAGCGTGCCGCAGAATGCCGTGGACGTGAGTGCGGTCGACCTCGGGAGCCGGGTGCTGGACGAGGAGGCGGCTGCTTTGCGTACGTGGCGGGCGGCCCGCCTGTTCGCCGACTCCGAATTGCTCTTCAAAACGGTGGATTCCACCCTGCGCGGTCATGTCGCGGCAGAGGTCCGGTCGGCATGGGCGGGTTCGCGGAGGCGGGCCGTCGTCATCGCTCCGGCCTTCCCCGCGGAGGGCAGAGTGACGGTGCGGGGGGTCCAGTACGTGCGGGACGTACCGGTCCACGAGAGCGACTACGCCCGCGACCCGGTACACCCCGTGCGCTGCTCGGACCTCGCCACGCTGTTCCCGGAGGCAGTTCTCGCGCAGCGGGAGCGGGCAGCCGAGCTGCCCGAAATGATCGGGAACGGGGAACTGATCGTCTACTCCGCCGCCGAAGACGGCGACCTCGACCGCCTGGTGGCAGCGGTGCCCCGGCTCGACGAAGTGCTGTGGGTCGGCTCCCCGGGTTTGGCGGCCGCCCTGGCCCGACGGTGTGCCCGCGCCCCGAGCAGCGTGGCCTCACCGCCCGCACCGGCCCGACGTCCACTGATCGTCGTCGGCAGCACCAACCCGGCGACTCGGCGGCAGTTGGCCCGGCTCCACACCAGAGGAGACGTCCAGGGTGTCACCGTCAGCGTCGATCCGGCCCCGGCCGTTCAGACGCTGCGAAGCATGACGGCCCCCATCCTCACCCTGCAGACACCCGATGAGCGCCACACGTCACAGACCGCACAAGTACTCGCCCGCTCTCAGGCAGCAGTCGTCCGGACGCTGATCGAAGACCGCACGGTCGACGCGCTCGTCGTCACGGGGGGAGAAACGGCCACCACCGTGCTCCTGCCCCTTGGCGCCACCGGCATCGACCTGCTCGACGAACCCGAGCCCGGCGTCGTCCGGGGATCTCTGATCGGCCCATCCCCCCTTCCCTTGCTGATCAAGGCAGGCGGCTTCGGCGACGACGCCCTGCTCCTGCGCCTGTGCCACCTCGTCCGACATCACCCCGACCCGGGAGAGCACGCATGACCCCGATCGCCATCACCATGGGCGACCCCTGCGGAATCGGTCCCGAGATCACCCTCAAGGCGTGCGCCGATTCGCGCCGCACGGTGCCCGTCGTCGTCATCGGCGACATCGGCGTCCTCGACCGCGCCAACAAGATCGCCGACACCCACCTCGCACTCCGCCCCATCTCATCGGTCGAAGATGCGGAGTTCGCCCCCGGCACGGTGGACGTCCTCGCAGAGAACGGCCTTCCGGCCGACCTGCACTGGGGGGCACTCGACGCCCGAGCCGGAGCGGCATCCTTCCAGTACGTCCGCCGCGGCATCGAGCTCGCGATGGCCCACGAGATACGGGCTCTGGTGACCGCGCCGATCAACAAGGAAGCCCTGCGCCTGTCCGGCGTCCCCTATCCCGGGCACACCGAGATCCTCGCCGACCTGTCCGGCACCACCGACTACGCGATGATGATGGCCACCGACGAACTGCGGATCGTCCTGGTCACCGTGCACCAGTCGCTCCGCACCGCGATCGACGCGATCACCACCCCGCGCGTACTCGACATCATCCGCCTCACCCAGCGCACACTTCAGCGCGGCGGCCTGCCCGCCCCCCGCATCGCCGTCGCCGGCCTCAATCCCCACGCAGGGGAGAACGGCCTGTTCGGCCGCGAGGATCTGGACATCATCGCCCCCGCCATCGAAGCCGCGCAGGGCGAAGGCATCCAGGCCAGCGGACCCTGGCCCGCCGACACCGTCTTCATGCGAGCCCGCGCCGGAGCCTTCGACGTCGTGGTCGCCCAGTACCACGACCAGGGCCTCATCCCCGTCAAGTACCTGGGGATCGAACACGGCGTCAACATCACCATCGGCCTGCCGTTCGTCCGCACCAGCGTCGACCACGGCACCGCCTTCGACATCGCCGGTCTCGGCACGGCCGACCACACCAGCCTGCTCGCCGCCCTGACCCACGCCGACCGCCTGTCCTCAGGGGCCCCGGACCGCCTCTGACCCACCGACTCACATCAGCCCCCGGCACAGAGAACCGAAGGACACCATGGACTTCATCTTCATGCTCACCCGCGACGACCGCACCGTCACCGACTGCCTCGATGTCCTCGACACCATCGAAGATCTCGGCATCACCCACATCGGATTCAAAGACATCGGTGTGGACCCCGGCACCCTCGCCAAGCTTCACACTCGCATCAGGAACATGGGCGCCACCACGTACCTCGAAGTCGTCAGCACCCACCGGGACCAGGCCCTCGCCTCCGTACGGACGGCAACCGAACTCGGCGTCGACTGGCTGATGGGCGGCACCTGGATCGAGGAGACCCTCCACCTCCTGCACGGCACATCCATCGGCTACCTGCCCTTCGCCGGAGAACCCGTGGGGCACCCCACCCGCCTCGCGGGCAACCCGGACCGCATCGCCGATGACTGCCGACGAGCGGAGGCCGCCGGCTGCGCCGGCGTCGACCTCCTCGCGTACCGCGCCACCGATGCCGACCCCCTCGATCTGGTCCGCGCTGCCCGCGCCGCCACCACCGGCCGCCTGGTCGTCGCCGGCTCCATCACCGGCACCGACCAGATACAGGCGCTCGCATCAGCCGGAGCCGACGCCTTCACCATCGGATCCGCCGCCTTCGACGGCACCCTGCAGCCCCACGCCGGCACCCTCCGGTCCCAACTGGCCCCAGTGGTGGGCCTGTAGCGTGACCGCCCCCGGGAACCCAGAAGCAAGGCGGCGCGGAGCGCCCCGTGCGTGGGGCAGCGGTCACCGCTTCGCCGTCCGGGACGAAGTGGCATCCGCCAGTGCACGAAGCCCGGGCGAGTCACGAGTGAGGTGAGGTCGAGTCACGCGGCCATCCGCTGGGACCTCTTGACTCCCCTCTGAACCGCCGCCATTCTATGTGCCAGATAATAGCACAGCATGCCACATTGTGGCACGAATATGACGAGCAGGGTGGCTCCCCGGATTCGGGACGGACACGAGCCTTGGGGCCCAAGGGGCGCGCCCCCTCCAAGTCGCCGCACAGCATCCTCCCGCTTGGGGCCCAGCTTGCGGACCGGCGCTACGAAAGGAAAGTCCTGTGTCAGCTGCCAGGAAGCGCGTCGCGGTGGTCGGCGTCGGAACGATGGGCAGCCAGGCCGCCTGGCGGCTGGCGGCCCGCGGCGCCGAGGTCGTCGGCTACGACCGCTACGCACCCGGCCACGACCGAAGCGCCGCCGGCGGTGAGACCCGGGTCTTCCGCAGCGTCCAGACCCACGACAGCCGCTATGTGCCGCTCGTCCGGCACGCCGACGCCCTCTGGAAGCAGTTGCAGACGGAGACCGGGAGGGAACTGCGCCGTCTGACGGGAGCCCTGGTCATGGGGCCGGCCGACGACCCCGAGATGCGTAACGTCATGGCCGGCATCGCCGAGCACGGCCTCGACCACGAGATGATCGACGCCGAGGCGATGACGAAGCGTTTCCCGCAGTTCCGCGTCGGCGACGGTGACCTGGTGGTCCTCGACTCCCACGCGGGATTCGTCCGCCCCGAGCTGACGGTCCAGACCGCGGCCCGGCGTGCCGAGGAGTTGGGGGCCCGGATCCGCCGCTACACGCCGGTGCGGGAAGTCACTCCCGTCGCCGGAGGAGGCGTGGAGATCCGCACCGACACCGACACCGAGCGCTTCGACGCCGCGGTCGTCACGCCAGGCCCCTGGGTGGGCGACCTGCTCCCCGACCTGCCGTGGGAAGTGAGCGTCTACCGTGCGATCAGCGCCTGGTTCCTGCCCCACGAGGACCATCCGGCAGACGCCGAGCGTCCCGCCTTCATCCGCTGCGGCGACATCCCCTTCTACGGCATCCCGTCCCCGGACGGCCTCACCGTCAAGCTGGGCCTCCCCCAGCCGTACCACAAGCCCGTGGACGACCCCAATCGACTGAACCGGACCGTCGCACCGGAGGAACTGGAGACCTTCACCACGGCGGTGCGACGCCACCTGCCCGGCCTGAATCCCGACCCGGTGCGCCTGTCCGTGTTCATGGAGGGCTACACCGACAGCACTCGCCCGCTGGTCGGCCCCCTGCCGGGCTGCGACGACATCATCCTGATGGCCGGCTTCTCCGGCCAGGGCTTCAAGATCTCGCCCGCCCTGGGCGACATCGCCGCGGACCTCGCCCTGGAGGGCCGCACCTCCCAGCCGATCGACTTCATCACCACAACCCACCGCACCGCGGCCTGAGCCCGAACGAGGTAAGCCATGACCCTGACCATCGGCCCGCTGACGGCCGAGCCCGGCCGGAAGACCCGAGGGAGTCTGTCCGCGGACCTCGGCACCACGACAGCGGAGGTGCCCCTGATCCTCGTCAACGGCTCCCGGCCCGGCCCCAGGGTCGTGATCACCGGTGGTGTCCACGGCGGCGAGTTCATCGGCGTCGACGCCGCCACCCGCCTGGCCGGGCTGCTGGAACCGGAAGAGGTCGCCGGCCAGGTGGTGATCTGCCCCGTGGCCAACCCCCCGGCCGTGTACGGGGGCAGGCTCAACATCTCCCCGCTGGACGGCGTGAACATCAACCGCGTCTTCCCCGGCGACAAGGACGGGGGCCCCACCGACCGGATGGCGGCCTGGCTGTTCGAGCACCTGATCGACGGCGCCGACGCCTACGTGGACCTGCACAGCGGCGGAATCGACCAGCAACTGCTCGACTTCGTCGGCTACCGACTGGCCTCCGACGACGAACTGGGCGCGAAGATCAAGGGAATGGCCCACGCGGTCGGATACGAGCGGGTCATCTTCGGCACCAGCCCGGACGGCGGCAACAGCCACGCCGCGGCCAACCGGCAGGGGATCCCCGCGATCCTCGTCGAGACCGGGCAACTCGGCGACCGGCACCCGGTCACCGTACGCAGACTCCTCGACGGTCTGTACCGGCTCCTGCACCACCTCGGCGTCATCGAGGCGCCGCAGGACCTCGCACCGGTGACCGTGCAGCCGCGCGACTGGATCTGGACGGGCGAGGTCGAATCTCCGGTCTCAGGTCTCTGGTACCCGGACGCGGTCACCGGTGACGAGGTGACCGAGGGACAGACCATCGGCCGCGTCATCGACCCGGTCGACGGCACTGAACACAAGGTCTCCGCCGTCTCCACCGGAACGATCATCTACAACATGAACGGGCTGACCGTGCGCCCCGGCACGCACCTAGCCGCCATCGCCACCCCCCACGACTAGCGGGCCTCATGCCGGCCCGCTCAACCGCCCCCGTCCCAGGGAACCGGTCGTCCCGTCGAGCCCGTCCGCCCAGGTGGCCCACCCCGGCTCACGGAGGGCGAGCGCAACGCACTCGCCGGTGCGCCCAACCACTACGACAAGGGCTTCGACACGGACATCGACTGGTGCTGGAGAACGAAGGGGCCGCCACCAAGGCCGGCCGGAGTGGACTCGCGGCTCGACACTCGGTGCCGCCACACCGTCCGGCGACGTGGCCGGCGACAGGGCGGCCAAGCGACCGGCACAGCGCTAGAAGCTCCGCGACCAGCCTGGTCCGCGTCGATCGGAGGGACGGCCCGCCGAAGGCCCACCGCCATGGCCTCGCGTCCGGCACCCGGTCGCGCCGGAGACTCCTCCCTCGCGGAACACCCTCCCGGAACAGCAGGGAGTCCGGGCGGTTGCCGTGGCCACGCCGCCTCAAGGTCTGCGGCAGTCCCCCTTGCCGCAGGGGTTCGCAACCTCGCCCGATTCGCGAAGGAGACGGTCCGCTGTGGACGCCATCGACGAGAAGATCATCGCCGAGCTGACCCGCAACGCCCGCATCTCGCACTCCGAGCTGGCCGCCAAGGTGCTGCTGTCCCGCAACGCGGTGCGCCAGCGCATCGAGCGGCTGGAGCGCCAGGGACACATCGCCGGCTACACCATCGTCCGCGCGGGCCACGACACCGGCAGTGTCGTCACGGCGCTGGTCCTCGTCCACCGCCAGGACCGCATGCGCGGAGGCGACGTCCTGGCCGCGCTCAAACGCATCCCCGAGGTCGTCATCTGCGAGATCCTCAGTGGCGACTTCGACATCATGGTGCGCCTGGAAGCGGCCTCGCTGGAACGCGTGCGAGTCATCTGGGAGGACATCGCCCAGATGCCCGGCGTACGGGACACGGTCACCGCGCTCACCCTGTCCAGCGTCGTCAACCGCCCACGAGGAGAACCGGGGTCGGCGGCGGCGGGGTGAGCTGCGCCGTGGGATGTTCCCGGCCGAGCAGTCCGCCCTGGGTCACGGGGCCCATCGCGTTCGTCCTGGTGAGAGGGCTTCTCGCACATCCGGGCGGCGGCCGCGTAGCCGATGTGCGACGGACGGACGGCGGTCATCCACTTCGCGACGGCACGTGGAAGCGAGTCTTCACCGAACTGCAGACCCAGGCCGACGAGAACGGCCTGATCACCTGGGATGTCAGCGTGGACTCAACGGTGTGCCGCGCCCCCGTCAGCACGCCCCCGGGGCGGTCGAAAAGGGGGATCTCCAGAAGGAGCCGCCCGGCGGCGTCGAGATCGAGCCGGACGACCACGGCTCGGGCGCTCGCGAGGCGGGCCGACCACCAAGGTCCGTCTCGCAGTCGAGCAGGGGCAAAAGCCCACGTCCATCGTCATCACGGCCGGACAGGGCGGGGGCTCCCCACAGTTCGAACCGGTCCTGGAACGGCTCCGAGTCCCCCGGCCGGGGCTGGGACGTTCCCGCACACGGCCTGACAAGGTGCGTGCGGACAAGGCGTACGGCTCCCGGAGGAACCGGGCCGGCCTTCGCCGACGCGGGATCCGATGCACGATCCCGCAGAAGAGAGACCAGATCCGCAACCGCAAGAAGCTCGGCGGCCTTCAGTTAACCCTTTGCCGAGGAACCGATGGGCCAGCTAAGTTCACCCAGCCGTCCATGTCGTTCCGGACCGGCACTGTCGACGAGGAGGTGTGGAGCACATGCGCAGGAGTGCCCAGCAGTTGAGCCCGCGTACTGACCCTTGCTACCTCCTCACGACGGAGACACCTTGTCGCTCCGCATCACCCCACTGACCGACCCCGCTCACGGGGCGCACAGTCGACGCCTTGCATGGCTGGCGTCCGACGCCGATTCCATCCCCGTCGGGACGGCCTTTCTGCGCCTGTTCGATGGCGGACAAGGGCACCTGGCCGAACTGGCCCTCCACGTCCACCCCGTGGAGCGGCGCAAGCGCGTCGGCTCCCGGCTCCTCGACGCTGCCGTGGCCGCCGCCCGGGACAACGCCCGACGCTGCCTTGTCGCGCAGGCCGAGGCCGGATCACCCGGCGATCACTTCCTGCCGGCCCGCGGCTTCCGCAAGGTGCTCACCCTGAGGTTCGCCCGCCTGCCACTGGCCGGCATGGACGCCATCGCGCTCGCCGAGATCATCGAGCGTCCGCATCCCGGCTACCAGCTGGCGTCATGGCAGGGAGCCGTCCCTGACGACCTCGCCCAAACGTTTGCCGCCTCACGCCGGGCCATGGACGACATGCCCATGGACGACACCGACTACGGCACTGTGGTCTGGGACGTGGACCGGGTCCGGGCCGCGGCGAAGGCCGTTGAAGATCGCGGCGACCAGCTGCACACGGTCGTCGCAATCGACACCTCCAACGACTCGATCGCCGGGTTCACAGAACTCGTCGTCCCCGGCAGCGGCACGGGTGACGGCCAGCACTACGGCACCGGCGTGCTGCCCGAACACCGCGGACACGGCCTCGGCCGATGGATGAAGGCCGAGTCGATCCGACAAGCCCACGGGCGCTATCCAGACCTCGGCGGCCTCCTGACCGACACCGCCGACAGCAACACGCACATGAGACACATCAGCGACAGCCTCGGCTACGTGCCCACACACACGACACTCCAGTATCAGCTCGACCTATAGGGGCGAGAGCACGGGCCGGACCTGGACATCACTTGGTCCGGCCCGTCGGCACTCTCACAAACCAGCCGCCTGCCGTGAACGGTCAGCCGGGAACTACGGTGGGACAGAAGACCTCCGTGCGGTGAAGACTCGACACCTCCACCACACCGGAGGTCTTCGCCATGACCAAGCCCGGCCAGTGTCAACACGCTCGTGATCAATACACCTGGTCCCCCTCCACCAGGACGACGTGGGCGCCCTTGCGTGCCGCGTCCGCGTGGTAGCCCATGGACAGGCCGGTGAGACGCCGCCTACTACCACCCCATCTCCTGGTTCCCGGCCTCAGCAGCCGAGGAGGGCCGGCAGGCCGGACAGGTCGGGCAGCTCGTCGTAGGGCCGGTAGTCGGCGCTGCCGCTGTGGAATTCGTAGCGGTTGATCCACACACGGCGAGCGAGGCCGAGGTCGCGGGTGGGCACGAGGTCGTACTCCCAGCCCTGCGCCACGTGGATGACCTGGGCGGGGTCGATGTCCATGGCCTGGAAGGCGTACTCGAAGGTCTGCCGGGACGGCTTGTACGCCTTGGCCTGCTGGGCGGTGACGACATGGTCGAACTCGACGCCGATGTTGGCCAGGTTCTGGGCGATGAGGTCGTCGTCCGTGTTGGAGATGATGGCGATCTCGTACCGGGACTTCAGCGCCCGCAGGGCTGCCGGGACCTCGGGGTGGGGGCCGAAGGTGGGCACGGCCTCGACCAGGGCCTCACCGTCGGACTTCCGGTACTCCAGGCCGTGCAGACGCATGGCTGCCTCCAGGCTGGAGTGCAGCACCTCGCGGAAGGGGCGGTAGGCCTCCAGGACGGCCTGGAACCGCATGACGCGGAAGTCGTCGAGGAACTCGTCGACGTTGAGGCCGTCCAGGTCCAGCCTGTCGGCCAGGACCTTCAGGGTGGTGGGGCCGAGCTGGAAGTCGACCAGGGTGCCGTAGGCATCGAAGGTGACGATCTGACGCATGGCGTTCAACCTCTTTCAGGAAATATGGGACACCCCGTTCCCTGAGGGTCCCGATCTCGTCGAGTGCGGCGGGGTCCGCCGCTCCGGGGGCAAGGCGGCTGCCGCGATATCGGCGGCGACCTGTCGGGAAGGCACGGGGGCCGAGGGGTGCCCGAGTCACTGCTCCGAGTGCGAGGAGTCCTCTCCGACCCGGGGTGATGCGTCAGTGAAGCACCGCGCAGAACGCGGCAACAAGGGACATGAGGCCGCGAGATCAACCGCGTATCTTGTGCCTGTGCACAATCCGTCGCCAGGGACAGCCTGTTGCCAGGGAACTGCATGTTGCCAGGGACAGCATGCAGTTCCTGCAGAACCGCATGCGTCTGCGAGAGGCACCATGAGCGGTTCCGGCACGAACTGCCGCCGCTGCGCGCATGCGCGCAAGGGTGCGTGACCTCTGACCGCCACGCCTTGGCTGTGGGCCTCTCGGATCAGGACACCGTCGCCCGGAAGCGGGCGCCCGCGTCCGTCTCCAGCCAGGCCAGGGCGAGGACCAGCCGGGCGGCGTCGTGCGGTCGGGACAGCTTCAGCCCGGTCGCCTCTTCCGCGGCCTGCAGGCGATTGCCCACCGTGTTCCGGTGACGGTAGGTGCGTGCGGCCACCTCGGCAACCGAGCCCAGGTCGAAGTACCAGCGCAGGGTCTCGAGGATGCTGTCGCGGTCGCGCAGCCCGAGGAGCGGGCGCAGCACACCGGCGGCCATCGCACCGGTGAGTTCCTCCTGCGCCGACATGATCGCCCCGACCCAGTGGCCCTCCACATGCCGCACCCCGGGCTGGGCGGAGCTGCGGATCGCGGCACGCGCGAACCGGATGCCCCGTGCCGTCAGCGCCAGCCCGGGGACTTCCGCGACGCCGCAGCGCCACGGAGCGAACGGCCGGAGCATGGCGAGCATGGTCTCCTGATCGCACCGTCCGTGACGGACGATGCCGAGGAGTTCGTCGCCCATCCATCCGAAGTGGTGCAGCAGGTCGCCCCGACGCAGCGCACCGTCGACCTGAGACAGAGCCGGGTCTTCGACAGGAACGGATTCGACCACGACCACGGTCAGGGCCACGTGCTCGGAGAAGCCCAGCAACGTCGAGGCCTCGGCGACCGTGGAGACATCGTGCTCACCTTCCAGGACGAGACGGCTGAAGGCGCGGTTGCGCACCTCCTTCCGACGGCTCGCCAGGTCGCGCTCGGTGCGGCGGTAGGCGTCGACGACTTCGGCGCTGTTGGCCTCCGTCGCCTCCCATACGCGGATCAGTCCGTCGAGGAAGTCGGGATCGGCGCTGATGCCACGTGCTCGCCCCTCCGCGAGCACGGCCTCCCACAGGGTCCTGAGGTCCAGCTGGAAGGAGTGCATCAGAGCGGTCAGGGGGAACGCCTGTTCCGCGCGCTCGCGTCCCACGTCCTCGGTGGCGCGCGAGACCGTCCGGGGCAGGGGACCGCCGGCCAGCCGGGTCAGGGCGAGTTCGAGCGTTCGTCGCATCCCCTCACGCTTCTGGACCGGGTCCCAGTCCGCCGACGCGTAGGCGGCTTCCTCGGCTTCCAGCTTCTCGAGAGCACGAGAGGTCAGTTCGTCGAGTCGTTCGTCGAGGAGCCGGCGCGCGATCGCCTGGACGGCGTCCTGGCGGGGCCCACCCTGACCGCGTTCCGGGTCACTCATGAGGACCGCCTCTCCCGATGACAGCCGAGATTGTGCACAGGCACAAAATACAAGGTCGATGTCGCGGCCCCGCGTCCCTTGTTGCCGTATTCACCTCGGTGTTCCACTGAGGCATCACCTCGGGCTGCAGAGGGCTCGTGACCAGCGCGTGGAGCAGCTGCTGGCCGGCCGGCTCGGCTGCCTTGGTCATCGCCTCCTGGTGGGAGCGGGATCGAGATCACCCAGGACTCCCCCGGAGACTACGCCGAGCTCAAGGCGAGGGCCGAGGACCGTCACGCCCCCCTGCAGCCGTACACGGGGCCCACGGTGAGTGAAGCGACCTGACGACGAGAGAGAACGCACCGATGACCTCAGCGACCACCACCGGCCTGGACGGCACGGCCATCCCAGGTCACACAGGCCAACTACCGGGCTCGCTCCTCGATCAGGTGCTGCGGCAGTCCTTCGGACTCGAGGGATATGTCCAGCACCCACTGGGAGGGGAGGTCGACCAGAACGTCCGGATCACCGGCGACGACGGCATGCGCTACTTCGTACGGGTCACCCGCGCGGAGCCGGACTCGGCCGACGTCCTCTGGCAGAACGCACTCCTCCAGCATCTGGCTTCCACCGTTCCCGACCTTCCGGTGCCACGACTGGTCCCGACACGCGAGGGGAAGTTCCTCGCCGGCGTCGTCCACGAGGGCCGAACGCATGTGGTCCGCGTGATGAGCTGGCTCGAGGGCCGGGTCCTGGCGGATCTCGACGACCATCCCGCGGCGCTTCTGCGTCAGCTGGGAGAAGCCGCTGGACGGCTGAGCCTCGGACTCTCCGGCATGGAGCCACCGGTGGGCCTGGAACCGCACGACTGGGACATGCGCCGGGCCTCCGAGATCGTGGAGGCGTCGCTGCACGCTGTACAGGACGCGGACCGGCGGGAGTCGGTGCGCACGATCATGGGCTGGTACGACGATCTCCTGCCGGCATGGGACCGACTGCCGCGGAGCGTCGTACACCAGGATCTCAATGACGCCAACGTCCTGGCCGACGCCGACGAGGACGGGGTGCTGCGGATCTCGGGCATCGTCGACCTGGGCGACTCGCTCTACAGTGTGCGCGCGGCGGAGGTGGCGATCGCGGCGGGTTACGCCATGGTCCGCAAGGCCGACCCGCTCGCCGCGGCGGCCGAAGTGGTGGCCGGCTTCCACTCGGTGCTCCCCCTCACGGCGGAGGAACTGGCGGCTGTCTATCCCCTGGCGGCCGCCCGGCTGTGTATGAACGCCGTGACGTGGACGCGCCGGGTCGCCGAGAGCGACACGCCGTACGGGCGGACCCGCATGCAACACACCTGGCCGACGATCGCGCAGGTGGCCGAGGTCTGCCCCGACGTCGCCGAGGCGATGTTCCGGGTCGCCTGTGGGCTCCCCCGGACGCCGGAGCAGGAGGGCTTCGAAGACGTCCTGGCGGAGGCGGCCCGAGACGGTGCCCCACGCACACCGGCCCCCCGGTTGCTCGACCTGCGACCGGCCAGTGATCTCTACGACGAAGTCGACTGGCACGACGCGAGGGCCATGCGCGCGCGCATCGACGACGCCCTCGGCGGACGGCGGCGGCGGGGCTACGTGCCCCACCTCAGCGCCTCCCTGCTCCTGGGGGGCCGGCGCCGCCCGGGAGCCGACGAGCCCGCGACGGTTCAGATCGGCGGCTCGCTGATCGTGGCCGACGCCGAGGAGGTCTCCAGCCCGCTGTCCGGCGTCGTCGAGGCCCGCGGTGGCCCCGGTATGCCGTTGGTGCTGCGACATGCGGTCCAGGGTGTGGAGTTCTGGACGTGCTGGTGGGGGCTCGACGACTCGCCGCCCGTCGCGGCGACAGTCCCGGCCGGGGCGCCGTTGGGACGGGCCCGCGCGAGCCATGTGACGGACCCCCTCGGACCTCGCGTCCAGGTACAGGTCCACCGCACCGCACGGATGGCCACGTGGCCGCCGCCTCGTGTCGTGCCGCCTTCCGCACGGCAGGTGTGGAGCCACCTGTCACCCGACCCCGCCCGGCTCCTCGGGTGCACCGAGTCCCCCGCCGCCACCCCCACCATCGACGACGTCGTCTCAGTGCGCCGTCGCCACATCGCCCGCTCCCAGCGCAACTACTACCGCGACCCGATGAACCTGGTGCGTGGGCGGGACGTGTGGTTCCACGACGAGGACGGCCTGGCCTATCTGGACTCGCTGAACAACGTCACCCACGTCGGCCATGCCGAACCACGGGTGACGGCCGCCGCCACCCGGCAGCTGCGCAAGCTCAACACCAACAGCCGTTTCGTCTACCCGCAGATCGCCAGTTACGTGCGGAAGCTGGTGGCCACGCTGCCCGACCCGCTCGAGGTCGTCTTCCTCGTGTGCACGGGCAGCGAGGCGAACGACCTGGCGCTGCGGATCGCCCGCCAGGTGACGGGTCGGCAGCACATCGTCAACATCGACGGCGCGTACCACGGCAACACCGGCGTGGTGACCGGGATCAGCCCGAACCGTTACAAGGGCCCCGGCGGCGCCGGTGCACCCGCGACCACCCACGAGGTCGTCATCCCGGACCGCTACCGCAGCGCCTACGGGTACGACGACGCGGACGCCGGAGCCAAGTACGCGCGCGACGCCGCGGCCGTCATCGAGCGGATCTCGGCCGACGGCCGGCCCCCGGCCGCCTTCATCGCCGAGTCCCTGATGGGATCGGGCGGGAACATCGTGTTCCCCGACGGCTACCTCGACGGCGTGTTCACCGCCGCCAGGCGGGCGGGCGCCCTGTGCATCTCCGACGAGGTCCAGGTCGGCGTCGGACGACTCGGGCCCTGGTGGGGTTTCGAGCTCCAGGGGGTGGTCCCGGACATCGTCACGATGGGCAAGCCGCTCGGGAACGGGCATCCCCTCGCGGCGGTGGTCACGACTCGGGAGATCGCCGACGCGTTCGACACGGGCATGAAGTACTTCAACACCTTCGGCGGCAACCCGGTCTCCTGCGCGATCGGCGAGGCCGTGCTCGACATCGTCGAGCAGGACGGGCTGAGGGAGAACGCCGTGAGCGTGGGCGGGTACTTCGCCCAGTCGCTGCGCGAACTCCAGCAGCGCCAACCGCTCATCGGTGATGTGCGGGCGGAAGGGCTCTACCTCGGCGTCGAACTCGTCCGCGACCGCACCACCAGAATGCCGGCGACCGAGCAGGCCTTCATGGTCACCGAACTCATGAAGGAGCGAGGCGTCATCGTCTTCCCCAACGGCGTGCACGACAACGTACTGAAGATCAAACCGCCCATGACCTTCCGCCGCGAGCACGTGGATCTCTACGTCGACGCGCTGGACGAGGTCCTGTCCCTGCCCGAGCTGCGCTCGGCCGTTCAGTCCTGAGACGGGCAACCGTCGACGGAGGCAACGGACGGGAGCGGCCCGCGAAACGCGAGTACCGCCCCGCGGCCGGCTCAGCTGGCCGGTGCGTGCGGCAGGAGGCGGGGGCTGGGCTCGGCGTCCGCGTGGTCGAGCGCGTTGACGGACTCGCTACGGCGCCCGACTCGATCTGTCCCGATCTTGATCCATCTCGACAAGTGAACTCTCAACCAATGAGATCGAAGTCCAGGTCACGCCATCCGTGACGGATGGCCCTACCATGGCGTGACCGGGCTCACCTCGCCCGGGCTGCCCCATGATCCGGCCTTCGCCCACGCGACAGCGTGGGCGGCGCCTCCGTGAACAGCCCCATCGGTGGGCGCCGCAAACCGGCTTCGCGGGAGGCGCACGGTGACGGAGGTCAGGATCGGCCGCAGGGCGTTCCTGCGCGCGGTCGGCGGAACCGCGGCAGGCATCGCCGCCACTTCCCTCACCGCATGCGGCGACGGTGCCCGACACGACGGTGATGCCCCCGGGAGCAGCAAGACGCTCGTCGTCCGCGATATCGGCGGCGCCTACGGCGCGGCAAACCGCGAGGCGGTCTACGAGCCGTTCAGCAAGGAGACCGGTATCAAGGTCGATGTGGTCAACATCCCCCGGTACGCGCAGATGCTCGCGCAGATCGAGGAGGGCCGGCCGCAGTTCGACCTCATCGACATCGACATGAGCGCGCTGGCTCGTTTCGAGAGGGCCGACGCCACGCTGGAGCTCGACTACGACCGGCTGGAGAACGCCAGGAACGCGGGCATCGCCGACTCCCTGCTCACCTCCCACGGCGTCGGCAAGAACTACTGGGCCAGTGTCATGGCCTACCGCACCGACCAGTTCGACGGGAGAGCGCCCCGGTCATGGGCGGACTTCTGGGACACGCGCGTGTTCCCGGGCGGCCGTGCCCTGCAGAGCCCGGACGCGGGCCCGCCGGAGCTGGAGTTCGCCCTTCTCGCCGACGGCGTCGCCCTCGACCGGCTCTATCCCCTCGACATCGACCGCGCCTTCCGCGCCCTCGACGCCGTAAGGGACGACGTACGGGAATTCTGGGTCGACGGTGCCACGCCGGGTGACCTGCTGGAACGCGGAGAGGTCCTGCTCTCCAGCGTCTGGCACGGGCGCCCGAGCGTGCTCATCAAGCAGGGCGCACCGCTGGCGTACCAGTGGAACGGCGCCCGCCGCCAGAGCAGCGGCTTCGGCATCCCCAAGGGCGCACGTAACGTCGACGCCGCCTACCGGCTCATCGACTTCGCCCTGCGCCCCGAGGTACAGTCCGATTTCGCCAAGGCCTATCCCATGGGCCCGGTCGTACCCGCCGCCTACAGGTACCTGCCCAGAGAGGCCGCGGACCTGGCCAGCTCCCCGGAGCACCTGTACACCGGTTTCGACCTCGACGTCGACTGGTGGGTGAAGAACATGGAAGACGTGACCAAGCGCTGGCAGGAATGGGCGCGGCCCTGACACGGCGGGAGCGGGCCCGGAGCCCGCGTGACCTCGCCCTCCCGATGCCACAGCCCCGTGCGCCGCGCCGGAGGAGCGTCCCGTGAAGAGGAAAAGCGTCACTGATCGGCTGTCCGATCTCTTCGCCCGCCGGCGTCCGCGTGCGGTGTCCCCCTCCGCGCCACGCGAGCGCGGGGAGGGACTCCGGGAACCCGACACCTCGTCGCAGGGACCCCCGGCGCGTTCCGTGCTGAATCCGCGCAGCGTGGCAGGGCAGGTGTTCCTCTGGCAGTTGCTGCTGGTCGTCCTGTTCGGCGCCGCGGCGGGCGTGGCGCTCGTCCTGCAAGCCCGGTACACGAGTACGCAGGAGGCCCGCCAGCTCTCGCTGGGAGTCGCCCAGACCTTCGCGCGTGCCCCCGGGACGGTCGACGCGATGAAGTCGGCCGACCCGAGCGCCGTACTGCAGCCCCGGGCGGAGGAGACACGCAAGCTGACGGGCGTCGACTTCGTCGTCGCCATCGATCCGCGGGGATATCGCTGGACCCACCCGGACCCGAGCCTGATCGGGGAGCATGTCTTCGGCCTTCGCGAGGGGGCGGCTGCCGGCCGGCCCTTCACCCAGGATTTCGAGGGCAGCCTCGGCCTGGCTGTGGAATCCACAGTTCCGGTCTTCGACACCAGTGGGGAGAGGATCGTCGGCTTCGTGTCGGTCGGGGTGACGGTCAAGAGCGTGAACGCCGTCGTGCGGCACCAGATGCCGCTCCTGCTGGGTTCCGTCGGCGGGGCACTGGCCCTGGTCACGGGAGGTACGGCACTGGTGTCGCGCCGTCTGCGTCGCCAGACCCACGGTCTGGACCCGGCCGAGATGACCCGGATGTACGAACACCACGACGCGGTGCTGCACGCGGTGCGGGAGGGGGTCCTGATCGTCGGCGGTGACGGACGGCTGCTGTTGGCCAACGACGAGGCACGACGCCTGCTGAACCTGCCCGTGGACGCCGAGCAGCGCCGCGTCACGGAACTGGGCCTGGAAACAGAGACCACGGAGCTGCTCCGCTCGGGCCGGACCGTCACCGACGAGATCCATCTGGCCGGTGACCGACTGCTCGCGCTCAATATCCGGCCCGTCGACGGACACGGTGGCCGGCGTGGCAGTGTGGCCACGCTGCGCGACACCACTGAGTTGCAGGCCCTGGCGGGCCGGGCAGCCGTGACCGGGGAACGGCTCCGCCTGCTGTACGAAGCGGGAGTGCGCATCGGCACCACGCTGGACGTGAAGCGCACCGCCGAGGAACTGGCCGCCGTGGCTGTCCCCCGATTCGCCGAGGTCGTCACGGTCGACCTTCAGGATCCGGTCCTGGAGGGTGACGAGCCGGCCGGGCCGAGCCCTGAGATGCGCCGCACGGCGGTACACGGGGTGAAGGGGGCCTGGCCTCTCTACCCGGTGGGCGAGCTCATCCGCTTCCTGCCCGGTAACCTCACGGCCGTCAGCGTCCAGCACGGCCGGCCCCTCATGGTCGCCGACCTGACCACCTCGCACGAGTGGCGGGCTCAGTCCCCCGAACGCGCCCGGCGCATCCTGGACTCCGGTCTCCATTCCCTGATCACCGTGCCCCTGCAAGCCCGCGGCGTGGTGCTGGGGATGGTCAACTTCTGGCGTGTGGAGCAGGACGCCTTCGGAGAAGAGGACCTGGCGTTCGCCGAGGAACTCGCCGCCCGCGCCGCGGTGGCCATCGACAACGCCCGCCGCTACACCCGCGAGCACGCCCTCGCCGTGACCCTGCAGCGCAGTCTGCTGCCACGCTCCGTGCCCGACCAGTCAGCCGTCGAGGTCGCCCACCGCTATCTGCCCGCCCGGGCCGGCGTGGGCGGCGACTGGTTCGACGTCATTCCGCTGCCCGGGGCCCGGGTCGCGCTGGTCGTCGGCGATGTCGTCGGCCACGGTCTGCACGCCGCGGCCACCATGGGCCGGCTGCGCACCGCGGTGCGCACCTTCTCGTCCCTGGATCTCGCACCGGACGAGTTGATCAGGCATCTGGACGAGCTGGTCACCCGGGTCGACAGCGAAGGGGGCGACGGCGAGGGGAACGACAGCGGCGCCATCACGGGAGCGACCTGCCTGTACGCCGTCTACGACCCGGTGGCCGGGCGGTGCTCGCTTGCCAGGTCCGGGCACCCGGAACCGGTCCTGGTGCACCCGGACGGCACGGTCGAGCAGATGCGGGTGCCTGTCTCCCCGCCGCTGGGGCTGGGCGCCGGCCTGCCCTTCGAGAGTGCCGAGTTCACCCTGCCCGAGGGTTCCCAGCTGGTCCTGTACACCGACGGTCTGGTCGAGGACCGGAACCGGGACATCGACACCGGTCTGGACATGCTGCGCGAGGCCCTGGCAGGCCCGGGCCGGACCCCGGACGAAACGTGCCGGGCGGTCCTCGATGCCCTGTTGCCGGCCCGTCCGAGCGACGACATCGCCCTGGTCGTCGCGCGGACCCGCCTGCTGGATCCCTCCCTGGTCGCCGACTGGGAGGTGCCCGCAGATCCCGCCGCCGTCGCCGGGATCAGAGCCGATGTGGCCCGCCGCCTCACGGAGTGGGGGCTGGAGGATCTCGCCTTCGCAACCGAACTCGTGATCAGCGAACTGGTCACCAACACCATTCGCTACGGCGCCGAGCCAAGACGGCTGCGGGTGCTCCGGGACGGCTCCAGCCTGATCTGTGAGGTCGCCGACGGCAGCAGCACCTCACCGCACCTGCGCCGGGCGGCCGACACCGACGAGGGCGGGCGGGGCCTGTTCCTCGTCGCCCAGTTCACGCAGCGCTGGGGCACCCGGTACCTGCCCCGCGGCAAGGTGATCTGGACGGAGCAGTCGCTCCACAGCGCGTCGGCCGAACCCGACGCGGACATGACCGAGGCGCTGCTGGACCAATGGAGCGACGCGGACTGGTGACGCGCGGTCGGGCCGGGGCATGACCGGCGCTCGCGCCGTGGGGCTCAGAACGCCGTGTAGCCTCCGTCCACGGGCAGGACGGCGCCGGTGACGTACGACGACTCCGGGCAGGCGAGAAAGAGGACCGCGTCGGCGACCTCCTCGGGTGTGGCGAGCCTGCGGAGCGGGATGGAGTCCTCTCTGACGCGCCGGTAGGCAGCGGGGTCGGGGCGTCGCTGGAACGAGGCCTCGATGATCGGCGTCATGGTCAGACCGGGCGCCACCACGTTGACGCGGACGCCTCGGGGCGCCCATTCGATGGCGGCGCCGCGGGCGAGCGCGATGAGGCCGCCCTTGGCGGCGGAGTACAAGGTCTGGTTCGGCATGCCGACCATGCCGAGGCGAGAGCTGACGCACACCATCGACCCCCCGGACCGGGGAGCCAGCGGCATCAGGTGCTTCATCACCAGGAAGGCGCTCAGGAGGTTGCTGTGGAGCACATCGCGTGCGTCATCGGCGGTCGTCTCCGAGAGCGGGCCGGACTTCTGAAGTCCGTGGCAGAGGACGACCACTCCTACGTCACCGAAATGATCCACCGCTCCGGCGGCGAGTTCGCAGACGAAGGACTCGTCATTGAGGTCGCCCGGGAGGTAGAGATCGTCCGGGTGGCTCTCGGGCAGCTCGGGTCGCCGTCCGGTGAGCAGCAGGTTGGCGCCCTCGCGACGGAAGTGGGAGGCCACCGCCTGCCCGATGCCGCTCGATGCTCCGGTGATCACGGCGTTCACGCCCTGCAGTCTCATGTTCGTTCCTCCTCAGTCGCCGACGTGCCGATACCGGTCTCAGCGGCGTCAGGGCAGTACCTGACCACTGCCGGCGACGACCTCTGGCCGCAGCAGGCAGGCGAGTGTTTCGGCAGGCAACAGGCCTTTCTCCAGGACGAGTTCGGCCACGCCCCGGCCGGTGGCGAGCGCCTCCTTGGCGATGTCGGTGGCCGCCGTGTAGCCGATGTAGGGGTTGAGGGCGGTGACCAGGCCGATGGAGTTCTCCACGCTCGCGCGCAGTGCCTCGGTGTTGGCGGTGATGCCGTCCACGCAGCGCTCCGCGAGCGTCAGACAGGCGGCCCGCAGGTGGGTGATGGACTCCGACAGGGAGTGCAGGATGATCGGCTCGAAGGCGTTGAGCTGGAGCTGTCCGGCCTCGGCGGCCATGGTGATGGTGACGTCGTTGCCGATGACCTCGAAGGCGACCTGGTTGACGACCTCGGGGATCACCGGGTTGACCTTGCCCGGCATGATCGACGAACCGGCCTGCACCGGCGGCAGGTTGATCTCGCCGAGACCCGCGCGCGGACCGGACGACAGCAGCCGCAGGTCGTTGCAGCTCTTGCTGAGCTTGACGGCGATGCGCTTGAGGACGCCGGACATCTGCACGAACGCGCCGCAGTCCTGGGTGGCCTCCACCAGATTGGCGGCGGTGACCAGCGGCAGCCCGGTGATCTCCGCGAGGTGGCGGCGCACCGACTCTGCGTACCCGGCGGGGGCGTTCAGCCCCGTGCCGATGGCCGTCGCACCCAGGTTGATCTCATGGATCAGTTCGACGGCCTCGGCAAGACGGGACCGGTCCTCGTCGATCATGACGGCAAACGCGGAGAACTCCTGACCGAGGGTCATCGGCACCGCGTCCTGCAACTGTGTACGGCCCATCTTGAGCACGGCGCGGAATGCGACGGCCTTACGGGCGAACGCGTCCTGAAGTACGGCCATGGCCTTGAGCAGCCCGCGCACCGCGAACACCGTCGCGATCTTCACGGCGGTCGGGTAGACGTCGTTGGTGGACTGGCCGAGGTTGACGTCCTCGTTGGGGTGCAGGTGCCGGTACTGCCCCTTCTGGAACCCCAGCAGCTCCAGCGCCCGGTTGGCGACGACCTCGTTGGCGTTCATGTTGGTCGACGTGCCGGCGCCGCCCTGGATGACGTCCACGACGAACTGGTCGTGCAGCTTGCCGGAGCGGATCTCCCGGCAGGCGGCGACGATGGCGGCGGCCTTCTTCGCCTCCAGCAGCCCGAGCTCCTCGTTGGCAAGGGCGGCGGCCTCCTTGACGGCGGCGAGGGCGTCGATGAGGTGCGGGTAGGCGGAGATCGGCGTCCCGGTGATGGGGAAGTTCTCGGTGGCGCGCAGCGTGTGAACACCCCAATGGACATCGGCGGGAACGTCCCGGTGGCCGAGCAGATCGTGCTCGATGCGGGTGACGGCGGTCATGGGGCTCGGGCCCTCTCTCGGGAGGCATGGTGGGGCCTTCCGCGCCGCTGCACGGAAGGCCCCGCGGTGTCACCGGTGTGTCGGCACCTGCTCAGAGAAGGCGGTCCTTCGCCTTGTAATAGGCACCGCCGAACGGCAGGAACCAGGGTGTGCCGTTGTAGAAGGGGACGGGCACCTTCGGGAAGCCGAAGCCGCGCAGCGGGTTGGCCTCCGGGTTGCCGTCCATCATCTCGGCGACCGCGCGGCCCATGTACGTGGCCATCTGGACCCCGTGGCCGCAGTAACCCATGGAGTAGTAGAGGCCGTTGACCTCGCCCGCGTGCGGAATGCGGTCCCAGGAGAAGCCGACCATGCCACCCCACACGTAGTCGATGCGCACCCCCGCCAGCTGCGGGAAGATCTCCGTCATCTCCCGCTTGAGGATGTCCCCGCTCTTGACGTCGGACGCCGGGTTGGACGGGGCGAAGCGGGCCCGGCCGCCGAAGGCGAGGCGGTTGTCCGGGGTGAGACGGATGTAGTTGCCGACGTTCTTATGGGCGACCAGCAGGCGGCCGTTGGGGATGAGCTCCTTGGCGCGCGCCTCCCCCAGCGGCTCCGTGACGATGACGAAGCTGCCGACGTTGATCAGCCGCTTGCGGAACCACGGCATCGAATTGTCGGTGTAGGCATCCGTCGCCGCCATCACCTGCTTGGCACGGATGGTGCCGCGCATGGTCTCCACCACGAAGCCGCCGCCAGGGAGGCGGGTGAGGCCGGTGGCGGCGTTGCGCTCGTGGATCTCGGCACCGGCACGCTCGGCGGCGTCTGCCAGGCCGACGACGAACTTGCCCACGTGCAGGGCTGCGCCGAGCGGGTCGAGCAGAGCGCCGTGGTAGTAGTCCGAGCCCAGCTCGGCGCGCAGCTCGCTCTTGCTCAGGACGACCGTCTCGTGGCCGAAGTTCTCGGCCAGGTCGCGCTGCTTGGCGTGCATGCCCTCGAGGTGCTTGGGCTTGCAGGCCAAGCCGAGGCGCCCGGCACGGTGGAAGTCGCAGTCGATCTTCTCCTTGACCGCAATCTCCTCGACGAGGTCCACTGCGACGCGGAACGCGTCGTAGAGCTCGCGAGCACGTTCCTGCCCGTAGCGCTGGCGGGCCTGGGCCGGGCTGATGGTGATGCCGGGGTTGCAGTGGCTGCCGTTGCGCCCGGAGGCTCCCGAACCAACCTGGTCCTTCTCGACCAGGACGACCCGGGCGCCCTTGCGGGCGGCGTGGTAAGCGGTGGACAGGCCGGTGAGGCCGCCGCCGATCACCACCACATCCGCCTCGTCGGGCAGGTCCTTCCCGGAACGGTCGGGCAGGGCGGGGGCTGTGTCCATCCAGTAGGGGATCTGCTTCATGGCGTGCGTCCTCTGTGTTCTCGGTCTGTTTCGCCGTTGCGCCGTCGGTCAGCAGCCGAGCAGCTTCGGCAGGCCCGACAGGTCGGGCAGCTCGTCGTACGGCTGGTAGTCGGCGCTGCCCTTGCGGCCGTAGCGGTTGATCCACACCCGGCGCTTCAGGCCCAGGTCGCGGGTCGGGATGTGGTCGTACTCCCAGCCCTGGGCGACGTGGATGACCTGCGACGACTCGACACCCATGGTCCGGAAGGCGTGCTTGAAGGTCTGGCGGTCCGGCTTGTAGGCGCCGGCCTGCTGGGCGGTGATGACGTAGTCGAACTCGACGCCGATGTTCTCCACGTTACGCGCGATCAGGTTGTCGTCGGAGTTGGAGATGATGGCGATCTCGTACTTGGTCTTCAGCTGCCGCAGGGCCTCCGGGACCTCCGGCCAGGGGCCGAAGGTGGGGACGGCGTCCACGAGGGCCTCGCCGTCGGTCTCCCGGTACTCCAGGCCGTGCAGGCGCATGGCGTTGCGCAGACTGGAGTGCAGGACCTCGTGGTAAGGGCGGTAGGCCTCCAGGACGGCCTGGAAGCGCATGACGCGGAAGTCGTCGAGGAACTCGTCGACGTCCAGGTTGTCCAGGTCGAGCCGGTCCTCCAGGACCTTCAGGGTGGTGGGACCGAGCTCGAAGTTGATCAGGGTGGCATAGGCGTCGAAGGTGACGATCTCTCGCATGGTGTCCAGCCTTGCTCTCTCGGGGTTTTCTGAGGGGTGGGGACTTCAGACGACGCGTTCGCCGGGGGCGACGATCGCGTCGAGCTCGGCCAGGTCGGCCGGGCTCGGTATCCAGTCGGCCGCCGCCGCGTTGGCGGTGACCTGTTCGGGGGTCATGGCTCCGCAGATGACGGAGCCGACGGCGGGCAGGGCCGCCAGTGCGCCGACCGCGACCCCGAGGAGGGTCAGGCCACGGTCGGTGCCGTACCGGGTGAGCGCCTCGGCCCTGTCCAGGGCCGCGTCGGTGAGCCAGCCCTGGCGCCAGGACAGGCGGCTGCCGGGCGGGGGCTCCTCGCCGCGGCGGTACTTTCCGCTGAGCAGGCCGTTGGCCAGCGGGTAGTACGGCAGCAGTCCGAGGCCGTGGTGCAGACAGGCCGGGATCAGGTCCTGTTCCGCCTCGCGGTCGAGCAGGTGGTAGCGCGCCTGGGTGGACACGAAGGCGTACGTGACCTGATCGGCCGGGAGGTTGGAGCAGCCGATGTAGCGGATCTTTCCTTCGTCGACCAGCTCCTGGAGCGCGGCGACCGTCTCCTCCAACGGCGTGACGCCGTCCGGTTCGTGGTACTGGTACAGGTCGATACGGTCCGTGCCGAGCCGGCGCAGTGATGCCTCCACCGCGTACCGGATGTAGGCACGGGCTCCGCGCGGACCGTACAGGTCGGCATCCCGGTTCATCGCCATGCCGAACTTGGTGGCGAGCACGATGTCGTCCCGGTGGCCCTTGAGGGCGGCGCCCAGCAGGCGTTCGCCGTCACCGCGCGAGCCACCCCGCTCACCCGACCCGCCGTACATGTCGGCGGTGTCGAACAGGGTGATCCCGGCGTCGAGGGCGGCGTGGACGACGGCCTTCGTGCCGTCCTCGTCGAGACGGCTGCCGAAGTTGTTGCCGCCCACGCCGACCACCGAGACGGTCGGACCGCGCTCACCGAGCGTGCGGTATCTCATGACCGGTTGCCGAACCCGATACAGACGTTCTTGGTCTGCAGGTAGCTCGCCAGGCCTTCGAGGCCCTTCTCGCGGCCCCAGCCACTGTGCTTGTAGCCGCCGAAGGGAAGCTCGACGCCGGTGCCGACGCCGGTGGCGTTGACATACACCTGGCCGGCCCGGATGCCCTCCGCCATGCGCATCGCCTTGTCGATGTCACGGGTCCACACGTAGGAGGCGAGGCCGTACGGGCTGTCGTTGGCGATCTCCAGCGCCTCGTCCGCGTCGTCGAACTCGATGACCGTGACGACGGGGCCGAAGATCTCCTCGCGGGCGCAGCGGGCCTGGTTGTCGAGCCCGGTCAGGACGGTCGGCTCGACGAAGTAGCCGTCGGCCAGCTCGGGGTCCGAGGGAGCGCCCCCGCCGGCCCGCGCCACGGCGCCCTCCTGCCGTGCCAGTTCCAGGTAGCCGAGGACCCGGTCTCGCTGTCGTGCGGCGACGAGCGGGCCGACGTCCGGGTCGGTGAGACCCGGGCCGAGGCGCAGGGACGCGACGTGCGCGACGAGCTTGTCCAGGAACTCCTCGGCACCGCGCTGGAGGAGCAGCCTGGTGCCGGCCGAGCAGGTCTGCCCGGCGTTGCCGAACGCGGAGGCGGCGACGGCGCCGAGCGCCAGGTCGAAGTCGGCGTCGGCGAAGACGACGACCGGCGACTTGCCGCCCAGCTCGGTGACCGAGGGCACCACGTTGGCGGCGGCCGCCTGGGCGACCTTGATGCCGGTGGGCACCGAGCCGGTGAAGGTGACCTGGTCGATGTCCGGGTGGCCGGCGAGGGCCGCGCCCGTCTCGCCGTCACCCGGGACGACGTTCAGGACGCCCGGCGGAAGACCGCACTCCAGGGCGATCCTGCCGATCTCCAGCGGGGTGAGCGGCGCCTCGGGTGAGGGCTTGAGCACCACCGTGCAGCCCGCGGCCAGCGCCGGGGCGGAACCCCTCGCGGTGTTCTGCAGCGGATAGTTGAACGGGATGATCTGGCCGGAGACGCCGATCGGCTCACGGACGGTGTAGTCGATCAGGCCGGGGCCGAGGGGGATCGTCGCGCCGCCGAGCTTGTCGGCGACGCCCGCGTAGAACTCGAAGTAGCGGGCGGCCGCTTCGACATCGGCCTTCGCCTGGCGAAGCGGCTTGCCGACGTCCTGGCTCTCCAGGCGGGCCAGCCGTTCGCCCTGGTAGCGGATGGCCTCGGCGATCCGATACAGGATGCGCCCTCGGTCGGCGGCACGCATCCCGGCCCACTCGGGAGCGGTGAAGGCCGCGCGCGCGGCGGCCACCGCCTGGTCCACGTCCGCCTTGCCGCCCAGCGCCACCTGGGCGATGGCCGTGTCGTTCGACGGGTCGAGGACGGTGAAGGAGCGTCCGTCGGCGGCCGGGACCTGCTTGCCGTCGATGAGCAGCTCGGTCAGCTGCAGTTCGCCGGTCATGGCTGGATCTCCCCGAGCACCTCGCCGAAGATGACGACCTCGTCGCCCGGGCGGACCGTGCGGATCCGGCGGACCCAGAGCACGATGCCGTCCTGCGGCGCGCTGACCTCTTCCAGCGTGTTGCCGTAGTGGTCGGTGATGGTGGCGATCAGGTCGCCTTCCTTGCAGGTCTCCCCCGGCTCGGCGCGGGCGACGAAGAAGCCGCCGGAGGCGGAGCGGGCGAAGGTGCCGGAGACGGTCGTGTAGGTGTCCCGCAGCTCCGCCTCGCCGTCGACCAGGCCGAGGCTGCGCAGGATGTTGCGGATCGACTTCATGTGCTGCTCGACGTTGGTCTCGCGGTACGTGGCGCCACCGCACTCGATGGTGATGGCGGGCTTGCCCGCTTCGAGGACGGGGTGGCGGACCGTGCCGCCCCACTTGCCGCCCTTCCAGACCAGCTCGTGCCCGGCGGCGAGCGCCAGGTCCGTCGCCAGGTCCTCGTAGCCGCCTTGGAGGATGACCAGCGGGGCGATCTCGCCGTAGGCACCACCGGTGTGCAGGTCGACCACGGCGTCGACGGCCGGCACGACCTGCTCCACGAAGGTGGCGGCCAGCCGCTGCGAGTAGGAGCCCTCCGCGTCGCCGGGGAAGATGCGGTTGAGGTTGAGATGGTCGATGCCGCTGGCGCGGGCGGCCGCCTCGAAGGCCGGGGTGTTCATGCAGGGGATGCCGACGACCGTGCCACGCAGGGTGGCCGGGTCGATCTCGGCGAGCACGCGGCGGATTGCCTCCTGGCCGTCGTACTCGTCGCCGTGCACGCCGGCGTCCACACACAGGACGGGGCCGTCCTGGACGCCGTTGACGACGATCAGCGGAATGCCGAGCTCCACGCCGTAGCTGCTGGTGCCGACCGGGATAAGACCTTGGGCGCGCTCGCCCGGGGCGACGGTCAGCGGACCGATGGAGTACATGTGCTTCCTTCCCAAAACGTGGATCAGATACGGGTGGACGCCTCGGCGAGGGTGCCCGCGATGATCGCGGCGATACGGTCGAGGACGGCCCGGTCGCTGATCAGCGGGGGCGCGATCTGGACCAGCGGCGCGGAGCGGTCGTAGACGCGGGCCAGCAGGCCGGCCTCACGCAGTCGGCGCGGGATCAGATCGCCGATCAGAGCGGCTCGGGCCTTGGCGCTGAAAGCACCGCCGTCGAGGTCGCCGACGAGTTCGCAGGAGTAGAAGAACCCGGTGCCCCGGACGTCGCCGACGATCGGGAGGTCCTTGAGCGCCTCCATGCGCTTGGCCAGGTCCCCCTGGAGACCGCGGACGTTGTCCAGGATGCGGTCCCGCTCCATGATCTCCAGGTTGCGCAGGGCGATGGCCGTGCTCAGCGGGTGCCCGGCGAAGGTATAGCCGTGGTTGAGGACCGCGCCCGGCCGGTTGATGACGTCGGTGATCTTGGCGCCGACCAGGGTCGCGCCCAGGGGGGCGTATCCGGCGGTGATGCCCTTGGCGACGGTGACCATGTCCGGGCGGGCGCCGTAGCGGTCCCCGCCGAACCACTCGCCGACCCGGCCGAAGGCCGTGATGACCTCGTCGGCGACGAGCAGGAAGCCGTACCGGTCGGCCAGCGCCCGCAACCCCTGCCAGTAACCCTTGGGCGGCGTGATGCAGCCGCCCCGGTTCTGCACCGGCTCGGCGATGAGCATCGCGACGGTCTCGGGGCCCTCGGTCAGGATCGCGGCCTCCAACTCCGCGAGCAGCCATGCCGTGTACACCTCGTCGTCCGCGAACTCCGGTGCGAGGCCGTGGCGGTCGGTGTTCGACACGAACCGGGTGTCGATGGCCGGCGGACCGTACGGCTCCGTCAGGCCGGGGTCGTCGGTGAGCGACAGCGCGCCGACGGTCAGGCCGTGGTAGGCGCCGCGCCGGGCGATCGCCTTGGTGCGACCGGGCTCGCCGCGCAGGACGTGGTAGCGACGGGCTATCTTCCAGGCGGTCTCTACGGCTTCGGCGCCGCCGCTCGAGAAGAAGGTGTGCTCGATGTCGACGGGGGCGATCCGGGACAGCCGCTCGGCGAGTTCGATGGCCGAGGGGTGCGCGGAGCCGGTCCACAGTGGGCTGTAGCACAGCTCGCGCAGCTGCCGTTCGGCTGCCTCGGCGAACTCGGGGCCGTAGGAGTAGCCGAGCTGGCAGCAGTACAGCCCCGACAGGCCGTCGATGTAGCGCTTGCCGTCCGCGTCGTCGACGTACGGGCCCTCCCCTCGCTGGACGACGAGGAGGTCTTCGCCCTCGTGGCCGAGCGATCCGTTGGCGGTCATGTTCAGCAGCAGGTGCCGCTGAGCGGTGGCCGCGGTCAGCTGAGCAGCGACGGTGGTCATACGGCTTCGCCTCCGGGGGTGGCGACGCCGACGGTGTTGTCGACGGAGAGGAGGGAGTCCTGTCGTCCGGTGCCGAGCCAGCGGAC
>NZ_JBVIYK010000033.1:7644-36579 GCF_055592645.1 Streptomyces sp. NPDC041108 | reverse complement strand
CCGCTACGAACGCAAGGCCGAACACTTCCTGGCCTTCACCGCCATCGCCTGCAGCCTCATCTGCTACCGCAGACTCACCAAATGAGACGACGTCTAAATGGCGTGCGACTGCTCACCGCATCGACTAGCGTGCGTGTCCGACGCCTTCCGATGCGCTGTGCCCCGGTTACTTCCTGTCTGAGATCGCAACACCACCCCGGTGCCACTACTGATCTCGGAAGGCGTCTCTCCTTCTTCCAGGAACGTCTCCCAAGGGACCTTCTGCATGCCCCATTTCAACCGTCAGCGAGCCAAGTCCGAAGCCAGGAACGAGATCCAGGCGGAGATACCGGGCCTGACCGCCGGCGGAGCGACATCGTCGCTCTCCACCCACGGCCGGTGGCTGCTCCCGCCGTCCGCCAGCGCACCGGGCCCGCGCCGGCCGTCCGCGCACCGGCTCCACCGCCTCACCCACCAGGGTGGCACCGCGTACGCCCGCCCGCCCAAGACGGAACTCTTCCTGTTGGCCGTGGCCAACATGGTCGGCCATCACACCTTCTACGAGGACGCCGCCGCCCGCGACGAGCGCTACGAGCAGCTGGTGCGCATGCTCGCCGTCAGCGATCCGGAGTGGACTCTCGGCCTGCTGGGCTGGCTGCGCACCGAGGCCCATATGCGCACCGCACCCCTCGTGGGCGCCGCCGAGTTCGTGCGGGCCAGGCTGGACGCGGGGGCCGTCGGCTTCTCACGGCAGGCCGTGTCCGCCGTCCTGCAACGGGCCGACGAGCCAGGTGAGTTGCTGGCGTACTGGATCTCACGGCACGGACGCGGACTCCCTCAGCCGCTCAAGCGCGGAGTCGCCGACGCCGTCCGGCGTCTGTACACCGGTCGCGCACTCCTCAAGTACGACACCGCCTCACACCCCTACCGCTTCGCCGATGTCATCGAACTCACCCACCCCTCCCCCGACCCCGGACGTCCATGGCAGGGCCCCCTGTTCAAGTACGCGATCGATCGCCGCCACCGCCCCGACCGTGCTCTTCCGCCGCCCGGCGAGATGCTGCTCACCGCACACCGGGAGCTGATGGCCGTACCGGTCGAGGAACGGCGTGCCCTGGTCACCGCGCCGGGTGGCGCTGAACGGCTGAACGCGGCCGGGATGACCTGGGAGTCGGTGGCAGGCTGGCTACAGGGGCCGCTCGACGCGGCGGTGTGGGAGGCACTGATCCCGTCGATGGGGGCGATGGCCCTCGTACGCAACCTGCGCAACCTCGACCTCGCCGGCGTGAGCGACCGGGTGGCCGCCGAGGTCGCCGCGCGGATCTCCTCCCCGGACGCGGTGCGCAGATCCCGGCAGTTCCCGTTCCGGTATCTGGCCGCCTATCGCAACGCGCCGTCGCCCCGCTGGGAGGAGGCTCTGGAGACGGCCCTCGGCCACTCCCTCGCCAACGTCCCCGCACTGCCCGGCCGCACACTGATCCTGGTGGACCGATCGGGCTCGATGTTCGACCGGCCCGGCGAGCACACTCAGCTCAACCGTGCGGATTCGGCGGCCATTTTCGGTACGTCGTTGGCGCTGCGGGCGGAGTACGCCGACCTGGTGGAGTTCGGGTCGGACAGCCGTCGCGTGGAACTCGCCCCGGGTGAGCCCGTACTGCGTGTCCTGGATCGCTTCCATGACCTCGGCGGCACTCACACGGCCGCGGCACTCAGGCGGAACTACGCCCGTCACGACCGGGTGGTCATGGTGACCGACGAACAGACCGGGGCCGGTCAGTGGTCCAACCCGTTGCAGGCGATCCCTTTCCGCGTCCCCGTCTACACCTGGAATCTGGCCGGCTACGCCCCGGCCCACGCCCCGTCCGGCCCGCACCACCACACCTTCGGCGGCCTGAGCGACGCCGCGTTCAGGCTGATCCCGCTCATCGAAGCGGGCGGGGACTCCAGCTGGCCTTGGGAGACGGATCTGTGCGCGTGATGAGTCCGTAGGTACCCATGCGAGGGGGAGCGGTCGAGCGGTCGATCCGGCGCAGAAACACAGGGCAACCCGATCATGCGAGCCGCCGGTGCGACCAGGTCTCGGCTGCACGGGCGGTGGTCGGCACGGTGGCGCGGGGCTGTCTCAGAGGTGTTGCTCCGTGGCCCTGATGCGGTCGTTCTCGTCCTGTCGCTCGTCCGTGATGTAGGCCGGGATCGGGAAGTCCCACCAGCCGGGCACCCAGGGGCCCGCGGCGTCGCGGTCCGTGGGTACCTCGATCAGCGCGGGCCGTCGGGGTGGGAGAACTCCGTGCGGCGTTGTCACGTTGTCGGCTGTGACTGCCTGACGGCGCGTCGGGGCAGGGTGGGCTTGGGAGCCGGGCCTGTGCTCAGGCCGCGGTGGCAAGGCCGGCGACGCCGGTGATCTGCTCCCAGATGGCGAAGCGGACGGTCATCTCGGCTCGGTAGTCGTGGGCGGGCATCAGATGGCGGCGGGGCCGGAAGTGGGGCGAGATACCGCTGAACGCGGACAGGAACCGCTGGGCCCCGCCCACGGAGCGGAAGCCCTTCATCGCCCGTCCACGCTGCCGGGTCGGCTGGTGGCTGTTCTCCGCCCGGTTGTTCAGGTACTTCGACTGGCGGTGCTCGACGCAGGGCATGACCTCGCGGTGGGCAGCGCCGTAGGAGCGGAGCTTGTCGGTGACGACCACCCGCGCCACCGCACCCGTCCTCTTCATCAGCCTGCGGAAGAAACGCCTGGCCGCGGCCTTGTCCCGCCGGTTCTGCACCAGGATGTCCAGCACGATGCCGTTTTGGTCGACGGCCCGCCACACGTACTGCAACCGCCCGTTGATCTTGATGAAGACCTCGTCCAGGTGCCACTTGTCCCCGGGCCGGGGCTGCCGGCGGCGCAGCGCGCCCGCGTAGGCCTGCCCGAACTTGGCGCACCAGCGGCGGATCGTCTCGTAGGAGACGGTCACGCCGCGCTCGAGCATGAGCTCCTCAACCTCGCGGAAGCTGAGCGGGAAGCGGTTGTACAGCCACACACAGTGGGAGATGACCTCGACCGGGTACCGGTGCCCCTTGTACGACAGCGACGCGCTCCCCACGGACGACCCTTCCCCGGCTGATGATCAACCAGAAGATCATCCCACCGGTCAGCCAACATGACAGTGCCCACCATCGACACCGACAAGGTCGCCGACGCCGCCCGGTGGGCGCTGCACGCCATCCCCGGCAACCCACCCGCCCCAGTCCTGGCCAGCATGCGACTCGAAGCCGACGACAACACCCTGCTCCTGAGCGGCTTCGACTACTACCGCTCCGCCCGCGCCCGTGAGGCCGTACCTCGGCGGCAGCCTTCGCGTGTTCGATCAGGCTGGGATGTACAGGAACTCGGGTCCGTATGTCTGCCCGCTCCCGTCCGGCAGCTCGTGGCGCATCAGTGAACGGGCGGGACTCGCCAGGCTCCGCATCTTCGCTTCAGCTTCTTCCAAGGCTTCGCTCGCTGCCTGCGGATCGTCCGTCTGCCACGTCTTCGTCAGCCATCTCAGCAGTTCGCTGTAGCGCTGGTTGAATTTTGTGAGGAGTTCCTGCACCTCGGCGTCGGGACGGTGCATCGGCTCCTGTGCCCAGCCTCCCTTGGGCACGCGCCCCATCCGGTGGGCCTCGGGCATCACGATAGGATCGCCTTGGTAGGCCCACCCCTCGGGAGCCGTCGGCACCTCGACCAGCTTCTTGCCCTGCAGGATCTGGCGGAACTCGTAGTAGTGGGCGAGTTCGCCCTCCCTACCGAAGTAGCGGTTCCTGGGTGAGCTGTGGCTTCCCTCGCCCTGTTCCATGATGACCTGGATGGCGTTGTCCACGGACTGCGGTGTGGAGAGCGGGACGAGGCTGTTTCCCATGCCGTGGGCGTTCGTCATCTCCCTCTCGACCTGTCTGTGGCCTTTGATCAGGTCGGCGTTCTGCTTGAACGCTTGCCGGACAGCGCTGTAGAAGGCCCCGATCGACGTACTGGGTTCCTCGAATTCGGCGACGGGATCCTCGGGCCGTTCGATCTGGCAGTACATGTCGACGGAAGCGCGGCTCAGACCGCTGAGGAACACGGAGAGCTTGGGCCGTACCCCCCCGGGCAGCGGGCCCGGGCCCGTCCTCGTCACTGATGTCGAACTGGTGGTACTGAACAGGGACGCTTCCCCGGCCCTGTTCTACCTCGTCACTCATCTCGCAGTCCTCTGCCAGTCGCTGGATGTCTACTTGATCCACATCAGGAACTTGTCCTTCTCGATGATGCGGCTATACAGGTAGTAGCGACCCAGGGCCCGGCCACCATCCTCATTCTGGTCGCCGTCGATCATGCGCCTGCTGAACTTGCCCCCACCGGTCTTGGCACCCTGCCATGTCGACGCGAAGGGGTACTCATCGCACTGCTTGCCCGGCGGTCGTTCCAGGCTCGTCGGACACGCCGTCTCCCGGTTCTCTCTCCTCGTCTCTTTGTCGGTGAGGCGGGTCAGATAGCGCTTAGTGCCGTGCTTGCCCGGGAGATTCTTAGTGTTCTGCGCGGACTCGATGTGCGCGGCAAGCTCCGGGAACTCCCCGTTCTTCGCGTAGACCATCTCCGAGATGTACGGCATCACACACCCCGCCTTCGAGGTGCCAGGCAGAGCGTTGTCGCACCGCACACCTGGCGTCGGCAAGGAGACGTAATTGGTGGGCCCGGCCCACGTGGGGTTGGTGAACCGCCACTTCGCCGTGGCCTGGCCCGTTCCCTTCTGCCCCTTCGGCGACGTCTTGATGGTGGTGTCGACGAAGAACTGGCCGACCGGCTCCTTGCTCGCGCTGATCAACTGGGACGGGAACTTGCTCTCGGCCACGTCGCACTTACCCTCGCACGTAGCCTTGCCGTTGGCACTACTTCCCTTGGCCGCGCCCGAGTTGGAGACATGCAGCAGTTGGCGGGGCACAGGGGTGTGCGGCGAGATGGGCGGCAGCAGGGTGGGGCCCTTTGTCCAGCCCTTCTGCTGGCGATAGCCAGTTACAGCGTCGGGCCGGTGGCCAGCGGTGCGTACCTGTTACTTCGGATTCTGGCCGCAGCAGGCGACGGTCTCGGTCTGGTCAGCGCCGACGAGCGGCACTACGGCGACCACCGCTGCCAATGCCCACGAACAGGGCGATTACGGCTTTGCGCATCACGTCTCCTTGTCGAAGTCGACGTCATCCTGCTGGTCAGCTGGCAAGTGCCGTTTGCGGAATGCCGGGCGGTTTGCCGCACCAGGCGGCGGTGTGGGTCTGGTCGGCCCCGGCGCTGGAGAGGAGCGTTACGGCGAGTACCGCTGCCGATGCCACGAACAGGGCGATTACGGCAGCCACCACAGAAGCCCAGGTCAAAGCCCTCGCAGAGGCCGGGCGGGCTTAGCGCCGCTTTTCGTTCTGATGTTCCTACCGACGCCAATTGCATCGGATGCGAATACGCGGCACCCCTCCTGGAGTTGGGCCCGGGACCGTGCGGAAACCACCCCATCAGGGACGTTGACCTCAGAAGCACGGTAGCTGTTGCGGCGCCGAGTGTCCGCGGGCCTCACTCCATCGAGCGATTGAACTGCGAAGACACCCCCAAGTCGCATCTGATGCGAAATTCTCGCGTCAGATGCGATAGACGGAGAGTGATGGCAGATGGGTGGGGATGGCCTCGTTCCAGGGTCTGCTCGGCTGCACCTGATTGACGGTCTGCCGCTGCTGCGGCCGGAGGAGCAGGTCTTCGAAGCGATGATCAAGGGCTGGCGCAACCAGCAGCTCGCCCGGAATCTCTCGCCGGGATACGTCGGTGACCAGGAACGCACGGTCCGGGCTTTCACCAGGCATGCCGATGCGATGCCGTGGCAGTGGACGCCGCAGCACGTCGATGAGTGGCGTGCTGACCGTCTGGCACTGGACGCCCTGCACGATCGAGGAATGGATCAGCGAGGTCCGGCCCGGGATGCGGCACTCGACCGGCCGGGCCCTCTGGCCCTCCGAGCGAGGCCCGCGGGTCGGGCTTCAGCGGCTGGACTCCCGCTTCGCCGCCTACCGGGACGCCGTCGGTCTGGACCCCGCGCTGGAGTTCCACTCGCTGCGCCGGTCCTACATCACCCACCTGATCGAGGACGGCCACGACCCGCTGTTCGTCCAACAGCAGGTTGGCCATGACCACGCCTCCACCACCGCGATCTACACCTGCGTCTCCTCCGACTTTCGCACCCGCTCCCTGCGTCGCGTCCTGGACGCCACCGTCGAGGCCGCTCTGCGGCCGGGAAGGACCTCCTGATGCCACGCCAAATCAGCTACCGATGGCGCCTGCGCGAGCTGATGGCCGCCCGCGGCATGTTCACCGTCGCCGAGCTCATGCCACACCTGACCGAACGCGGCATCAGTCTGTCCTCCTCCCAGGTCCACCGCTTGGTCTCCGGAACTCCGGAACGGCTGTCCCTGCCAGTGCTGGCCACCCTCTGCGACATCCTCGACTGCACGCCCACCGACCTGATCACCACCTCGGCCCAGAACCTCCCGGCCCGCCGGGCAGCCGGAGAGGAAGCGCCGATCAACCTGGCCGCCCGGCGACCCACACGGGTCCGGCTGACACCCGAGGGGTGAGCCGTGACGCCGGAGGAGTACGAGCGGTGGATGATCCGCGACTGCGCACGCTGCGGCCGTCGGGCCTCGAAGTCCGCCGAGTGGTCGGACGGTCCGATCTGCCGAACCTGCTACGACCGCGCCATGCGTGTCCGCGGCTGCTGCCCCGGCTGCCGAGCCGACCGGCTGCTGCCGGGCCGGGACGCGACCGGCACGCCGATCTGCCGCGACTGCGCGGGCATCACCCGCGACTTCTTCTGCGAACGCTGCACCCTCACCGACACCCTCGGCCGACTCCTCGACGACGGCACAGGGCACGTTGCCGCTGCTCTGCAACCCCTGGTCACCTCCCTGCTGGAGATGGACCGGCCCAAGAGCCGCCTGATCTGGCTACGCAACCCCAGTGTCGTCCGTCTCCTCCGGGGCCTGGCCGCCGGCAGCATCCCACTCACCCACGACGGGCTGCACCAGGAAACCCCCTGGCGAACCGTCGTCCACCTGCGGGACTTGCTGATGGACAGCGGCGTCCTGCCACGCGTCGACCGGCAGCTACTGCTCTATCAGCGCTGGCTGGCCGAACGGCTCGCCACCATCGAGGACCCCGAACACCGGCGGCTTCTGCAGCACTTCGCCAGCTGGCACCAGATGCGCCGGCTGCGGAGCAAGGCGGAGAAGGGACCGCTTGGACGCTCCCAGACCAACCAGACGAAACAAGAGATCACCCAAGCCGGCGCTTTCCTCACTCGGCTCGCCGACCGAGGCCGCACCATCGAACACTGCCAGCAGGCTGACCTCGACGCCTGGCACACCGAGAAGCTGGCCACCCGTCGCCCGGCCCAGACGTTCCTGCGCTGGTGCATGAAGACGGGCCGGATGCCCCGCCTCGCCCTGCCACCCCAGGTCGTCAACCAGGACCAAACACCCCTGCACCAGCACCACCGACTCGCCATTCTTCGGCGGGTCCTCAACGACGACTCCCTGCCCCTGCGGGCCCGGGTCTCCGCCGCACTCGTTCTCCTCTACGCGCAACCCGTCACCCGCATCGTCCGCCTCACTATCGACGACGTCATCGACGACGGGACCACCGTCACCGTCCGGTTGGGAGACCCGCCCTCCCCCCTTCCGGAGCCCGTCGCTGACCTCATGCGGGCATACGTCCAGTCCTGCCAGCACCTGCCCTACGCCAGCAGCAGGAGCTCACAGTGGCTCTTCCCTGGACGCCAGCCCGGCCAGCCGATGAACCCGGTCAGCCTTCAAGTCCACTTGCGCGAGATCGGCGTCCCGCCACAGCGCGGCAGGACCTCCGCAATCCGACAGCTCGTCCTCCAAGCCCCGGCCCCCGTCATCGCGAAGGCCCTCGGTTACCACGACAAGACAGCCACCCGCCTGGTCACCGAAGCCGGAGGAACCTGGAGCCGATACGCCCCCGGCGACCACACACGGTGAACCGCGACGACACTCCCTCACTCAGGGAACGAAAAGCCCAGCTCGCGCAGGCGGGGCAAACACGCTGCGAGGCATTGCTCCACCGACGCCGCATCGGTTCGCACAAGAACGTCCTCACGCATCGGGGCCCCGCTGGCTACGAAGGTCCACGGCATACGTCTCTCTGCCATCCGCTCGGCGTCAGCCTTGATCAACACCGTTATGCCCTGTTCGGCCAACGCTTCCATGATCGCGACAACGTCCACCGGAGGTCTCCCCCTTTAGAAGTGCTTCGAACGCACGACCGGACGAACTTACCTGCTCACGGCCGAACCCTGGACACGGTTCTCATCACTGAAAGTGACCAACTGCGGCCATCCGGCCTGGAATACGCGACACCTCAACATGCGAGCTCACCAGTCCCAAGCCCGTTATCTGCGGCGACGGGGAATCAAGGCGACCATCGCCCAGCCCGATGACCAGCGGGCCAGCCGCCAACGCAGGGGCCGGGCCGGAGGGCGTCCACCGGCCTTCGACAAGGCCCAGTACCGCCGCCGCAGTGCCGTCGAACGGTGCGTCAGCAAGTGGAAGCAGTACCGGGCAGTGGCCAGCCGTTACGACAAGCGCGACTACATCTTCAACGGCACCCTGGCCGTCGCAGCGATCGTCATCTGGCTCCGCGACCTCGTCCAAGAGCCATCAGAAACGGCCTAACTGTGACGAAGAGTCAGGGTGTCGGGCGAAGCGCTACCGCTCAAGATCGAAGACCCACATATCGCCCGAGCTTATCCATCATCCATGATCGTTTGGAGGCGGATCCCCGAAGGTGGACTACGTAGTCTCACGGATGTCGTACCAGAGGCGGCCTGCCAAGGTTGGCAGAGTACGGGGGTATGCGGTGCACCGGATCTGCGGGCGCGGTGAATTCCCCTTCCTGGCTGTACCCCCTCAGGAGCCTGAACCATGACGACTCTCGCCCTTGGACCGAGCTGGCTGGACTCCGACCACCTGCGCGACGTGTTCGGCATCTGGGGTCTGCTGCTCATCGTCTTCGCGGAGTCCGGTCTGCTCATCGGGTTCTTCCTGCCCGGTGCCTCCCTGTTGTTCACCGCCGTTCTGCTGATCGCCTCGCACCAGCTGGGCTTCCCGCTGTGGGGTGCGGGCACGTTGATCTGCGGTGCCGCGATCCTGCGCGACCATGCGGGCTACATGTTCGGCAAGAGGGAGGGCCCGTCCCTCTTCAGTCGCCCGGACTCCCGCTTCTTCAAGCAGGAGAACGCCACCAAGGACCACGCATTCTTCGTGAAGCACGGCCCGAAGTCCCTGATCCTGGCCCGCTTCGTGCCCATCGTGCGGACGTTCACGCCGATCATCGCCGGCGTCAGCGGCACAAAGTACCGCTCGTTCCTGGTCTTCAACATCATCGGCGGCGTCCTGTGGGGGGCGGGCGTCACCTTGGTCGGCTCCTGGCTCGGCAACATCGACTTATTCAAGAAGAACATCGACGCGATCCTGATCGTGATCGTCACCGTCTCAGTGATCCCGCTTATCATCGAGTACTTGAAGGTCGCTTCCAGGGGTCCCAGTGCCCGGTCCCGTCTGCGAGGTCACGTTCCCGGTCGGGCACCTCGTTCCCTTGCCCCGGACGCACCGTTCCTGGCGCGGATCTGCACGGCGGCGGTCCCTGTCGTACGCACGGCGTTCCGCCTCGCCATGGCCGCCCTGATCCTGCTGTTCGCCGTCCGCGCCTACGAGGAATCGGCCGTCGCGCTCGCACGGTCGACCGGGACACTGCGCACGGCCGAGGCCACCATCACTGAGCTGACGCACAACACGACGTGCGGGAAAGACCGCGACAGCGCGACCCACTACACGACATGCAGCACCACGTACACCATCGAGTTGCGCGTCGGCGACGAACTGAAGACAGTGGACGGCGTCCCGGAAAGCTCCGCTGACGGCTTCCAGGAGAGACAGCCGGTGGAGGCGGGCCTGTGGGACGGACGGATCGTGGAGATCGACGGGCTGTACGTGTGGCCCGGATTGTCACGGAAGGACGTGGTGCTCTTCCTCGCATATCCGTTGATCTTGGGTTATTTGGTCGCTCTGTCCATGACCGCCGTCGCGTACGGGTGCGCCCGGGTGCGGCTTAAGGAGGAAGCCCGGTCCGCAGCCTGGGGTTGCGGAATGCTCGTCGCCACCGCGCTGGTTTTCCTACTGCTCATTTTGGGACTTGGCGGATTCTCCTCCGCGTACGCCCCCGTCATCCCTGTCGGCGCCGGAACCGCCGCTGCGCTGATGGCGCAGAGCGGTGCGGTCAAGAAGGCACGCGCCTCCCGCGTCGCGAACGCACCCGACAAGAACTGAGCTTGATTCTGAAGCTCCTATAGATCGTCAAGTGGCTGGAGATGTCGATGGTGCGCTGGTGAGGTGGCGGTAGACCTCTCGTGCGATGAAGCGCTTGAGGCATCTGAAGATGTCCTTCGTCTTGAGCCCTTCGAGGGTGCGTCGTGCGACGTAGTCGCGGGTGCGTGGGTCGTGACGCATGCGGACCAGGACGATGGTGTGCAGCGCGCGGTTGGCCTGGCGGTCGCCGCCGCGATTGAGCCGATGACGATCAGTGCGGCCTGAGGAGGCTGGCACGGGTGCGGCTGCGCAGAGGTGGGCGAAGGATGCCTCCGAGACGAGCCTGTCGGGGTCGTCCCCGGCAGTGACCAGCAACTGCCCGGCGGTTTCGGTCCCGACGCCCGGTAGCGCGAGCAGTCCGGGCGCGGTGTGGGTGATCAGGGCGCGCAACTCGGCGTCCGCGTCCGTGATCTCCTCGCTCAGGTGCTGGTATCGCTTGGCCAGGCGTTTGAGGGCGAGTTTGACGGCGGCGGCCGGGGTGGTCAGATCGGAGCCGGGTCGGCTGGCGGCCAGGCGCCGTATCAGCTCGGTGGTGGTCAGCGAACGCAGTGCTTCGCGCGTCGCCGCGGGCGCGGTGATGATCAGTGATTTTTTGAGCTGGTTGATGGTCTGGGTGCGGGCCTTGATGGCGCTGGCACGTACCACGCGGAGCGTGCGGATGGCCTCGACCGTGCCGTCGCGATCCTTCGGTGTGCCGTTGGCGCGGCCGGAGAGCACTGCGGTGGCGGCGGCGTAGGCGTCGACAGGGTCGGATTTGCCCGCGGCGCGGCGAGCTCGACGATCGGGCCGGTCCACTTCGACCACGGTGATCTGGCTGGCACGCAAGTGCCGGGCCAGTTCGGCTCCGTAGGATCCCGTGCCCTCCATGCCGTCACTGCCGGGGACGACCCCGACAGGCTCGTCTCGGAGGCATCCTTCGCCCACCTCTGCGCAGCCGCACCCGTGCCAGCCTCCTCAGGCCGCACTGATCGTCATCGGCTCAATCGCGGCGGCGACCGCCAGGCCAACCGCGCGCTGCACACCATCGTCCTGGTCCGCATGCGTCACGACCCACGCACCCGCGACTACGTCGCACGACGCACCCTCGAAGGGCTCAAGACGAAGGACATCTTCAGATGCCTCAAGCGCTTCATCGCACGAGAGGTCTACCGCCACCTCACCAGCGCACCATCGACATCTCCAGCCACTTGACGATCTATAGGAGCTTCAGAATCAACCTCGACCAGTACGAGGAACTGCGCACCCGCAGCCACGAGACCCGCGCCGCGGTGACCGCTCCCCTGGTCGCCCTGCGGATCCTCATCACCGACTCCACCGTGCGCGCCGCGGCGGACCGGATGGTCGACGCGACGTTCGGGATGCGCCACCAGGACGTCTCCGCCGAGGTCCTCAACGACGCCCGCGTCGCCTCCCTCACCGCTCACGACCAGTTCGTGGACACCGCCGCCGAGTACGTCCGCGGCCTCTGACCCCCACCGACACCGACCCCGCCCACAGGAAGGAGACCAGCCGCCATGGAGCAGCCGTCGAAGGAGCTCGCCCGCGTCACCGCTGTCGAGACCGCCGCCGAACGCCACGGCGTCCGCACCGACGAAGCCCTGGCGGCCCTCGCCCCGGCCGCGGCCGCCGCGCTGCGCCTGCTCGCCGACGCTATCCGGCGCGGCACCGACCACGACGACGTTCGGCCGGGGGGACCAGCGGGACAGCCAGTATCGGTGAGATTGGTCTTGGTCCGTAGCAGGTCAGCCATCCGAGATTTACGTGCGGCGGCGTGCAAGTCCGGGCATCGCAGGTCAGGGGCCCGCCTCGCCCGGACTCATCCGAGACCGGACAGCTGCGGATGTCTTCGTTGCTCTCACCTGCGTGCTCCGACAGAGGCACGGCGCTCGCCGCGAAGAGTCGTCGCGCGGCTACCGGGCCGGAGGGCACCAGCGGGAGTAGGTGGTGCCACCCGGTTCGAGCGCCGAGACCTGGGCAAGGAGCTGTGCGAGGTCGTCGCGGTCGCGCAACGTCGTCTCGCCCGCCTCTTGGCCGGTGTCGCCCTGCACCGTCTCGACGGCGAACGCCGTGGCTTGCCGGGAGAAGATCAGGTAGCTGCCGGGGGGCATGGCTGTGAGGAGGCGGTGGATGCAGAGGACGGCCTCGCCGGTGTTCCGCAGCAGCGGCACAATGTCCAGCATGGTGATTGCGATGGGTTCGCTGAAGTCCAAGGTCTGCGCAGCGTCCCAGAGGATCATGTCCGGGTCGTGCACGTCGGCGTCGACGTAGTCGATGAGTTCCGCGGGCGAATCGGACGGCAGGGCCTCATGGTTGGCGGACACAGCAGGGGCATGTGCGGCGTGGACGAACCGGCAGGCCACCGCGGTGGGCGCGGTGGCCTTGAACGCGGTGTCGTCGGCGGTCGGCAGGCCGGCGCCGATGTCCAGGAACTGACGGATGCCCGCGTGCCTGAGACGTGAGCGCACCGCGTGGGTGCGGTGGTGTTGCGTGCGCTGCTCCCACCATGCGACCGGATTGATACGCCGATCCGCGAGGGCCGGGCTCGGATGGAGAGCGTGCGGTTCGAGATGCTGGCCCGGCCCGTGCGCCCGCGCCAGCATGCCCAACAACACCATGATCAGCATCTGGTCGTTGCTGCGAGCCCGCTCCAGTTCCACCAGGCGCTCCAGCGCGTCGATCAGCCGCTCGGTAACTCCCGGCACGAACGGCGCGGCTGGCTCGGTACGGTGTCCGGACCTCGGTGCGGGGATCGATAGGGAGGGGCGCAGAGCGGCGTGAAGAAGCCGGCGCCCTTCAGCCAGACGGTGCCGCTGCAGGCGGGGTTCGGCCACGGTCGCGCGGATCAGGTCGTCGACCAGCTCGGCCGGAGGCAGAGATCCGCTGACGTAGTGGCTGATCTGAGCCTTGCTGCGGTGGATCGCCCGACCGAGTTCGGCGAGCGTCATCCCGCTGGCAGCGATATGCGCTCGGAGGAACTCCGCTAACTCCCGCGCCTGCTCCGACTCGGCGCGCACCGGCTTCCACGGTCGGCCCTGACGAGCCTGCGGCCGGTCGCCCATTGTTCACCCGTATCTGATCAAACCGCTGGTTGTCCGGATCGTACCTGCGGTGATCGCCCGACAACTGGGAAACAACTCGGCCGCCCTCCAGCGTGGTCAGCCCGGCACGGTGACAGACCATGCCGCACTCTGCCCACCAGGGAGCACCATGACCTCCACAATCCTCACGGCCGCTGGCCGTCTGCAGCGTGTCCTGCTCGTCCTCGCCCTGCTGCCGAGCCTGACCCTGCTGACCGCCGCCGCCGTGCCGGCCGTGACGCTGCTGCCATTCACCCGGGAGGGCAGCGAGCGGGCCATCCGCATCGTGACGACCCTCGCCGCGTTCGCCCGCAACGTACTCGCAGAAAGCAGAGACCACCGGCCCGGACACGCGACACGACCCTGACCCCCGTCGCTGCCGAGCCGGAACAGCAGGGCGGCTGGCCTGGACGGAGCGAACGCTTGGATAAGCCGCTCCGGATGGTCATGACTCGCTGGTCATGCCGTGTTCTCCAGGCGCTCCGGCGCGGCCATCTGGTGGCCGGCCTTCTCGGCACGGGCCCGGCGCAGCGCAGCCGCGCGGGACACCTCAGCCTGGCGGCGTCGCGCTGATCTGGGGGGATCGGCAGGGCCGTGTGTGGTCTTGGTGCGCTGGGGGGGGAACGGCCGGAGCGCTGTAGGACCCGTCTGATGATGGCGTAGGGGGTTTGTCTGAGGCGCTATCCCCTGGTGCGGGCTCGGGATCGGCCGATGATGATGGCGGCGTCGCAGATCATGGCGGCTGTGCCGATGACGGCGAGCGGCCAGGTGCCGTCCGGTGGGATGTACTGCCATGTGATGCCGGCGGTGATGCCGCCGGAGAGGGCGAAGCCGGTGCCGGGCCAGTAGCGCAGGGGGATGGTGAGGGCGCGTTGCGGTTCGGGTCCGGGTTCCCTGGTGGTGGTCGTGGGATCCTGGTGGGACATCGGGTGATCTCCTGTCTGGGGGTTCCTGGTGGCCCCGCCGCTTCCACGGTTCCTAGGCCGAAAGGGAAGCGGCGGGCGGCTTTTGCGGGCTTCTCGCGGTGTGGTCAGTGTGCTGTTCATCAGGCGCGCTGGCGGCGGGTCTGGCGGAGCGTCCAGGCGAGGGATGGGCCGCTGTACAGCGCGACGCGAAGGACGAAGGCGGCCCGGGTTCGGCGCGGCTGGTCGTGTAGGTCTACCCACTCGGCTTTCCACTCTTCTGTCCAGCGGTCGCGGTGCCGTGCTGGCAGCAGCAGCCCCATGGCGTCGATGGGTGACCGGCCCTGTCGACGGCGGTTGCGAAAGACGAACCAACTGGCGCGGAGCGTCGCCTGGGTTACTGGCGGCGTCTCGCTGCTGTCGCGTTCTGTCGGGTCGTGGGCTCCGTAGTCGCGCGCGGCGACCAAATGGATTCGCCTTGCCGCCTCCTTGCCGGGTCCGTTGGCATGGCGAGGCGGTAGCGGGGGGCCGGCCACAGTATCTCCGTCGGTCTGCTGCTGGGAGGTGGATGCCGTCTGGTATGCGTTGCGGCCGGGGCCCGGCGCGCTGACTCGCCGTGCGGTGTTCATGCTGTCTCGCGTTGCCCGGTACGCCGGAGCCGCCATGCCAGGGCGGGGAGGCCGCGCAGGGTGATGCGGATGAGGTATCGGATCCGGACCCTGCGGTGGCATTCTGCGAGGTCTGCCCACTCAGCGCTCAACTCTTCGAACCACCGTTCGCGGTCGCTGGGGGGCAGGAGACGGACGGCGATCGCGATGGTCCGGCTGGCTGGTGGAGGAGGCGGGGGCATATTGAGCACGACACCCATAGAATTGATTCTGTCGAAGAGTTCGTCGTTGTCGATCGACGTTCCGGCACCGGTCGGTAGCAACGGCTTCAGGCGATAACCACAGACGTCACACCATGTGTCGTTGGTTGAGACATGCCCGTTGGGACACTGGCTCGCGTTGTCCTCTTCAAGGCGGCCATAGGGGTCGGCAGGCGGATCAAATCCGTGCGCCGTCATCTGGGTGACCCCGATTAACTGGCCCCGGTTCACGGCATCGGCAGCCTTGTCGAGCTGGGGGTCGTCGGCGCTGAGGAACTCAGGGATAGGCACTTCTACTTCGTCGGCCCAAGGGTTATACGATTCGTAGCTCACTGCGCTACACCCCCTGTGGGCCGTCGGCTGCGGGGCGCAGTCGGGCGGAAGTGCGTCCGCCTTGGTAGGACTGGGCGAGTGCGATGCGTGCGCTTTCGGCGCCGTTTCTGGTGAAGCGGTAGTAGCGGCGGCGGGGGCGGGGCGGGTCTGTCTTTTCGATCTCGTTCTGGTCTTCCCAGAAAGATTCGAGCCAGCCGGCGCTTTCGAGGCGGGCGAGGATCGGGTGGATGGTGCCGGTGGGCAGTCCTGCTGCGTCTGAAAGTTCGAGTCCGTATCGGGCTTTCGTGGGGGTTTCAAGCAGGGTCCGCAGCACCAGCTGTGTCTGGAGCGTCATGCGCGGAGTCTTAGCCATGCAAAAACTCTAGTATGGGCGCGACCTGCAAGGCAACCGTAAAGGTGATGGGCCGTCACGACGGCGGCCCCCCTTGAGTTCGGGTGGGGCCGTCGTCGTACGGGGTCTGTCTGGGTCGTGTCCACCTGGTGCTCAGTCCATGTCGTCCAGGCTGGCGTTGGCGGATGGGCGGGCCGTCACCCACAAAACCCAGGCAGGTCCAGTAGCCGCTAGAGCCTGTTCCTGATCCGGACACGTCATCCCGGGCACGCGTCAGGGCACGCAGGTGGGGAGGCACAGAGCGAAATGTGCGCCACGGGCGCTCGGGGCGATCTCAAGGGTGCCGTGGTGGGCGGTGGCGATGCGCTGGGCGATGGCCAGGCCAAGGCCGGTGCCACCGGTATCGCGGGCGCGGGCGTCGTCGAGCCGAGTGAAGCGTTCGAAGACTCGTTGGTGGTCTTCCGGCGGGATGCCAGAGCCGTCGTCCTGGACGTCGAGAACCGCTTCGCGGTGTTCCGTATCGTGAGCCAGGCGCACCGTGATGGTGCTGACCGCGTGGCGTTCGGCGTTGTCGAGGAGGTTGCCCACGACGCGGGCGAGCAGGGCGGGGCGGCCACGCACGGTGACGGGACCAGGCCCGGTGTGTACATCGATGGTGAGGTCACGGGGGCGGCGGCGGGCGGTCTCCCTGCGCACTACGTCGGTGAGATCGACGCTCCCGTCGGGTCCCCGGTCGGCGTGCTCGGCGTGCTCGGCGTCGAGGCGGGCCAGGAGCAGCAGGTCCTCGATCAGCTCCTGCAGCCGCATGGTGTCCCCATGGGCGTCTCGGACTACCTGGGGCCAGTCGGCGGTGTCAGGCCGGTTGAGGGCAAGTTCGAGTTCGGTGCGCAGGCAGGCGAGCGGAGTACGCAGTTCATGCGCGGCATCCGCAGTGAACTGACGCTGCCGGTCGACAGCGGTCTGCAACCGGTCCAGGGTGCTGTTCATCGTCCCGGCCAGGCGGGCGATCTCATTCCCTTCGAGAGGGACGGGGACACGCCGGTCCAATCGGTGGGTGCTGAGCTCAGCGAACTCAGCACGGATCGCTTCGACCGGGCGCAACACTCGGCCAACCACCCACCAGGTGCCGCCTGAGATCAACAGTGTGAGCCCTAGCGTGCTTCCGAGCAGTCTCCACCCGATCGTGCTCTGTCGTTCCTGCCAGTAGTCGAGCGGATGGATGATCACTGATCCGGGGGGCAGGCTAGGGTCGGAGACCAGAACCATGGGCTGAACGCGGGCGGGGTCAGTCCAGGGCAGTAGAGACAACTCCCCTGTGTACTCGTGTGGTTCGACTGCTCTAGCGCCTGACTTCGGGAGATAGGAACAGGCGTAACCGTAGGAGTCCAGGTCATCGTTGCGGGCGGCTGCTTTGGCATTCGCTACCGAGTCACGGGTACATGGCGTGTCGCTCCAGGCTTCATGAGAAGGCGGGAACCAAAAGTTCGCCTGAGCGTCATGGGTCGCGATGCGCAGCGATGAGGCCCTGACCACCGTGGCGACAGCGAGCGCACTCGCGCTCAAACAGATCAAAGTAATCAGAGCGACCAGAAGTGTGAGCCGTATGCGCATGGTGGCAGGCCGAAGCCGACGCAGCAGAGAGAGCATCCAGCGGACCCGTTTCACTAGTGCGCCTCTTCAGCCTGCGTCCAGGCGGTAGCCGGTACCGCGGACGGTGCGGATGGTACGCCGCTGAAACGGCGTGTCGAGTTTGCGGCGCAGGGCGCTGATGTAGACCTCAACGATGTTGACGTCGCCGTCAAAGCGGTCGTCCCACACGTGTTCGAGAATCTCGCACTTGGAGACGGTCTCCCCACTGCAGTGGGCGAGGTATTCCAGGACGGCGAACTCGCGCGCGGTCAAGGCCACATCGGTGGTGCCACGTCGGCACTCACGGGTCGCCGGGTCGATCTCCAGGTCCCCGATCCGTATCACGGCGGGCCGTTCGGAGCGGCCGCGCCGGATCAGGGCGCGCAGCCGGGCAGCGAGCGCGACGAAGGAGAACGGCTTGGTGACGTAGTCGTCCGCGCCGGTGTCCAGGCCCTCGGCCTGGTCGTACTCGCCGTCCTTGGCGGTGAGCATCAGCACCGGCGTCCACACACCTTCCTGACGCAGCCGCCCGCACAGCCGGAAGCCGTTCAGCTGGGGCAGCAGCACGTCCAGCACGAGCGCGTCGTAGGCGTTCTCCAACGCCAGCTCCAGCCCCCGAGACCCGTCGTGCGCAAGATCGACGGCGTAGCCCTCACCGACCAGCCCCCGGCGTAGCAGTTCCGCCATGCGCCGGTCGTCCTCAACCACCAGTATCCGCATACCCCCAGCATGACTGCCTTGTCCTGTGGGGAGCCTGAAGGCCTTTCAGGAACCTTCAGTTTCCCCACAGTCCTGTCATGGCACCGTCTTTCCCACGGCCAGCCGCGGCGGGATCCACGGATGTGGGATTGGGGGGAGCGCCCAGCTGGCCGCCCATCAAGTCGCTTTGGCGAAACACCCGCACAACCTCAAAGGAAAGAGGAGACATGGACTACAAGCGACTCGCGGCCGTCCTGAGTGCTGGCGCTGCCGCCGCAACAGCGCTCGTCGCATCGACGACATCAGCTCATGCAGCGCCGAAACCGCTGTACACCACAGTCGTCAGCGTGCAGAAGCCCGACCCGTCCTCCGGCATCAAGGTCCTCGACATGAAGGACTACTCCCTGGCAAACCGGGGGCAGGCACAGCTGTGGGCGCGCAGGAGCACCGGCGAGGTACGCAACCAGCGATGGACGATCATGGACGCCGGCACGCTCGCCAACGGCAACAAGATCTTCAAGCTGAAGAACGCACTCTCCGGAAAGTGCCTCGACAAGTCCGAGGACGTTCCCAATGCGAATGGGAACGCCGTGTACCAGTACACCTGCAACGACAACTCGAACAACCAATTGTGGGAACGCATCGGCAGCGGCGGGTGGACCCAGCTAAGGAACGTTGCGTCCGCCCGGTGCCTGGATGTCCGGGGGCCGAGCTTCACAGACGGCGCCATCCTCCACGTCTGGGACTGTTACTCGACCTGGAGCCAACGCTGGAACATCGACCGGTGACAGTCTCGGGGAATCAGCCCGGACACTGACTGTGGGATCGATCCCGAACCCAGAGGCCCCTGGCCAAGTTCGACCTGGTCGGCACCTGCCGCCGCGATCTTCAGGCGACGGCCGGCACCGCCTCGGTGCGATGGTGCCACCGGGCGAGGCGGGCGGTCATGAGCAGGATCATCGCCCCAGAGGGCCCTGACGATCACTTCCTCCCGGGCCAGGTGTTCAGGACGGTGGAGCGGGAGTAGTAGAAATGCTCCGACCCCCAGCAGCTCAATGCTGGGGGTCGGAGCGTCATTGCCGGACGGCCGTCTCGTCAGCAGCGAATCCTGATCAGGCGTGGGCAGTGATCGAGCGTTGCTGGCTCCGCCTCGGTGGGCCGTCTGGAGCGGGACCGCTGGCAGGTCCTCAACGGCATTCTGTAAAGGCTGTCCACGGATGCCGCCTGGCGGGATCAGCCCGAACGCTACGGGCTGCGGTCTTCCGATGCTTCCGCCGCTGGTCGGCCGACGGGACCTGAGGCCAGGCACACCATGGAACCGTGCCCTCACGGCGCGGCGTCCGGCAAGGGGACCGCAAAGTGACGATGGTTGCCTGGGGGTAGAGATGCAGTCAAACGGTGAATTGGGCGTTGGCCTTAGCCCAGAAGAAACGGCTGCCGCCCTGCTGCGCAAGATTCGTCAAGGCGATGCTTATGCAGACGGGAAGAAACAGAGGTTCCGTCGGAACGCTTCGGTGATCAAGGTGCTGACGCTGACACTCTCTGCGGCGTCCACCATCATGCTGGGCCTGCAAGACCTCAACATCTGGGCAAGCCTGGCGAGCATCTGCTTGCCGAGCGCGTCCTCGACCAGCGGCGGCTGGTGGGCCCACGCAGCACGGAAGACGTCGCGCAGTCGGTCGGCCTCCGCGTCGATACCGCGCTTGCGGCCGGCCCGCTTGAGCGCGGCCTGGAGCTGCGTCCGGGTCAGCCGTGCGGCTCGTGAAGGGGTCGGGGCGGCCTTGAGGAGTTCACGGGCTTCGGGCCGGCACAGGCCGTTGGCCCAGGTGGCGAAGGCTTCCAGGGCGGCCGGGTAGTACTCGCGCAACAGGGAGCGGAGCTGGTTGGCGATCTGCTGCCGATTCCACAGAGCGTCCTGCTGGGCGCGGGCCAGGACGGCGATGGCACGACTGAGGTCGCTGTCGCCGGCAGGGGCCGGTGGGCATGCATGTCGGTGCGCAGGATGTTCGCCAGGACAAGGGCGTCGCCGGGATCGGACTTCTTGCGCGAGACGGAGTGGCGGTCGCGGTAGCGGGCGGCCGCCATCGGGTTGATCGCGAACACCTTCCGCGTTCCGGTCCGCAGCACCGCAACGAGCAGCCCGCGGGATGTCTCGATCGCCACCGGGATCGGGTTCTCCTCGGTGTCGCCGTACTCGGCAAGCAACTCCAGCAGGACCTGGTAGCCGGCCGCGTCGTCGGTGATGTGCCGCTTGGCCAATAAAGTGCCGGTGTCGTCGACCAGGGCGACGTCGTGCGTGCGTTCTGCCCAGTCGATTCCGCAGTAGATCAAAGTGTTCCCTCCCCTACGTGCCGGGTGTTTGCGCTGGTCACGAGCGCATGCGGGCCACGCGAGCGACCTAATCCCAGGCCTCGACCGCAAGAGGGTCGGGCCGACACCTCACTAGCCGTTCGTGGCACCAGCGCACCTCACGGGCCTCGGTCTGCGCGGGAGCTCGAACGGCTCGGGCGTATCAAGAGGTCACCGTGCAGTGGGCTCGCACCACCAACACCAACGAGTGATCAAGCGGCGGGTGTTGACGCTCGTCGACGCTGAACGGCGCCGCTCTGGCTGGAGGCCTCAAGGCCAAGGCATGGGCAGGTGTCCGTTCAGCGCCGACGAGGGGCAACACCCTTCGTTCGTGGTGGCGGCCGCGAAGGCGCCGGACGCCGCCGCTCTGCATCGAGGCGTCAAAGCCAAGTCTGGCGAAGGCATCCGTCCGGCACCCACGCAACCGCTACCACTCCGAGTACCAGGACCGCGCGCCGCTCTATGCGAAGGTCTCAGTCGACCTGGCTGGCCGGAGGCATCGCAGCCCCGTACTCGAACATCCCGAGCAGCATCCGCTCCGCCGGAACGCTCTTAAGTACGGATTAGGTCTGGCGCAAGCTGTCGTCGGGGGCGTCGTCGGCAAGACCTGCCAGGGCGTGGACGCCTCCGAGCCGGACAGCTGGGGAGTCCGAGCCGAGTTTGTCGACGGCCTGGGAGAAGCGCTCGGTGTGCAGCCGGGTAGCTTCCCGGTGGGCGCCTGCTTCGTCGACACGCTGGCGGCGGTAGGCGACGACCAGGGCGACGAGCGCGCCAGCCCCGGCGACAACGCCGAAAGAGAGTTTGACCAGATCGAAGAGCGTCTTGGAGTCGATGCGCCATTCGAGCTTCAGCTCTCGGGCGCCGAGCAGGTCCCAGCCGGTGTAGAGCACGGCGGCGGCGACAACGAGGGCGGCGAGGAAGGCCAGGACGAGGACGAGGCCGACGTTCCACAGACGCAGCTCTCGATCATCCGTTGATAGCCATGGCCGCCGGTTGCGTGTCATACGGATGGAGACACGGCTACACGATCAACGGTTGCAGCAGGCGCCAGAGACCGTCTCGGCCCCATCGCCCGATTGAATCGCCATGATCGAACGTGGTGTGTGACGGGTATCACGCACTACTTGGGGTCTTCGATTTGCATGGCATTTGAATCGAGTGCCATGTTTTTCAAGTCGCCCCGCGAGTCCTGCCCAACTCCCTTTAAGGAGAGTTGGGCCTTTTGCTGTCCATGGGCCTGTTCTCGACTAAAGGGGTGATCAGAGGCCGTTCGCTCGTGCGGAAGGCCAGGGAAGGACCTGCCCGTGGATGTAGGAGTCACGGCGGGCAGGTCCCCGAGCCGTGAGGGCCCTAGTTGTGACAGTAATACCTATCGACGTCGATGCCGCGTTGATCTTCCTTGTCTCGTGCTGCGTGGGCTACGCCGTCTTCAGGTACACCCGTGCCTGCTCCACGTCTCTTCCGAAGCAGGGCGATATAGGGGTCGCCTTCGCGGCTGGTACAGGGACTCTTGTCGCGCTTGCTTTCCTCTTCGGTGTCCCGCCGGAGCGGGGGGCCCGCGATGGGCAGCTGCCAGTGGAGTCACAGTCGACTGCCCCGGCGATTCCGGGCGCGGCTACGCCGGGAATCCCTCCGGCGAGTCCCAGCCTGACGCCGTCAACACCGCCTCAGCTTCCGTGACGTGTGACTGACGGATACGGGGTCGGTGTCTCCCGGCGTCGGTACGGGGACGCACCCGTACCCATCGCCCCGCCAGTTTCAGTCACAGCCCTGCGGTATGACTGATTCCAGCAACCCCAGTGAAGACCCGCCTTTGGCCCCGCCCACGTGCTACTACCTGGGCGGGGTCGCGCCGTCGCTCCCGGTCCCCTGCGTGAGGGCCGACGGCTGTGCAAACGCCGCGCTCTCGACGCCGTGTCCACGGCCGGAGGCACCAGGAGACGGCATCAATGGTCTCCAGCCGCGTCGGACGAGGAGTCCGGCCCGGACGGTCAGCTCGTTGGGCCTCGACTTCGCCGTGGGCGGTCCACTTCCTGTGCACGCGTTCGCGGCCGTCGGTCTACTCGAGGAGTTGGATCACCACGGCCGGGCCGGTGCCTAGAGCCCGACCCACTCCCTATACCGGTCCTGCGCGGTGTCCGGGATGGCCCAGAGGTCGGCACCACCCGGTCTGATGATCGATCTCCGATGCTGATGGCATCCCTAAATCAGGAGCGGCCAGGAGTCGCGTACGTGATGCCGACGTCCCCGGCGGAGGTCGCGGCGAGTGGCACGACCTGCCAGATCGCGGAGGGAAGGCCATCCCGGGGGCCGCTCCAGGCATCGTTGAGGAGATCCACGGTCAAAATCCGGCGGTCTCGCCGTCCGGCCCCTTGGTCGAGAACTTGACCTCTTGGGCTGCCCACGGGTTCGCGCCGACGGGGCTCGCGCGGTCCACGTCACGGTCGTCAGGTCGATGTCGGTGAAGTCGGCCGGCTGGTACGGGACGGCCCAGTCGCCGTGGTCACGGGCGGAGCTGGATGACTTGCGGGGCGGCACTGGTGATCGCTCCTCTTCGTATTCCGGTCGGACGGACAGGGATCGGATGTGGATCAGACGGTCTCGGCCCGTCGTGCCGTGTCCGCCCCTCCGAGGTAGGCGTCGAGCCCCGCCGCCGCGAGCGCGGAAAGCCCCTGCGGATCGGGGCGGCAGTGCAGGCGCAGCAGTACGTGGTCGTCGTCGACGAGGCAGTCGGTGTGCGGCAGGGTGCGGGACAGGAGCTGGGCGAAGTCGTCGCAGGCGGCCCGGACGTCGACGTTGTGCAGCCCAATCCAGACATGCAGGGTGCCGTCCTGGACGGTCAGCTCGACGTCGACCGCCGTGCCGGCCGCGTCGGCTGCCTCACCGCACCACGTCAGCGTCTCGTGCAGCGCCCCGAGTTGCACACGCAGCGGCTCAAAAGACTTACGACGCATGAGGTCGCGGACCGTGACGCCGGTGGCGGGCGCCTGGTCGCGCCACCAGTCCTGGACGACGTCACGGACGGACTTCTCCCACGGCCCGGTGGCCAGGGCACGCCGCACGGCATCGGCGGCATGGCGACGGACGACGCTCGCGTTGTCCGTTCCCTCGTCGGCGGCCGTACGGCGCAGGAGCGAGCGTGGGCCTCGGCGGGTGTCGTCCACGACGCGGCAGTACAGCTCCCCCAGCGCGTCGGGGGCTGTCGCGCCGTCCGGGCCGAGCAACGTGTCGACGCGCGCGGCCCAGGCCAGGAACGCCTCCATGTCTCCCGTGGCGAGGAGGTCGGTGCCGAGGTCACCTCGGGTGAGGATGCGGGAGCGCTGCCGCTCGGTCGGGCTCCCGAGCCCGTCGAGCTGGGCGCGGAGGAGGTCGACAAGCAGGTCACGTCGGCGCAGGGTGAGGGTGTCGAAGGCGTCGTCCGCCCCGGGCGCGGCGAGGATGTCGAGGACTTCCTGGGCGGTGGCCTTCTTCGCGTCCTGCTTTCCCGCCGGGCCGTCGGGCCGGGCCGTCCACCGGTGCGTGCGCCCTCGGGTGTCGCTGAGGACGGCGGTGACCGTGAATCGCTTGAGGTGGTCCGGCCCTGTGGTCTGCTCTTCGAACTCGCATGTCATGCCGTATACGGCGGCGAGCGTGTTGAGAACGGTGATGGGGTCGTGTTGGTGTTCGAGCCCGGTGAGCCAATCGTCGAGTACGACAGGTCGGCGCCGCAGGAGTTCCGGGCCGCGTACGCGCCAGGCCGCGGCGAGCACGGCCTGGGCGGCGTCGGAGATCGACGAGCGCCCCTCCCCGCGCTCCCCCTGGCCGGTGAGGAGTCCGTCACGGACGGCGAGCGTGCCACCGAGCCGGGCGGTGTCCTCGTCGGACGAGGTCAGGAGGCGGGAGTCGTCCTCGTCGAGTCGGAGATCGCGGGCGAACGCGTGATGGGCCCTGGTGTGGGCGGCGAGGTGGTCGATCACGAAGGAGCCGTGATGGGCGAGGAGGTCGTTGGCCCGCTGATGGGCCTCGGCGACCGCGGCCTGGTTCTCGTAAGCCCAGGAAGCGTGGGTGAGGGCCTGGGCGAGGAGCCCGTCCGCCCGGTGTCCGAGTTCGAACATGGCCGCTAGGTCGGTGACGGCGTCGCGGTGCGGGAGATCGGGGAGGCGGTACGGCCGTGGAGAGGCGGTCCGAGTCCCCGCGGCCTGTGTGACGGTCGGGGCTGCGGCCTTCACCGCCGGCGGGTACTTGTCCAGCAGCGCGCGGGCGGCGGCTGCGCGGGCCCCCTTCTTCGAGCGGCCGATACCAAGGGCGCTGCGTCCGGCGCCGGTCCGCGCGATGTTCCGGAAGACCTTCTCGTGGTCGGGCCCCTCCTGTCCGTCGTCCTCGAAGGTCAGCCCTTCCTTCCCGAAGACCGACTGCGCTTTGGTGACCGGGTCGGGTCCTGTCTCTGCCGACGGGCGGTCGAGATCGGGCCATACGGCGGCGACAAGACGACGGGCGACGTCGTGTGCGCCGGTGAGGCTGAGTACGCCGAGGATCTGCCGGGCGACGCTCTCCCCCACGGACGGGGCCGGCTTCTGTGCCTCACCAGTGCCCATGCGTGGCAGACGTCCGTCGGCGGCCCACGTGCCCAGCGCGAGATCTGCGGCGCGGCGACGCCGGGCGTGCTCGATCGCCTGCTCCCCGGACTTCTGTGGGCGGGCCCACTGCGCGTAGGCGTCGAGGAGGATCACGTTGAGCGTGGTGGCGCCGAGCCGGTCCAGGAGACCGAGGGCGTACGGGGTGACGTTCTCGCCGTGGCGGCTCTCGTAGAGGTGGCTGCGGTGTTCGGCGGCCAGCCCGAGCCATGGGGCCGCCTCGGCGGTCGGCTCCCATGGTCCGACCGCCTGCCGAACCGCGGCGGCCACCTCGATGCCGGACTCGGCGACCAGCTCTGCGGGCAGGGGGAGGAGGGGCGGGTATGTGACGTCACGCGAGGTGAGCTGCCGCTGGACGCGGGGGGCTCGGCGGGCGGGCTCGGCGGCCTGACGGTGGTGGTCGACGCGGTTCTTGCGGGCGGGCTCGGGCTTGCGGCGGCGGTCGGAGGCGTGACTGAAGGTCGGTTGCGGTGAGGACGCCTTGAGCTGAGACGCCTTGTGCTGTGATGCCTTCGCCTGTGCGGCACCACGCCGGTCGAGTGTGTGGCGGAGATCGCCGACGAGCCAGCCGGGCAGCGAGCGCGGAGGTTGGCCGCCGTTGAAGAACGCGCCGACTAGGTCGACGCAGTACTGCCAGTGATCCCACTCGGACCGGCTCGCGTACTCCTGAGCGAGCCTGCGGAGAGTGGCCCGCATGCGTTCGTACGGGACCTGCCGGCTCCCGAGCGTGTAAGACGTGCGCTTGCGGGCCGCCTCGATCGCGAGGGCGATGCGGTGGACTGGTGTGGGCGGTGCGGTGTCGCGCAGCGAGACGATGCCGACCCAGTGGTTCATGATGCTCCCCCCGGCGAGGGCGGAGCGGCCCGCCGACGCACTGAGGTGGCGTGACGTGAGCACGCGCCCCCATGGCGTACGGGCATCCCCTCCCCCGGCCTGCTGTTCCCCTCCTCCCGCCATGCGCCATCGCCTCGGATGATCACGGCGGAACTCCCCGTTCAGGGTAGGTCACGGTGTGTGTGCTGGACAGGGGTTCGGTTGATCTCCCGGGACGCGGATCGTTCCGTTGGCCCCGAGGTGAGGGACTGCCAGGATGGGGCGGTGGGCCGTGGGAGCCGCGTGCGTGAGCGGTGAAGGAGTGGTCCGACGGTGACGACGACGGCTACGGCTGAGGGGGCGGGGTCCTCGCTGGACCGGGTCCGGCTGCTGAAGGATCTCCAGGCGCAGGCGCGTCTGCTGGAGGACGACCTTAGGGAGCGGATGGATGCCGAGCCGGAGTTCCGGAGCGCTCTGCGGGTGGAATACGACAAGGCCGTCGCGGCGGAGCGTACGGCCGCCATGTACGAGACGTGGCATGACGAGCCGCGGGTCGTGCAGATCGCTCGCGTGGGTGCTGGCGTTCTCGCTTGGGAGACCCACGACGTCGCCACCGCCTGCGAACTGCCGATCGTCGGCCCGGCGCTGTGGGCACTGTCACGTTGGCTGACCGGTGGGATGATTTTCTGGTGATCAGCCCGGGAAGGGTCGTCGGTGGGGAGCGTGTCGCTGTCGTACAAGGGGCATCGGTACCCGGTCGAGGTCATCTCCTACTGTGTGTGGCTGTACTTCCGCTTCCCGCTGTCGTTCCGCGAGGTCGAGGAGCTGATGCTCGAGCGCGGTGTCGTCGTCTCCTACGAGACGGTGCGTCGCTGGTGCGCCAAGTTCGGGCAGGCCTACGCCAACGCGCTGCGCCGCCGGCAGCCCCGGCCCGGTGACAGGTGGCACCTGGACGAGGTCTTCATCAGGATCAACGGGCGGTTGCAGTACCTGTGGCGGGCCGTCGACCAGGACGGCAATGTCCTGGACATCCTGGTGCAGAACCGGCGGGACAAGGCCGCGGCCAGGCGCTTCTTCCGCCGCCTTATGAAGAAGACCGGCGCGGTGCCGCGGGTGATCGTCACCGACAGGCTCCGATCCTACGGCGCCGCCCACCGAGAGGTCATGCCCTGCGTCGAGCACCGCTCCCACAAGGGCCTGAACAACCGGGCCGAGAACAGCCACCAACCCACCAGGCAGCGTGAACGGGCGATGAAAGGCTTCCGCTCCGCGGGCGGGGCGCAGCGGTTCCTGTCCGCGTTCAGCGGCATCTCGCCCCACTTCCGACCCCGCCGCCATCTGATGCCCGCCCACGACTACCGAGCCGAGATGACCGTCCGCTTCGCCATCTGGGAGCACATCACCGGCGTCGCCGGCCTCGCCACCGCGGCCTGAACACAGCCCGGATCCAGGCTCCAGCACACCACGACGCGCCGTCAGGCAGTCACACAGCCAACAACGTGACAACGCCTGCCCGGCGCCTTACTGCCGTCCCTGGACGTACGGCCTCATCAGTCGACCGCGCCCTTGATGGGGCTCGTTGCAAACGGTTCCGGCAGCACTCTCGTGAAGAAGGCGGCCGGGCCGAAACCATGGGTCAAAGTGGAGTGCGATCCGTGCACGGCAGGCCGTAGCGTCCAGGGATGAGCAGCTTCAACACGCACCGGAGGCGGGTCCACGATGAGGGCCTGCCCACCCGCGTCCGGCATTCGAATTTGCGATCGTGCCTCGTCCACTTCGCGCCCTACGGCTTCCGGGCCACGTACCATCACCTGTGTCTCAGCGCTGGAGTTCCCAAGGATCTGGAGAAGGATCCGAGCTCGCTCATACGCGCCGTCGAGGAGTTGCACCACGCCCGACAGCTCTGGCTCGCTGACGAACGCGCCTATGCCAACAGTCGCCGGGCGGACAAAGCACGCGGCTTTCGGCAGATGAGACCGGACGGGTCCTGGCGAGGCTGGCAGCGCGGGTGGGGGAACATCGCTTTCTGTCCCGAACCGACAACCCATCCCGACGAGCCGCTGCCAGTCGTGGTCGAGCGGGTGCTCCGTTCGTCGGTTCCGCCCGATGAAGCTCCAGGGCTGACGTGCCGAGTATGCGGGAGCCGGGACAACACCAGTGTCTGGAACGACGGCGTTTACTGGATCCATCAGCTGTGTACGGGATGCGGGGTGAGCCTCGCGATGCGGCGCACCGAGGTGCCCGACCCGCTGCTGGCGGCCCACCACGCCCGGCAGTGGAAAGAGATCTGGAGGGTGCGCAACGAAGCTCCTCGCAGCTGCTGCTTTGTGTCTCATTCTCCGTAGCGGGCCGAAGGTGCGGTCCTAGGATCTTGGAGAGGACGGTCGGTCACGTTGGAGAGGGCGCTTATGGCGGAGCTTGTCCGGCAGCAGCAGGTGGATGCCTACGTGGGGTTCCACGCTTTCGGATTGCAGGAGTCGGATGACGCCGACCTGCCGATGCCCTTCCCCGACGACTTCGACTTCGGGAGCTTCGTCAGTACCCACCCCGGTCGGCTGGACATCACCAGCGGCGGCCACACCCACACCGCCACCGTCACCGTCGAAGTGTGGGACGGGCCTGCGCCCCAGGAGGATCCTGCAGGCTGGGACGAGCAGGCCGAAGCCGACTTCACATCCACCAGCGGCGAGGTAGCCGTGTGGTCCATGCACACCGGCCGCAGCGACGACGTCGTGACCCTGGGCGGTGCGGGTGGCTCGTGGCGGGTGCGGGTCAGCTGCGCAGGCCGGGCTGCGGCGGCTCTGTCCGACGGCGAGGGCACCGGGCACGGTGTCGAGCGGTACCTCGTGCAGTTCTGGCCCGCGCCGTCCTGAACAGCCTGTGGCGGGGGGGGGGGGGGGGGGGGGGCGGAACAACCAGCATGCTT
>NZ_JBVIYK010000033.1:0-7634 GCF_055592645.1 Streptomyces sp. NPDC041108 | reverse complement strand
GGGAGGGAACGGGGAAGGTGGGTAGGCGTCCCTTTGGGCGTTTCCTCCCCCCCTCTCCCGAAACGTCTGGGGGGGACGGCCCCTCCAACCCCCCCCCCCCCCACGGCTTTGTCCGGCTCAGCCGGTGATCTTCACGATGAAGCCGTCGTCGAGTCCGTCGATGAGGCGGTTCTTGGCGTAGAAGCTCTTCAGGATGAGGCCGCCTGCCTTGTTGTCATCCTTCGGGATCGGCTTCGCGGAGAAGTTGAACTTCGTCACCTCGGGGTCGTAGTAGTTCTCCGCAGCCCCTTCATAGGTGCTCGCGAAGGGGTATTCGTCGCACTCCTTCGTCCCGCCGTTGGTGTAGTTGGCTCCCCAGTACCGCTTGCACTGCTTGACCGCCGCTGCCCGGTTCTTGTCATTGCGGGCGGCGCTCACCGTCCGGTGCAGCGGGTCTTTGGCCGTCTGCCCGGGCACTTTCTTCGCCGACATGTACGGCTTGGTGTCGCCAGGGACGAGGAATGCCTGCCTGATGTGCTGAGCCTCGGCGCGTTCATCGGCTCCCGCCTTGGCGCTCAAGGTGAAGGTGGGCACGTAGCTGAACGTGGCTGCACCCCTCTTCTCTGGCTTGCTGCCGCCGGTGGAGTTGGCCAGGTACGAGGCGCTCTCCCAGCGCGGCGCGAGCATGAACAGCTTGCCGCCCCGTGCCCCGCTCAGCGTCCACCCAGCCGGTGGGCTGTAGCTGATGGCCGGCTCGTAGACCGCGAAGAGCAGGTCGGTGGGAGCCTTCTTGCCCTGCCCCGGTTTGGCGTGCACTGTCTCGTTGAACGTCCGCAGCGCCTTCAGCTCTGTGAACGTCTTCGTGGTCGGCTTGTTGCCGCCCCGGGTGTAGCTTGCTCCGGCCGGCCAGCTTTGCGGGATGTTGCCCTTCGTCGTGATCGGCATCGCGGCGGCGCCGGTCGTGCCCGTCGTGACGAAGTCGGTGAAGTAGTACCGGAAGTCGATCGTGCGGCTGTTCTTGGCGATCGTGCCGACCACTCGGACGTTGAACATGCTCTCGCCGACCGGCTGGTTGTTGCGCACCCAGGTCTGCAGGAACGACGCCCCGTTGCACACCGCGAACCGCGACTTCACATGCCCACGCCTGGGCGGTCACGGTCTCGTGCAACTGCCGCTCGGTCACCGTTCGGTGCTCCTCCCGCGATGCGTACGGCATCGCGGCGTCGACGGCGGCCGCGACTGCTTGGCGCCGGTAGGCGGGAGCGGGCTGTCGTGCTTGGCGCGGGGGCGTCGGTTGCCGGGTAGGCCATGCAGGCCGGCGCACTGCATCAGCAGCTCCACGGTGCCGTCGCTGACATGAATGTGCAGGCCCAGACCGAGCTCGGCGTGCACTCGACGGGAGCCGCAGGTGCCGCGAGAGGCGGTGTGGATGCCCACGATGGCCTCGGTCAGCCAGGCGTGCTTGACCAGGCGGTTCGACGGCGGACGGTCCCGCCAGGCGTAGTAACCGGATCCCGCGACGTGCAGCACTCGGCAGGCCAGTTGGACCGGCAGATGTTCACGAGCCATCACGCGGATGGCTTCGAACCGCCTTTTGGGAACGTCACCTCACCCAGCAGTTCGGCGGCCCGCCGGTGGATGGCCAACTCGGCCTCCAACTCGGCGATGCGCTTGCGGGCCGCAGCCAGTTCGGACAGATCGCTGCTGGTCGTGCCCGGCAATTGCCCGGTGTCGATGAGGTGCTGGCGCCGCCAGCCGTAGATCGTCTGGTCGCCGATGCCGAGGAATCGCGCGACCTCAGCGATCTTCCTTCCGGATACGACGAGATCGAGAACCCTACGGCGGAACTCAGGCGGATAGCTGCCGGGCATCACGGCCTCCGAATGCTGCTGGATCGTCAATTGTCCAGCAACCCGACTCCAATAGAACCGGGGCATACCACTCGATCAAACCCGGAACGATTCATCGTGCAACCCTTCGACGCCTTCGCAAGTCTCCTGATTGCCGAACAGTGGATCAGTGGGTCATACATTGAACAACTTCGGGCAGACACTAACGGACCAGCACTTCATCGACCGGGATGTCCGCCGGATGTCCCGGTCCCATCGCAGAATCTCAACGCGTGGCCGAGCACAGGCGCATTCCCGGCCCCGCTCCCGACACGCGTCCACGTCCTTACGGCGAACGTCGTGGCAGCGCCCCTGATCGGCGGCCTCCTCGCCGCGTCGGCGGCTCGGCCAGCGCGGCCCACTCCGCCACGACCGCACGGCGGAGGTCGACTGGGAGGGCTGTGCGACGTTTTGGGTGAACGCCGGCTGCCGGGCTCGCCTCGGCGGCCACCCTGGGGCGATCAGCACAGCATCGCCCGACTCGTCATCGGCAACAGCCCAGCGAAAGGCCCATCCATGAAGCGAACGTTCACATTGATCAGTGCACTGGCCGTCACCGCGCTGTCGCCGACCGCGGCGCACGCTGCGGTCAAGAAGGCCAAGACTCCCCTCAGTTGCGAGTCCCGGACGTTCACCTCGACACCGGGTCCTCGCTTCAACGACCCGGAGGACCCCGACGCCCGGATGAACGTCATGGACCCGATCATCGAATCGATCAACAACGCCAGTTGCGGGCAGACCATACGCGTCGCCATGTACTCGATCGGCAGCACGCAGCCGGGCCCGGACTTCGCCAACGCCCTGATCGCTGCGCACCAGCGCGGCGTCATCGTCAAGGCGCTGATGGACGTGCACAGCGACAACGCGGTCTGGCAGTCGTTGGTCACCGAGCTCGGCAACGATCCGCAAGCCTCCAGCTTCGCCGCGCTGTGCCCGGGCGGCTGCCTGACCCACTATTCCGGCTCCTCCCTGCACGCGAAGTACTACATGTTCAGCGGCGGGAGCGACGCGAACAGGACCGTGACCGTCAGCAGCGCCAACCCCACGTCCACCCAAGCCAATACCGCGTGGAACAGCAGCGCCACCGTCAAGGGCAACGTCGACCTGTACAACCTCTACGCCCGCTACTTCACCGCCATGGCCAAGGGGGCGCTCAACGGTCCGGGCCCGCTGATGCCCGACTACTACAGCTCCACCGACGGCCAGGCCGCCAGGACACTGTCCCCGCCCTCCTACCAGTGGCCCAAGGCACGCTCCAAGAGCGACACCTGGGTCGACTTCCTGAACAACGTCAAGGCGCCGGCCACGATCAACATAGCCATGTTCCAGTGGACCTCTCACGGGCAGCCGGGCGACCGGAACTATCTCGAACTGCCGAAGAAGCTGGTGAGCCTGGCACAGACCGGCGTCAAGATCCGCATACTCCTCACCGCCGGTCAGGTCGACAGCAGCGTGCAGAACTACCTGAAGGACCGGCCGAACATCTCCGTGCACGACACCAGCCGCGGAACCGACGCGAACGGCAACGCCCTGCACTACACGCACGACAAGTACATGATGGTCAGCGGCGGCTACGCAGGTGCGGTCAACTCCAGAATCGTGTTCGTTGGCTCCGCGAACTGGACAAGCAACGGCGTCTGGCACAACGACGAGTCGGACCTGAAGCTGGTCGGCCAGTCCAGCTATGACGCGTTCATGACGGACTGGCAGAACCAGTACGACCGCTGCTGCGGGACCGCAACGCTGAAGCTGGGCGCAGAGGAGCGCGCCGAGAACACGGCACGCGAGATTCCGATCGACCCGAAGCAGGTCAAGGAGTAGGCATTCCCCGCCGCTCGGTCACCCCTGTGGGCAGGGCTCCGTCGTTCTCGTGATTGGCCGGGAATGATCACGCGAGTCCGAGGGGCGCCAGCGGCCGGGCCATGTCTCGCCCGGGCGCTGTCACGTTGGTTGACAGGGTGGGATGATCTTCTGGTTGATCGTGCTGGAGGGGGCTGTCCGTGGGGGCCGTGTCGCCGTCGCACAAGGGGCACCGGTACCCGGTCGAGGTCATCTCCCACTGCGTATGGCTGTACTTCCGCTTCCCGCTGTCGTTCCGCGGGGTCGAGGAGCTCATGCTCGAGCGCGGGATCGTCGTCTCGTACGAGACGGTGCGCCGCTGGTGCGCCAAGTTCGGGCAGCGGTACGCAGGCGCGCTGCGCCGGCGGCAGGGATCCTCGCAGACCGGCGCAGTGCCACCAGCTCGTGATGCAGGGCCCGGTCGTCTGCGCGGAGCGCGGCATGCAGGTCGAGCCAGAATGATGCGGGCCGGCCAAGGACGCAGCGCACGACTTGGCCATACACGGGAAGGAACCGTGGTCGCTTGCGAGCGAGGAGTTTGCCAGCGGTGACCCACCCTATGCCCGGTCGGCCGGTGAGAAGACGCCAGGCGGCGTCAGCCGGCGATCCGGGGGCGAGATCAGCAGCGTCAGCCTCAGCCATGTCAACATGGTTGGGGATTTCATACAATAAGTCGGATAGCTGCACGCCGAGCCGACCTTCCAGAAGGTCCAGGGCAGCTTCTGCCGGAATGGTGACCGACAGGGTCTGCACCGCGATGAGGTCGTCGGCAGTCACTGCGTTGGCGGCTTCGGGCCGGTCTCCCCCGCCCGCCAAGTGCTCGAACCGCCTCCCAGTGAACGACGCGGCGCCTGGCGGCTGGCCGATGCCGAAGTACCAGCGAAGTTCTTCAACTGCTTGATCACTCGCAAGGACGGGGTGCAGTCGGTTGATAAGCGGCTGCGGATCAGGAAGCACAACTCCTCCGAAGTGCCGCCGGCAGTGGGACGGTACCGGAGCGCAGGACCTGTGCGGCCGCTCGGGCATGACGGCTGGTGCGCTTTCAGCGGCGGCCTTGGGCGCAGCTGCGCGAAGGAGCAGCAGCGTGCTCACGATTGCATCCAGGTGGCGAAGGCATCGACGAGGCCAGTGTAGAACTGTTCGCCTGGCACCGAGCCCGGGTTCTTGCTGGCGTCGTAGAAGGCGACGTTGGTGAAGGTCGCTGAGGCGGAGGCGTTGAGGTTCTTGTAGAAAGCGAGCTTGCCGCGGCCGAATCCCACGAACAGCCAGAACACCCCGAGGGACGCGGTGTTCTGCAGGAGGGAGCGGACTTCGGCTTTGTCCCAGGGTTCGTCCCCGACCTGGGTGACGATGAAGGCGGGGTCAGCCGCGCCGGACTCCTGGTAGTGGCTGACCGCGCGGCGCATCGCGTCGGCGACGTTGCCCCAGCCCCAGTCGACTTGAGTGTGCAGCTGCCCGATGCGGCCTCGGTAATTGTCCAGGCGGATCTCTTCAAGGAACGGCTCGCGTCCGCTGGAGAAGACCACGGGCACGGTGCCGTCATCGTCCAGGTTGGCCGACAAGGCCAGGACCTGTTCAGCGAAAGCCTGGACCGCGAAGGACTCGTACAGCTTTCCATGTGCCAGTCGTGGTCCAGGATCAGATACACCGCTGCCCGCCGACCTGAAATCCCTCGGTGCACGAGAGCCTGGCCGGCCTGTCGTGCGGGATCCAGCAGGCCAGGAGCCTGCCGTTCCACCTTTGCCAGATCCACGGTTGCCGGCGCAAGGACAGAACGCGCCTGTGCGGGAAGTGGTGCAGAGGGCGCAGCGGCGGGTTCTGGGTCGACGTCGACGCCGTAGTCCGTGGCCAGCCCTGACAGGCCAGAGGCGTAGCCCTGCCCGACGGCGCGGACCTTCCAGCCGTCGCCACGCCGGTACAACTCCGCCAGAACCACGACGGTCTCTCCCGCAGCGAAATCCGGTGCGGTGAACGAGCAGGTGGGCGCACCGTTCTGGTTGATCGTCAGTTGGGGTGCATGCGTGAAGACGGCCCCTGGCTTCAGCGGATCAGCGCTCGCTAGGATCACCACCTGGTGCACGTCGGAGGGCAGGCGGGGCAGGTCCGCGGTGACCGCCGGGCCGGCGACCGACACGCCGTCCTGTGCTGGATGATTGTAGAAGACGAGGTCGTTGTCGCTGCGGACCTTGCCATCCGGTCCGAGCAGCAACGCCGACACGTCCACCGCAAGCCCCTGCACTGCCACGGACAAGACCGTCGACGCCGTCGTCAGCGCTGTGTTCTCGCCCTTGCGCAGCGATGTCGTCTGCATCCCGGTCCTCCTTGATCAGTGGAAAGACACCGTAGTCACCCACACGCCCAACTGTCGCCGCTTTGATCGGAATTCGCCCCACCAACACCCGCCGAAACGGCGCCGTCTGTGACTCTCGGCTTCCTGCACGATCCTTGAGGACATATCGTCCGGGACGCATCAGCCTCGAAGGACGGCTCATCTGTCCGCAGATTCACCGGTCCCAGCTCCGTGCCCGCCGCCTGACACATGCAACACGCTGCGGCCCGACGGGCATTGTGAGCATGCGTCCTACGCATCGGCATGGACCACAACATCGCATCCCTCGACCGCCACCACGAGGATTCCTTGCTCTTCACCGGACGGCAGTGAGGCGCGGCCCACTCGGGTTTCCCACTGCGCCAGCTACAAGGTCGTTTGCATCCCACAGAATTCCAACACCGCCGAGGGCCGTGGCCGTGCCGAGCAGGCGATCCAGGCATTCGCCCGGTCCTACGGCGCCAAGTGGCCCAAGGCCGTCGCGAAGATCATCGCCGATCGGGACGAACTGCTCGCGTACTGCGACTTCCCGGCCGAGCACTGAATCCACCTACGGACCACCAACCCCCGTCGAGTCGATCTTCTCCACGGTCAAGCTCCGCACCAAGGTCACACAAGGCGCGGGGAGCCCGGCTGCGGCCCCGGCGATGGTGCTCAAGCTCGTCGAGTCCGCCCCAGGCCCGGTGGCGCGCGATCACCGGAGCCCACCTGGTGCCGTTGGTCCGTATCGGCTCGCGCTTCGAGAAAGGTGTCCTGGTCGAGCGGTCCGAGATGGCAGCATGAACGACATGTTCGAGGCCCTTGAAGCGCTGACCGACCGCGATCCGGACCGTCGGGACGTCGCCGCCGACATCCTCGGGGATCTCCTGCGCGGCGCCGCACTCGATGCGGACTCCGCTTGCCTGGCCGTCGGACGTCTGGTCAGCATGGCCGTCAACGAGCCGGTGACCAAGGTGCGCGAGTCCGCCCTGAACTCGATCAGCGAGGCGTTCGACCACTACAGCTTGCCTCTGGCCCTCGTCGAACCGCTGACCGACGCCATGCCGACGATGGAGCGCGAACTCCTCGCCCACACGATCTACATCCTCGGGGCCCCGCACGACCCGCTGGCCCGGCCGCTGATCGAGCCCTTCCTCCATCACCCCGACCCAGAGGTGCGCGAGGAGGCTCGGCTCGCAGCAGCCGAGATCACCGCGGTCGGGTCGGAGGGCCGCACCCACAACTCTTGATTACTGCTCTCGCGTCGAGGGAGCCATCCTCATCCGTGCAAGGGTGCAGCAGCAGCTGCAAGGTGCACGTCCCCTTCACTGCGGAGTCGGCAGGACCCAGTGAAGGTCTTCCGTATCGGCGGAAATCCGCCATGCGTTCAGCAGCCCTGCTGCTGCCATCTGCTGGAGTACATGGGGCAGTTCCTCGGGTTGGATACCGCACTCGTGGGCTGTCCGGTCGGCTTCGTTCAGTCCGTGGCCGGTTTCGGAATGGCTGTGTGCCGCGAGATAGACCCTTAGACGTCATCTCATTTGGCTGGGTAAGCTGCCGGTCGTGGTGAGGATCGTTGAGCGGCTGGTGCCGGATGAGTTGTGGGAGCTGTTTCAGCG
>NZ_JBVIYK010000032.1:0-44893 GCF_055592645.1 Streptomyces sp. NPDC041108 | reverse complement strand
CGCTGAAACAGCTCCCACAACTCATCCGGCACCAGCCGCTCAACGATCCTCACCACGACCGGCAGCTTACCCAGCCAAATGAGATGACGTCTAAGAGCGCGGTCCCCAGCGACGCTCTAATCCTGGCCTCAGGTTGATCGGGGACAATGAGCGGCAAAAACATCGACTGGAAGGGGGCGGGCCGGCGTGCGGATCATGATCGCGGATGATGAAGCGGCCATCCGTGAGTCGCTGGAGCGGGTGCTCCAGGTCGAGGGTTACGACACCAGCACCGTCGCCAACGGTTTCGCCGTGCTCGACGGGGTCGTTGGGGCCGATGGCGACACGCTGGATCTGCTGATCCTCGACGTGATGATGCCTCGCCTCGGCGGGTTGGAGACCTGCCGGCGTTTGCGGGCCGCGGGTCGGGATCTGCCGGTGCTGATGCTGACCGCCCGTGACCAGGTCTCCGACCGGGTCACGGGGCTGGACGCGGGCGCCGACGACTACCTGCCCAAGCCGTTCGCCACCGAGGAGTTGCTGGCCCGGGTGCGGGCCCTGCTGCGCCGGCGCACGCCGACCGACGGGGAGTCGCAGATCCTGTCGTTCGCCGATGTCCGGCTCGATCCCGACAGGTTCGAGGTGTGGCGGGGCGGGCGGCCGCTGCGCCTGACCCGGACCGAGTTCTCCCTCCTGCAGGTCCTCATGAGCAACGCGACCCGGGTCGTGACCCGCGACGCGCTGTTCGAGGCGATCTGGGGCTTCGACATGAGCGCCACCGCCAACAACCTGCAGGTATACGTGAGTTACCTGCGCCGCAAGCTGGAGGCCGAGGGTGAGCCGCGATTGATCTACACGCTGCGCGGCCTGGGATACACGTTGCGGGAGACTCCTCCGTGAGCAGGCCGGCCGGACGGGAACCGCGCCGGCTGACCCGATGGTGGCGCCGGCGGTCCCTGCGGAGCAGGCTGACGGTGATCGCGGCGACGGCCATCGCGGTCAGCGTGTTCGTGGCCTTCCAGGTGGCCAGCGAGCTACTGAGCTGGGAGCTGCAGGACAGCGCCGAGAATCAGCTGCGCGCCGACTCCCGCGTCCTGGCGACGAACGCGCAGCGCGCCGGTCTGGCGCAGGTCCAGCTACCGCCGTATCCCGGATCCGGTCGGCTGGTGCGGGTCATCCTGCCCGATGGCTCGACCCGGACGCCGGCCGGCCAACCCGCGCTGCCCCCCGTCAGCGAGCACGCCGGGCGCGTGGCGCAGGGCGCGTCGGCCGACCTGATGGAGTCGAACGACAGCGACGAGGACGGCTACCTCATCTACACGCTGCGGGCGGGCGACGGCGCGGTCCAGGTGGCCCAGGTCGCCGACGACAGCCCGATCAACCAGTTCGGGTTCGGCATGCTGCTGATCGGGCTGTTCTGCGTGGTGGGCGGCGCCCTTGTCGGGCGGACCGTGGCGCGGACCGGGCTGGCACCGATCGACCGGCTCACCGTCGCCGCGGTACGTGTCGCGCACACCCGGGATCTCGACGCCGACATCCCGGATGAGGGCGGTGGGGAGATCCGGCGGCTGATCCAGTCGATCAACGACATGCTCGCCGCGCTCCGGGACTCCCGGCGGGCCCAGCGGCTGCTCGCCGAGGACGCCGCCCACGAGCTCAAGACCCCGCTCACCAGCCTGCGCCTCAACGTCGAGCTGCTGATCCGGCTCGATCGGCGCGGCACCCTGGACAGCGCACTGCCGGCGGAGAGCCGGACCCGGCTGCTGACCGATCTCGGCGCCCAGGTGGCCGAGTTGAGCACCCTTGTCGCCGAGCTGACCGACCTGGCGCGCGGTGACGTCAGCGACGAGAACACCGAGCTGCTCGACCTCGCCGACGTGGTGGCGGCCGCCGCGACCCGGGCACGTTCCCGCACGCCCGACGTCGAGGTCGCGCTCGACGTGACCTCCGTGTGGGTGAGCGGGCGTCCCGCTGCGCTCGAGCGGGCGGTGCTCAACCTCATCGACAACGCAGGCAAGTGGTCCCCCGCGGACCAGCCGGTCCAGGTCCGGCTCCGTGCCGAGGACGCGTCGGTGGTGCTCGAGGTCGACGACGCCGGGCCGGGCATCGACGCCGCCGACGTACCGCGGGTGTTCGACCGGTTCTACCGTGCCGACAGCGCCCGGGCGTTGCCGGGATCCGGTCTGGGGCTGTCGATCGTGCAGCGGGTCGTCGACGCCCACGGCGGCCGGGCCAGCGTCGCCCGCTCCGCACGCGGTGGCGCGCTGCTTCGCATCGACCTTCCGGCCGCGGCCCCGCCCGCCCCGCCCGCGCGGCTCACCACCGGGGAGGACACCGCGGCGTGCTGACCCGCCCCGGCGGCGCGGCGCGGGACAAGGGACGGCGGCCCTCGGGCATGGCCCCGCGCGGCTCACCGTCGGGGCAGGCCACCGCGGTGCGCCGACCCCGGCCCCGGCCGCACGGCGTAGGACCAAAGGGCGGCGGCCGTCGAGCCCCATCAAAAGATCCGGGACGGGCCTGGGTCCCCGTCCCGGATCTCGTCCGTGCCGCCGCGCTCACCGTTGCAGCGCGGGCTCCTCCTCGTCGGCGAGCGGCTGTTGACCGTCCGGCAACTTTGCCGCTGGACGGGACAGCCGGCTCGGCCACCACATCCGGCGGCCGATCAGCAAGGTGAGGGCGGGCACCAGGACCGACCGCACCAGCAGGGCGTCGAGCAGCACGCCGAAGGCCACCAGGAACCCGACCTCGACCAGCATCACCAGCGGAAGTGTGACGAGGACCCCGAACGTGGCCGCCAGGACCAGGCCTGCCGAGGTGATGACGCCACCGGTGGCCGAGAGGGCTTTGAGCATGCCCTCTCTGGTGCCGAGACGCACGGTCTCCTCCCGGGCCCGGCTGGTCAGGAAGATGTTGTAGTCGACGCCGAGCGCCACCAGGAACAGGAATGCCAGCAGCGGCACCGAATAGTCGATGCCCTTGAACCCGAGGATCGTGTCGAAGACGAACACGCTGCCCCCGAAGGCTGCGGCGAATGAGACGATGACGGTGGACATCAGGACCAGCGGGGCCAGGATCGCGCGCAGCAGCAGTCCGAGGACGATCAGGACGACGACGAGCACCAGCGGGATCACCAGCTTCTCGTCGCGCTTGGTGGTCACCTCGGTGTCGAGGTTCTCCGCACTCGGCCCGCCGACGATCGCCTCCGCCCCGCTCACCGCGTGCACGGCGGTGCGCACCCGCAGAATCGTGTCGTACTCCGCGGCGGTGTCCGGCGCGTCCTTCGGGAACACGGAGATGTTGGCCCAGCCACCGCTGGTCTGCTCCGGGATGGCCATGGCCACACCGCGCGTGTCCTTGACGACGTCGAGCACCCGCTCCTGGTGCGCCGGCCGCGTGAAGATCTCCATCGGCTGGCCGCCGAGCTCCGGGAAGTGCTGGCGGAGAACGGTGAAGCCGGTGACCGACTCCGGCGCGGACAGGAACTGGTCCTGCTCCCGCAGGGCGCCGGTGTTGCCCGCCAGCCCGAGGGCGAGCACGCCGAGGACTCCGAGCGAGCCGAGCGTCGCCACCCACCGGCGGCGGCTGATGGCGGTGCCGAGCCGTCCCCACAGCCCCGGCTTCTCCTCCACGGCCGTGCTGAACCGCGGGATGGCCGGCCAGAAGATCCGCCTGCCGAGCACCACGAGCACCGCCGGGAACAGCGTCAGCATGGCCACCAGCGCGCACAGGATGCCGGCAGCACCGATCGGGCCCAACCCGCTGGTGCTGTTCAGGTCCGCGACGAGCAGGCAGAGCAGGCCGGCGACCACGGTGGCCGCGGACGCGACGATGGCCGGCGCCGCGCCGCGTATCGCGTGGACCATCGCGTCCCGGACGTTCTCATGGTGGTGCAGCGCCTCCCGATATCGGGCGATGAGCAACAGCGCGTAGTCCGTGCCGACGCCGAACACCAGGATCGTCAGCAGCGCCGAGTTCTGGTCGTTGACCACGATGCCGAATCCCTTGACGAGCAGGTAGACGGTCCCCATCGAGGTCAGTGCGGCCGCACCGACGGCCACCAGCGGGATGATCCACAACACCGGGCTGCGGTAGGTGAGGATCAGCAGGAGCGTGACGACGGCGATGGTGGTGAGGAGGACCTGCTCGTCGATGCCGTCGAAGACGGCATCCAAGTCGCCGTCGATCGCGCCCGGGCCGGTCACGTCCAGTTCCAGACCGGAGGGGCGGTCCTTCGCGGCGTCACGCAACGGGCCGACGATCTCCTCCGGTGGGCCGTAGGCCGTGCTCACATCGAGGGTGAACGTCATTGCTTTGCGGTCGGTGGAGAGGCTCGTCGGTGAGCCCTCGTCGTCCTCGCCGGCCGCCTCCGTCGTCTTCGGCGGGTATCGCTTGGCAAGGGTGTCGTAGTGGCGCTCGACCGTCGCGCGGTCGGCGGCGGTCATGCCGCCGGCCCGGTGGTACACGAAGACGAACGTGCTGTCCTCACCGCCGGGGAGACTGTCGTCCAGCGCTGCCACCTTGGTGGACTCGGCACCGGCCGGCAGGGTGTCCACGGCGCTGTCGGTGGTGACCGAGCTCAACTTTCCGCTCAGCGGCACCATGCCCGCCGCCAGCACCAGCCACAAGCCAATCACCAACCACGGCACCCACCGGCCTGCCCACCGACCGGCCGGGGCTTCCCCCGACGGCGCTGCGTTGACTGCCATCACTAGCCTCCTGCATACGGGTTGCATCGCTTATCTGGATGCCTACTTCGTACTGAGCGAACCTGAGACGACTGTTAATACGGTGCTCAGGCCGGTCGGCCGAACCATGTGCCCAGCGCACGCACCAGCGTGGTGGTGTCGAGGTCCTGCCGGTGGGCAAGGCCCGGGCGACGAGGCCGTCGGGCCGGATGAGCGACGCGTCGACGTCCACCCGGCCCGTGCGGGCGGTGACGGTGTCGACCCGTCCGCTGCACGCGGCCGCGGCGTCGCGGGCCTCCACGCGGTCGACGAGGTCGAGCAGGGGCCCACACCCCTCACGCAGCAGGTCCGCCGACCGGTTCACCGCGGTGACGACGTCCGGGTCGGGCCGCTCCAGCGTCAACTTCATGTCCGGGCACAGGGTGGCGACGAACCGGTGGTCGTCGCCCAGGTCGTACCGGGCGACCATGCCGGCGAGCGGGTCGGCGACGTACCGGTGGGCGTCGTCGAGGTCCATCAGGTCGGAGAACATCTCCCACAGCGCCCTCCTGCGGGCCGGGTCGCATCAGGGCTCCTGTCGGGCTGGTGGGGCGGATCCGCAGCGACCGGGTGATGCGGCTGCCGAAGCCCTCGATCAAGGAGTACGCCCTGGCCTGTCCCCAGGGCGGGCGACCGCCGAAGCACGGCAAGGAGTTCCGCTTCGCCAACCCCGAGACCTGGCCCGAGGCGGCGATCACCACCGTCACCGACACCACCAACTACGGTAAGGCCGAAGCCCAGGCGTGGGACCGGGTCCACCCGAGGCCTGGCAGAGCGTGCCGGTCGGCCCATCGCGCCCGCGCCCGTTGCCATCGGTTCGGAGGCGGAGGCCCTGTCGGCGGCGGGGGCGCAGGCGGTGCAGACACACGATCACGGTGGGGGACGTATCGCCCGCCTGGCAGGCGAACGGCAGCCTCCACAACGGCACTTGGCATGACGTCTCTGCTGGAGCGCCGGGCCTCGGTGTACGCGCCGACGAGTGGAACGGTTGTCCTGCGCCACCGGACCTTGAGCGCGTGCCATCGCAGGTTGAGTGACCCGTCAGTCCCACGAGTTGAAGATCGCCGCGCCAAGAGTCGCGGGCTGCCAGTGCTTGAACTGGCGCCACTCCGCCTTGGACAGAGCTGAAGTGTCTGCATCCTCCAGCGAGGACAGGAGTTCCGCCGCAGTCAAGAGAGTGAAGCCGAAACTGCCGAGGGCGGCGGCACAGGAGGGTGGGTCGACGAACTCGGTCCGATAGACGAAGAGCCGCTCTCCAACGAAGGCGATCAGCGGGTAGTGGGCGTGGAGAGCCATATGCGACAGCGTCGGCCGTCGAGCATTCGTCCGGCCTCTGCACCGCGACGGTTTAAGGACGGGTTCTAACGTTCGTCTCAGGTTCGCTCGGTAGGAAGTAGGCATCCAGATAAGCGATGCAACCCGTATGTAGGAGGCGAGTGATGGCAGTCGACGCAGCGCCGTCAGGGAAAGCGCCGCCCGGGCGGTTGAGGTTCGGGGCGGCCACCAGGGCGCTGGCGACGGCGTTCCCTGTCGCCGCCCGCGGGTCGCACGCCGACAACAGTGCGGGGCCCGCCGCAGCCGGCCCGCACAGCGCGCACGCGGGCGGGTCGTCAGCTCCACCACAGCCGCTGCGCGCCGGCGAGCGGTTCGTCGACTTGAGGATGGCCGAGGCCTAACGCCCGCGCTGCCGGAGGGCGGCGGCTCGGACGGGTACCGGTGCCAGTTGATCGATCCGGGCCTGACCGAGACGGCGTTCCTGACCGGGACCCAATTCGCACCGGAGAACGTTGCCATCGCGCACCACGCCGACGTGTACGGGGTGCCGCCGGGCGGCGCTGCCGCGGTGCGCGAGCAGGACGCGAAGACCCCTGGTCTCGGCTGGCAGTGTTTCGGCGGGACCGGCGTGGCCGGCGTCGAGGTCGAAGCGGGGGACGCGGCGTGGGCGGACACCTGGGCGCGTCTGGTGACGACGAAGGGTCGAACTGAAGCATCTCGCAGACGGATGCCGTACGGATACCACACCACACAAACACCTGAAGAGAGACTGACATGAAGTCTATGGGACGTCGCGGCTTTCTAGCCGCTGCCACGGCACTTGGCGCTGGTGCCGGCGTGTCCGCGTATGCCGCCGTTTCGGCAGCGGACGGGAACAAGACTCCGGACAAGACTCCGGACATTGCATTGCGAGACCGGGACCTGCCCTTCATCGGCACGGAGGAGACCTTTACGACTCCCACGTTGTTGAAGCTGAACTCCATCAATCAGGATCACATAGCGTTCCTTGAGGAAACTGGTCTTTCGGATCTAGGCCAACGCCGCATCGGCGATATGGATGCGGGGGGACTCAACGTTCAAATCCTATCTGCCCATACACCCTCCGTGCAAAATGTCCCTGGACAAAGGGGCATCGACCTTGCCTATCGCCTTAACCGGCAACTTGTAGACGGGCCAATCGCCAAATATCCGGGCCGCTTCAAGGCTTTCGCCACCTTGCCCTTGCAGAGCCCGGAGGCGGCGGCGGACGAACTGGAACGCTCGGTTCGGGAAGATGGCTTCTTGGGCGCACTAACCAACGGACACATCGCGAAGAAGTATCTCGATCATCCCGATTTCGAGCCTGTGCTGGCGCGTGCCGTTGCTCTCGATGTGCCGATCTACCTGCATCCCGGCTATCCAGCTGACGAGGTCTTCAAGATCTACTACAGCACCACACGGTCTAAATACACGGAAGAGTACCAAGACTACATCTTCAGTGGGTCTGGATATGGCTGGCACCAGGAGGTGCTGACCCAATGCATTCGGATGATCGCGTACGGGGTTTTCGATAGATTCCCCAAACTGAAAATCATCATCGGCCACATGGGCGAAGGTCTTCCCTTCTACTACGAGCGGATCGTCAATGACATGGGCGAGCCGACCAAAGACTCGCTCGAGAAGCCCATCGGGCAATACTTCCAGGACAACTTCTGGGTCACAACCAGCGCATTCCCCCAGACCGAACTGCTCGACCTCCTGCTGAAGTACATAAGCGTGGATCGAGTGATGTTCGCAACCGACTACCCGTTCGCGGACATAAAGGAGCAGACCGACTGGTTCCGCGGCGTCGATTTGCCACGCGAAGCCAAGGAAAAAATTGCGTTCCGAAATGCGGAAAAACTGTTCGGAATAAAAGTTCCCGTGAAGTGACGCGCCAGCGTCGGCAGGAGTGGAAAATGCTTTGACTGTAAGGCGAGAGTACAGTCAAAGTATGCGATGCGCGGCTGCCGCATCACGCGGTCTTCATGCAACGGCGGATCGCATGCGCTTGGGTCTGCTGCAGATTTGGGTGACGGGTTCGGTCACGCGGCCTGTGGGGCCGGTGTGGTCATGACGGCCTCGAATTCTTCAGCACTGCTTCGGCGCCGGTGAGTCCCCAGGGGCCCCGGTGATGTCGAGGCGGTCACCGATCAGCAACGTGAGCGTTTCTGCGGCCCGCCTCCCGTGGATACCGTCATGACAAGCTCCGCAGACCACAAGGGATTTGCGGGGCGTTGTCACGTTGTTGGGTGTGTGGGTGCCTGATGGTGTACCGGGGTGTGGTGGGGCGGGGTGTCGACCTTGGGTCAGGCTGTTGCGGGCTGGCCGGCGGTGCCGGTGATGTGGTCCCAGATGGTGAAGCGGATGGTCATTTCGGCTCGGTAGTCGGGGGCGGTCATCACAGGGCCGGAAGTGCGGTGAGATACCGCTGAACGCGGACAGGAACCGCTGCGCCCCTGCAGCGGAGCGGAAGCCCTTCATCGCCCGTTCACGCTGCCTCGTCGGTTGATGGCTGTTCTCGGCCCGGTTGTTCAGCCCTTTGTGCGAGCGGTGCTCGGCCGAGGGCATGACTTCGCGGTGAGCGGCGCCGTAGACGCGGAGCTTGTCCGTGACGGCCACCCGCGGCACCGTACGGGTCCCTTTTCACCGGACGACGGAAGAATCGCCTGGCCGCCGTCTTGTCCCGCCGGTTCTGCACCAGGATGTCCAGCACCATGCCGGCCTGGTCGACAGCCCGCCAGAGGTACTTCTGCTCGCCGTTGATCTCGATGAAGACTTCGTCCAGGTGCCACTTGTCACCAGGCCGGGGCCGGCGACGGCGCAGCGAATGGGCGTACCGCTGCCCGAACTTCACGCACCAGCGGCGGACGGTCTCGCAGGAGACGATCACGCCGCGCTCAAGCATCAACTCCTCGACCACACGGAAGCTGAGCGGGAACCGGAAGTACAGCCACACGCAGTGGGAGATCACCTCGACCGGGTACCGGTGCCCCTTGTACGACAGCGACGCACTCCCCACGGACGACCCTCCCAGCCTGATCGACCCGAAGATCATCCCACCGGTCAGCCAACGTGACAGTGCCCGTAGTACCGGCATGCCATTTTCGCCTGTTCCACGTTCTGGCCGAGATCGGGCATCTGGGGCTCCCATTCGTGCTCGCGCTTCCACGCTCCTGACCGCAGGATCGCCCGGCCCGGTCGACGCGCACCCGCTGGTGGGCCGATTTGCCCTAGACCTCTCCCGGGGGGCCGTCGGCGGGGCTGGGGTTGACCGGTGCTGGGGCACTGTCGGTGCCGGCCACGACCACGGGGGGATGAACGCCGGTATCGCGCCCGAAGGCCCGCATGCGGGCGTCGACGGGTTCTGTGAGCACATCCGTGGCGCCCTCGCAGTGTGGGCGCTAGGGCTGCTCCACGTCCATGTCCACCGGTCGCTGTCCTGGAAAGCTCCCGCTGGCATCGGGCCTGCGGGAGCCCTCTGTACCGCCTGCTACGTGAAGGGTGAGAAGACGATCACGAGCAGGACGTCTGTGTGGCGCTGCTACAGCGTCGCGGGGCGAGGGGCAGGCTGTCGCCGCGCTCTGCTGACTTCTACGGCCGCTGCGCCGAGCACCGCGGCCTGGCCGACGCGCTGCGCGATGCCAATCTCCTGGTCGGCCCGCGCCACACGCCCACGGCGGCCAGCGCCATTCCGGTGATGCCCGCCAGCGCCGAGGAGGTCGACCTTGTGCGCCAATTCCCGGAGCTGCCCCGGGTAGCCGTCCGCCCCTACGGCTCGGCCGGCGGCGGTCCCCGCGCGTGTGTACTGGCCCCATCCGCCGGATCGGCCCTGGTCCGGGTTCACGGCGGTGCATACGTCGGCGGCAGCCTCGACTGCACGAGTCGCACTGGGTCGCATTGTGGTGCCCGACGACCGCAGGACCGCAGGACCGCATACGGCACGGGATCCTCGCCTCTTCCTGCTGCGCGCAGTCCGTTTGACCGGCTGTGTCGTTGACCCCGGAAACCTCGGAGCCAACGACACAGCCCAAGGCGCGTGAGAGGTGAAGCGGGCGGGCACATCAGCCTGCGTATCTGGCGTCGCCCGCAGAGCTGAAGTGGGACGGCTTCCGCGCGCAGCTGGCCGCACATGCCGGCGAGCGGTGGGGTCCCGTTCGGTCAGCCTCCGAGGACCGATCCGAAGAACTTGTCTCGGTAGGTCAGGCCGAACGCCTTTTCGCTGAACGAGACGGCGTCGGAGGTCGTGAGCCCCGAGGGGCTGCCGCGCAGGACCCAGTCGGCACCGTCGGCATGGTGGACGTTGTCGTCGAAGACGTCCTCGCCGGGGGCGGCGGCGGTGAGGTCCGCGCGGCCGTCGCCGTTCAGGTCCTGGAGCCGCACGGCGTACCCCAGGCGGTCACTGCTCTCGGCGACGCCGGGCACACCCGCGGTGTTCTGTGTGAAGGACTGGGCACCGCTGCCCGTCAGACCGGAGGCCGAACCCTTCAGCAGCCAGACCGCTCCCGCCCACTGGAGGGTGCCGACCGTCTCGAGCTGCGCGCCCACCGCCGCGTCCGGATAGCCGTCGCCGTCGACGTCGCCGATCGAAACGCCGCTGCCGAAAGCGTCGCCGGACTCGTTCACGCCCGGGACTCCCGTGGTGTCCTGGTCGATCAGCCGGCTGCGCGTGCTGCCCGGGATTCCGTCGGCGCCGCCGTAGTGCACGGCGATGGTGCCTGCCCCCGAGTCCCCCTGCCCAGTGGTGACCAGGTCGTCGTACCCGTCCTTGTCGAGGTCGCCCGCGGCCCGTGCGCTCGCGACATCAAGGGGCACGGACGCGGGATCCTCGGTGAGCGTCATGCCGTCGGCGCCGCCCGCGTAGTAGCCGAGCCACACGCCCGAGGGCTCGTCGTCGTCGATGTCCCTTGTCCCGCTGACGGCCAGCTCGTCGGCGCCGTCGCCGTCGAAGTCGCCCGTCACGATCGATCCGGTACCCCGGTTCGCCTCGCCGGAGCCGGTGGACAACTCGGTCCGAGCGGGAGCCGCGGCCCGTGTGAAACTGTCGTCGAACACCGAGACTCCGGCGTAGCCCGTCACGGCGAGCTGGTCGTGACCGTCGCCGTCGAAGTCACCGACCGTGAGGCCGGATCCGTACTGGTACGCGGAGCTCGCGCCCGACGCTCCGTACACCGTCAGTCCACCGCTGGCCAGCCCCGTGGAGCCGCCCCACAGGATCTGGACGATGCCGATCTCCGGAGCGGTCGTGTCCTCCCCCGACACGCCGACGGCCAGGTCGGTGTAGCCGTCGCCATCGAGGTCACCGGTGGTGTAGGACGCGCCGAACCTGTCGTACGCCTCCGCCGTGCCCGGCACTCCCGCGGCGTTCTGGCTGAGCAGGGCGGAACGGCTCGTCGAAACGCCGGACGACGAGCCGTACAGGACGGTCACCTGCCCCGCCTCCGTCTGTCCGTTCACCTTGGCCCTGGGAGTGGCGACCACCAGATCCATGTAGCCGTCGCCGTTGAAGTCGTCGGCTTTAGCGGTGGCGGCGGAGGCCGGCGCAGCGAGGGGCAGGGCCAGGCCTCCGGCAGCCAGTGCAGCCGCAGCGGTCATTGCCAAAGCTCTTCTTCGCACGTCGACCCTCTTCGTCTCATACGGGAATTCCTTCAGAACATGTGACCCCTGAGGCGGCTGAATGGTTGCGCCGTGGCGGTGGCCGGCTGTGATCACCACTGCGGCCGGGCATCCGGCAGGAACTGAGCGGTCTGTGGCGTCTATGGTCTCCCAGATGGCGTGTGCGGCCCTTGGCGTGGCCGTTTCCCGGTCTTAGCGTCAAGCCCGTTCCCGCATCGCACGAACCGGTACTGCGGGAGACCTACGGACCAGGGGGAATCACAATGAAGTTGCGGAAGACTGAGCCCTTTGCAAGCTGCGTTGCTGGTCGCGAGTTGGACTGTCCTGCGCAACGACGAAGCTCCTGGTAGACGGGTTCTCGACCAAGATCACCCGTGTCCGCCCAGGAGCTTCGCGTGCTTGTCTACCCGTCCTCGATTGATCTGTCCAGCCGCACCCTGTCGGTTTCCGAGACCGTCGTGTACGCCGGAACCGAGACCGACATCTGCTACGCGAACCACGTGGAAGCCGTCTTCTGCATCTCCGGGAAGATGATTCTGGTCGACCGCGACGAGAACGAGAAACACGTCATCACGCCCGGCACCCTCCACATCCTGGACGACGCCGACAACCACACGATCAAGCCGATCGAGGACAGCACGTTCCTGTGCATCTTCACCCCGGCCCTCAGCGGCCGTGAGGACCACGACGAGAACGGGGTCTATCCGCTGCTGACGGATGAGGTGGTGGAGGCCAAGTAGGCCGCGCCGTGACCCCGCGCACTGGAGTCTTCGCCAGGCCACTGGCGAAGACTCGGCGTCACCGCGTCCGGGACGGCCCCGGCGACGGGTTGCCCCAGGACGGGCTGGGTAGGTGCGCACGATCATGGATCTGCCAGAAGGGAACCTACAGTGAAAGTCCTGTGGCTCACCGCCCACCCCGAACCCCGTTCCCTGAACGGCTCCTTGTACCGCGACGGTGTCCAACACCTCCTGGACCAGGGGCACAAGGTGCGCACCAGCGACCTGTACACGATGAATTTCGACCCGGTCGTCCGGGCCAGTGACTTCTCTCACCCCGACGGCGAGCGGCTCGTCGTCGGTAGCGCGGCCCAGCATGCCTTCGAAAGGGGTGCGTTGTCCCCTGACATCGCAGCCGAACACGACAAGTTGTCCTGGGCGGACACGCTCATCGTGCAGTTCCCGTTGTGGTGGTACGGAATGCCGGCCATCCTCAAGGGCTGGTTCGACCGCGTCTTCGTCGGCGGGTTCGCCTTCGGCGTCCGCGACGCCGGGGGGCACCAAGTGCGCTACGGCGAGGGGGCGCTCGCGGGCAAGCGCGCAATGGTCGTCGTCAGTGCCGGTGCTCGAGAAGCGAGCCTTGGCCCTCGCGGCGTCAACGGTGAGCTCAACGACCTGCTCTTCCCTCTCCAGCACGGCACGCTGTGGTACGCAGGGATCGAGGTCCTGCCCCCTCTGCTCGTCCACGGAGCCGACCGTGTGGACGAGGCCGCGTACGCCTTCCACGCGAACGTCCTGCGCCAGCGTCTCAAGGACCTTCCGTACGCCGGACCGCTGCCGTTCCGCCACCAGAACGGCGGCGACTACGACGAGGACCTGGTCCTGCGCCCCGAACTCAACCCGCACGCCACAGGGACCGCCGCCCACTACCGCACTGAGGGCACTGTCAACTTTGACTGAACGTCAGACGATCAAGAAGGAAAACCTCAATCATATCCGCCCTCCGGCAGGCCGATTCGGCGCTTCAGTCACGGAATCAGAGGCGAAGATTACAAATCACCTGTGTGATCATCTGACGGTGCGTCAAAGCTGACAGTGCCGCATCGAGTCATCCCGACACCTGGGCCGACACCGCTGGGTCGTGGAACGGACCGTGTCCTGGCTGTCCGGCTGCCGCCGACTCCACCGCCGCTACGAGCGCAAGCCAGAACACTTCCTCGCCTTCACCGTCATCGCCGCGACCCTCATATGCCACCGCAGACTGGCCAACTGAAATGGCGTCGTAGTCGTCGACGCTGCCGTCCCAGGCGGTGGCGTCGAGCATCCACGACCTGGCGCCGGGCGGGGGTGGGACGGTGCCCTCGCGGATCAGCGATTTCGACAGCTTCGCGCCGGTGTCGGTGAGCACCATCGGGGTGAAGATGCGCGGCGGGGCGCCCGGGCCGGGCAGGGCTGCGAAGGCCTCGTCGACCAGCTGGCAGCCATACGCCCAGTCGCCGCCCTTGACCATGACGTTGAGGGTGCGCGGCGGTGAGGGCAGGCGCTCTTTGACGAGGTTGCGGTAGAGGGTGGCGAGGTCGATGTACGGCTCGGGCCGGTCGGGGGTGACTAGGACCTCGTAGGGGCCGTGGTCGGTGCACACGGCCGTGAACACGGCGCCACCGGAACTGTGATTGCTGAGCGAGTCCGGGGCACCAGCTGGGGTGATCGGCGACGCCCTCCGCATGAGCGCCGAAGAGGCGGAGAAGAAGTGGGGACGGGACGAAGCCTCCTGGCATACCCGCAGCGTGGTGGACTGCCTGGTGCTGAAGGACCCCGGCGAGCGCGCCGCGAAGGTCGACCGCTACATCACCAGTTCAGCACTGCTGTCCGTCGGCCGCTGTCCGCCTCGCTGGACGCTGCTGCTCATCTGACCGGCCGCAATGTTGCCGCCGCAGATCACACGTTCACCGGCACCGTCTGCACGGCCTGCGTCCACTGACCCGTCACTGACCCGTCACTGACCCGGCTCCTGTCAAAAGCTGTGCCATATCCCTTGATCGGTGACCGTCTGTGACTGGTGAGCAAGTTCGTTCGCCAGGCTGCAGCAGCTGGCAGGCCGAACCGGGCCGCCTTCTCCGCAGGCGGTGGACGTTCAGTCGTTGTCCTGGCCGCGCCCTACGGCTCCCCTGGTCGAGGGAGGGCCGCTCGGCGGACTCCAGGTCCGCAGTGCGACGAAGGGCCAGGAACAGCGGATCCGCTACCACCTGTACGGTTCCGCCTTTCGCTGTTCTACTTGCCAAATGCGCTGGCGAGACAACGGCAGTTCATGGTGGGTCGCCGGCATCGTGTTCGGGTTGGTTCTCGTGGGACTGGGCGCCTGGCGCATCGGGCCGGCGCACCACCGCGAGCACCAGCAACAGGTCGTGTCGGCGTGTATCGCCGAGCGTGGTGTCGACCAGTGCCTGCCTGTGCGGACCGCCGCCATCACGAAAACACGCGAGCGGGAGGACTGGGGCGGCCTGTCCGTGTTGTACGTGTATCTCGACGGGGCCTCGGAGCCGACGTTCCAGATCGGGCCGAACTGGAGTGAGCGGCACAGCTCGGAGGTCGTCGTCGCCGAATCGCAGGGCATTGTGTGGGCCTGGCAGGAGAGTGTGCACCACCGGTGGGAGGAACAGTACGAACCATGGCCGCAATGGACACTCACCTATCTCGGACTGATCCTGGTCGGCGGCTGGTTCGTACTGCACTACGGGAACGTGCTGCTGATCGAAGGGTCCATTCGATACACCGAACTGGCCGAGCGGTTGGTCGCCACGTACGCGGGAGTGAGCTTTGCGGGGATGGCGATCCTCGTCGGGTTCACCCTCTCCTGGATCTTCGGGCTGCTGTCCATCGTCGCCGTGGCGGGCGCCGTCGGTGTCAACGGCGCGGATACCTGGCGCCATTGGCAAAGCGCCTGGCGCCGTGCCCGCCGTGTACCGCGTTGACCGTACCCGCACCCGTGTCCGTGCAGGACGGCAGCCACTTCCGCCCGGCACACGGCCGCGGCGGCCAGGCGTCAAGCTCACACGCCCCCCACCACGCAGGGCCGGGAAACTCCCGGCCCTTCATGTCTCCTGACGCGTCCGGAATGAGCCACGACTCACGGAGCGTCACAAATTTCCGGGTTCTGACACAGCTTCTCACCCTGACAACGCCCTGTCCCCGGCAGCTGCAATGCCGGGGACAGGGCATTGTCACGGGTGGCTACCCGATCCAGATCACTGGTGGAGTGTCGGTATTCGAGCGCTGCAGTATTCGCCCGCGGTGGACCAAGCGCAGTGCCCGCAGTCGACCAAGCGCAGTGGACGATCGGGAACTCAGCCATCGCGCGCAGGAGCGACGAGCTCGAGTCCTTGGCCAGGGGCGGGTACTGGTACCACCGCCAGCGGCAGCAACCGCACCGCACCGTCTACGACGGGACGTCGGGACCGCCTTCTGCGGACGCCGGCCGGGGTGACGGGCGGTCACCGCTGATCAACCTCCGCGGCGGCCGCAGCGATTCCCTTCACCGGCGGTGCCGTGCTGTGCCTGCACGGCTGGGTTCCCCGGGCCAAGGTCCACCGGGCGCGCTGACGGCAGGAGCTCAGGCCGTCCAGGCCGCCTCGGTGGCCCGGCGACGAGAAGGAGGTGAGGAAAGGTGTCACCTGATGACCACCAGGTGACCGCTATCCGCACGCCACTTTGCCGGAGTCCAGGGAATGCTTGGAGAGCGTCATCGCGAGCGATTAGCCGCCGACACGCCGCGCGCACTACCTCTACCGCACCGGAAGGAATCTCACGCCATGACCGCGACCGCGCCCAAGGCTCCGACTGCACCAGGGGTGCGGTCCTGGTGGGGAATTCCGTACGCCACCGCCGAGCGGTACCGCCGCCCCGTGGTCGCGGATTTCGATCCAGACCGTCCCTATGACCGCAAGGGCGTCGTCTCTGTCCAGCCCGATGCCGGCGACTGGCTCGAAGCGGACAGCGGGATGGGCGAGGACTGCCTGAACCTGAACGTGTGGGCTCCCGAGCAGCCGGCCGGGAAGGCGCTTCCGGTGGCCGTGTACATCCATGGCGGCGGATTCGAGTACGGAGCGAACACGCAGACCACCTCGAACGCCGCCGGTCTCGCCGCGACGGGACGCGTGGTGAGCGTCTCCGTCAACTACCGGCTCGGCGCACTGGGCGCACTCTCGCTGTCGCAGTACGGCGGGCGGCTCGCCGAGGCCAGCAACCTGGGCCTGCAGGACGTCATCGCCGCCCTCGCCTGGGTCAAGCACAACATCGCCTCCTTCGGTGGCGACCCGGATGAGGTCACCGTCTTCGGCCACAGTGCCGGCGCCTACTCCACTCTCGGGCTGCTCGGGGCCTCCTCCGCGGACGGCCTGTACCGGCGGCTGGCCGGGTTCTCCGGCGCGCCCTCTCGTCTCGTCCCGACCTGGTGGGCCGAGGAGCTCGCGGAGCGGTTCGTCACCGAACTCGGTGTCGCGGGCAACCCCGACAAGCTGATCGACCTCGACGCGGCCTCCCTGGTGGCCGCCCTGCACACGGTCTGTCCGACGGATCTCGGAGTCCGTGGCGGGATGGACAACAAGAGTCTCGGTGTCGTCCTGGACGCCGGACAGCCCGGCTCGGTGGTGCACGCCCACCCCCTGGACGTCCTGGCCTCGGGCTCGCACCGGGACATCGACGTCCTGCTGAGCACGGCCAGTGACGAGATGGGCTGGTGGGTGGCGAACGACCTCGACCGCTTCGACCCACACACCGTCGAGCGCGTCACTGACGAATTCGCGGGGTGGCGCATTCCCCGCTCCCGCGCCAGGAAGATCGTCGACATCTACGACCAGGGCGGCCGCACCCCTGCCGAGGTCCGCGCCGCATCCCTGACGGACTACATTTTCACGCTCCCCGCAGCCCGCGGCGCTCTGGCCCACGCCGCCGCCGGCGGCAACGCCCATCTCCTCGCGATCGGGCCCGCCGAGGGCGCGCCCGCCGTGCACGGCACCGAGATGTACGCGCTGGTGGGCCAGGAACGGCCGGGCCGCAGCCCCGAACAGGCCGACCGTGACACGCGTATCCGCGACATCGTCCTCGACTTCGTCACCGGCGAGCAGAGGCGTCTGTGGCCCGCCGTCTCGGACCGGCCCACCTCGGGAAGTGCCGGGGACCTCCCGTATGAGCCCAGCGCCCACTACCAGGAGGTCCTCGACCTGTTCGAGAACATCGCCCGCCCCTGACGATCAACGGGCGGTCCTGAACAGCGCACCGGGGGGCGAACAGAGTAAGGAGCTCGACATGAGCCAATCGTCAGCAGGCGGTGACGCCGCACCGGCGACGATGCGGGCCGTCGTCGTCACCCGGCCCGGCGGCCTCGACGCACTGGAGATCAAGGATGTGCCGGTGCCCGCACGCAAGCCCGGCTGGGTGCGGATCAGAGTGAAGGCGTTCGGCGTCAACGAGTCCGAAGTCACCACCCGCAAGGGCGAGTCGGACGCCGAGGTCACCTACCCGCGTGTGCCCGGCATCGAGGGCGTCGGCGTGGTCGACGAGACCGACGAGGACAGCGAGCTGCGGCCAGGACAGCAGGTGGCGACAATGATGGGCGGCATGGGCCGCTCGTACGACGGCGCGTACGCCCAGTACGTGACTGTCCCCGCGGCGCAGGTCATCCCGTTTGAGACCGGCCTGCCGTGGGAGATCGTCGGTGCGCTGCCGGAGATGTTCCAGACCGCCTACGGATCGCTGACCACCGGCCTGGATCTCAAGGCCGGGCAGACGCTACTGATCCGCGGCGGCACCTCCACGGTCGGGCTGAGCGCGGCCACGATCGCGAAGGACCTTGGAGCCACCGTGCTGTCCACCACCCGCAGCCCGGAAAGAGCCGGGGACCTGCGGGCCGCGGGCGTCGACCATCCCCTCGTCGACAGCGGCACGATCGCCGACCAGGTGAGCGAGCTGATGCCGGAGGGTGTCGACGCCGTACTGGAGCTGGTGGGCTGCTCGGTCCTCGCCGACACCCTCCGCACCGTCCGCCGGCACGGCACGGTCTGCTTCACCGGAGCCCTCGCGGGCCAGTGGACGATCCCCGATTTCACCCCCTTCATGATCCCGGGTGGGGTGCGGCTGACGTCCTACGGCGGTCAGGCCGCCGACCTCCCGGCCGACGTCTTCGCCGGCCAGCTCCAGGCCATCGCCGCAGGGCGTCTCAAAGTCCCGGTCGCGAAGGTCTACCAGGGCCTGGAACAGGTCCGTGACGCCCAGGCCGACCTCGAGTCCGGCACCACGCCGGGCAAGCACGTCGTCGTCCTGGGCGACTGAGACGTGGGCAACTGAGAAACGACAAACAACCGCGCACGATGCCTGCCGGTCGACGACGGCCGGCCACAGCATCCCTGAGAGGAACTGGCACTGGAGTGGGAGAAGTCCTTGATGGACGGCTCAGCTCGGGCATCCCACCCGGCGCCTGCCAGCAGGCGCCGGGCTTCCAGGAGGCGCCGCTCGTCGATGAGCTCCCGTACCCGCTGCCGGCAACACCCCAGAGAGCAGGAGCCCTACGAGAATCCGACTGACCGCCGGAGAGACCGTCCTCAACGCACTCCTCGACGACAACGTGACGGCACGCGACTTCGCCTCGCTGCTTCCGCTGACGCTGCAGATGGACGACCTGCTCAAGCGCGAGAAGTACGGTCACCTGCCCCGGTCTCTCACCGCAGGCGGCACGCCGCAGTCCAGCTACGAGATCGGCAACATCGCCTACTGGTCACCCGGCCCCGACATCGCCCTCTTCTATGACCACGACGGCCAGTCCATCCCCGACCCCGGCATCGTCATCCTCGGCGAAATCGACTCGGGGGCCGATGCCTTGAAGAAGTACGAAGGCACGGTCGACGTCACCATCGAGGCCATCGACTGAGACCCAGCCGGAAACCCCCGAGATCGTCAACCAACGAGAGGAGGGGACCATGTCCCGGGCCTCGCCATCGGGGTCACCGGCGGCGTCGGCTCCCGCCTCGCCGCACGACTCATCGAACAGGGCGACCAGGTCGCGGGCCTTCACCGCCAAACCGAGCAGGCGCACAACCTCGAATCCGACCAAACAGAGCCGGTTCTCAGCGACCTGACGTCTGAAAGGCGCCGACGCAGTCGTCTTCACCGCGGGCGCGATCGGAGCCGCCCGCGACAGGCGGACGCTGTCGACGGGCAGGGCGGCAAAATCGCGGCAGCCGCCGCAGTGAAGGCAGGAGTCCACCGGGTTCTCCTCGTTGTCTGCCTTCCCGCGCCCGGCCCGCCCTACCGGATACGTGTCCATGTGGCGGGCGGAACAAGGAGAGGCCTATGAGCGCGCCAGCACGCCGTCGGGATGCGGCGCAGAACCGGACCCGCATACTGGTGGCCGCCCGCGCAGCCCTTGCCGAGTCCAACCACGTCCGCCTCAACGAGATCGCCAAGCGCGCCGGTGTAGGACAGGGAACGCTCTACCGGCACTTTTCCAACCGCGAAGCGCTCCTCGCTGAGGTCTACCGGCGCGATGTCGAAGAACTCGTGGCCGCCGCCTCCGCTCTTCTGGCGGAACACCAACCCCTGGAAGCCTTGCGTCACTGGCTCGACCGAGTGATCGACTACGCCGGGATCAAGCGCGGCGTCCTGGCAGCGCTTGAGGCGACGGCGTGGCAGGACGTTGTCGCCCACAGCCACAACCCCATCGAGGGCGCCCTCGGTCACCTGCTGGACGCCGGGAAAGCGGCAGATTCCATCCGCGCGGACGTGGACGCCCACGGGGTCCTCCTGCTCATCGCATACCTCGGCCGACTGGACCGGGATGAGTGGGGATCAAGGGCACGGCCTCTGATGAACGTCATCCTCAACGGTCTTGCCCGACAGGACGCGGACCGGTGAGGGCAGAGGACTGGCCCCGATTTGGGCGTAACACGCGGGCCCCCGACGGGAGTTACGGATTCCATGGGAGCGCACGCAGACCGTGACGGGAGCCATCGCCTCCTGACGGCACGGGGCCTCCACCGGGTTTCCGTCACGCGTCGGTCCTCGCTGCGCGGGCCGCGAAGGCGGCCGGGGTGAAGCCGGTGCGGTCGCGGAAGAAGCGGCCGAAGTTCGCGGGGTCGGTGAAGCCGAGGTGGACGGCCACAGTCCGGGCATCCCACCGGGCAGCTCCCAGCAGGCGTCGGGCTTCCAGGAGGCGCCGCTCGTCGATGAGCTCGCGTACTCCCTTCCCGGTGGCGTCCCGGGCGGCGCGGCTGAGGGTGCGCACCGAGCAGCCGAGCAACTCTGCGTAGTCCGCGGCTTGGTGCAGTTCGCGAAAGTGCAGCTCCAAGGCGTCCAGGAAGCGTGCGTACCGGTCGGCGCGGCCCGCGTGGGCCGTGGCCGTGCCGATGGAGGGGATGCCCGGGGAGTCGGCCAGGCGCAGCAGCAGCGATTCGAGCAGGCTGCGCCGCAGTGCGTGGTGGATGTCGAGGGGGCGGCGCCCCAGTGCGCGGTGTTCGTCCAGGAGTTGGAGTGCCGTCTGCTGGAGCCAGGCGGTGTCGTCGGGGTGCGGGCTGAGTACGGCAGGGGCCTCGTGTGCGGTGAGCGGGGCCAGGAGACGGGCGAGGTCGGGCCGCAGCACGTCTGGTTCGAACAGGATGAACGGGCCGCGGGCCGCGCCGGGCGGATGCCAGCACTGTGCGTGTCCGGGACGGACCCACAGCCACTGGCCGGGGGCGACGGTCCGCGTGACGTGGTCGACGTCGTGCTGCAGCTCACCCTCGGTGACGGCGATGAGGTAGTGGAAGGTGGCGCGGCCCGGACGGGGCGGGTTCCACGGCCAGTCGTCGTGGTGGGCGAAGAAGTCCTCGACGGTACTGACCTCAAGGCCGTACGGGGTACCGACCGGGGGCTGGAAAGCGAACAGCGGAACTGCGGCCGGACTGGCCGCGTTTCCGCTCGAGCCGGGGTGTCGCTTGTCGACCATCACGTGTCCGCAGCTTACCGCCCTTCTGCTCGGCTGCGGCGGAAGGATGGAGGTGCCACCGCCGCCCGCGCGGCGCGCCCTCCACATTCCTCGATGCCACAGTCCGTCACCACCTGAGGAAGGCAACGCCCCATGAACGGATCGGCCCTGCACAAGACCGCCGCCGACTGCGCGGAGGAACTCCCGGGATCCCAGCTGGAGCACCCCTTCGGCCCTGACTGGGAGGTCTACAAGGTGCGCGGCAAGGTGTTCATGCTGATGACCGAAGTCCCGGGGCGGCCCGTCGTGATCCTCAAGGCGGACCCCGGAGAGGCCCACGCCCTGCGGGAGCAGTACCGCCACATCACCCCCGGCTACCACATGAACAAGAAGCACTGGATCACCCTGGAGGGTGGAGAAGGCGTCGACAAGGAACTCGTCAGGGAGCTCGTCACCGAGTCCTACCGGCTCGTCGTCGCCCATCTACCCAAGGCCGAGCGGCCTGTCGACCCGCACACCTACGGCACCGGCAGGCGGGCGGCCCGGTGAGCGCGGCCGGTGACCGGCTTCAGGACACCGCCCGCCAGGCGGCGCTGGCCCTCCCGGGCGTCAGCCACGGTTACCTCTTCACCCCGGGACTCGACGTGTACAAGGTCGCCGGCAAGGTGTTCCTGATCGTCACCGACGACCCGGACGACCAGATCATCACGGTCAAGTGCGAACCCGAGCACGCGCGAGCACTGGAGCGCGGCCACGCCTCGATCACCCCGGGCCGCTACCTCGACAAGCGCCACTGGATCTCACTGGGGCCTGGACCCGGCATCACCGAGCATCTGATCACCGACGCGGTCGAGGATTCCTACGACCTGGCCGCCGAGCAGCTGCCGAGAGGCGACCGACCCAGAGCCCGATGAGCGCCGCGAGATTCCTGGGGGGCCGCCCGGCTCGGGAAGACACCATCGCCCGACTCCTCACCGACGGCCAGCGACATGGCATTCGAGCCGGGGCCGGCACCTTCCCCGGCTCAGCACCCACGGCTCGGCAGGCAGCCGCTACCCCGCTGCGATGCTGCGGTGAGCTGGTGCTCCCCGAGGGATGGTCCGAGGACGACGCGTTGGACTTCGAGCGGCCGCCCGCCTTCATCCTGCATGTCTTCGACGGCGAACGGCTCGTCTCCCACACCCGCGTCGTCCTCTGACGGCGCCCATCGCACCTATACGCGCTGAGCGCCACCCATCACCCGTAGACGCTGAGCGCTCCCTCAGACGCTGAGCGCTGCCCGCACGGTCTGCTCGGCGCCCGTTCCGCCCTCGCCGGATGAGGTCACCCGGCCCGCCTCCAGGACGTAGTAGTGCTGGGCCGCCCGCATGGCGAAGCCGACGTGCTGTTCCACCAAGAGGACGGACAGTCCGCCGCGCCGGGCGAGGGCCAGGATCGTCTCCTCGATCTCGGCGACGACGGACGGCTGGATACCCTCGGTCGGCTCGTCGAGCAGGAGCAGCCGCGGGCGGGTCACCAGGGCGCGTGCGATGGCGAGCTGCTGGCGCTGGCCGCCGGAGAGCAGGCCGGCCCGGCGCGCTGACAGCTCGCGCAGGACGGGGAAGAGGTCCAGGGCCTCGGCGATCGCCTCCTTGCCGTCGGGGCGTCCGTCCGCGACGAGCTGGAGGTTCTCGGCGGTGGTGAGGTGCGGGAACGACTGCTGGCCCTGCGGAACGTATGCCATGCCCCGGGCGACCCGCTGGTGCGGGGCGAGGCGGGTGATGTCCTCGCCGTCCAGCAGGATCGTCCCGCCGGTCAGCTTGAGCAGGCCCATGGCCGCACGAAGGAGGGTGCTCTTGCCGGCGCCGTTGTGGCCCAGGACGGCCGCGACACCGTCCTTCGGGACGGAGACGGTCACGCCGTGCAGCACAGTGGTGCGGTCGTAGCCTGCCCGAACGGTATTGATCTCCAGCATGGGTGTCACGCCTCCTCGGCGGCGGGTACGGAAGCGGCGGTCGGCTCCGCGGGCTCGGAGGCGCGTCCGAGGTAGACCTCCTGGACACGGGGGTCGGCCTGGACCTCGGTGACCGAGCCCTCGCTGAGGACCTTGCCCGCGTGCAGGACGGTGACGCTGCGGGCGAAGGAGCGCATGAAGTCCATGTCGTGCTCGATGACGACGACGGTGTGGTCCTCGCTGACGCGCTGCAACAGCCCGCCGGTGGCCTCGCGTTCGTCATGGCTCATGCCGGCGACGGGCTCGTCGAGCAGCAGCAGCTTCACATCTTGGACGAGCAGCATGCCGATCTCCAGCCACTGCTTCTGCCCGTGGGCGAGGACGCCCGCCGGGCGGTCGCGCAGGTCGGTCAGCCCCGTGGTCTCCAGGGCCTTCGTCACCGGCTCGGGTATGCCCTTGCGGCGCCGGAGCATCGTCAGCGGGCCGCGTCCGGCGCCCGCCGCGATGTCCATGTTCTGCAGGACCGTCAGTTCCTCGAAGACCGTGGCCGTCTGGAACGTACGGCCGATACCCATACGGGCGATCCGGTGCACGGGCTTGCCGATGAGCTCCTCGCCGCCGAAGCGGACCGAACCGGTGGACTTCACCAGGCCGGTGACCGCGTCGACGAGCGTGGTCTTGCCCGCGCCGTTGGGTCCGATGAGGAAGCGCAGATCACCGGGGCGGATGTCGAGGTCCACGCCGTCGACGGCCTTGAACCCGTCGAACGTCACGCGCAGGTCGCGGACCGTCAGTCCCTCGCCGCTCATGCTGTCCCTCCAGTCGTACGAGAACCACCGGTACCAGTTCCGGCACGGCGCTTGCGCAGGACGACGCCCAGGGAAGCCAGGCCGCCGGGCAGGAACCCGACCGCTACGACGAACAGCAGGCCCTGGAGGTAGGTCCAGGCGGCGGGGAAGGCGTCGGAGAGGGTGCTCTGCGCCCAGGCCACAGCGATCGCACCGAGCACCGCGCCCACCAGCGAGGCCCGCCCGCCGACCGCGGCGCCGATGACGAACCCGATCGACGGGACGATCCCGATCAGGGCCGGGGAGATGATCCCGACCGCCGGGACGAACAGGGCGCCCGCCAGTCCCGCCATGCCCGCGGCGATGACGTACGCGACGAGCTTGACGTTGGCCGGGTCGTAGCCGAGGAAGCGGACGCGTTCCTCGGAGTCCCGTACGGCGATGAGGAGTTCGCCGTAGCGGCTGACGAACAACTGGCGGGCCAGAGCCATCAGCAGCAGCAGGACGGCAGCGATGATGAAGTACACCATCCGCTGGTTGACCGGGTCGTCCAGCGAGTAGCCGAAGAAGCCCTGGATGTCGGTGAGGCCGTTGGTGCCGCCGGTGGTGGCCTGCTGGCCGACGAGCCAGATGGCGAGGGCGGCGGCCAGCGCCTGGCTGAGGATCGCGAAGTATGCGCCCTTCACCCGGCGGCGGAAGACGAAGAAGCCGAGCAGCCCGGCGACCGCCATGGGCAGCAGGACGGTCATGGCGAGCGCGAAGGCCGGATTGGCGAACGGCGCCCACCACCAGGGCAGGGTGTCGCCGGTGCCGTACAGCTGCATGAAGTCGGGCAGCGTCTGGCCCGTGGCGGCGGCGTCCGCGAGCTTGAGGTGCATGGCCATGGCGTAGCCGCCGATGCCGAAGAAGACGCCCTGGCCGAGCACCATCAGCCCGCCCCGGCCCCAGGCCAGGCTCACGCCCACCGCCACGATCGCGTAACACAGGTACTTCGCGAGCAGTGAGAGGCGGAAGTCGGAGAGGGCGAGCGGGGCGACGCCGATGAGCAGGACAGTGCCGAGGGCGAAGCCGACGGGGACGCGGAAGCGTTCCAGCAGGGTCACGGGGGGCGCGGTGGAAGTGGTCGTGGTCGTCGTCATGCCAGGCTCCGGGTACGCAGTGTGTACAGGCCCTGGGGTCGCCACTGCAGGAAGGCGACGATCGCCACCAGCACCATGACCTTGGCGATGCTGACCGTCGTCGAGTATTCGAGGACCGACTGCAGCACGCCGAGCACGAACGCCGTGATCACGCTGCCCTTGAGCTGCCCGATGCCGCCCACGACGACGACCAGGAAGGCGTCGACGATGTAGTTGGTGCCCATCGTCGGGCCGATCGGGCCGACCAGGGTGAGCGCGACACCGGCCACGCCCGCGAGGCCCGAGCCGATAAAGAACGTCGTACGGTCCACGCGTTCGGTGGCGATGCCGGACACCTCGGCGAGGTCCCGGTTCTGCACGACGGCCCGGATGCGCCGCCCGAGCGGGGTGAGCTTCAGGATGAGGGTGAGGGCGAGGACGCTCAGCAGGGCGAGGCCCAGGATGAACAGCCGGCTGTTGGCCAAGGTGATGCCGCCGCCCAGCGTGAGGTTGCCAGTCAGCAGATCCGGGGCATGGGTCTGCACATTGGGGGCGCCGAAGATGTCACGGGCGAGCTGCTGGAGCATCAGGGAGACACCCCAGGTCACCAGCAGCGTGTCCAGCGGCCGGGTGTACAGGCGCCGGATGAGCAGCCACTCCAGGAGCACGCCCATGGCGCCGGCGACGAGGAAGGCCACGGGCAGCGCGACGAGCAGGGAGACGCCCGCGTTGCTGATGGACTTCTGCAGGACGTACGTGGTGTAGGCGCCGGCCATGATGAACTCGCCGTGCGCCATGTTGATCACGCCCATCTGACCGAAGGTCAGGGTCAGGCCGAGCGCGATCAGCAGGAGGACGGCACCGATGCTGATGCCGGTGAAGGACTGGTTGAGGATGACCGTCATGAAGCGGCTCCGGGTCGGGGACGGGCGTGCGGGCGCGGGGCGGACCCGGCCTGTGAGGGGGCCGGGTCGCGCCACGAGTGGGGCCGGAGGTCAGGACAGGCCGGAGGCCCAGTCGTAGCCCTTGAGGTACGGGTCCGGCTTGATCGGGCTGCCCGAGTTCCACACCTCGGTGATCAGCCCGTCCGAGCCGACCTTGCCGATGCGGGCGGTCTTGTAGACGTGCTGGGTGGCACCGTCAACGGTGACCTTGCCCTCAGGGGCGTCGAGCTCGATGCCGTCCGAGGCGGCCTTCACCTTCGCCACGTCGAACGAGCCCGCCTTCTCGACCATCTCCTTCCACAGGTAGACGGAGATGTACGCGGCCTCCATCGGGTCGGAGGTCGGCTTGTCCTTGCCGTACTCGGCCTGGTAGGCCGCCACGAACTTGGCGTTGACCGCGCCCGGCGTGGTCTCGTAGTAGTTCCACGCGGTGAGCTGGTCCTCCAGGTACTGGGTACCGATGCTCTTCACCTCCTCCTCGGCGATGGAGACCGAGAGCACCGGCATGCTCTTCGCGGTCAGTCCGGAGGACTTGTATTCCTTGAAGAAGGCCACGTTGCTGTCGCCGTTGAGGGTGTTGAACACGGCGTCCGCGCCGGAGTCCTTGACCTTGTTGACGATGGTGCCGAACTCCGTGGAGCCCAGCGGGGCGTAGTCCTCGCCGACCACCGTCATGCCCTTGGCCTTCGCGTACGCCTGGATCTCCTTGTTGGCGGTGCGCGGGAATACGTAGTCGCTGCCGACCAGGTAGAGCTTGGTCAGGCCCTGCTTCTTGAGGTAGTCCAGAGCCGGGACGATCTGCTGGTTGGTGGTGGCGCCGATGTAGAAGATGTACGGGGACTGCTCCAGGCCCTCGTACTGCACGGGGTAGAAGAGGAGCGACTTGTAGCGCTCGAAGACCGGCTTGACGGCCTTGCGGCTCGCCGAGGTCCAACAGCCGAAGGTGGCCGCGACCTTGTCGTCCTTGATGAGGGCCTCGGCCTTCTCCGCGAAGGTCGGCCAGTCGGAGGCGCCGTCCTGGCTGACCGCCTTCAGCTTCTTGCCCAGCACACCGCCGGAGGCGTTGATCTCCTTGATGGCGAGCAGCAGCGCGTTGTGGACGGTGACCTCGCTGATGGCCATCGTGCCCGACAGCGAGTTGAGCAGACCGACTTTGACCGTGCTGCCGGAGGTGTCCGCCTTGGCGGCGGAGTCCGACGACGTGTCGCTGCCGGTCTTCGCGCCACAAGCGCTGAGGGCCGCGGACGCGCCGGCCGCCGAGATACCGGCCAACAGGCCACGTCTGCTGATGCTGAGCCCGGACATACAAAACCTCCAAGCCCCGAAGGGGGCGGTACGAAGAGAGCGGAAAAACTCTGGGGAGGGAATCGACGGAGCACGCTTCAGAAACGGCGGCGTTGGCGCCCGGATCCCCCAGCCGTACCGGGGTACCGTCCGAGCTGGTCGCTGAAGTGCGTCCACAGCCTGCGGCGGAACTGTTTCCCCTGCGTTTCGACGCAATTGAGGAACAGTTTCCAGTGGAAGCAAAAATGCAGCCAAAAGAAAGAGCAGTCGCTGACGATGCGCAGCTGATGCCATCTCGGAGACGACAATTAACGCTTCCTGCAGAAAGGATCCATTTTCCTCATTCCTCTTGTCAGGAGTGAGGTGCTCGACGGTAGGCTCCGCTCAACCCCTCACGGGGGACCAGTGCTTCGAGCGGAGGAGTGCGATGGCAAGTCGGCCCCAGGAACTGCTCCATCTGCTCACACGGGCCGAGCGCCTCTCCGTGCGCCGAGTGCAGTCCGTGCTGGACGAGTTCGACTGCTCGGTGGAGGCATGGCGGGTCCTCGACCTGCTGTCCGACGGGCAGGGTCACAACATGACGGCGCTGGCCGACCACGCCTTCCTACCGGCGCCGAGCCTCACCAAGCTGATCGACCAACTCGTCGACCAGAACCTGGTCTTCCGCCGCGTCGACCCCGCCGACCGGCGCCGTGTCCTGGCCTGCCTCACACCGCGGGGCACGCAACGCTGGCAGCAACTGGTCCGCGGAGTACGGGCCGACTGGGCGGAGCTGGCGCCCCTGTTCGCGGATGAGACCGGGGAGCGGCTGGACATTCTGCTGAACCGGCTGGCCGAAGCGCTGGAGGGCGGCCGGGTCACAACAGGTCGTGAGGAGCGCGCAGTTGGGCGAGGACGTTGAAGTCGAGCCCGTCCGCTTCCGCAAGGTAGATGCGCTGGCGCACATGCCGGCCCTCCAGAGTCAGCAGGCCACGCGGGCCCTCGTAGGAGACGGCGCCGGCGGCCGCCCCGATGGCGGACACATCCAGGGTGCGCGCCCGTTCGATGAGCGCGGCCAGCAGCAGGACGCCCTCGTAGCAGGACTCGCCGAGACTTCCCGGGGTCGGGGCAGCCACCCCGAAGCGGTCGGCGTACTGGCCGTGGAAGTCCATGGTGTTCTGGTCGGCCAGTGAGGCGAAGAAGCCGGCCGCGCTGTAGAGGTCGGAGGTGGCCTCCGGGCCGCTGCCCACCAGCATGTTCTCGTCCATCAGCGTGCTCAGCCTGAGGCACCGCTCGTCCAGTCCGGAGGCGGCGAAGGCCCGGTTGAAGCGGATCGCGTCACTGCCGACCAGCAGCATCAGTACGGCGTCGGCGTCGGCGTGCTCGATCCGGCGCAGCACGTCGTGGAAGTCGTCGGTGCCGAGGGGCAGGTACGCCTCGCCGCAGACCCTGCTGCGGGAGTCGCGTGCGTAGCGGCGGGCGGCCCGGGCGGTGTGCCGGGGCCAGACGTAGTTGTTGCCGACGACGAACCAGCGGCGCACGCCCCGGGTCTCGGTGAGCAGTCGCATCGCGGGCAGCAACTGCCAGGCGGGGGTCTCCCCGGCCATGTAGACGCCGTCGGTGCGCTCTCCGCCCTCGTACAGAGCCGTGTAGACGTACGGCACCCGGTGCGCGATCCGTGGAGCCACAGCCTGCCGTACCGAGGAAATGTGCCAGCCTGTGACACCCTGCACCGTGCCTGTCGCCACCAGGGCCTCGACGTCCTCCGCCACCTGCTGCGGCTCGGCACCGCCGTCGACTTCAAGGAGTCGCAGCTCCTTGCCCAGGACACCGCCCGCCTTGTTGATCTCCTCGGCGGCCAGCCGGGCACACGCCTCGCAGGTGGGACCGAACACCCCGGCAGGCCCCTGCATCGGGTACACGAGCGCGACGTTCAGTGCCGAATCGTCGGCCGTGAACCACTCCGGGGTGTGGAATCGGACGGGGCGGGACATGGCCCCATGATGGCACTGTCACGTTGTTGGGTGGGTAGGTGTCTGATGGTGCGTCGTGGTGTGGTGGATCCCGGTTCCGGGCTGTGGTCAGGCCGTGGCGGTGGGACCGGCAACGCCGGTGATGTGCTCCCAGACGGCGAAGCGGACGGTCATCCTGCGCGGTAGCGTTGTGCGGACGTCAGATGGCGGCGGGGTCGGAAGTGGGGCGTGATGCCGCTGAACGCGGAGAGGAACCGCTGCGCTCCGCCCACGGAGCGGAAGCCTTTCATCGCCCGTTCGCGTTGCCTGGTTGGCTGGTGGCTGTTCTCCGCCCGGTTTTTCAGGTACTTGGACTGGCGGTGCTCGACGGAGGGCATGACCTCGCGGCGGGCGGCGCCGTGGGCACGGAGCTTGTCGGTGACGATCACTCGCGGCACCGCGCCGATGTTCTTCAGCAGCCTGCGGAAGAAGCGCTTGGCCGCGGCCTTGTCCCGGCGATCCTGCACCAGGATGTCCAGGACGTTGCCGTCCTGGTCGACCGCCCGCCACAGGTACTTCTGTTCCCCGTTGATCTTGATGAAGACTTCGTCCAGGTGCCATTTGTCCCCGGGCCGGGGCTGTCGGCGGCGCAGCGCGCCTGCGTAGGTCTGCCCGAACTTGGCGCACCAGCGGCGGACCGTCTCGTAGGGGACGACGATCCCGCGCTCGAGCATGAGCTCTTCGACCTCGCGGAAGGACAGCGGGAAGCGGAAGTACAGCCACACACAGTGGGAGATCACCTCGACCGGGTACCGGTGCCCCTTGTACGACAGCTACGCACGCCCCACGGACGACCCCTCCCAGCCTGATCGACCCGAAGATCATCCCACCGGTCAGCCAACGTGACAGTGCCCATCGACGACCTCCAGGACCTGGCGACGGCGGACGCCGGCAAGCTGAGGATCCACCCCGAAGTCGTGCGCCTCGGGGACGTTCTGCATCATGTCGCTGCCGCGCACCGGGCCTCTTCCGACACAGCAGGGGTCCGGCTGACGGTCGAAGGCGAGGCCGACATCGACCTCACCGCCGACCCCGCGCGACTGCGCCAGGCCGTCGGCAATCTGGTGTCCAACGCGGTACGCCACACAGGGCGGGGCCGAAGCGTCACTCTCTCGTCGTTCGTAGTCGGTGACGAAGTCGTCATCGAGGTGGCCGACACCGGCACGGGCATCGACCCCGATGACCTGCCCAGGCTCTTCGAGCGTTTCTGGCGGGCCGAGAAGTCACGAAGCCGCCACACCGGAGGCAGTGGCGTGGGACTTGCCATCGTCCTCCACCTCGCGCACGCCCATAACGGCACCGTCACCGTCACCAGCACGCCCGGAGTCGGATGCGTCTTCGCCCTGCGCCTGCCTCGCATGGGCGGGGGCGGCTGGTACAGCCGCCCGCTATCGACCGATGCCGCCGCGAGCCAGGGAGTTCGCATCCGCAAGAAATGGCCTGCGTAGCGGCGCCCCGGCGTCCCGTTCTCCCACCCCGACACAGTCGAGGCACGGCTAGCGGGCAGCCCGGAATCCTGCACACGGGCTATGCGGCTGGGTTCAGGTTAGTTGATGTTGTTTCGAGTGCTGTCTCATAGGTGCTGGGACTGCGTTGTCCGAGGCTGGAGTGGCATCACGGAAGCAGGCGACGCCGTGCTGGTAGGCGTGGTCGATGCGCAGGTCGTGGGGGTTGCCATGGAGGAAGAACTCGGCCGCCCGGTAGTAGGCGGAGGCCCGCAGCAGCCCGTCCCGCGCGCTGACGGGGTGGCTTGCACGGGCTTCGACCTCCAGACGCTTTGCTGTGGACAGCCAGGCGTCGTGCCAGCCGTCGTAGTCGCCGGAGGTGACCTGGGAGGCGGTTGCTACGACTTCACCGACGTCCGAGCCGCCGTAGACGGCCAGGCCGAGATCACGCAGGGTTTCGAACCACAACTGCTGATCGTCCTGGAACATCAGCTGCTGCATCGCATCTCCCTCTCAAGGAGCGCTCGGAAGGTGCGCGAGGGCCGACCGGTGAGGCGGTGGACGGTGAGCAGCTGGGTGCCGGCCACGGAGTCCTGGACACTGGCTGCGGTGACCAACACCGCGAGAAGCAGTCCGAGCGTGTCGGTGACGATGCTCCGCTTGCGGCCGACGATCTTCTTGCCTGCGTCCGTGCCCTGGCTCGCGGCGGGAACGCTGACGGAGGCCTTCACGCTCTGCGCGTCGATCACGCAGGCCGAGGGCTCGGCATTCCGTCCCTCGCTTCGCCTCACCAACTCCCGCAGCACGCCGTTGAGCTGGGCGAACACCCCTTCCTTCTGCCACTTCGCGAAGTAGCCGTAGACCGTCGCCCAGGGCGGGAAGCCGTGCGGCAGGTAGCGCCACTGCACCCCCGTGCGGTCCACGTAGAGGATCGCGTTCAAGATCTCGCGCAGGTCGTGTTCGGGAGGCCGGCCGAAGTCCAGGGCCCGGCCGCGGCGCTCGAAGCGCCAGGCCGCGAAGACCGGCTCGATCAACTCCCAGCGGGCATCGGACAGATCACTCGGATACGGACGTCGCTCACTCATGACCTGGGCGTACCGCTCCAAGCCGAGGGCGCCCAGGCGTGCGTCTTCGGTCGTGGAAGCACGGCCTGAATCCGGGCGGGCGCACGTCGCATCCCGCCCCAGACATCACCCCGTCCGGCTCTCAGGGACCCACTCGTGCCGGCAATCTCACCAGCATCAAACCACCACGACTCGCAATCTACGAGATACATGAGCAATTAAGATGAAAACGACCCCTCAGAAGCTGTGTCTGAGCCCTGCATGACAAGTCGGCGGCTGCGTCCTGGTCCTGCGCGGCGAAGGGTTCCGCAAGCACGGTGACATGTCGTTCGACACGATCCCGAGCGCCTCGGCTGTCTCCCGCAACCAAGCCTGATCTAGTGAATTACCGGTGAAATTAGCTAGGTTGCCGTCATCTGACTTGACGTTCACAAGGGAGCGGCAGCATGAGTCAACAGCAGAAGATCTTCCGTGCTATCGAGGTCGGCGACGGAAGCGACGGGCGATGGGCCACCCATACACAAGCCCTGTGGCCGCTCGCGGAGGGGTGGATGACCGAGGAGAGCCGGACGTTAGAGGGCGCGGACCGTGCTCGGAAGCTGTTCGAGGCGCACATGCCGGAGCTGGTTCCAGTTCTCGACCGCCTCGCCGGTCAGCTCGACCGGCCCGAAGGGGAAACCTTCCTCACCCTCGCGGCGCTGAGACCATTCTTCTCGGGCTGCACCCAGATCGGCGGCAGTGGCACCCTGCTACGCAACTACGACTTCAGCCCCGACGAGTGTGAGGGCACCATTGTCTCCTCCCACTTTCTCCGACCGGTGATCGGAATGCAGGATGCCGCCTGGGGCTTGCTGGACGGGATGAACGACGCCGGGCTCGCGGTGTCACTCACCTTCGGTGGGCGATTCGTCCATGGCCCCGGCTTCGCCATTCTTATCGTCCTGCGCTACCTGTTGGAGACGTGTGACACCGTTGACGAGGCACTCGGCAGGCTGCGGTCCATACCGATCGCGATCCCGCAGAACGTCACCCTTGTCGACTCCGAGCAGGCAGTGACGGTGTTCGTGGGACCGGACATTTCAATGACTGGGGCAGCGGATGCCTGCGCTGCCAACCACCAGCACTTGCCGGTGCCTGACGAGCAGGAGCAGTTCTCCCGGACCCAAGAGCGGCTGAAGGCGATTCGTGAAGCGGGTACGGACGTGGCGGCGATGCTGAAGCCGCCGCTGTATCAATCCGCGTACGACGAGGGATTGGGAACGGTCTACACCGCCCGTTACCGGCCGTCCGAGGGTCGTGTGACCTACTACTGGCCGGGTGAGTCCTGGGAACAGTCCTTCGATGGCTTCGCTCCGGGATCCCGCACCGTGACCATCGGCCAAGTCGGCTGAAAGGTCCTCGCGGCCTTGAGCCGACGAACCGTCGTACGGTGGCCGCATGCGCAGGGACAAGGTGTTACCGGCTGAGGCTGCGGCACTGGCCCGACGCCGACCGCGACGGCTGCTCCACCCGCTCGGAGGTCTTGATCGAGGAGGCCCCCCCGAACAGGGCGTCAACTGCGCGCTGAGCGGCGGGACCTGGTACTCGCCGTACGACGACACCACCTTCGACCAGGCCCGCGCCCTCGACATCGACCACCTGGTCCCCCTCGCTGAGTCCTGGGACTCCGGCGCCTCCACCTGGACCGCTGGCGAACGCCAGGCTTTGGCCAACGCCTCGACGCCCCCCCCGCCCTCATCGCCGTCTCCGCCTCCAGCAACCGCTCCAAGGCCGGCCAGGACCCCACCACCTGGCAGCCGCCAGCCGAGGGTTAGCGCTGCACCTACGCCACCGGCTGGATCGCGATCAAGACCCGCTGGGCTCTGGCCGTCGACCCGGCCGAACAGGCCACACTCACCAACGTTCTCGACGGCTGCCCGGAGGCGATCATCGAGGTCACCCGCGCCCGCTGCCCTCCCCCGGCGCACTCTCGGCACGGAGCAGGTGAGCAGAGCAGGTACCGGTGCGGCCGGTGGCCGGGGTAAGCGTTTGACACGGTTGCGGACGGCGAGGGCGGTCAGCCCCAGCGGGACGGGTTCGGTCAGGCGCGAGGTCATCTCGATGTACGTGCCAGCGGTGGTCAGGTCCTGGCCGGAGGAGCGGAACACCCCCGAGTTCAGCGTGATGTTCAGGGCCCTCTCGGAGCGTTCGCCGGTGAACCGGTTGCCGGTGGGGTTCCGCGGGTCGTCCTTGTCGATCTCGAAGGTGACCCTGCCGCCGCCGGCCGGGACGGTGCCGGTCGCGGTCGGCTTCGGGGTGTCCTTCGCCAGGCCGACGGCCGTCAGCTGCACGACGGTGAGGCACATGGCGGCGCCCAGCCGGGGCCAGCGCCCGGGAGGCTCGCAGACCATACCCGGACAGCGCCCAGTACGCGGTCAGCAGCCCCCGTTCGCTGCGGGGGATGTCGTCGGCGTGGCGGCGCATCTCCATCTCCCCGAAGTAGAAGTCCGCCGCCCCCGGCTCGTGCTTTCCGTCCTCCAGAGCTTTGCGCAACGCCCGATGCACCGGCGCCAACTGCCCCCAGTACACCGGTGAGGCGGCGGGCAGCGAGTCGGTCGCGGAGGCGACCCGACAGCCCCAGGTCCGGGTGGAGTGGCCCATATGTGACAACTGCGAGAGAACCCTGGTGGGCTAAGTACTTGCGGGTTTCGCGCACGATGCGTGGGAGCGGGTCCTCTACCTTCTGGACTATTAGAGGAGTCATTGCCAAAGCAAGGGAGATCACCGACACAGCCCCAGTCCTTCGCGCCGTGCGCCGAAGGCTGTGGCGGGGGTCATGGGGTGGCTGCGGGGGCCGGGATCCATCCGGGTTCCGGGTCGGTCGGGTGGGTCAGGACCGTGGTGAGGTGGTCGGCGGTGGTGTAGGGGATGCGGGGGTCGGCGAGGAACGCGGCCGGCTCGATGGTGCGGGTGACCATCAACGGCAGCACCCGCCAGGGGCGTTCGGCCGTGGCACCGCAGGCCGCCGCCGCGTGGTCCGCGTACTGGGCGATGGTGGCGGCCTTGGTGAGCAGTTTGTCCCGGTAGCGGGTGGTGAACTTCTTGATGTGCTGTTGCAGGGCGTGCACCGCGACGGCCCGGGTGGGGTTCTTCGCCTCGATCACCCACAAACGGCCCGTGTCGGGGTCGGCGACCATGAGATCGATCTCGCCGGTCAGGCCGGGGACGCCGAGCTGAGCGGCGATCTTCTCCAGGAGGCGGAAACGGTGCGGCAGGCCTGCGGCGCGGGCGGCTTCGCGGACGTCGGACTCCAGGCGCTGGTCGAGTTGCTGGCGGTGGCGGGTGAGGGCTTTGTCGACGGGGTCGGGGAGTTCCGGGTGCGGGAGGCGGCCGTCGTCGAGGGAGGCCGCGTAGGCCTCGCGGGCTGCGTGGGCGAGCCAGGGCAGGACGAGAAGGTCCTCGCCGTCGGTGATGAGAGGGTGGGTCAGGGGGCGGGTGCATCGTTCGACCTCGGTGTAGGCGTGCTCGGTGGTGCTGGCCGCGTTACCGGGGTGCAGGCGCAGGCGGCCGACGGCGGCGCGGAGGTGGTCGCCGGGCAGGCCGGACCAGGCGGCGCTTTCGGTGACCAGGTCCTCGACGGTGACGGTGGCGGTGCCGTGTTCGCTGGTAGGCCAGTCGGAGGCAGTGGCGAGGACTGCGCCGAGTGCGTCCAGGCCGCATCCCCACTGCTGGCGCAGAAGCCGGTCGGCCTGGGCAAGTTGGCTGCCGGACGGGAGGACGGGCGCGGTGAAGGGGGTCTCAGTGCGCACGGGTGGGGAGGCGAGCAGGGTGCTGGCGTCGAGGAGTTCGGGTTCGGCGTCGACGGCGGCCGCGATCATTCGCTGCTGGCGGGCGTGCCGGTAAGCGCCGAGGTCGAACCCCAGATGCTCACCGCCGTGGGGCTCGGCCGTGGAGGCCAACGCGCCTTCGGAACCGGCGGTGAGGGTGAACACGCCGGCGGGGTCGATGTCCAGGCTCACGTCGTGCAGTCGGCGGGCGGCGGCGACCGCGGTGATGCCGCTGCCGAGGACGAGTTCGGCAAGGGCGACGAGCTCGGCTACGGCGAGGACGTCGACGGGCCGGGTGCCGGTGGGCGCCGTGATGAGGGCCTGCTGCAGCAGCAGGTGCAGGGCGGAGGTGGCGGTGGCGGCCTCGGTCTGCCGGCGGCGTGCCTCGGCGGTCCAGTTCGCGGCCCACGGGGCGGCGAGGTTGACCGCGGTCTCGGTGAGCGAGCGGGTGCGGTGCGCCCAGGCGGCGTTCACCTGGCGGGCGAGTTCGCCGAGCAGAGCGGGCTGGTGGGCGCGGAGTTGTTCGGTGAGGGCGTTCTCCAGGGCGTGCAGGAGCTGCTCGGCGGGACCGCCGGGGCGCAGGGCGTCGGCGCCGCGCCAGCTGCCGGCCGGAACGCGGGCGCGGCGGATGGCGGCGGCCGCGGTGCGCAGGGCGCGGGCGTGCAGGTGAGGGGTGCGCGGCAGGGTGTAGGCGGGAGCGGTGGCGGGCCAGGAGTGGGTGGTGCCGGACAGCCGCAGCACGGGGTGGGCGGTGTTCCAGGCGGTGGTGAAGGTGTCCGCGTCAGTGCCGGGGCCGGCGACGCGGCCGGTGCGGACCTGGGTGATCAGGTCGTGGACGAGCATGCCCAGGATGTCGTGTCCTCGCTGTCCGTCGCCGTTGAACGCGGCGAGCAGCGGCGGGTCGATGACGAGGCCGATCCGGGCGGCGGCCGGGTCGGCCCCGGCGCGCAGCAGGAGCCGCTCCCCCGCATCCCCGGTCTCGTCTGCCGGGGTCTTTTCGGTGGCGGGTGGCTGGTGGGGCTGGTCGGTGACGGTCACCTCGATGACGAGGGGCATGCCGTCGGGGAGCGTGGCGTGCGCGGTGACGGGCGCGAGGGTGGTGAGGGTGGTGCGCAGGGAGTCGGCGAAGGCGGCCATGCCGCCGGCGTCGAGCAGGGCGCCGGGGTGGTGGGAAGGGACGGCGACGATCGCCACTGGGGGGGCGGTGGAGGTGCGGATCAGCAGCGTGCCGTCGTCCGTGTGGTGCTCGAGGTCGGTGTGGGTGCCGCTCGCTCCGGCCTCGGGCGTGGTATGCCGGGCGTGTCTGAACTCCTGTACGGCGGGCAGGTCGGCGGCGGTCAGGACGCGGTCGGTGGCCGCGTGGTCGGCAGCGCGCTCCCAGGCCTCGTCGTGCGAGGCGGCGGGGACGTAGACGACGTCGTCGCTGTCGGGGCCGGGTAGCAGCAGGGTGGCGTGGTGGTGCCAGGCGGTCCAGGCGTCGAGGGCGTCGTCGTAGGCCACGCCGTGCACGCCGGGGTGCTCGGTGAGCTCTAGGAGGAACAGCGCCGTAAGCGTCGGGTCGCCGTCGGCGGCGTGCAGGATCTCGGCGAGTTCCTCGACGTGGAGGAGGGCGGTGTCGCGGATCAGCTCGCGTCCCAGGAAGCGGGGCCCGCCGTAGACAACGAGGCGGCCGCGGCCGGGCGGGGTGTCGGCGAGAGCGGCGCGGCCTTCCTCGACGCGGGCGCCGAGGAGGCCATCGGCCAGCGCGCTGACGACGGCGATGTCGTAGCGGTGAGTGGGCGAGGTCAGCCGGCACACCTGGCCGGTGCGGGCGGGGACGTGGCCCAGGCCGAGGAGCTGGGCGAGCCGGGAGACGGTCAGCTCCTGCAACCTGGTCTCGGCCGCGGGCAGTTGGTCCGGTGGCAGCAGGCCGAGCAGGCGTCCGGCGACCGGGGCAAGGGCGTCGGTGGCCGCGCCGGCGGGGACGGGCAGACGCCGGCCGTGCGCGGTGAGGGCCAGGACCGGTCCGAGCAGGGGGACGTCGGGGTGGTAACGCAGCGGCAGGTCCTTGACCGGCCGGGTCAGCCACGCGAGGGCGCGGGCGGCCAGCTCCGGGTGCTGGCAGGCGGGGACCAGGTCGCTCGGGTCGGCCGTGGCGATCGCGGTGGCGGCATCGACCTCGGCCGGGGTGAGGTGGCAGGCGACCTGCTCCTCGCTGTCCCCGGTGACTGGTTCGGGCCATACCGGGCTGAGGGCGCTCAGGGCCCGGTCGGTCAGACGCAGGGCCAGCTCGAGAACGTCGCCGATCCCGAACCCGGTGGCCGTGCACAGGGGTTCGTCGACGGCCAAGGCCGTCAGCTGCAGGCTGCGCAGCACGAGGAGTGGGTGGGCGAGCTGTCCGGGGTGGACGAGCAGATGCTCGCCTGCGAGTAGATGGCGTACTCCTGGGCGCAGAGCGTTGGGATGGCGGCCGGTGACGACGCCGCGGCCGGGTGCGGCCCGCACAACGGCTTCGACCAGGCGGGGCAGGTCCTCGGCGCCGGCGGATGTACCGGTGCGGGGCGGGGTGCGCAGGACGCGGGTGAGCATCAGCAGCAGGTGGTCGGCGAGGCGTTGGCAGTCCGGCGAGGTGAGCGCGGCCTGGAGCAGCACGATCAGGGAGTCGGTGTCGTAGGGGGCCAGGGCGCGGTCGAGCACCTTCCACTCCACGCGGCGGTGGGCGGCTGCAGTGACGGGCGTCTTCGAGGGCATGGTGCGCTTCCTGGTCTCATACCGGGGCTGGTTCAACGGCACAGCTTCGCAGGCGGGTAAAGGACGTTGCGACGGATCTGACCGATCGCCGTCCGCCCTGCTGGGGGAACTGGGCGATGGTGGTGGCACGTCAGGCACATGCGGCTGGGGCTCGCTCGGGTGGCGGTTTGGGCAGGGGCACGGCGCCAGGTTCCAGGAAGGCAGGGCAGTCGGGGTCGGCCAGGTCCCAGCCACAGCAGCGCTCGTCGAGGACTTCCCTGGTGAACGGGTCGGCAACGCCTACCGGGGCGGTGTCGGGCGGGTTCGGCCAGGTAGCGCTGGTAGTTGACGCGGGCGTGGCGCTGGCGGCAGCAGCCTCCCAGGCCTGGGGCACGCCTGGGCTCCCCCATCGGCAGTCGGCACGGGGCGTGCGTCCTGAAGCGGGACGGCGGCGGGAACTAGCGAGGGCCCCTCCCTCTTGGCCGCGCCCGTCCGAGGTAACCGGACTCGAACAGGGCACGCCGTACTGATCGCGGACCCATCGCCGGGCCATCGTGGTGCGACAAGCTGATGGCGCTACGGATGGGATACGCGGATGTCGGAATCGACCCAGGCTATGAGTCGGCGCAGTCTGCTGATCACCGGTGGGGCGGTGGCGACCAGCGTCGCTGCCACGGGCGGGTCCAGTGCTCTGGCCGGGGAGGAAGCGGTGCTGCGGGGCTCGGGGAGCGGTGATGACGCCGGCCGGGCAAGGATTGACGTCCACCACCATTTCACCGCTCCGGCATGGGTCGACTGGGCCGAGCAGGAGGGCCTGGTGCGGCGGCAGGAACTACCGTGGTGGGCGCGTTGGGATCTGGACTCCACTCTGGCGCTGATGGACCGGGTGGGAATCGCAACCGCGGTCCTCAACCCGACCATGCAGGACCGGTACCGCTCCGCGGCGCAGGCCAGGGAAGGGCTCACGGTCGTCTTCGAGGCGCTGGCCGGCCTGGTGGCCCTGCACCCGGACCGTTTCGCCATTCTCGGCCCTGCTGTCCTGGACCATCCCGAGGTGACCACGTGGGCTCTGCGACACGCCTTCGACGAGCTCGGTGCCGTGGGAGTCAGTGTGAAGGCCAACTACAACGGTATCTACCTCGGTGATCCCTCGTACGACCGTTTCCTCGCAGAACTCGACGAACGCGCCGCGGTCCTTTTCACCCACCCGCTCGACCTCCCGAGCGGACCACCCGGCGTGCCCACCGTCCCCGGAATCCCGAACTTCATGTGCGACTTCCTGCTGGACACCACGCGCGCCGCCGTGAACCTGATCCGCACCAAAACACTCGACCGCTACCCGCACCTGTCAGTCGTCCTGCCACACGCCGGCGGATTCCTCCCCCAGATCGCCACCCGCATGGAAGCCTTCGGCGCCTTCTGCACCCCGCCCCTCGATGCTGCCCTGGTACAGGACTACCTCCACCGCTTCTACTACGACACAGCGGGCCCGCTCGCCCCCTCGGGCACTCTGGTAGCCACCGCCGGAGCCGACCGGATCCTCTTCGGCACCGACTGGCCCGCCGCCTCCACCGACATCATCACCAACTTCACCGTGCCCGCCATCGAGACCGACCCCGTCCTCACCAACCGCCAACGCCGCGGCATCAACCGCGACAACGCACTCCGCCTCATGCCCACGCTGAGGCGCGACTAGCTTGTCGGCCTCCCCCAATCTGCAGACCCGGCTCGGGCACGAACGGCTCGATGCTTTCCCGCGACCAGACCAACGGACATTCCCCAGGCTGACCTCGCCGACCGTTCGGGACCGGCTCACGGGGCGGGAGCCGCCGGAGCCGGTCCAGGGGCGGTGGGCCGAGGTGGGCTCAGCGGTTGACGAAGGTGAGGCTGGTCGCGTCGTAGCGGGTGCCCCAGATCTGCTCGGCCGGGGCGGCCACCTCAATGGCGGCGAGGTCCTCGGGTGACAGCTCGACCGTGAGGGCCGCGATGTTCTCCTGCAGGTATTGCTGCCGCCGGGTGCCGGGGATCGGCACCACGTCGTCGCCCTGGTGCTGCACCCAGGCCAGGGCGAGCTGGCCGGCGGTGACTCCCTTGGCCTCGGCCAACTCGTTCAGCCTGGCCACGATCGCTAGGTTGCATTCGAGGTTGCCGTCGGCGAAACGTGGCTGGCTTCGCCGCACGTCACTCTCCGCCATCCCCTCGACCGAGCGGTAGCGGCCGGTCAGGAAGCCGCGCCCGAGCGGGGAGAACGGGACCATACCGATGCCGAGTTCACGGCAGACCGGGACGATCTCCGCCTCCAGGTCGCGGGTCCACAGTGACCATTCGCTCTGCAGTGCGGCGATCGGATGCACGGCGTGCGCCCGCCGGATGGTCTGCGCGCCGGCCTCGGACAGCCCGAGGTGGCGGACCTTGCCCGCCTGGACCAACTCGGCCATGGCGCCGACCGTTTCCTCGATCGGCACCTGAGGATCGACCCGGTGCTGGTAGTAGAGGTCGATGTGGTCGACCCCGAGACGGCGCAGCGATGCCTCGCACGCCTGCCGCACGTAGGCTGCGTCACCGCGGATCAGGGTGGGCTCGCCCAGGCGGTTGGCGAAGCCGAACTTCGTGGCCAGCACCACCTCGTTCCGGCGCCCGGAGATGGCCCGTCCGATCAGCTCCTCGTTGTGCCCGGAGCCGTAGAAGTCGGAGGTGTCCAGGAGGCTCACCCCGAGGTCGAGGGCGTGGTGCAGCGTCGCGATCGACTGCGTGTCGTCCGTGGCGCCGTAGCCATGGCTCATTCCCATGCACCCCAGGCCCTGCGCGGAGACCGCCAGTTCGCCGAGGTGCCGGGTAGGGACGGTGGTCATGATGCTGCCTCCTGGGCTCGTTGGAACCGTATGCCCAGGACGCTAGAAATTGGAGCGCACTCGATGTCAAACGACGGCAAGGCCCGACGGCGCGCCGCCCACCGAACCTCCCCGTTTCCCTGAAGGAATCGCCATCAGTGGGAGCCGGCAGCAAGACAGGCACAGGTCTTGGCGATCATGGAGTTGCGACATGCGCCGCACTCAGCGCCTCCACCGCAGCTGAGTCCGGCCGTTTCGCCAGCACGGCCACAAAGTCGACATCACTGCACTCTACCCGCTGGCCCGGGGCTCCAACGTCACCAGTGGGGCCGAGTCCTGCAACTCAGCCAGGTGCCATCACAAGATCGTCGACAGAGCCAGGCTCTTCGGCTTTCGTCACACGGCCCTCAACGGCATCTGGAGAGCCCCCAGTTACGCCACATCTCACCGTCTCCGACGTGGGAGGGTGGTCTCTGGCCCCCGTCCCGGTGTCTGCTGAAACCGTTGAACAGGAGGCGGGGCACGGTTGGAGGCGTGAGTGAAAGGCCCCGATATGTCCCACGGTGCTCGTCTGGCCGCCCACGGCTCCGTTTCCACATCGCTGGCACTGCGCAGTGACCGCAGTCTGCGCGAGTTCGTGGACGCCGGCGCACCGCTGGGGTCAGGCATTGGCGGGAAGACGGTCCTGCTGGAGGTTGAGGGAACCCGGGTCTTCGTCAAGCAGGTACGGCTGACCGATCTGGAGCGACGGCCGGAGCATGTTCACTCCACCGCGAATCTGTTCGGACTCCCGGCCTTCTGTCACTACGGCATCGGTACCATCGGCGCCCCGGGGTTCGGGGCCTGGCGGGAGCTGAGCGCGCACACCATGACGACGAACTGGGTGGTCGCGGGTGACTACGAGGGCTTCCCCCTGATGTACCACTGGCGGGTGATCCCAGACTCTGGCCAGCCGCTGCCCGAGGAGCTGGCCGATGTGGATCGAGCTGTCGCCTACTGGGGAGGCGGACCAGCGGTACGCCGACGGATCGAAGCTCTCCAGCAGTCCACGGCAAGCCTCGTGCTGTTCCTGGAGTACATCCCGCAGAACCTGCACGACTGGTTGGGCGTCCAGACCGGGGCCGGTGACGAGGTGGCCGAGCGGGCCTGCGCCATGGTCGACGACGAGCTGAAAGCCGGCATCTCGTTCATGAACGCCCGCGGGCTTCTGCACTTCGACGCGCACTTCGAGAACATCCTCACCGACGGCCGACAGCTCTTCTTCACCGACTACGGCCTCGCGATCTCCTCACGCTTCGACCTCACACGGGACGAGGCCGACTTCTTCGACCAGCACCGCACCTACGACCAGTGCTACGCCGTCACCCACCTGGTGAACTGGGCTGGCCGTCGCTCTCTACGGATACACACCGGAAGAACGCAGGACGTTTGTGAATGCGTGCGCCCAAGGGGTGCCCCCACAGGGAGTTCCCGCGTCGGTCGCGGCGCTCCTTGTCCGTTACGCACCGGTCGCCGCGGTGATGGGCAACTTCTACCGCGAATTTCAGCAGGAGAGTCGAGCAGCTCCCTGTCCCGCTGGCAACGATGTGCCGGATGGGGCGAAGCACGTGATCACCAGCAGCCGGTCACAGGCGGGGGGTGAACCGGCCGTCGGGTAGCTTCCGCAGCCAGCCGCGGTCGACGAGTCTGACCAGTTTCCCGCGCAGCGGTTCCAGCTTGGACCGGACGTTGACGTCCACTCCCAGCAACTCGCCGACCTGCCGGGCCATGACCGGTCCCGCGGCCTGCCGCACGCTGGCGAGAATGCGCTGGTAGTCCGGCGGGAGCACGTGCTCCCAGATGGCGAAGCGAACGGTCATCTCGGCTCGGTAGTCGTGTGCGGGCATCAGATGGCGGCGGGGCCGGAAGTGGGGGGAGATGCCGCTGAACGCGGACAGGAACCGCTGGGCCCGCCCGTGGAGCGGAAGCCTTTCATCGCCCGTGCGCGCTGCCTGGTGGGCTGGTGCCTGTTCTCCGCCCGGTTGTTCAGGCCCTTGTGCGAGCGCTGTTCCACCGAGGGCATGACCTCGCGGTGGGCGGCGCCGTAGGAGCGGAGCTTGTCGGTGACGACCACCCGCGGCACCATTCGGCGCTTCTTCAGCAGGCGGCGGAAGAAGCGCCTGGCCGCGGCGGTGTCCCGCCGGTTCTGCACGAGGATGTCCAGGACATCGCCGTCCTGGTCGACGGCCCGCCACAGGTACAGCAACCGCCCGTTGAGCTTGATGAAGACCTCGTCCAGGTGCCACTTGTCACCGGGCCGTGGCTGCCGGCGGCGCATCGCGTTGGTGTGGGTCTGCCCGAACTTGGCGCACCAGCGGCGGACCGTCTCGTAGGAGACAGACGGTCACGCCGCGCTCGAGCATCAACTCCTCGACCTCGCGCACGACAGCGGGAAGCGGCGGTAAAGCCACACACAGTGGGAGATCACCTCGACCGGGTACCGATGCCCCCTGTACGACAGCGACACAGCCCCCACAGACAGCCCCTCCAGTCCAGCGCGATCAACCAGAAGATCATCCCACCGGTCAGCCAACGTGACAGCGCCGTGCGGTGCGGAACTGCGGACCGGCAGAGTCAGGCGGGCGGCGGTGGCTCAGTTCCAGGGGTTTGCGGGCTGGTCGTTGATGGTGGTCCAGAAGCGCGTGTTCTCGGGGAGGTAGCCATGGGCCCAGAACGACCAGCCGCCGCTCGACTCCAGGTTGCTGCCGTAGCGGCCGTCGTGGAACTCGGCCATGCGCCAGCCGCTTCCGTAGTACTGGACGCAGAGGTTGTTGGCGACGGCGAGGCTGGTCAGTGCTTTGCCCTGGACGGGAGGTGTGGCGGCGACGGTGCCGCGAGCCCAGCCCGCGTAGAAGTCCGGGGTGATTCCGCTGGGTACGCCACTGCCGGTGATGCGCAGGCATAGCAGCGGCAGCGTGGCGGTGGCCGGGGTGTCGCCGTAGTAGGGATCGGTCGCGGAGTCCGCCCCCACTCTGACCGTGCCGTTCGCGGTTCCCTCGGCGAGCACGGTCCAGGTCATCCCGGACGGGATGGCGGACGGGACAGCCTGGGCAGGGGTGACGGCTGTTGGCAACAGCGTGAGCGAGGCGGCGGCCGAGAGGCCGATGATGCCCTGGCGGAGCAACTTCCTCATGGGTACTCCTTGTGGCAGGCGCGAGCATGTGTGTGCTGATCACTGGTGCGGGATCTCCGGAGCCGGAGCCCGAACCAGCATCCGACACACACATGGGTCCGTCACGGATTCTTCACATTCCTGGCGGCATGCAGTCGCAGTTCGGCTCAAACAGCCTCTCTCGCCCCTGTGCGCATCGTTGAGCCACCCGCGGCGCTGATGAGGATTCTTGATCTCGGCTGTGGCCGCAGTTCCGTGAACCACAGCGCCAGAGACAGGAGCAGTGCTCGGAACCTGTGGATCAGTGCAAGAAGGGACGCGGAGGGCGTACCTTCCCGAATGATCCTGTGATGGTCACCGAGTAGGCCCGCGTTCGCAGCGCGGGTCGGGAAGGCACGCCCGTGCTCAGCGTGGTCACCGACAACGGCTCGACCCAGTCCGGCTCCTTGATCGACGAGATCGTTCGCGAGGGCGCCCGCCGGATGCTCGCCGCCGCCTTGGAGGCGGAAGTCAACCAATACATAGCTGAATTGGCTGCCGAGACC
>NZ_JBVIYK010000031.1:16891-54997 GCF_055592645.1 Streptomyces sp. NPDC041108 | reverse complement strand
CGACCGGCAACCACTGGGTCCTCGACGCGGCCGGCGGCGCGGTGGTGGTGGGCGCGGGCTTCGGCCTGACGTACCTCCTGACGGGGCCGAGGACCGATCCCGAGAAGGACGGCGAGAAGACGGGCGACGGGGTCCCGCGGACCGCCACGAGCGGCCCGCGGGACCCCGTCCGCGGATGACCTCAGCCGACCCACTAGTGTGCTGCGCCAGAAATCTTGAGGGTTGGTAAGTACCCTGCTGTCATGTCGAATTCGGAGCCTTCTGCTGGGGAGATCACTTTGTCCGAGGCCGAGCGTGCCGAGTTGGTGCGCCGGACGGCATTGCCGCACCGGCGCTCGGCCGAGTAGGCCCGCATCCTTCTGGCGCGTGCTGACGGCATGTCAAACGCGGTGTTGCACGGATCGTCGGTGTCCAGGCCAAGACGGTCGGCAAGCGACCGTGAACGGCTGGCGGGCCGGGTTCATCGCGAAACGCCTTGACGGTCTTCATGACGAGCCACGCTCGCTCGGGCCGGCCGCCCTCGATCCTCCTCGACCAGGTCGAGGAGGTCCTCGTGGCCACTCTGGAGTCGGTCCCGGGCCAGGACACGCACTGGTCACGGGCCTCGATGGCTCAGCGCACCGGACTGTCGAAAACGACGATCGGGCGAATCTGGAAGCGGTTCGACCTCAAGCCCCACCTGCAGGACTCCTTCAAGCAGTCCACCGATCCGCAGTTCGCCGCCAAGGTCGTCGGCATGTACCACCACCCGCCCGAGAAGGCGGTCGTGCTGTGCGTGGACGAGAAGAGCCAGATCCAGGCGCTGGACCGGTCCCAGCCGGTGCTGCCGATGATGCCGGGCATGCCCGAACGGCGTACCCACGACAATCTGCGGCTCAGCATCACCAGCCTGTTCGCCGCCCTCAACATCGCCGACGGCACCGTCGTATCGCAACTGCACCGCCGCCACCGGGCGATCGAGTTCAAGAAGTTCCTGATCCGGGTCGACAAGGCAGTGCCCGCCGGGCTCGACGTGCATCTCGTCTGCGACAACTACGCCACCCACAACACCGCCGAGATCAGGACGTGGCTCGGCAAGCACCCCCGCTTCCACGTCCATCTCACCCCCACCGGCTCCTCTTGGATGAACCAGGTGGAGCGGTGGCTCGGCCTGCTCACCGACAAGCTCATCCGCCGCGGCGTCCACACCTCCGTGAAGGCACCGGAGGACGACATCACTGCGTGGATCGACACCTGGAACGAGAACCCGCGGCCCTTCACCTGGACCAAGACCGCCGACGGGATCCTCACCTCCCTCGCCGACTACCTCACCAAAGTCGGAACAACCGACCAGAAAACAGGTGGAACAAATCTCAAGATTTCTGGCGCAGCACACTGTGCCGCATCAGGCAACGTTCGCTCTCTCGACGGGCGTGACTCCGTCTCGTGTGGAGCAGCAAGTCATGCGCGATGATGCGAGGCGGCCCAGGATCGCTATGTGAGCAGGCGGACATCGCCGTCGTCTGATTCCGGCCCAGACGTGGCAGTCCCATGCCGCGTCTCCGCGATCTGGAAGGACCCAAATGCCGATCGTCCTCATCTCCCCTGAGTTCACACAGGAGCAGTACGAGGAGACCAACCGCAAGTTGACGGGGGGCAAGAACCGGATGGACTCTCCAGCCGACTGGCCCGTAGAAGGTTTGCTCGCACACATCGCGGGACAGGGTGAGAGCACCTTCCGCGTCGTCGACGTCTGGGAGTCCGAGGAGGCCCTCAACCGCTTCGCCGAGATCCTCGTTCCGATCCTCCGTGAGGCCGGTGTCGAAGGCGACCCGGAGGTGTATCCGGCACTGACATATGTGTCCGCCTAGATGATCAATTCCAAGGGACGCCTGCGGAGGGTGTGGGGTGGGCGGCGGCCGAAGCCGACCGGCGGCGCAGGGCCGCACTGGAGTCCGTGTTCACCGCCCGCCGGCACATCGCGCCGTGGGCACTGTGCCCGTCGACCACCGACGCCGACGTCGTGCGCGAGTGGCTGACATTGGCATCGCTCGGGATGGAGCGGATGGTCTTCAAAAGGCTGGACGCCTACCGGCCCTCGGTGCGGGGCTGAATACAAGATCCGGGAGACGAGCGGGGCGGGCGGCCACCCGGACAGGTGGCCGCCCGCGCGCTGTCACAAGCTGAGGTAGAAGCGCACGGTCGTGCCGTCGTCGCCGGTGTGCACGCGCACCAGGTCGGCCACGTAGTGGACCAGCATCAGGCCCCGGCCGCCCAACTGGCCGCGCTCCGGCGGGCGGCGGCCGGCCAGCGGATCGGTCAGCCGGCCCGCATCGCGGACCTCACACACCAGCTGCCCCTGCTCGGCCCAGATGGCGAGTGTCCCGCGGCCTCCGCCGTGGACCACGCTGTTGGTCGTCAGCTCCGCGACGGCCAGCTCCACATCCAGCAGCCGCTCCCCGGCCATGCCCAGCCGCCTCGCCTGAGCGAGAGCGAACCGGCGGACCGCCGGAAGGTCCTCACCACCGTAGGAGAAGGCGGCAGCGTCCGGTGCAGGCGCAAGCGCCTGGTTGTACCGGTCGACGACCGCCTGCCAGTCGTAGACGTCGCTGACCGACTCATGTCCCTCCCCGCTGATGAGGGTCGGGTGGGTGACCTTCGCATCGGCGATCACCTGCGGATCCAGCCGCACCTCGTCGTACGGGCACAGGATCGTCACCGCCCTGCCCTCGAACGCGGCGTTGATCAGAGCCTCGTGCTGCGCGCACGCCGGGTACTCGATCGCGCTGCGCCCGGCCCAGATCGGCTCGCCGATGATCCGCACACGCCCCTTCGGGTGGGCGTCGGCGAATCCGCGCAGCACCTTGGGGATGATCCGTCCCGGGTTGCGGCCGGCCTCGGTCATGTCCAGGAACAGGATGCCCTCGGCGTCCCCGCCCAGGCCTGTCTTGATCAGTTCCAGGTTGGGGCCGGGCACCGCCACGGCCATCGGCTCGTCGTTGATCAGGCCCTCGCGCAGGAAGGCCACCATCTGCTGCGTGTACTCCTGCTCGGTGCGGTAGAAGAGGGCAGGGTGCACGAACGCCTCGTGAGTGGTCACCGTGCTCATCACAGAGCCACCTCGATCCGGTCCAGGCCCGGCCAGAACATCTCCAAAACCCGCGGCAGCTGCGGCGGGGGATTCTCGACCACAACCCTCCCGTCGGGCAGGGTCATGGCGGTGACCGCCAGCGCGGTCACCCCGGCCACGTCGACGAACCCCACATCCGACAGCTCCACGTACGACACGCCCACGTGCCGCCGGGCCAGCTCGGACAGGGCCTGCTCCCAAGACGGGCGAGTGAGGGCACTGATCTCACCGCGGGCACGTATCCCGGAACGACCGCCGGGCAACGGGGTCACCTCCAACGCGGCCCTCACGAGCTGCGCCGGGGCGGGCCCGCCCACTGCATGTGGGGCATCCACGCTCGGACTCCTTCACATCGAGCCGCCTGCCGACCGTCCCGGCACGGGCAGAGGAAAAGCTCCTCTCGACGGGGCAGTGTATCCAGGCGGCAGACACGCCTGGTTCTGCCAACGGGAGCGAGCAACCTGTCGTCGGCCGATATGTCTGCATGCGTCTCATGCCTGGGCAGGGGCGCCTCTCGTCCACGACTCGCGCACCAGTCAGGCGCAACTTGGCGCGGTTCGGGCTCGAGGGCTGGAAGGCCGCGCGGCGGCACGGGCATCGATGCCGCGGTCACTCACCCCAGCGCGCATCTACGCGCTCCCGGAGTTCGGCGTCTGCGCGGGAATGCCCTGCAAGCAGGTGGCTCGTCCCCAGTGGGGTTGGGAAGCAAGCCCCCCGCGGGTGTCCTCCGGAGGGCGATGGTCTCCTGTATTGGAGGGGCGCCAGACATCACGCTGTCCTCACCATCTGGGACTGTGTCCACCAGATTCACCTTTTTCCCCCGTTCACCCGCCTACGCATACCCCGGACTCCGCCTCGCATGCCCATGAACTCGGATACGCAGAGGGCCGAAGGAGTGCTCACGAGAATCGGGCAGGCTCCCACGTCCATCCTGTCGGGGCCCCGAGCCCCCACACCGTCACGACCGAGCTCACCGAGCACCTGCTGTCCTCCGACGGCGCGACACCGCCGCGGACCGTGGTGGCGTGCCCCTCATGGACTCCTGCGGCATCCAGGTCTTCGTGGCCACCCAAACCAGGTCGTGACTGACCCTCAGGGATCACAGGCGCGGGGCGACCACCGGAGGAGAGCGCTGTGCTGAGCCGCTGGACAGTGCTACGCGTGCGTCGCGCAGCCGTAAGCCGAGCGCCATCGGGTGGCGGGAGGTGTGGGTGAAGCCGGCCGGTCGACCATGTCCGCGTGGTGGATCTTCGCCCCCAAGCGGACCGGCGAAGTCGTGAGGTGGGGTTAGGCGGCCGTGGCCTGCTCGACGGTGGAGTGGCAAGAGATGACCTGGTCCAGGCCGACGAGGCGAAGGACCCGCAGCACCGGATCCCGGGCGCCGGCAATGCGCAGCCATCCCTGAGCGTCTCTCATGCTCTGGTGGGCGGCGAGGAGGGTGTTGATGCCGCTGGAGTCAAGGAAAGTCACGCCGCTGAGATCGAGCACCGTCCGTGTGGTCGTATCCGCGTTGGTGAGCAGGGCCTGCCTAAGCTGGTCGCGGTTGCTGTGGTCGATTTCGCCGCACAGGGTGAGCAGTTGGATGTCGCCGATGGCGGTGTGGTCGATCGACAGCTGGCCTGGCCGGGCTGCTCCGTGGGTCTCTGTCACCGTCTCCTCGACTGTGCTCGCTGGTTGCGCTTGGGTTCCCGACACGGTGTGCGCCGACAGCCTGCCCGGATGCTACGGCGGACAACCGTTTGGGGGAATGGGGGGCAGCAGGAGGAAATCCGGCACGGCCGTTTTCCGATGGTACGGGCAGCGTGATGCCTGGCGCCCAGCCGATACACGGCACCGTTGCCCTGGACGTGATGGAGCCTGTATCGCCGAGGCATGCCGCCGCCGACGGACTTCCTCGCCCTGCGTCCAGGCCGAGCACGGCCCGCCGGTGTCCGCATCCGCTCTGGCCCTGAGCTGGCCGGGTGGGACAGCGATCCCGTCCTGCCGGCGGCCCGGGCCGCTGATGCGGGCGGCGCAGTCTGGGGATCCTCATGGCCGTCGTAACGGCTTCGAGGTTGAGCGGGAGCCGGTCGGCCGCTCGCGTCGCTCTCCCCGGCGACCTCTGCGGGGACGTCATCCGACGCCGTCCCCAGTAGCAACCCTCCGGGCCGCCTATGCAGCCTGATCCCTCGCCACAAGGACGAGGAGGCGGCGTTTGACCTCCCCAGGCGTCCCGCCGCCTCCTCGTCAACGTCCGGCGTCTACCCGCCAGCGGCCATGCCATGCCAGCACACATGTGACCTGCGGGGACCGTATCCACGGCCTGGGCCACGACGCACAGCGTGATGTCGGTGCACCGGGACAGCCGCGGCCGCAGGGTGGGGAGCTTCAGCGACAGGCTGCTGGCAAGCCGTTGTCACACCTGGCCCGGGCGGATGCGAGGCGGCAATGGGGGCGCAGCCACGGTCATGGCCGGTCCTGAGTGCCGGAGCCTTCCGAGTGCGAGGGGTGGTATTGGTCGTCCGAGCTCGGCTTCGAACGCGTGTCGGCACCCCGGGCCTGTGGCACCGGCCTCCCGTGAGCCACTCCACCCGAGCCAGGACGCCACACACTCTGGGCCGGGAAGGGGGTTGGCCGTCCGGGCCGACGTCGTGAGGATCGGAGCCCGGAGGTCCCTGCTGGCTTGGTGACGGGGACTGGGCTCCTGCTGCCGTTTGGTTCAGTTGGTGGTGAGCATGCCCTTGCGCGCAGGCGGGTGAGGGTGCGTGTGAGCAGGCGGGATACGTGCATCTGGGAGCAGCCGAGGTGTCCGGCGATCTGGGCCTGCGTGAGTTGTTCGACGAACCGCACGTGGATGATCCGCCGGTCGCGTTCGTCGAGTTCGGCGAGGAGCGGGGCGAGGGCGTGGAAGTCCTCGACCAGTTCCATGGCGGTGTCTTCAGTTCCGATGAAGTCTGGAGTTGTAGCCGTTGGCGGCCAGGCGCGCTTCGATGACTTCGTCCTGCGACAGGTTCATCAGTTCGGCCAGTTCCGTGACCGGCGGGTTGCGGCCCAGTCGGCTGCGGAGTTCGTCGGTGGCGCGGGCGAGTTCGACCCGGGCTTCCTGCGGGCGCCGGGGGACGTGCACGGCCCAGGAGGTGTCGCGGAAGAACCGCTTGATCTCGCCCACGATGTAGGGGACGGCGAAGGACGTGGACTCCACCTCACGCGACAGCTCGAACCGGTCGATCGCCTTGATCAGACCGATCATGCCGACCTGGACGATGTCCTCCATCTCGTCCGCGCCCCGGCTCCGGAACCGGCCAGCCGGCCGCGTAGCGCACCAGAGACATATTCATCTCGATCAGCGTGTTCCGCGCGTACTGGTACTCGCCGGTGCCCTCTTCCAGGACGGCCATCTGTGCGAAGAACAGTTTCGCCAAAGACCGCGCGTCCCTGGGCGCCGCCTTCAGCGGATCGGCGATCTCCGGCAGTGGCGTAGCGTGCTCGACGCTCGCGTGAAGACTCGGGCACGGGCGTCACGGCGTACGGCCGCGTTGCCGATGCGGGTTCTGCCTGGACCGGGGCAGGCGCGACTGTCCGGCGGCGAAGCGGCGGTGGCCGACTCCTCAAGTTCTTCCCGCGTCGGTCCTTCTGCGTGGATGTAGGGCTCACTTGCTGTCCGCACGGCTGCGCCGGTTGCCCGTTGATCGACATTCATTGTGGGTAGACGGGGCGGCATGGCTGAAGTGGTAGAGGCTGGACTGTGGGGGTTGGTGGCGGGTTCGGCGCTGCTGCTTGGTGCTGCGCTGGGCTATGGGTTGCGGGTGCCGCAAAAGGTGATCGCGACCGTGATGGCCTTCGGCGCCGGGGTGCTGATCTCAGCGGTGTCCTTCGAGCTGGTCGGGGAGGCGTACGAGCAAGCGGGGCTTGCTCCGGCAGCCGTCGGGACCCTCATCGGCGCCTTGGCCTACACCGGGGGAAATGTGTGGCTGGCCCGCCGGGGCGCGCGCCACCGCAAGCGCTCCGGTCACGAGCGGGTGGAGGCGCAGCCCTCGGAGGCCGAGCAGGGCGGGTCCGGGATGGCGCTTGCGCTCGGCGCTCTGCTCGACGGGGTGCCGGAGTCGGCGGTCATTGGCGTGAGCCTGCTAGACGGCGGCGCGGTGAGTCTGGTGACCGTGGCTGCGGTGTTCATCAGCAACGTCCCTGAGGGGCTGTCCAGTTCGGCGGGGATGAAAAAGGCCGGCCGTGGCCGGGGGTACGTCTTCGGTGTCTGGGCGGCGATCGCCGCGGCCAGCACGGTGTCGGCCGTCTTCGGTTACACGGTGGTCGGTTCCTTCTCTCCTGCCGTGATCGCCGCAGTGACCGCGGTGGCGGCCGGGGCGATCCTCGCCATGATCGCGGACACGATGATCCCCGAAGCGTTCGAGGACGCTCACCTGGCCATCGGCCTGATCACGGTGAGCGGCTTCCTCGTTTCCTTCGCCCTCTCCCACACCTGACCGCTGGGACTGTAAGCGGGTGGACGGCGCATGGTTGGCGTGTGTGGGCTCCCAGGCGCTGACGGGTCTGGGACAAGGGAAGGGCGAAAGCGGCTCGACTCCCTGGGAGATCCGGTGGTAGCCGCGTGGACGTCGTCGGCGGGCGACCAGCGCTGGTATGTGATCCCGGACGGCACCGAATGCGACAACGTATTGGGCAGGCTGGTCCATCGGGCGCTGCTCCAGTACGTGCCCGGTGCGCTGCGCCGGGCACGCGGCGCCGGCACCTTGAAGCTGCCCCGGTACGCGGGAGCGTCAGGCGGCGGTGTGGGCCTTGAGCCAGGGATCAAGCGGATTGTGGGCTTTCATCTGACGGCCACAGGGGTGAGGGCTCGCTCTTGATGAAGCGGCTGAAGCGAATACTCGACTGACGGGCCGCTGCGGGTGCGGCGCATCGCGGGATGTGAGTCCGCGTCTGTCAGTGCGTCGGTGGCCTCCGCCTGCTCGGGGTGCCGTCGCCGCGGCGGACTGGTGCATCTGTTGTCCCTGGGCACCTGGGGCGTATGGAGTGGACTGCGAGGGTGACAGGGGCGGTTCGGCGTCACAGTGAGGCTGCCGTGCAGGCCGTGCGGCGGGCGTGGGCGGGGCCGGGCCGTGAGCGGGATCTGGTGGTGCAGGCCGGCAAGGCCGCGCTGGCGGCCTGCGTGGCCTGGGGGCTGGCGGGCTGGTGGCTTAAGGCTCCGATGGCGTTCGTCGCCCCGTGGATGGCGGTTGTGCTGGTCGAGTCGACGGTGTACCGGTCGATCGCGCACGGCCTGCAGCAGCTGGCCGCCATCGCGGTGGGAACGGTGGTGGCGACTGCCGCCGCGCTGGTCTTGGACAGCACGATGGCCACGATGGTCTTAGTCCCTACGCGAACTTCCTGCGGCACACCGCGCGCGCCGTCGGCCTCTATGGCCAGTCCCGGTTCGCCGAAAGCGGTGGCGACGACTCCACGGAGGCGCTGCGTGAGGCCGTAGCGGACCTTCGCGGCACGCTCGACGAACTCCAGCGACGGCTGCCCGCCGCCGTACAGGATGATCCCGGTGCGCTGGCGACGCACGGCACGCTGCTGGCCCAGGCCCGCCGCCTGGCCGATCAGCTAGTCCAGGACCGAGCTTGACTCTGTCGGGGATCTTGGAGTCTCCCGGTGCGCCGGGGTGATCGGTGGGCATGCTCGGGGTGTTCCGAGAGCCCATGCAGTTGTCGAGGTGTCCGTTGTCGCTCCGTCCTCGTTCCGGTGAGCAAGTCCCGCCTCTGACCGCGCAGATCGCGAGGGCGAGCAACCCGGGCGGTACGGCGGCGATGTGGGTGAGAGACCGCATGGACGGGCTGTGGCGTGGATCTTCCAGCGGCATCCGGCGACGCGGACCAGGTCGGCGACGGTGGCGTCCAGGGGAGCGCAGGCGAGGTAGTAGGCGATCTCGTCGGGCCTGCTGATGCTGCGGCGGGCCAGCATCCACCGCTGCCGGGTCGGCTCGTCGCCGTCGAACTCGGCCACGGCGGGCAGATGGGCGGCGGCCCAGTCCTTCAGTACTCGCTCACACCGGCCCTTCGCCGGTCGACCGCAGCCGGATCGGCAGCAAGCACCATGTGATCTTGGACCGGCACGGCACCCCGCTCGCGATGTCGCTGAACGGCAGGAACCGCCATGACGTCACCCAGCTCATCCCGCTGCTGGACGCCGTCCTTGCACCGAGGTCGGCGCGGCCGTCCGCGCCACAAGCCCCGGCGGCTGTTCGCCGACCGCGACTACGACTTCGACAAGCACCGCCGTCTCCTGCAGGCCCGCGGCATCACTCCGAATGCCCGCCGTGGCACCCCGCACGGCTCCGGCCTGCCGACGGACGGTGTGGAGCAGCACCTGCTGCTCGGCGAGGGCCGTCGCTACCCTGGCGAGACCCTGGCCTGTCAGGATGCCCTCGACAAAACCGCGACCTCGCAACCGAACCCGACCGCGAAGCGTCCGCCCGGTGCCGCGGCGAGTGAGTGCACAGGGAAAGAGAACAGGTGGTCGGCACCGGCCGGGCACCCTGCGGTGAGGTCGTGGAACCGCACGGTGTGGTCATCGCCGAGGGCTGCAACGAGCCGTCCGTCGGCCATCGCTGAGACCGCCAGCGAATTGTCGGAGCCTGACTCGGCGGTATGGGCGTCGCCGATCTGCTGCCCCGTGGACAGGTTCCACAGGCGTATCGTCCGGTCCCGGCCCTTGCTGATCGCGGTGGGGGCTCCGCCCAAGGTGGCAGTGGTCACGGCGGTCACCCAGTCGGTGTGGCCGGTCAGGGGTTCACCGAGCTGTCGGCCGGTGGGGAGGTCCCACAGTCGCACTGTCTTGTCCCAGCTGCCTGTAACCATCACGGGCCGTCCGTCGAGGACCGTGGTGGCGACGGCGGTAACACGGCTGGAGTGGCCGGTGAGAGGTGCGCCCAGGGGCTGTCCGGTGGTGAGGTCCCAGACGCGCACAGCGCGGTCGCTGCCTACGGTGAGGGCGACGGGCAGGCCCTCCAGGACCGTCGAGGCGATAGCCAGGACTCTGCCGTGGCCGCTGGGAAACGGGCGGTGGACCGGTCGGCCGGTGGCGAGCTCCACGATGTGCAGGGTGGCGTCGGGAGCGGCCGTGACGACAACCGCGTGTCCGCCCACCACCGCCGTCGTCATGGCGGACACCTCTGCGCTCAGGAAGTCGGAGGCCCGCGAGCCGGTGGCCAGGTCCCAGGTGCGCACGGTGTGGTCGGCGCCTGCGGTGACGACCACGGGGACGCCGCCGACGACCGCGGTGGCGACCGCCAGGACGGATCCGGTGTGTGCGGCTCGCAGGCGGCCGCAGTCCCCTCGCGCAGCGGTGAGGTCCCAGGTGCGCACCGTGTGGTCCTCCCCTGCGGTGACGGCGACGCAACGTCCCTCCACAACGGTGGCGGCGACGTCCCACACCTGGCCGGTGTGCCCGGTGAGGGGCTCACCCTCCTGCTCGCCGGTGGCAAGATCCCAGACGCGTACAGTACGGTCGCGGGCGGTCGTGACCGCCAGGGTTCGCGTCCTGGCCGGGGCGGTGTCGATGGCCCACACCCGATCGGTGTGACCGCTCAGCACACTACCCGCAGGTGAAAGGCTGAGTGCGTGCCGCACCGTGACGGTGCCGTCCGGTCCGGCGATGAGGGAGACGGGCAGGTCATCCAGCACCAGACTCCGGGAAGCGGCCCCTGCTTCGATTCCCCAGCGCAACTCGGTGGCGAACAGGCCGCTCGTCCGGGCGGAGACCAGGGGCCACAGGCCGACCCGGTCTTCCGGGTCGGCGCTATTGAGCCCCTTCCCCTCAGCGGCTTCCAAAGGGATGCTGCGGATGCTCCGCGTACCGTCAGGGCCCATGGGGCTCGTCGGCAGGTTCCAGAAACGCAGTGTCTGATCCGCGCCCACGACGAGCACCACACTGCGCCCTTCAAGGATCAAGGTCTCGGACAGGCCGTCGGGAAAAACAATGGGAGCCAGGTCTCCGACCACTTCCGGTGCCGCCTCGTGATGGAAGTTGAGGACCACGACCCGCCCGTCGACGACCGTCAAGGCTGACACTTCGTCACCGTGCTCGCCATCCGCCAGCAACTCCCCCGGGTCGGCTGCCAGAAGCACGTGGCGGTCCAGATCCCACACACGGGGCGCCTGGCCCTCCTCACTGGTTACGGCGAAGTGCCGCCCTTCGCGAGTCCACGCTCCCTCGGCCGGCAGGCACTCGCCGATCTCGCGACCGGTGGCCAGATCCCACACCTGCGCCGGATGGTCCGGTGGACATGTGACAACGACCTCGCGTCCATCCAGCTCCCCTGTGCCCACCATCCAGGGGAACACGCCCAGCCGACTGCCGGTGGCCTGGTCCCATACACCCAGCGTCCGGTCCGCCCCGACGGCCAGCACCACGTGCCGGCCATCCAGGACCAACCGCGCCAGCCCCAGGGCCAGTTCGCCCGCAGAACGCCCCGTCTCCGGATCCCACAGCCTTGCGGACCCGTCCCAGTGGCACGTGAGGACCAGGGGGTGCCCGTCGACCACCACCGTGGCCAGGGCCACCAACTCGGGCGACAACGACGAGATGGGGTCGGGAGGAGCTGCCGTCAGCGTGCGCAGCCGTTCCCCAGTCGCCAGGTCCCAGATACACATCGTCGCGTCGCGGCTCGCCGAGACGACAACCGGACGCCCGTCGACGACCGCCGTCGCCACCGCGACCACGGGGGCGTCGTGACCCTTGAAGCAGCGGAGCAGCCGGGGGTCCGACCCGGAACCGCACGTCCAGTCCGCCCGCCAAGAACCCAGCCCCTGCGAGGCAGTCACATCCCGAGACACTTGATCAGATCCATCCATCATTACCTCAACCCACGGAACCGAACTGACCGCCGCGACCTGACGGTCGGGGCTCATTCTGCGCCGCAGCAAGTGACCACAGCGGCCGCAGCAAGTGACCACAGCGCTCGAAACTGGATCGTCCGCTGCTTGTGTCAGCCGTACGGCCGGTCGTTGCGCGATACGGCCACCGGGGTGGACGCGGTGCCGCACTCCGTTGGAGCTCGGACATCGGTGCTTTCCGTCATTGTGGGCGATGCGGTGAGCGCGCTCAGAGGGTCGGGAAGACCGCCGCGAAGAAGAACCACAGCAGTACGGCCCAGAAGGATGCCGCCGCCAGCGACACGAGCAGAGAACTGCGCCATCTCAGCACGAGGAACGGGAAGAGCGCCGGGAGCGCCCAGTACCCTGCCACGTCGATCGACATGCGGGCGGCCTGGCTGAGGGTTCCCGCGTGCCCAGCGGAGATACGCCGCAACAGTCGCTGGGAGACGAAGCCGTACAGGCCGAAGACGATCGGGAAGAACCACAGCGGGGTGATCGTGACCAGTTCGGACTCGTCGAGCTCGTCGAACATGACCAGATAGACGCAGGCGGCTCCCAGCACACCGGCAATGAGGACGGTCACGTAGAGGGCGGTCAGGGCGGCCGGCTCCACCGACGTGGCCGGCCCGGGAACAGGGCCGGGTATGAGCACGGGCGAGGCGTACGGAACATCGGCAGCCGGAGCCGGGACCACCCGGTGGCAATGAGGGCAACGGACGTTCTGCCCGGCACGCTCGGCCTGCACCGAGATCAAGTGCCCGCATGAGGCATGGAATTCCATTTGCTGACGGTTCACGAATCGCCTTCCCTGTACCGCTCTGGCGCTGCTCGTCGGCCAGCGACGTGGCGGTCGGCTACACGGCTTCGAGAAGGCATCCCAGAGGTTCCAGCCTGCGCCGATGCGCGGCTCGTGAACAAGCTTCTTCGCCAGCGTGTCTCCCTGGCATCGGTGAAAGTACGTAATCACTCACGTAGGCGGAGACCGGCGTCCGGGACCGCGGTGCGCCGTACACGTAGTCGCTGTCGGCGAGGTTCACTCCGTTGGAAGGCGGCGTGGTCATCCTGCCACTGCTTCGTCAGCCGGGTCACGGTGGCGGGCGACAGCCCGGCCGCCGAGCCGAGGAACTGCGCCAGATCCGCCACGTACCGGTGGCCGCTCCGGTCGCCGGGTGGATCCCGCCGATGCCTCATGACTCCAGTCCGGCGACGCAGACAGCCCAGTTCCCGCGTGGTGGAGACGACAAAGCACGTAAGCGCGTACGCGTAGTCGTAACCGATGACCAGAACCGTCGGCGGTCCAGCGAAGCACATGCTGCAGATGACAACCTGGGCGCGGACCAAGCCCTAGATGTTCTGTCCACGGAGGTTGGTGACGGAGGTCTCGGCTGAGGGATCTTGAAATGGGTGAGGGCTTTCTGGCTCGGTGTGGATTGCGACATCTGCACTGGCGACCGGAGAGGCCCTCGTGCCCCACCGTAATCCACCCCTGACCGAGACCGGACGACTGCGCCCGGCCCGCTGCGTCGTGGACGACAGCTGGCCCCTGCGACGGGCCGCGGAACGCTTCCAGAGCGTCAACGTGCTGCGTTACTGGGACTCCCCGCCGTGGACGGAACCAACCCGCGCCCAGCGCTTCATCGCGACGTGCCGGACGATCGCAGAGGAAGGCACGGGAGCGCGGGTGGCCGTCGACCGCGTCTCCGACGGCGCGTTCATCGGCTGGTGCGGCCTGACCAGCTGGAACCCGGACTTCCGCAGCGCGTCGCTGGGCTACGTCTTCGACGCCGCCGCATGGGGCCAGGGCTACGCCACGGAGACCGCGCACGCCGCCCTGCGGTGGGCGTTCGACACCCTGGACCTGAACCGCGTCCAGGCCGAGACCGACACCCGCAACGTGGCGTCCGCCCGAGTCTTGGAGAAGCTCGGCTTCGTCCGCGAAGGCACCCTCCGCGAGGACTGCGTCGTCAACGGCGACGTCTCCGACTCCTGGGTCTTCGGCCTCCTCCGCGGCGAGTGGCACCCCACGGCCGGCCGCTAGGACCGGGGTGGCGACTCAACGCGCAGCGGCGTCGAGGACGATCGCGTGAAGTCGTGCTCGACACTCGTCGACGAAGGCGGGGAAGGTGTGCCAGTGGTAGGAGATTCCGCTGACGCCCACCGCGATGGCCCAGGCGCGGGCGCGAGCCCAGGTCACATCGTCGAGGTTCAAGGCCAGATGTTCCTCGCGGGTGATCGCCTTCAGGCGACGGCTCATGCGCGGTGCTCCTTTGTTCGGCGCACCAGCGTACTGAGGCATCGTCATGTCCAGTCCCTCATACACATGGTGTCGTGGCATACGCGGCAGAAGCGGACCACTCTGCAGGAACGTCGATCCTGGTCGCGGCGGCGGTGCGTGCGGATGCGCTTCCCCTTCATACGGCCGACGATCGCCCACTTCTCGGGCGTGCATCGGAGGTGAATCGAGCGCATAGGGTGTCGGCATGTCGCTGAGCCACATAGTCCTCTCGTCCGGTCGCTCGATCGAGCTCACCGAGCTGCGGATGTCATCGACCTATGGGGGGATGCTGGAGGGCTACCCGTGCAAGCGTGTCAACGACTGGAAGGTCGGCGGCCTCCTGCGTGAGGCCGAACGCGCGTTTCCCCTGACGCCCGTCCATCTCGTTGCGCCTCTCCGCGAGTACCCGGATGAGACCGTCGGCCCCTTCGGCCCTGTTGAGGTGCTGCCCTCAGTGGCTTGCATCGGTGTCTTCAGATCGACAGTGATCGATCCTGAGCTCGACCCGATCCTGTACCAGTCCGTTCTCAGCGTGGCCTGGTTCCAGCCCGCCCCGCAGGTACCGTCGGGCGAGGACGCTGATCTTGCTCTTCGCAGCATTCTCTGGGACGAACTGGCCCGGGACCACGAGCTGTAGCGACAGGTCCTGATCACAGCCACGCGTTGAGGGCCGCGACGAGGACGGTCGCCTCGAAGCGGACCGCGAGCTTGTCAGAGCGGGTGGCCACAGTGCTGTTCGTCCCACAGCGGTACATCCGCATTCGGCCGCGTGACGCTCGCGGTACTGGGTTGGTCGGACAAGAGCCGCGCGCCAGGGGCCGCCGGGGCGCGGCAGTCCAGCTGCGGTCGGAGCGGCAGTCATGAGACCTACCGGTGGTACTTGACGCGTCGTGGGTCAGCATCTGATTCACCGTCCACCCCGGCTTCATCGAGACCCGAGACGACCGCCTCCGCCGCGCCCGCCTTCCGCGAGACGAACATCCGCGAGCCGCCGCCGGCCCGCACCGGCACCGTCGACGAGATCACCCCGCCGGTGGTCTTCCTCCTCTCCGACGACGCCTCCTCCATCACCGGCGCCGAGATCCCCGTCGAAGGCGGTTTCACCGCACACGGCGGCGGCGAGTTCGTCCCGCTCGGGCCGGACCTCCGCCAACTGCTTGGTCAGCTGTTCTTCGAGTTCGTCCAGCTCCGCACGCCGTGCGGTGATCCGTTTCAGCAGCTCGGGATACGGCCTGCACCAGATCGTGGCGGCCCCCCAACCGCGCCAGGCGGAAACCGAACGGTCGGCTACCTGTTCCCGTTGTCGACCGCACACCCCGGGATGGCTCTGGCGGTGACTTTCGGGTGCGTCGGGTGCGTCGGGTGCGGAGATCATCCCAGCCCCTACGGTTGGTGGCTCACGGTTGGTGGCTCGACTCGGCAACAGTCGAGGGCGGGATGAAGGTGAGACCCAGGTCCGAGCGGGCACTGCGGGTGGTGTTGCCGTCGACGTACTTATAGCCGTTGTCGTAGTGCAGGTAGTACGTGTGGGCGTCACCCGCGGTGGCGGCCTTCGCCCACTCCGCGCGGGCGTCCTGCATGTCCCTCACCAGGGCGTCGACGGACTTGTCCGCGTGGCCCCGCCAGGTGTGGCTCCGCAGCGTGCCCGCCTGCTTGCCGAGCACGTCCCGGACATCGGCCGCCCAGTCCTTGTGGGCGCCGAGGTTCTCCTCGGCGTCTTCCCCGGGCTCCTCCTGGAGGACCTCGTCGACGGCGTTCATCGCCTTCAGGAACGCCAGCTGGTCGGCGTTGAGGGTGGACTCGTCGGTACGTAGCGGGCTCCACAGGGTGCCGTACGCGTTGGTGTGGGTGAAGACGCAGGTGATCTTGTTGCCTCTCCAGGACCAGCTTTTTGCGGTGGGCGTCAGATAGTTGACGCCGACTTTGTCGGTCAGCCTCCAGTGGTCCATCGCGTAGGCCTCCCGGAGCGTCCGGCACTCGTCCTCGGCCTTGTCGGTGAGGTAGTCGTCGCCCGGGTGGTCGTCGTTGGACAGCGGGATGGTGCCGAACACCTCGGCATCGTGCTCGTAGTTGCAGGACACCGTGTCGACGTGGTCGGCGCCCCGGTCGAATTCCAAGCTCGGGACGTCGAAGTCGAAGCAGTCGCCCTTGGCGAGGAAGCGGCTACTGCTGCCTCTGGTGTCCTCTACGAAGCCCTCCCAAGAGTCGTGGACGACATTCGGGAACAGCCACAGGGCGACTCCTAGGGACGACACGACCGCACCCGCGATCGCCATGCCCTTGCCGCGCTCGCCCCGCTTCTTGATCTGTACCAGCGCGATGATCCCGAGGACCAGCCCCACCGCTGGCAGGAAGCACATCAAGCCCAGCACAAGGGCGGCGATGGCAACGCCGTTGACCGGGGCAGGGCGGGCGAAGGGGGCGTAGCCCTGCCCCCAGACCTGGTAAGGGGCGAGTGGTTGCGGTCCCTGGAAGTGCGGATACGGGCCCTGCAGGTGAGGAGACTGGTACAGGTCCTGGGGCTGCTGGGATCCGGAGGGCGGGGGCATGGACACGGGTACCGTACTCCTGATTCAACACTGACGTGGACTGTTCGAGTCATTGCCAGTACTTGAGGATTGGCGTTCGGGGTTGACCGGATGAAGCGAGGCATGGCCGCCGCTACCCTCCGGTCGTGGCTCCATCTGCGTACCGTCGCCAGTGCCCTGCAGTGCTCGAAACCGGAGCGTCCGCTGCTCGTGGTCAGCCGTACGGTCGGGCGTTGCGCGGCATGGTCACCTCGGTGCACGCGGGTCGCACTCCGCCGGAGCCCGGGCATCGGTGCTTTCTTTCAACCAGCGCCTTTCGGACCAGAAGGGGCTGCGGGCACGGGCAGTGCAAGGCCCCGGTACGAGCGCAACTCTCCTGTATCGCCTGATGAAGGGCATCCGTGGAATCACGTAGTCCAACACGGAAACATCAGCCGGGTCCGTCGGCGATGGCCGAACCCGGCAAGGAGTAGCCGCTTCGGGCGAGGCGTTGGAAGGCATTCCGCCTGGTGGACGGGTGGGGCCGCGCAGCAAGGTTCTCACTGGAACAGGTCCGGTTCCGGGTGCAGGAACAGTGCGAGCGGGCGGCTGCCGTTGGCATCCTTCGGCGCCACCACCTCGGCGGTCATCTCCACCGGGGTGTCGAACCCGGGCAGGGGTACCGGGTCGAGGTCGTACTCCCCGGTGACCGTGCGGTACGGGCCGGGCTTGCCCGGATCGACGCCGTTCGCCGGTGCCTGCGCGGGCATCCGTGGGCCGGACGGGTGCGGGTCGTCGGCCGCCGCGTCCAGCCGGCGCCCCCCCCCGGCCGTCACTTGCAGGTCCGCCGGCTGCTCGGCCTCATCTCGTCGAGGACGAGCCGGAAGGTCCGTCTGCCCTTCGCGGGCCTCGGCACCCCGAGCAGCCGGTCCCCCGTGCGGAACTCGACCCGCGCATCCGCCATGGGCACCTCCCTCGGCGCGCGCCGTACCAGTTCACGCGCCCCGCCCTTCCCGCCCGAACCGCCACCCCGGGGGAAGTCGATCGTGGGCCGTCGTACTCAACGGCTTCGATCTGTGCGGCTGTTCAGCCTGTGGCGGTCCGGGTGAGCCCCGCCAGGGCCGCCAGCACCGCCACGGCGGTCACACATATTCGCCGGGCACGGATCAATGCTTCTCTCTTCAAAGCCACGTGCGCAGACGTCCCGTCGGTCCCAGGCGCCTCGCGCGTCACTGAGGACGAGCAAGAGGTGTGGGTGGGTTGACCGCCAGGAGACGCCGACGGCGGCAGAGCGTCGCGATCGAGCCACCAGGACGGGTGGTGCGGGTGGAGCGTGCGCGGGCGTGGACCGTGCCGGAGGCGATCGGCTACCGCCGCGGTCTCGCTCGTACCGTCCGGCCCGTGCACGACCAACTGGCCGATGTGGAGCGGGCGCTGGTGGTGCAGCGCGGCAGCGAGCACGCGGCCGCCTGAGCCACGCTGGCCGGACGCACCCCGCCCACCTCCACGCCGGCCCGGGATGGCTCGGTGAAAACACGTAGATCCCTACCGAACTTGGGGTCGGCACCGTGCCATGAGCCGCCGACGGGGTCATGATCTCCGTAGCGGAGGAGCTACCGGGTGCGCAGGGGAGGCTGTCATGTCGAACGCGCGTGGGGGCCGACCGAAGTGGGTCGGCGTCGTCGTGGTGGTGTTCCGTCTGACCATGGCGGTGGTCATCACGCTGTACGCCTGGCGAACGTACGAGGAGATCGCCATCGCCCGCGCCCGTGCCTCGGGGGCACTGGTACAAGCGGACGCCACCGTCGAGAAGCGATCCGAGGAGCGGATGTGGTCGCTGGGTGGAGCGGGCCAGGACCGTACGTCGGACGTGCACGTCTGGTACGACGTCACGGTCGAACTACGGGTGAACGGTGAGCTGTAAACGGTGGAGGGCGGGGCCGGCAAAGACGTGGGCGAACACGCCCGGGTCGGCTTGTGGCACGGGAAAGTCATCGAAGTCCAGGGGTACTACGTGTGGCACGGGTGGCACAGTGGCCTCGGAGGTAACACCCTCCTGGCCCTCTACCCCCTGTGCATGGGCTATCTGAACGTCCTCGCGGTGACGGCAGGCGTCTGGAGGGCACGTCGGAACGGCATCAGCGTGGCCGACCCCATCAACTTCGCCTTCGACATGGTGCTCGGCTTCCTCGCCGGAGCGCGCCGTCCTTGTGCTGATCGTCATCCCCGGTCTGCTCGGCAGCGACCAGCCCCGGTACTGGCCGCTCATCCCCGTCGCCACCAGCATCACGGCCACGCTGCTCCTCATGCGCCAGACGCTCCGGTCGGGCTCGATCGAGATCACCCCCGCCCCGGCCGACGACACCACCGCCGAGAGCAAGCCCGCGCGGCGCTGACGCGTCCGGCCGAACGGAACGGTACGGGGCGCTTGCGACCGACCGGCAACGAGCCAAAGCCCTCTTCGGGCATGGAAGGGAACCTACACGTGACCAACTCCAACAGGCCTGCCCCCAGCGGCGGGAAGCTGACCACCGCATACGTACTGACGGGAGCGGCTTCGGTCCTCACTCTCTACGGGCTCTACCTCCTGGACTGGTTCCCGGAGCGCTTCGGGGAAGGCCTCACGTTCCTCGACTATCGTGTCGAGCACCTGGCGTCCCGCGCCGAAGCCAGTCATCTGCAGGGGTGGAAGGTTATGGGCGACACCTACTTCCGGATCGGATACCTCGTCCAGACCGCCGCCTTCCTGCTGCTGCCCTTCGTCGTGGCGCGCAACAGCCGGTGGCACTGGTGGGCGGCTCTGGCCGTGCTCGGGGCGGCCTGGCAGATGGCCGGCATGGCCGGCGCCGGCATCGTCAACACGACGTTCGCGCCGGCATTGGGCCCCCTCGCCGGATTCCTGGCCCTCCTCGGCTGGGGGCTCGCGCGTTGGGCGGTGGATGACGCCGGCCCCGCTGCTGTGGCAGGAAGTCCCGGTCGGCGAACGCGCCACCACTGATCACCTCGAAGCAGCCGTCGCCGCGACCTTGCGCCACGTCGCCCCGGACGTAGGGGCCATGACGAGCGAGCTCACGGCCGGGCGGCGCACGGTGCGGCGGGCGGGGGCCGAGTCGCCTCCGTCTGCCGGACCGCTACGAGTACGGGCGAGCCCGCGACCACGCTCGCGGTGAACACCATCGAGTGCCGAGGGGCTGGGCTCCCACCCGGGTCGGCTCACCCCGGATGCCGCCATCGACCGCCCGTGCGGCCAGGTCTCGGCTGCACGGGCGGTCGATGGTCGGCGGGCGCGGGGCCCTCTCAGAGGTGCTGTTCGGTGGCGCGGGCCGTCGGCATGAACGGGCTCGTCTTCGCCGGCCAGGACGACCTCGCAGTAGCCGTCGACGCGTGGCTGTGAATGCGCGGCGCTCCCCGCGGGGCGGTGGGCGGCGGGGCGGGGACGCGGTGACCCCGAGGAGCGGAGGTTCCCGCGCGGGGCATGTGGGGCATCATCAACTCTGGTCCCCACACTCGCACTTCAGGGAGCCCCCACATGCTCCGTGGCATCGATGTCAGCGCCTACCAGCCCTCGTCCTACGACACGGACGGATACTCCTTCGTCTTCATCAAGGCGACGGAGGGCCGCTCCTACATCAACCCGAAACTCGCGGCCCAGACCAAACACGCCCGTGACGCCGGACTGGTCGTCGGCTTCTACCACTTCCTGTGGCCCGGCAACCTCGCCGCCCAGGCCGAGTACTTCGTCCGACATGCCCCCGAGAAGGGGGGCGACATCCTCGCCGTGGACTGGGAGACCACCGGCGCGGGCACGCACGCGTCGAACGCGGAGAAGGACCAGTTCATCCGCAAGGTCAAGCGGCTGCGCCCGAACAACCGGGTCGTGCTGTACGCGAACCGGCACTACTGGCTGACGCTCGACACGACGTCGTACGCCGGTGACGGCCTCTGGATCGCCGACTACGTCACGGCGGGCAAGCCCCGCATCAAGGCCGAGTGGCGCTTCCACCAGTACACCGACGACCCGCTGGACAAGAACGTCGCCGACTTCGCGAGCAAGGCGGCGCTGCGCACGTGGGCCGCGAACGCCTGACCGGCACCGCGCTCGTAGGCTTTCCCCATGGGTGGGACGATCGCTGCGGTCAGCAGCAACGGAACGTATTCGTTCAGCAAGCCGAACCGGGAGAGCATCACCTTGCTCGCCGGGTTCGGGGTGGAGGGGGACGTTCATGGTGGGGCGACGGTGAAACACCGTTTCCGGATGAGGAAGGACCCTGCCCAGCCCAATCTCCGGCAGGTGCACCTCCTGCACGAGGAGCTGTTCGAGGAGGTGCGGCGGGCCGGGTTCGAGGTGGCGGCGGGGGAACTCGGGGAGAACGTCACCACGCGGGGGATCGACCTGCTCGCGCTGCCCCGGGGGACGCGGCTGCGGCTCGGGGAGAGCGCCGTCGTCGAGGTGACCGGGCTGCGCCACCCGTGCGCGCAGATCGACGGGTTCCAGAAGGGTCTGATGAAACAGGTCGTGGGACGGGACGAACACGGTCGGCCCCGGTTCCGGTCCGGGATCATGGGCATCGTGGTGACGGGCGGCGTGGTGCACCCCGGGGACCCGGTGGACATCGGCCTGCCGTCCGGCCCGCGCCAGGATCTGGACATCGTCTGACAAGCAGTCTCCGAGGTGGGCGGCGGTCCTCAGCCGATCCCGGACGGACCGCAGGTCTGAGCCGCGTGGAGCGGCACGGCCAAGGTGAGCACGACGGTGACGGCGACCGTGGCGAGCCACACCACGTACAGCGCTGCGGGCCTCGCCCGACGACGCGAGATCACCCACGCGATCCACGCGGCCGACGATCCGGCGGCCAGCGCGATCAGAAGGCACAGTGCCACCACGTTCCCCGAGATCGGATCCACGGGCGCGTTCGCCGTGCAGTAGTCGCTGTCGTTCGTCAGCGCGGTGTCCAGAACCACCACGAAGATCCCGAGTGGCGACGCCGCCCAGGCCACGGCGGCCAGCACCCCGTACGGCACCCTGGGCCAGGACCGCAGGGCGCCCGCCAGCGCCGCGCACATCAGCAGGAGCGGCACCGCCATCATCCGAAACGGCACCGCCATCGTCTGCGTCACGTCCCCCAGGCCCACGCGGTGCTGGCTGACCTGGGGGTCGTCGGCCCAGTAGAACCCCTTGAACGCCGCGCACACCGCGGTGATGACCAGCAGTGCGGCCAGCGCGTGCGCGTGCGGACGAGCCCGAGGTGCGTCCGGGAAGCACGCCGGCCAGAGGGTGTCCCGGAACCGGCCGTTCATCCCCCGGCCGACAGCAGTCCTGCAGTCTTCTGCGGTCACCAGCCTCACGTCCCCACTCCCCCGCGTCCGTGTCTGCGCCCCACGGGCGTGCACCGCGAAGTGGGGAACGCACACGAGCCTGGCATGTCGCGAGCCCGCGCCGCATCCGTGCAACCACGTAGGAAGTCGGTGTGTCGGGCGCGTCGCGAACCATCGGGGATCCCCGTCAGTGGCATCGCGCCTGCTGCCTCATCTGCGTCGGCCGAGGGCGGCGCGGGTCATCAGGCCGGCCAGGGCGGAGCGGGACGGCAGGGATGTCTTGCGGTAGATGGCCGAGAGGTGGGTCTCGACGGTTCGGCGGCTCAGATACAGCTTGGTCGCGATGGCCTGGTTGCCGAGTCCTTCGGCTACGAGTTCGGCGACCTGCCGCTCCCGTGCGGTGAGTTGGTCGAGATCGGTGGGGGCGGGCGGGGCGGTGGGCGCCTCGTCCCGTGGGCGTGTGAGTGCTGCCAGGTCGGTCAGCAGACGGGCGCCGCCGATGTCGGCCAGGCGGTGGGCGCGTTCCCACAGCGCGGTGGCGCGTGGAGCGTCGCCCGCGGCCTGGGCCTGGGTGGAGGCGAGCAGCAGGGAGTAGGCCTCCCAGAGCGTGGCGCCCGACGGTGCGTAGGCCTGGGCGGCGCGTTCGAAGAGGCGGGCGGCCGTGCGGGGGTCGCCTTGGTGCTGGGCGAGCGCGGCCCGGGCGCGCAGCGCGGCCCCGCGCTGGCCGTTCAGCCCGATGAGGTCGGCTTCCTCGGCGGCTCGTGCGGCCCAGCGCTCGGCCTGCTCGGTGTCGCCGAGGGCGAGGGCGGTGGCGACGAGGGTGTCCAGCTGGCCGGGGCGTATGGAGGGCTGAAGGCCGAGGAGTTCGGGGCTGCCGGCCCGCAGGATGGCGTCCTGGGCCCGGTGCGGGTCGCCGCTCACCAGGGCCGTGTGGCCGAGCACGCATCCGGCCAGCGAGGCCCACCAGTGGCGGCTGGTGCCGGCGGTGGCGACGGCCTCCTCAGCGGTCGTCAGGGCCAGGGTGTCGCCGAGGGGGCGGTGCACCAGGAGGATCAGCGCCTTGAAGCTCAGCGTGAAGGCGAGCAGATCGCTGCTGCCGATGGCTCGGGCGACGGCTTCCGCTTCCTCGGCCGCGGTCAGTGCGGAGGGCAGTCGGCAGGTGGTGAGGTGCACGAAGGCCCTGGCGCTCAGCAGGTGCGGCAGGACGTAGACCTGACCCCTTCGACGAGCGATGTCCAGTCCGCGCTCGGCGTGGCGTTCGGCGTCGGCATAGCGTTCCAGGAGGGTCTCTGCCCAGGCCAGCCAGACCAGTGCCTCGGACAGTTCGGTGAGGTCGGGGTCGGTCAGTGCGTCCGCGAGAGCGGCGGCGGTGTCGGCGAGCCGATCGGCCGCGGCCGTCTGTCCCTCGTAGGCCTCGCCCAGCGAGGCGAGCGCCAGCGCACCCAGCTCTCCCATGAGGTCGTTGTGGGAGCGGGCCACAGCAAGGGTCCGGTCGAGGTCGTCGCGGACAGCGGGGTAGGAGACGGTGTTCAGGGCGGCCATGCCGAGGGCGAGTCCGAGCGAGACTGCCTGGCGGGGCTCGGGGCCGCGGGTGAGTTCCCGCCGGAGCAGGGCGGTCGCCTCGGGAGAATGTCCGAGGTGGCGTTCCATCACGGCGCACAGCGCGGTCGCGTCGCCGCGCAGCGCCGCCTCGTCGGGTCCACAGCCGCTGATCAGGGTGTGGAGCAGGTCCCGGCTCTCGCGAAGGCTGCCGCCGGTCGCGAGTGCTCGGGCGCGGGCCAGGATGGTTTCGCCGCGTCGGCGGGCGTAGGCGGGTGTGTCCGGCATGAGCCGCAGGACGACCTCCAGCAGATGGGCGGCCGTGGCAGGTGCCGTGGAGGCGAACTGGGCGGCTGCCTCGGTCAGTACGGCCGCGGACAGGGGATCCCACCCTGACAGCGAGCGCTCGACATGGTGAGCCCGTTCAGTGGCCGGAGCACCGATCGCGGCCAGTTCCGCCGCCGCGCTGCGATGGATCTCGGCACGGTCCGACGCGGATGCGCTCTCGTAGACCAGGGCGCGCAGCAAGGGGTGACGCAAGCTCCAGCGACTGTCGGACTCCAGGCGCAGCAGATCGCGCCGCGTCAGCGCGCTGATGTCCTCGTCGAGTTGCTCACCCGTACGGTGCCCTGTGATCAGCCGAAGCATGGCAGGTGTGGCCTGGTGCCCGAGGACCGCCACCGCTTCGACGGTCCGGCGTTGCGCCTCCGTCAGCGGGGTCAGCTCGTCCAGGAGCAGCGATGCCAGTCCGGCGGGCACCCCGGCGACGGAGATGCCGTGGGCCGGGGCGGTGCCGGCGGGTGGGGACGCGCCGTGCCGATGGGCGTGCAGCAGGCACAGGAGGTAGAGCGGGTTGCCCTCGCCTGCCGCGTAGATGCGCCGTGCGTCGTGGGGCGGCAGGTCGGGAGCGAGCGCCTCGATCGACTCCTGCTCGGGCAGCGGGCCCAGGACGACGCGCTCCACGGCCCCGCTGTCGACGCCACGGGTCAGGGCGGCGGCGAGGGGGTGCGGCGTCTGCCGTTCCCTGCGGGCGACTACGAGGGCCACCCGTCCGCGCACCGGATGCCGGATCAGCTGGTCCAGCAGTTCCAGGGACGCGGGGTCCGCCCAGTGCAGATCGTCCAGCGCGACGAGCAGACCGTCGTGTTCCGCGAGCCCGGTCAGTACGTCCGCGACGGCACGGTAGAGGCCGAAGCGGTCACGCCCCTGAAGACGCGCTGGCGAATCGCGTACTCCGTACAGCGCCGGTGCCGCCGCGTCCGGCACGGTGCCGGAGTCGAGAAAGGCGGGATCGGCATCGGCGAAGGCATCCGTGAACGGCTGGAACGGTGTGTGCCGCTCGTACTCGGTGGCCCTTCCGCACAGCACGGTCAGCCCTCGCCGCCGTGCCCGGGCGCAGAGTTCGCTCAGCAGGCGGCTCTTGCCCATGCCGGCGTCCGCGGCGATGTCGATCACGGACGGCGCACCATCGCGACCGAGGCCGCCGATCACCGCATCGAGCCGCGCGAGTTCCTCGCCCCTGCCGATCAGCCGTGTTGCCGTCTCGTCCCACTCTGGCGCCAACGTCCGTTCCTCTTTCTCAGCCCGATCCACCGGCATCCTCGCCGAATCTTCCCAGTCCGACGGAAAGCGGCAGATTCTACGTTCAGGCCTGTGCCACGGTCCTGTACTCCGTCGTCCGCACGGCTCCGCGCCGAGTCGCTCCCACGCCGCCGTCAGCCGGCCGCGGTGTCGAAGCGCAGCAGACCGAAGGGGGAGCAGGCCCCGGTGGCGCTCGCGGCTCCGGGGCGCACGGCTTCAGACTGTCCAACTCGCCACGAGCGTGAGCAGGACCTCGTTCTCCTCCGGCAGGCCGATCGTCACGCGGACGCCTTCGCCGAGCAGCGGGCGGACGACGACTCTTCCGTCGAGGCAGTGCATGGCGAAGTGCCCGCTGCCGGCCCCGAGGGGCAGCCAGACGAAGTTGGTCTGGGAGTCCGGTACGTCGAGTCCGAGCCCGCGCAGCCGCAGGGTCACGCGCTCCCGTTCGGCGACCGTGAGGGCGGCCCGGCGGACGACCTCCGCGTGCTCGCCCAGGGCGATCACGGCCGTCTGCTGGGCGAGAGCGCTGACGCTGAACGGCACTTGCGCCTTGCGGACGTGAGCCGCGATCTCCGGCGGCGCCACGCAGTAGCCGACGCGCAGCCCCGCCAGGCCGTAGGCCTTGGAGAAGGTGCGCAGCACCACCACGTTCGGGCGGTCCCCCAGCAGTTCGAGCGCGTCGGGGACCAGTGCCGGATCGGCGTACTCCCGGTAGGCCTCGTCGACGACGATCAGCACCTCCTCCGGAACGCGATCCGTGAAGTCACGCAGCGCGCGCTCGCCGACCGCGGTGGAGGTGGGGTTGTTGGGGTTGCAGACGAAGATCAGCCGGGTCCGGTCGGTGATCGCCTCCGCCATGGCATCGAGGTCCAGCACATGCTCACGCAGCGGGACGCGCACCGCCGTGCCGCCCGCGACCTCGGTGAGGATCGGGTACGCCTCGAAGGAACGCCAGCCGAAGACGACCTCGTCACCGGGGCCCACGACCGAGTGCAGCAACTGCCCACAGACCTCGGATGACCCGGCACCCACCACGATCCGCTCCGGCGCGACACCATGGTGCTCGGCTATGGCCTGCAGCAGCGCGGTGGCGCTCATGTCGGGGTAGCGTGACACGTCTCCCGCCAGTCTCGGGAGCGTCTCCGCCACGTTGGGCAGCAGCCCGTGCGGGGACTCGCTGCCGGCCAGCACCACCCCGCCGGGGAGTGTGCGCGCGGGCGTATAACGAGGCAGTCGCATCAGAGACGGACGAAAACGCACCATGGCTGAACTCGCTCCTGCCGCGATGGGCCCCGAGATCGCAGCGCGGGGCTTTCTTGACAGGGAAAGCATGAAGATCAGACACCAAATGATCAACTATCCGGTCAATTCGGCTACACATGACCAAGGCGCGACCCGTGCAGCAGCAATCCGTCTCTCCGGCACCTCCACAGATCTGTGGCACGAGACGATTGGCGTCGCCGGCTGATACGGGGTTGCCTCGCGGCGGACGAGTACCGAGTCGCGGGAACCGACGGCCGCACCAGCGGTCACCGGGCGGCCGGATGACATGTGCAGTCCGCCGTGTCGCGCAGCCCGGCGCGATGCAGGGTGTCGCGCAGACCGACCCGGGTCCACAACCGTGCGACGTGGGCCCTGGAGCCGAAGAAGCCGCTCAGGAGGATGCCCGCGCTCAGGTTCACGACCTCGTGGCACCAGTGCGCCGGCACATACAGCACGTCCCCCGGTTCCAGATCCACCGCGAAGAAGTCGTCGGCCGCAGCCCCTCCCCCGCCCGCGGCCAGTTCCGCGATGCCCACACGCGACAGACGTGCCCAGGAGTCGTACTTGGTGGACAGCGCACCCGCGCGTTCGACGGTCCCCGGGCGCGCGAGGAGGAATCGCTTCGTCCCGGATATCTGGACGGCACAGTTGTCCAGCAGGTCGTAGTGCAGACCGGTGCGGGCGCGGGCGGGCCCGATCCAGGCACTGCGCGAGGTGACGGAGCCACGGGGAAGGAAGTCCATCGCTCCCAAGTCCCCCCGCAGCGCGGGGAACTGTTTCAGCAGGTCGAACTCCTTGAGGTACAGCTGTTCGCCGCCCGCCTGCGGCGGCTCGGCCAGGTGCCCTATGTAGGTTTCCAGTTCCGACCAGGTGAAGGCGGTGCGGGCGTTCTCCCTGTTGCCCCGGACGAGCCGCACTCGCAGCGACGGGGCGAGTGAGGCGATGTAGGGCAGCGTCCAGTTGTCCACGGCGGGCCAGTTCGAGGCCAGCCCGCGGAAGACGGCGGGTGTGCGGCGGCGCAGTTGCAGCGCCGGGTCCGCGTCGGACGGCGGCACATGCGGGAAGTCCGGCTCGTACGTCACTGGGTTCCTTCTCTTCCGGAGCCGACGACACCGAGGCCGTCGAGACATGAGGGGCGGTCCGGGGGGCGCCCGGATAATACCCGGATTGCTTCATCGGGCAGGGAAATGCAGCTGGGGTCACATTCGAGTCAGGATCTTGGTGAATGACACATTTCCAACATTGACTCAAAGCGAACAAAGAATGTACAGATTCACCAACAAGCGCTTTCCGTCTTCCCAAACGATCGGTCGGTCGGGAGTATTGGCGCATCCGAAGAGCGACCCATCGGAGATAAGCGCAATGACTACGCCCAGCCCCGATCGAATAACTGAAGACCACACCAACGCGGACCGAAAAACCCGCACACGTTCGGTCGAGACACGGTTCCTGAAGCCGGACGACGTGGACAGGCTCCTCACACTCGAGCAGACGAAGTGGGACCGTCACCAGGCAGCGGACGGCGCCGAGCTGTCCGCCCGTATTCATGCGTATCCGCAGCTCAGCGTAGGTGCGTTCGACCGGAACAGCGGTGCGGCACTGACCTCGCTCTTCATGAAACCGATCAGCGCCACCGAGGTGCGTTCGGCAGCGGACTGGGCCGCCTGCGCACGGGCGGAAGCGACCGCCCACCGCGACGTGAGGTCGTTGTTCGGAATCAGTCTGACCAGCGTCGACGCCGACTCGGTATCAGCCGTCTTCGAATTCTTCTGGCCGTACACACTGAAACACGGCTGGCGTGACATATATCTCGGTTCTCCCATGCCGGGCCTACGGGCGTGGAAGCAGGCGAATCCAGAGCTGTCAGCCGATGTGTACATGCGCGAAAAGCGCAGCGGCCTGCCTCGGGATCCGCAGCTGCGCTACTACCACGGAAAAGGCTTCAAGGAGATCGTCGCCTGCCGGCCCGGCTATTTCCCGCACCCCGCGTCACTCGACCACGGAGCCGTGATCCGAGGACGCATACCCTTGTCCGCCGGCGCACCGCTGTGGCGCCTTGTCCCCCTGCCATGGCTGGAGCGGATGCGGCACCTGCTCTTCACCCTCGTACGGATGTCCTGACGCCACGACGTGCGGCGTGCGTACCTCGCGCGATCGGTGAAGAAGTCTGCGGACCACCGTCAGAGCGCTGCGGGCGACCGGACGAAGAAGACGCGGCGCCGTTCGCCGCATGGGGCGCTGCCGCCCGCCTCCTCCGCCTGGTCGTGGACGAGGCGGTACCTGGCCGCCCGCTCGGTCCGCCGCTGCACGCGTCGACTTCCATCAGCTCCCTTCCCCTGCGGGTGAAACGGGTCGGGCTGCCTTTGCCGACGGACGTCGAAAGCCCCTTCGGCGACGCAGCGCACCCTTTCCCGGCCCAGCTCCGCAGGAGCTCGCTCGACCCGGCTGAAGCCGGGGTGACCACGAGAGCAGGAACCCGATGAATACACACCACGCGGTCGTCGTCGGAGGGGGAATGGCCGGCCTGCTGACGACCGCGGCGCTTGGAACAGCCGGCTGGACCGTGACCCTTCTCGAACAGGATCCCGGCCATCGCCCGCAGCAGGACACCCCGTCGCCCGCACCCCGCGACGGTGTGCCCCAGGGCAGGCAGCCGCATGTGCTCCTGTACCGCGGGCTGTGTGCCATCGAGGAGTTGCTGCCCGGGTTGCGTGGGCAGTTGGTCGCCGCCGGCGGCGTCCCCTTGGACACGGGCGATGTCGCCTGGCTCGGCGAACGGGGCTGGGCTCCGTTCGGGATGCCTGCCTTCGAACTGGTCTCTGCCACACGCCCGTTGATGGAACGCCTCGTCGCACAGCGGGTGACCTCTCTGCCAGGAGTGAGTCTGCTGGCCGGATTCCGGGTCAGCGGCCTGGGCCGCCCGCCGACCGGGGAGGGCTGGCTCGTCCGGTGCGCCGACGGCCCACCGCTGCGCGCGGACCTGGTCGTGGACGCGTCCGGACGCGGTTCCCGGCTGCCGCGCTGGCTGGCGGCGCACGGATGTGGTGACATACCCACCTCCGCGGTCGACGCCCGCTTCGGCTATGCCTCCCGCGCCTACTCCGCACCTGCCGATGCCCTGGGAAGCGTTGCGGGCATCGTCGTACTGCCGTCCCGCCAGGTCCCCACCGGAGGCGTGGCGTTGCCGGTGGAGGGCGACCGCTGGCTGGTGGCCGCCGTCGGTGCCGGCGAACACCGGCCGCCCCGGGATCCCGAGCGGTTCGACGACTTCCTGAGGGGGCTGCGTGACCCCGCACTGGCGGACTTCGCCGCTCGCGCCCGCCCCGTGACCGAGGTGGCGGTGCACCGGCGGACCGGCAACGTGCGCCACCGCTACGAGCGGCTCCCCCACTGGCCCGCCGGGCTGCTGGTGGCCGGTGACAGCATGTGCGCGTTCAACCCGGTGTACGGCCAGGGCATCACGGTGGCCGCTGTGCAGGCGCTGCTGCTGCGCAGGGCGCTCACGCGCGGTACCGGGCCCGGCTGGGAACGTCGGCTGCTCCGCGGCTTCGCCCGCGCCGCCGACCTGCCCTGGGCGATCGCGACGGGGGAGGATCTGGGTCACCTGGAGCCCGGCCGACGCGCAGGCCTGACCGCCACGCTGTTCGGCCACTGGTCCGGCGAAATCGACCGGCTCGCCGCCCACGGCAACACCCGGGCCCAGCGAAGGCTCGACCGCGTCTACCACCTCATGGGTTCACCCGTCGGCCTCTTCGACCCCAGGTTGGTCGCCTCCTCGGTCCGAAGCCGACTGCTGGGCCTACCCGCCCCCACACCCCGTCCGCCGATCGACATCGAGCGCACACCCCCGCGCTGACGGCACGACCCGCCCCGCCGAGGGCGCCCTGGTCCGGCGTCCACCCGACATCTCGCCCCACGGACACCGCAAGGAGAACCGCCGATGAGCATCGTTGTGACCGGGCTCGGCTCCACGACCCCCCTCGGCGGCGACCTGGCCGACACCTGGTCCGCCCTGCTGGCCGGCGAGTCGGGGATCTCGCCGATCGAGGAGGAGTGGGCCGAGCGGCTTCCGGTGCGCATCGCCGGACGGTTGCGGGTCGAGCCGACAGCCGTGCTGGAACGTGTGGAGGCCCGTCGCCTGGACCGCTGCCAGCAGGTCGCCCTGATCGCCGCCCGTGAGGCGTGGTCGGACGCCGGCCGGCCCGAGGTCGATCCGTGCCGCCTTGCGGTGGCGATGGGCACCGGCACCGGCGGCGTGTTGACCCTGCTGGGCCAGGACGATGTCCTGGAGCGTTCCGGAGCCCGGCATGTCTCCCCCCGCGCTGCAACCATGCTCATGACCAATGGCCCGGCGGCCGCCGTCAGTCTGGAGCTGGGAGCACGGGGCGGCGCCCACACCCCGGTCAGCGCCTGTGCCTCCGGAGCCGAGGCCATCGCCCTGGGCATGGATCTCATCCGACTCGGCCGCGCCGATGTCGTGGTGGCGGGCGGCGCCGAGGCATGCCTTCACCCTCTGCCCCTCGCAGGCTTCGCGCGGGCGACGGCACACTCCACCCGCAACGACGCCCCCCGACGGGCATCCAGACCCTTCGACCGGTCCCGGGACGGGTTTGTCATCGGGGAGGGCTCCGCCGTACTGGTCCTGGAACGCTCCGGGTTCGCCGCCGCCCGCGGCGCCCGCGTACACGCCCGCCTGACCGGGTCCGGTGTCACCTCCGACGCCCACCACCTCACCGCAGGACACGTCGAGGGCCAAACGCGCGCCATGCGACTCGCCCTCGCCGACGCCGAGCTGACCTCCGGGGACATCGACCTCGTGATGGCACACGCCACTTCCACGCCGCGAGGAGATCTCACCGAGGCCGGCGCGATCACCGAAGCCGTCGGAGCACATCCGGCGGTCACCGCGACCAAGTCCATGACCGGCCATCTCTTCGGAGCGGCCGGAGCCCTCGGCGCCCTGGCGGCGGTCCTCTCCCTGCGCGAACAGACGGTACCGCCGACGATCAACCTCGACGACCAGGATCCACGGATCGACCTGGACATCGTGACCGGGCGCCCACGCGGTGGCCCGTACACCGCCGCCCTCGCGAACGCCTTCGGGTTCGGCGGCCACAACACCTGCCTGGTGCTGACCCCTTGACCGGGCGGTGTGCGGGCGAGTTCCCTAGGATCGGCCGGCACGGCGCCCAGTCCCCCGGCACGCCCTACACAGGCTGGCCCGGGGTGCCCGTCCACGGCCAGTACTCGAAGCCGTTGCCCTCGTACCAGCCCAGGCGTTCGGTGCCGCAGCTGGCGCTGTGGAAGTCGAGGACGTCGTGGTCCACGGCTTTGACGGACTTCTTGGGGAAGGTCACCGACAGTTTCCCATGACACCGGCCGCGACAACGAGGGCTGTTCTCCGTGAAGCGGTGGGCCGCATGATGTCCTCCTCGGCCCCTGATCCCATCCCGCCACGGATCACCGTCAAAGATCTTTCCCGGATCATTGCCGGAACCATTCGTCCGGACGACCATCTCCCACCAGAGCTACCCCGGGGGCCGGTCGCGCGCCGGTCGGCTGCGCCCATACCGGTGCCCGAACTGCCGTGGGTGCGCGACCTGGGCACGGGACGGGCTGAGCAACTCCGTCTCCACCAGCAGAATTCGGGAACGCCCCGCACCGGAGCGGAAGGCACCGGAGGGGCAGGTCGCTGCCACCGCGCGGCCGGCGCGTGACGCGCCGGCCGGCTGCTCGGTCCTCGCCCCTCCACATGCTTGCGGCTCCGTAGGTGCCTAGAAGTTGCCGCGCCTCTCCTGCTCGCGCTCGATCGCCTCGAACAGGGCCTGGAAGTTGCCCTTGCCGAAGCCGAGAGAGCCATGGCGCTCGATGAACTCGAAGAACACCGTGGGCCGGTCGCCGATCGGCATGGTGAAGATCTGCAGCACGTAGCCGTCCTCGTCGCGGTCGACGAGGATACCGCGGGAGGCCAGTTCCTCGATGGGCACACGCGCGTTGCCGATCCGGGTGCGCAGTTCCGGGTCGGTGTAGTAGCTGGCCGGCGTGGCGAGGAACTCGATGCCCTTGGCCCGCAGCACGTCGACGGTCCTGATGATGTCGTTGGTGGCGAGGGCGAGGTGCTGGGCGCCGGGGCCATGGCAGAAGTCGAGGTACTCGTCGGTCTGTGAACGCTTCTTCGCGATCGCCGGCTCGTTGAGGGGGGACTTCACCCGGTGGTTGCCGCTGGCGACGACCTTGCTCATGAGCGCCGAGTACTCGGTGGCGACGTCGTCGCCGATGAACTCGGCCATGTTGGTGCAGCCATGACACGGTTGTAGAAGTCGACCCACTCGTCCATGTTGCCGAGTTCCACGTTGCCCACGACGTGGTCGAGTGCCTGGAAGATGCGCTTGGGCTCGCCCTCCGGCTTCACGTATCCGGATCTACGGGCCACGTACCCGGGCAGATAGGGGCCGGTGCAGCGGGAGCGGTCCACCAGGGTGTGGCGGGTCTCCCCGTAGGTCACGATGGCCGCGGTGCGGACGGTGCCGTGTTCGTCGGTGGTGTCGTGCGGTTCCTCCAGCACGGTCGCGCCCTGCTTGCGGGCGTGCGCGACGCACCTGTCGACGTCGGGTACTCCGAGGGCGATGTCGATCACGCCGTCGCCGTGCCGACGGTGGTGGTCGAGCAGCGGGCTGTCCGGGCTGACGCCGCCCTTGAGCGCGAACCGGATCGCTCCGGAGCGGAGCACGAACGCCTGGTGGTCACGGTTGCCGGTCTCCGGACCGGAGTAGGCGACCACCGCGGGCGGATGCCTTCGGCGACGAGGTTGGTGATCACGCCCCCGTCGCGGCGGGACAGCTGCCAGACCTGGGCATGGACGCCCGGCTCGGCCTGGAACCGGTTGCCGCCGTGGCCCTCCCCCGCACATCTGCCGGCGCTGCCGACCGATCACGGGCGCCGGGGATCGAGGAGGTCAAGGCCGTGACACCGTTTCCGGGCGAGGCCTTCAGCGCCTCGGCCTCGACAGGGTCGGACCATTCGTCAGGGGGCGGTCATCGCGGATGGCTTCCATGGGGATCATCCCGGCCCTGCGGGCGCGGTTGAGGTACTCCTGCAGCCGGTCGTAGGCCCGTTCGTCCTTCGGGAAGTAGCGGCCCACCAGCCGGTAGAACATCGGCCCACCAGCCGGTAGAACACCTGCCTGGTGGTCATCGGGAGGTGTTCGCGGTACTCGGCGAGCACGACCTGGACCTGCTCGTAGTGTCTTCGCCGAACCCGAGTACGGGGGTTCGCGCCCTGGTCGCCGAGGCCGAAGTTCGACACGCAGGCCGCGCCGTTCCGCGCCGGATGGCCGAGGAACCGAACCTTCTCCTCACGGACGTCCCATTCGTCCGGGGGCATGCGCAGCGGTCGGCTGTCTCCCGGAGAGCCTGGAGGTGCTGTTCGGGACTGGTGCCCGATCACCACCACGGTCGAGAACCACCCGCTCGCGGCATCGACACCAGCCCACCCGTCCGGCGTGCTACAGCGGCATCGGCTTCACCCGGCCCTCCGGGCCGCAACCGCCCACGACGAGGTGATCCTCGTCGACCTGCAGCGGTTGTACGGCGGAGCGTGACGTCCTCGGACAGCACTGCGGCATCACAGCGGCGAGGGACTGATCCTCACCGACCGCCGCCTGCCTTCTTGAGAACGGCCGCCAGCCGGATGTCGATGAGCCCGCACACCGCAACGCCCGTCACCAGGAATCCGGCGAGGGCGGACAGCAGGGCCACCTCGTCGTACGACCTGGGGGTCAGTCGGACGGCCACGGCCGCGCCACCGGCTCCCGCGAGGATCGCGCATCCGATCCCGACGGTCAGCAGCAGGGCAGACATCGGTCGCGCGGCTCCGCCTGGCGAGTCCCGCGTCTCGGTCAGGGTGTCGCGGCCGGCCTGCACGCACGCGACCGTGGCCGTCAGCCCGCCCGTCGCCAGAGCCAGTGACGGCGTCCCGAACAGCAGCCCGTAGCGCACCGCCAGGGCTGGCACGAAGAACAGCACCAACCAGCGCCGCAGGGCGTGGACCACGAACGACAGCGTCGGCGTGGACGTGGACCGGGCCCTCAGGCGGGACGCGGCCACGCGCAGACAGAGCAGGAGGCCCGCGGCCGCCAGGGCGAGCGGCAGACGGTCATCGAGCCGGCCCAAGTTGTACAGCAGCGCGGTGTCGTACACGACCAGGACCAGGCCGCCCAGGGCCCCCAGCGAGCCGATGAACACCAGCAGTCCCGCGACGGAGGCGGTCACCCGGGTCGTCCCCGTGTCACGCGCTGCCGCCCGAGCGATCAGCAGCGGGGTGATCACGGCCGAGACGGCGCGGATCACCAGGTCGTCGGAGGTGTACGGATTGCGCAGGTCCCACTCGACCAGACAGAACACGGCCGTGTACGACATGGAGGCCAGGGGCAGCAGGACGGAGCGCGCGATCCGGCGGTACAGATCAGCGTCCAGCCAGCGCACCACCGTCGCGAACGCCAGCAGCACGAAGGGGAGTTCCAGGAAGGCCTGGAACCGCAGCACGCTCGGCGCAAGAAGCCCCGGCGCCGGGAAGTGCTCCGCCAGGCCGCGCAGGACGGGATGCGCCGACGCCATGTCGAACCACCCGGCGGGCAGATACCGCGCGATGAACGACGGGTCCCCGCCGCGCACGCGGAGCACATAGACGGTGAACAGCACCTGGTTGACGTAGATCAGGCAGGTCACCAGCGCCAGCCAGACGGCCGGCGAGAAGACGCGGCGGTCCGCCGCCGCGACCGGGTCGGGGCGGCGGACCAGGACACGCGAGGCGATCGCGAGGTCCGGAACGACCGACGCGACCACCACGACATCCACAAGTACCCGCGTGTTCACCACGTGACTGGTATACCCCCCAACTGGTACGCATGGGTCTGGTCCCCGACGAGCGCGCTCTGGTGCGCTGCAGACGCCAGATGATCGCAGTGGAAGGCAAGTGCCTACGCGGCGCCAGGCGCCCACATTCGATGAAGGCATGACGCGGCCGCTCGCTCGCTGAGTTCACTTGGGTATGGCGTCGGGGAAGGATCTGTCGCCGAAGGGGACTCGGCTTGCCGCGGCCCGGCCGAACGGTGCGTAGCAGAGTGCATCCCGCTGCTGCTGTGGTAGGCGTCCGTACCTGGGCCAATAGCCGGCGCAGCGTGAGTCGTCCGCGGAAGTGGGGGCGGAGTGCGGCTCCGTCGTAGTTGGGGCACTGTCATGTTGTTGGGTGTGTGAGTGCCTGACGGTGCGTCGGGTGTGGTGAGGCCGGGCTCCGGCTCTGTGCTCAGGCCGCGGCAGGCAGGCAGGCCGACGACGTTGGTGATCTGGTCCCAGATGGCGAAGCGGACGGTCATCTCGGCGCGGTAGTGGGTGGCGGTCATCCGGTGGCGGCATGGCCGGAAGTGGGGTGAAATACCGCTGAACGCGGACAGGAATCTCTGGGCCTTTCCGATGCTGCGGAAGCCTTTCATGGCGCGTTCACGCTGCCTCGTTGGCTGGTGGGAGTTCTCGGCCCGGTTGTTCAAGCCTTTGTGGGAGCGGTGCTCGACCGAGGGCATCACCTCGCGGTGGGCCGCCCCGTAGGATCGGAGCTTGTCCGTGACGATCACCCTCGGCACGGCCCCGGTTCCTTTGAGGAGCCGACGGAAGAAACGCCTGGCCGCGGCTTTGTTGCGCCGGATCTGGACAAGAATGTCCAGCACGTTGCCGCCTTGGTCGACCGCGCGCCATAGGTACTTCGGCTCGCCGTTGATCATGATGAAGACCTCGTCGAGGTGCCGCTTGTCGCCCGGTCGGGGACGTCGGCGACGCAGCGCGTTGGCGTAAACCTGCCCGAACTTCAGGCACCACCGGCGGATCGTCCGTAGGACACGATGACACCACGCTCGGGCATCAGCTCCTCGATCTCGCGGAAGCTGAGCGGGAACCGGAAATACAGCCAAACGCAGTGGGCGATGAACTCCACCGGGTACCGGTGCCCCTTGTACGACAGCGGCACGGACGACACCGGCAACCCCCGAGGCAGCACGATCAACCCGAAGACCATCCCACACCGTCAATCAACGTGACAGTGCCCACGTAAGGGATACAGCCACGGATGCATCGAGATCGGGAAGACGTCTGACGGTGACGACTTCTTCGCCCTCCTCCTCGCGTTCTCCGCAATGAACGCCTCGATCGGCCAGCGGTGCGGAGCCAGGTTCATGGCGCCGGGCTGATGTTGCCGTTCTCGTCCATCTCGAACTTGCCCTGGGTCTTGTCATCGACCTTGGTGTGCTTGAGCCAGTGCTTCGACAGGTTGTGCAGGTTCTTGTGCTGACTTTCCCAGGGCATTGAGTGGCCGGCGCACTTCACCGTGACGAGGAGTTTGTGAGGTCCTGTGATGGCGTCGTAGAGCGCGGGGACGTGGAAGTCGAGTGCCGGGTTGGAGCTGGGCGGTGTGGTGTTGGCCGTCTGATCGTGCTCGCCGTGCACGATCAGCGCGGGCACGTCTCCGCCGAGGATGCCTCCTTGCCCTGCGGTGGTGTTGTTCCAGCCCCATGTCACGAAGTTCCGGAACCGGCTGGCGCCCGCCGGCTGTCCGGAGTCAAGGAGCTTCCCCCACTCACGGCCGATCGGATCGTTGTCCATGAGGGCGCTCCACACGACATCGACCATGCCGGGCTCGTGCTGGTTCGGGCATTTCATGGCCAAGGCTTGTTCGATGCTCGTGCGGGTGAGGACGTGGGTGGGGAAACCGGGTGCCGGCAGGGTCGGCGGGTTCGAGGGGCCCAGCGGAGGGAAGATCGGGCCGAGGAGGAACAGGCTTTCCACCTTCCCCGGATTCTTGATTGCGTACGGTCCCATGGCAAATGCGGCGGCCGAGAAGCCGATGAAGGCGACCTTCGAGACGTTGCGCTCGTCGCGGATGTACTCGACGACGGTGCTGAGCTCGTCCTGGTCGCTCTGGGAGTTGGTCAGGACGAACGGATAGCTCGCCGTTCGTGGGCCCGACAGTGGGGGTGTGACGTCGGCCTGCTGGTTGGGATTGACATTGCAGGGATCCTCCATCCGGGGGCGCGGCGACCGGCCGGAGCCCTGCAGGTCCATCATGAAAACGTCGTAACCGGCCTGTGCGAGGGCCTTGGCCCACCCGTACGAGGTGTGCTGGAGGTCGTAGGCTGCCAGCACCGGCACACTCCTGCCGTGCAGCATGAGGACGGCCTTGCGGTTCGCAGGGGGGCCGGAGGAGCCGTCGTGTTCTCGTACGAATAGCTCCACCTTCTGTCCCTTGTTCGCGGGGACAGTCGACGTGTGAGGGACCGAGTGGTCGGTCGTGGTGATGGCCATGAAAGGGTCTCCTTCTGTCGGCCCCCTCGTCGGTCGTCCCTTGTAGGCCAGAATCGGTCAGACATGAAGCCCGCGCCACAGCAGGCCCGCCGACCGTGTGTCGCCTCTCTCGCGTCAGGTGTCTCCGCAGAGCTCCTGCCCGAGCGGCGGTGGGGGTATGGCGCCGGCTGCTCCGGTCTTGCGCGGACGACTGCCTGGCTCCCGAACGGCTGCACTGGTCGGGGCTGGGGACGGAGGAAGGGAGGAGGGGGACAGGGGGGGGGGGAGGAGAAGGAGAGGGAGAACAAGAGACGAACAAAACAGGGGAAGAAACGGT
>NZ_JBVIYK010000031.1:0-16881 GCF_055592645.1 Streptomyces sp. NPDC041108 | reverse complement strand
TGTTGATGCGGTGGTGGGGGCCGGGGGGGCCGAGGGTTGGGGGGGGGGGGGAGCAGGCGCCGGGGAGAGTCGAGGGAGAGTCTCTAGGCCAACCCCCGACGAGGTCATCGCAGTCAAGGCTTACAGCTCCCGCGGCTTCCCGTGCCTACCTGTGAAGACGCGGCGTTGCACACACCATCCCCGAGAAGACCGACCAGCGACGGCACCGGTCCTGGTGACGCCAGGACAGCGTCACGACAGCATCTGCGCGCGACCTCTTCTGGAACGCATCCGTGTCCCTCGCACCGGCCCGGGCCGGCCCCGCTGCAGACCCGACCAGGTCATCGCCGACAAGGCATACAGCTCCCGCGGCTTCCGCGCCTACCTGCGCAAACGCGGCATCGGCCACACCATCCCGGAGAAGACCGACCAGCAGCGACACCGGCACAACCGCGGCCGCCGCGGCGGGCGGCCACCATCGTTCGACCGGCAGATCCACCGTCAACGCGACATCGTCGAACGCTGCTTCAACCGACTCAAAGGCTTTCGCGGCATCGCCACCCGATACGACAAGACCGCCACCTCCTACGAAGCAGCGGTCACACTCGCGTCATTCCTACTCTGGGCAAGATCCGTTTGAAGACGGACCCTGGCCGGGAACGCGGGGTGCTGACAGCCTTTACAGATCTCGACTGCTTTTCGGTCGACGATTTCGCCGGACCCTCCCCCTCATGATCGGCGTCGGGGTTGGTGCCCGTCTCGGCGCCCGCAGGTGAAGGAACGCGTTCAGCTCAAGATCGCTATGGCTTCGATCTCCACCAGGTGGTCGGGTACGTCCAATGCCGCAACGCCCAGCAGCGTGGCCGGCGGGGCCGGGGTGACGCCCAGCTTCACGGATGCCCGACGGATGCCCTCCAGGAGCTGGGGCATTTTGTCGGGGGTCCAGTCGACGACGTGGACCGTCAGTTTCGCCACGTCGTCGAAGGAACCGCCGACCTCGGCCAAGGCGGTGGCGATGTTGAGGTAGCACTGCTCCACCTGGGCGGGGAGATCGCCTTCTCCTACCGTGGCCCCTTCGGCGTCCCAGGCGACCTGCCCGGCGATGAAGACCAGTTTCGTCCCCGTCGCGACCGCCACCTGCCGGTAGACGTCGATCTTGGGCAATCCGTTGGGGTTCACCAGTGTGACGGCCATGCTGCCTGCCTCCTCGTCAAGGGAGCCCGTGGGCTCGCCACCACCGGACCAAGGGCACCTCGGTCTCTTGTGGTTACTCAGGCACCGTAGGAGAGTGGCTGCTGAGGCGGAAGTACGCACTTTTCAGTGACTGGAGTACCTGACGGTGACCAAGCAGTTCACGGGCTCGCCCGACGAAGCGGATCTTCGGCGCGCGGACTCTCTGGCACGGGAGATCTTTTCGGACGTTGCCAACAAGTGGGCACTTTTGATCATCGAAGCTCTGGGAGAGCACACCCTGCGCTTCGGCGAGCTGCGGAACGAGGTCCAAGGCATCAGCCACAAGATGCTCACCCAGAACCTGCGCATGCTCGAGCGCAACGGCCTGGTCGAGCGGACGGTGCACCCGGTCGTGCCACCCCGGGTCGAATACACCCTCACCGAGCCGGGCCAGGCCCTGCGGGTGACGATCGACGGACTGTGCGACTGGACCCACCGATACCTCGGTCACATCGAGACGTCCCGCCACCGCTTCGACACATGAAGCGGACGGCTGCGTCGCTCGCCCGGCGCTGCGTCGGGGCCACGGCACCTCCTGCGGATGCGGCATCGCAGGTGGGGGCACGCATCGACGCGAGGGTCGCCGCAGTCTTGGGCGGCCACCAGACGTCTGAAGAGCGGGCGGGCCGCGCGGCAGCCGCCGCTTCGTGTCAGGTTCTGGTGGTTTGCTGTGCCTGCGAGCCGTCGGCCGCGAGCGGAAGACTGCGCAGCGACAGTGCGCTCGGCATCGGCAGCGCTCCGTAGGCCACCTCGGCGCGGAACTGCTGAAGCGGGTACGCCACCAGACGCCGGGACGCCACGGGGTCACCCGGCAGTGCGGCGACCGGATCGCAGTGGGCCAACAGGGACATGGCGATGCCGGAGGGGGGATGTCGGCTCGCAGCGCGCCCGCCGCCTGAGCTCTGCGGACCAGGATCATGAAGTCCCGCTCGGCCTGTTTCCCGTACGCGCGCGTGTTCTCGCGTGCTGTCCGGAAAGGCCGTGCCGAACGCGGCCGGTAAGCCCCGTTCCTCCCCCTGTAGTTCGCAGACCGTCTCGGCCAGCCGCTCAAGCCCTGCCACGGATCGGAATCGGCCAGCGCGTCGGTGAGCCCCCGAGCGCAGGTGTCCATCTGGTGCGCGAACGTGGCCCACACCAGGGCGTCCCGCGTCGGGAACCGCAGGTACAGCGTGGCAACGCCCACCCCGGCCCGTCGGGCCACGGTCGCCATGGGGGCGTAGATGCTGTGCTCGGTTCTGTTCCACGTCCAGATCCGGGTCCTCAGCGGACAGGGTCGAACGCCAGACAGGTCGAACCGGACCGTGCCGGAGTCGCCGAAGGGACTCCGGCAGCACAGCAACGCCTCCCACTTGCGCGGCTGTTTGAAGGCTGCCCACCGCACTCCTCTCATCGAGCACGGCGTACGCCCGGTCCCCGGCGAACCCTCGTTCCGTGACCACCACGGAGGTCTCGGCCTTCCCAGCATGGACTTCCCTGGATACCGGTACAGCGCTGTCGCAGTCTCCATAGGTCCTGCTCGCCACCCATCCCCGCAATCAACTCCGTCCACTTCATTGACATCTCACTCAGAAGTCCTAACGCTGGGAGCGCTCCCATAGCAGCCTCGCCACTGGAAGGAGTCCCCCCACATGCGCAATAAGAGTCCGTTAACCGGGCGTTCGCAGGCGTCCCCCCGCCGGTCTCTCCAGGCGCTCGTCATGCTGTTCGCCGTGGTCGTCGGCGCCCTCGCCTGGTCGACCCCCGCCCAGGCCCACGGCACCGTCGTCGGCCCCGCCACCCGCGCGTACCAGTGCTGGAAGACGTGGGGCAACAACCACACGAACCCTGCCATGCAGACCCAGGACCCCATGTGCTGGCAGGCCTTCCAGGCCAACGCCGACACCATGTGGAACTGGATGAGCGCGCTCCGGGACGGCCTCGGAGGCCAGTTCCAGGCGCGGACCCCCGACGGGACACTCTGCAGCAACAACCTCTCGAGGAACGCCAGCCTGGACAAGCCCGGAGCGTGGAAGACCACCACCATCGGCAGCAACTTCTCGGTCCAGCTGTACGACCAGGCGTCCCACGGTGCCGACTACTTCAAGGTCTACGTGAGCAAGCAGGGCTTCAACCCCAAGACCCAGACCCTGGGCTGGAGCAACCTCGACTTCATCACGCAGACCGGCCGCTTCGCCCCGGCACAGAACATCACGTTCCCCGTCCGGACCTCCGGCTACACCGGACACCACATCGTGTTCGTGATCTGGCAGGCCTCGCACCTCGACCAGGCCTACATGTGGTGCAGCGACGTGAACTTCGGCTGAGCCGCGCAGCACCGCGCACGGCACCGGCCTCTGCCGGGCGCCGGTAACCCGTCGGGAACCCGGCGGTCGTCGCCCGGCCGAATACCGAGCCCCGTCGAGGCAAGGGCCCCATGTGGTCGCCCTGCCCCGGCGGGGCTTCCCGCGTGCCTCACTTGAGCCGTCGTCCACCATCGGAGACAGACACCGGACATCGCCGACAGCGCGTACCGGGCCTCGGTGGATCACCGCCGCACCACGTCCGTGCGGATCTCCCACCCGGCGTCCAACGCTCGAACGGCCTCTTTCGCCTCGTCCGACGGGACCCTGTGCTTGCCCCGTGCCCGCATTGTCGAGGTGCCCTCTCTCGGCCAGGGCGACGATCGGCGGGATGTCCCGCCGCGGCTTCGTGGCGCCGCAGAGACTGCCGCACAGGCGGCTGTTGCGCGGCACCATGCCGTCCCCGATTCCTTTCAGGACAACCCAGTTGACTGCCTTCCCCAAAGATCCGGGGCCCTCGCCCCTTGCCCCGGACCGGTGGGTCTGGTTCTGTACCGCGCTACACATGCGTGATCACGGAGACACGAGGAGAAACGAGCGGCGTGGACCGGGAAACACAGACGAGGACCAGAGACTCCCTGCCAGAAGGACTCGGTCAGGCGATACGGGAGACCGCCGCTGCCATCGCCGCGCTCCTGGACGGCGCGACGGACACGACCGCACCCGTACCGGGGTTGGAGTGGACCGTCGGCGAGACGGCCGCCCATCTTGCCTTGGCCAACGGCTTGATGGCCGATCTCGCGTCCGGCCAGGAACGCGTCTACGGAGACGGGACGCCGCAGAGTCTCGCGGCGGCCAACGCACAGAGTCTCGTCGAGTTCCCCGAGCGCGCGGCGGAACCGCTGGCCACGATGATCGTGGAGCAGGCCGACGTGTTCCTGGACGCGGTGGACCGAGCCGTGGCGGACGGGACCGCCGGCCGGACCCTCCTGACCCCGCTCGGTCCCATGGACCAGGACGTTCTCGCCTCGTACCTGCTGACCCACATGCTGGGTCACGGTTACGATCTCGCCCGCGGGCTGCGTCGACCGCACATGATCAACGCGAGGCGGGTCGGGTTGTGCCTGCCGTTCCTGCAGACGGCGATGCCTCGCGTCGCAGTCGCCGCCGCGCTGACGGCCCGTTACACCTTGCGAGTCCGGGGCGGCTCGACCTTCGGCGTCACGTTCACCGGGGGGACGGTCGAGGTTCTTCCAAACGCGCCAGAGCGATCGGACTGCATCATCCAGATCGAGCCGGTCGCCTTCCTCCTCATCGCGCTGGGGCGTCTGGGCCCCTGGAAGGCCATGGCACGCGGCGCTGTGCTGGCCGGGGGCCGCAAACCCTGGCTCGCCCTCAGCTTCCCCACTTTGTTCAACGCCCCGTGAGCAGGGCTTTCTTGACAAGCCCGGCGCTGAGAGTCGCCACGGCTCAGCTCGGCAGGGCGCCCTCGAGTGCCTTCAGCTCCTGCGTGTTCAGGGTGAGTTCCACGGCCCTGGCGGAGTCGGTGATGGAGGCAGGGCGGCTGGCTCCCGGTATCGGGATCACTGCCGGGGAGCGCGCGAGCAGCCAGGCCAGGGCGATCCGCTGGGGGCTGACACCGCGTTCGGCGGCGATGCGGTGGAAGCCCGTGCCGATGTTTGCGGGACCGGAGGGACCGTCCAGGGAACTGCGGGAGATGCCGCCGAGTGGACTCCAGGGCAGGAAGGCCAGCCCCAGCTGTTCACTCAGCCGCAGCTCGGGCTCGCTGTCGCGGACGGCGGGCGAGTACCGGTTCTGTACGGAGACGAGTCGGTCGCCGAGGATCTGGTGTGCCTGGCGGATCTGGGCGGTCGTGACGTTGGAGATGCCGGCGCCGCGGATGGTGCCGGCGTCGTACAGCTCGCGCAGCGCGCCGACGGATTCCGCCCAGGGCACGGCCGGGTCCGGCTTGTGCAGCTGGTAGAGGCCGATCGCCTCGACGCCCAGGCGCTTGGCGGAGGCTTCAGCGGCTCGTTTGAGGTGGGCGGGGGCCGCGGTGACGGTCCAGCGGCCGTCGCCGGGGCGGCCACGGCCTCCCTTGGTGGCCACCAGGACGTGGGAGGTGTCGCCGCCGTAGCGGGCCAGGGCGCGCGCGATCAGCAGCTCGTTGTGGCCGGCCTCGTCGGCGTGCCAGTGATAGCTGTCGGCGGTGTCGATCAGTGTGACGCCGGCGTCGAGGGCGGCGTGGACGGTGGCGACGGCCCGGGTTTCGTCCGGGCGCTGCTCGATGGAGAGCGGCATGGCGCCCAGGCCGATGGCGCCGACGGCGGTGTGGCCAATGGTGCGGTACTGCATAGTGGCCTGTTCCTTATGCGTGGGGAGTGGCAGGGGCGGCAAGGGTTTCGGTGACAGCGGCGGGCAGCCAGTCGGTGGTACAGGAGAAGGAGAACCCCAGCTGCTTCGCGCGGGCGTTGCTCATGGCGTAGTGGCGGTCGAAGGAGAACGGCGAGGCGTCCTCGCCTGCCGGGACGGTTCGGTAGACGGCCTCTCGGCCGGCCTGCGCGGCAACGATCTCGGCGAGGTCGTGCACGTCGAGCGGGCCGTCGGAGCAGGCGTTGACCGGGCCGGTGAAGTCGGCTGCGGTCGCCCACACCAGCAGGTCAGCCAGCTCCTCGTAGTGGATGAAGACCGTGGGCAGCGCCTTCGCATGCACAGTGATCTCCTCGCCCCGGGTGACGCGCCCGGCGTAGTGCGCCAGGCGGCCGGTGAACTCCCGCGCGCCACCGCCGAGCACATGGGCGCTGCGCACACTGGCGAAGGCGAGGGTGCCGGCCTGTGCCAGGACGGCCTCGGCCTGCCGTTTGCCTTCGGCGTAGTGGGCATCCAGGTAGGCGTCGTCGTGCCAGGGCAGGTCCATGGCCACCTGCCAGGTGGCCGGGTCGACGCTCTCCTCTGACACGGGTGTCCCCAAGGGCACGGTCGGCAGGGCGGCGGTCGCGGGGTCGTAGACCTCGATCGTGGAGGTCATGACGTGGCGCCGGGTGCGGTCGGCGAAGACGCGGGCGGCGATGGCGGCCTGTACCGGGGTGTAGCAGACCTGGTCCACCACGACGTCGAAGGTGCGGGCGTCGAGCGCGGCTGTCAGGGCGGCCTCGTCGCCGCGGTCGACGACGAGGTGCTCGACACCGGTGGGCGGCGGGGTGGAGCCGCGGTTGATCACAGTGACTTGATGGCCCGCGGTCTGCAGGCGCTCTACCAGGAGCTTTCCGAAGTACCGGCTTCCGCCGATGACGCAGATCCTTTGCATGCCTTCAGCCTGCAGACCTATCGTCCACAGCAGAAGTACCGACTTGACGCATAGGTATTAAGGAAAACTGTTGATGGATGGGCAGCGGCTCCGCATTCTGCGGGCGGTGGCGGAGTACGGCAGCTTCAACCGGGCGGCCGCGGCTCTCCGCCTCACCCCCTCGGCCGTCTCCCAGCAGATGGCTGCTCTGGAACGCGGCCTCGGTGCGCAGGTCGTCGTGCGCAGCACCCGAGGCGTCACGCTCACCCAGGCGGGCCACATCATGGTCGGCGCCGCCGAATCGGTCGCCGCGGAGCTCGAACACGCACAGCAGCAGGTCGCTGCGCTCGCCACTGGCCGCACCCAGCTCAGGGTCGCCACGTTCACCAGCGGCGGCAGGCTGCTGCTGCCCGGCGCTCTCACCCGGCTCATGGCAGCCCATCCCCGCACCGTGCTGCACGTCAGAGAGGGCGAACCCGAGGACACCCTTCCGCTCGTCCGTCAGGGCGCCGTGGACCTCGCCCTCGCCTACCACTTCGACGGTCCGCTCCCCGTCGGTCCGAGCCCTGGCTCCAGCCTGGAGTGGACGCCACTCCTGGAAGATCCCCTGCACGTCGTCCTTCCGCCGGGGCACCGGCTCGCCGACCACGACGCGCTCGACCTCGCCGATCTGGCAGCCGAGCCCTGGGTGCTCGGCTGCATGAAGACCGAGGCATACCTACGCCGCTTCGCCCAGCACGCAGGCTTCGATCCGGACATCCGCGGGACCACCACCGACTACTTCTTCGCCCGTTCCCTCGTCGCCGCAGGCATGGGAATCTCCCTGATCCCCTCCATCGCACTCGCCCCCGAGATCCCGGGTCTGAGCACCGTCCCGATCAAGTCGCCGGGCCCGATCCGGTACATCGGCGTCGCCACGATCAGCGGCCGTGACCGACCCCACGTCACGACGCTCCTTCACGCCCTTCGCGAACAGGCGACGCAGCACAACAGGTAGTGATCCGTTCTCGAAGAGCGCCTTCGCCGCGCGCGAGTGTGCAGGTGTCTCGTGGGCGACCGCGCTTGGAGCGGCGCCCCGTCACCTCTGGGGTCAAAGGACCTTTTCGAAGCTGGCGCTCCCGAGGATCGCCGCGATCACCGGACCACTCGACCTCAGGACGTCCGCCACGAAGCGTCCCCGCCCGACCCCGAGCCTGCGCGGGGCCCGCCCAGTTGGTCATGGCGGACCGGCTCCGTCTGGTAGGGCCGCTTCTCCAGCAGCCCCTCCTCCACCAGCCGGCGCAGCCGGTCCGTCAGCGTGTTGCGGGCGATCCCCAGCGACTCCTGGAACGCGTCGAACCGCCGGATCCCGTAGAACGCCTCACGCAGCACCAGCGGCGTCCACCAGTCCCCGAGCAGGTCCATGGTGCGCGCGATCGAGCAGGCCACTGCGCAAAGGGTGTCCGCCTCATAACGGCCAGCATAGGTTCGTCCAGTCGTGAGACCCAGCAGGTGAACCGAACAGCGACCGGTGCGCAGTCTCTTGTGCTCCATCAATAACGAAGTTATGTTGCCGCCATGAAACGTGACTTGCTGGGCAAGAAGCTGGTTGTCACCGGAGCGGCACGCGGCATCGGCGAGAAGGTGGCCCGCCTCGCCGCCGCCCGAGGGGCCCGGGTGACCGTGATCGGCATCGAAGCGGATCGGTTGCGGGCTCTTGCCGACGAGCTGGGTCCCGCCGCTTCGTGGCGTGAGGCCGATGTGCGCGACGGGGCCGCTCTGCGATCGGCGCTCGACGAGGCCGCCGAGGTCATGGGCGGCATCGACCTCGTGGTCGCCAATGCCGGCGTCGTGGCGTACGGGACGGTGCGACAGACGGACGAGGCGTCGTTCGAGCGGGTCCTGGACATCAACCTCAACGGCGTGTTCCGCACCCTCAAGTACGCGACGCCGCACCTGGAGCGCAGCCGGGGCCACGTGCTGGTCGTCGCGTCCGCGCTGTCGTTCATGCCGCTGGCCGCGATGGCCTCCTACGGCGCGAGCAAGGCCGGGGCCGAGCTGCTCGCCCTGACCTACCGGCAGGAGGTGGCCCACCTCGGAGTCACGGTCGGCGTGGTGCACCCCTCCTGGATCGACACGGACCTCGTGCGAGGCGCCGAGGCGGACCTGCCCTCGTTCCAGGGCCTGCGCGCGCGACTCCCCTATCCGGGCAACGTCACCACGAGCGCCGACCGGGCGGCCGCCGCGATCGTCGACGGACTCGTACGCCGGCGCGCCCGCGTGTACGTCCCGCGTGCGGTCGTCGTGGCCAACTGGGCCAAGGCTGTGCTGAATTCACCGCTGGCCTGGCCCTGGGCGAGGCGCTTCGCGGCCCGGGCGGTGCCGTCCCTCGAACGGGAGGTCGCGGCGCTGGGGAGGCAGGACCAGCTCGCGCCTGGCACAGATGCCCCTCCCGCGGAGACCAGGGCGTCCTAGCCGGCCGCGCACCGGGGCAGCACCCGCCGACCAGGCCTCTCAGCGGCCTTGGACGATCGAGTCGTACAGGCGAGCGCCGGTCTCGTGGGAGGCCTCGGCGCGTTCCCGCTCCTCTCCCAGGCCGACAGCGAAGGTCACGCCCATCGGCAGGAGGACCTGCGTCACGGCGTCGTCGAACTCGACGAAGTGTTCAGCCAGTTCGAGGGTGATGTAACCGTGCACGTAGCTCCACAGCTGGGCGGCGATGGCTTCGGGTTCCTGCCGCTCGACCCTGCCGGAGTCCACGAGCCGTTCGCACGCCGCGGTGACATGGGCGTGGGCTTCCCGAAAGGCCGGGGAGTGCCCGCTCAGGCGGCGGTCCGTATCCGGCAGAGGCCGGTAGGTCGCCCGAGTGGACAGTCCGAACATCAGGTCGTAGAGGTGAGGGTTCTCGCGGGCCTGCCGACGGCAGGTCAGGGCCATGGCGAAGAGATCCGCGATCGGGTCCTCCGTCACCGGTACCCGGCCGAACGCTGCGCCGAGTTCCTTGAACCCGTGGTCGGCGACAGCGCTCATCAGCTCGGGGATCCCGCCGAAGTGGCTGTAGACCACCATCGTCGACAGCCCGCTCGCGGCGGCCACCGTGCGCGCCTTCACAGCCGACGGACCCTGCTCGGCCAGCAGGCCGATGGCCGCCTGCACAAGTCGTTCCGGTGCGTCTTCGAGCCTCGCCCGCCCTGCCATGTTCCGTACGCCTCCACCGTTGACACACCAGAAATAACTTGGTTATGTAATTCTTCACGGCAATAGTACACATCGCACGTGACGTGCCACCTTCGATACACGCGTCCGCCTTCGGACACGTCATCACGCGCTGGTCCAGTCTCCTGCCGCCCGTGCGGGCACAGCGTGTCGGGGCGAACCCGACCTCATCGCTGCGACACGCATCCGCGGCCGTCCCGACGCACTTTCCCACCCCCGCCATGAACTCAGCACGGGAGCAGAACTCATGCCATACAAAGACAAGGGCCGTCTGACGGTCGAAGATCGCGGGGCCGTCCTGATCGTCCGGGTCGACGGCGGCCCGCACCAGGAGTTCGGCCTCGACATCGCCCAGCAGCTGGACAGGCTGGTGGCCCGAGCCGACCGCGATCCGAACGTCCGTGCCGTCGTCTTCACCGGGGCGCATCCCGAGCGGTTCGTCAGCCATGCCGCGGTGCGGTGGCTGCAGGAAGAGGGCGCCGCGAGCCCTACGGTCGGCCGGCGCGCTGCTTCAGCCGTCGTACGCATGGCCAAGCACCTGGATCGGTCCCGTCTCCTCGGGCCCGTGACGCGCAGGACCCCGATGCGAGGAGCCCTCCAGCTGGAACGTCTGCACACGACCTTCCTGCGGATGAACGCCAGCGGCGTGCTCTACGTCGCCGCCCTCAACGGTTCGGCTCTCGGCCTCGGCGCGGAGTTCGCCTGGGCGTGCGATCTGCGGGTCATGGCCGACGGGGACTTCTTCATCGGCCAGCCGGAGATCCTCCTCGGCATCATCCCGGGCGGTGGCGGCACCCAGCGGCTGACCCGTCTGATCGGCACCCACCGGTCCCTGGCCGCGATCCTCGAAGGCAAGCCGTTCACGCCCGCGGAAGCTCTCGCCAACGGGGCGGTGGACAAGGTCGTCGCGCAGGACAAGGTGGTCGTGCAGGCGGTCGAACTCGCCGAGCACTTCGGGAAGCGGTCGAAGGGGTCGGTCGCGGCCGCCAAGAGGTCGGTGTACTTCGGCGGCTCGATGTCACTGGAGGACGGCCTGCATGTCGAACGCGCCGAGTTCTTCACCCAAATCATGTCGAAGGAAGGCCAGAGGCTGATGCTCGACTACCAGGCCACTACCGACGCCACCGGCGAACTCCCGCTCTACACACCGGGCACCTACGCCCGGGCCCTCGCGTCGGGCAGCGTGCCGGGCCGTCGCCCGACGGACGGGCGGTGAACCGACGATGACCACTCAGCAGTCCTTCACCCGTCACGACATCACGTTCCCTTCCGGCGACAGCGCCTGCGCCGGTTGGCTCTACCTCCCCACGGGCGTCACGTCTGCGCCCGTTGTCATCCTCGGGCACGGCCTCGGCGCCGTCCGCGAGATGCGCCTGGACGCCTTCGCCGAGCGCTTCGCACAGGCCGGCATCGCCGCGGTGGCCTTCACCTACCGGCACTTCGGCGACAGCGGTGGCCACCCTCGCCAACTCCTGTCGATCAAGCGTCAGCTCACCGACTGGGACGCCGCCATCGCCTACGTCAAGGCACACACGGACGTCGACCGCACCCGTATCGCCGTGTGGGGCAGCTCGTTCGGCGGCGGCCATGCCATCACCGTCGCCTCACGCCATCCCGAACTGCGCGCGGCCGTGGCGCAGTGCCCCTTCACCGACGGTCTCGCCTCCGCGCTCGCGCTCGGCCCTGCCGCCTCGCTCAAGGTGCTCCCCGTGGTAGCCCGCGATCTGGCAGCCAGAGGACGTGGGAAGCCGCCCGTGATGGTTCCGATCGCCGCCGCCCCCGGCACACCGGCCCTCATGAACGCCCCCGACGCCCTGCCCGGATACCAGGCGCTCCAGCCCGCGGGAACGACATTCCGCAACGAGGTGGCGGCGAGGGTCGTCCCGACCATCCTCGCCTACCGGCCCGGGCGCGCGGCCAAGAGGATCGACATGCCGATCCTCTTCTGCGTCAGCGAGACCGACTCCGTCACGCCACCCGCCCAGACCCTCCGGTACGCGCGCACCGCGCCCAAGGGGGAGATCAAGAGGTACGACGCCGGCCACTTCGACTTCTACACCGGCGAGACCTTCGAGGATTTGGTGCGCGACCAGATCGAGTTCCTCACCCGCCAGATGAACCCGGCAGCCGCCACATCAGCTCCGTGACCGGATCGCATCACACCCAGACAGGTACGCCCTCGCCATGAATTTCGCATCTCTGCCCGACCGCCGCGCGGCCCTCGACCCTGATGGGGCCGCGGTCTCGGACGGACGTCAGGCCCTCACCAACGCCCAGTTGCTGCGTCGCGTCCAGGCGGCGGCACGTCACCTGCAGGACCTCGGGGTCGGCCCCGGCGATGTCGTGGCCCTCAGGCTGACCAATCGCGTCGAGTTCGTGCTCCTGCTGTTCGCCGCCTGGCGGCTCGGCGCCACCGTCACGCCGGTCAATCCGAGCATGACCGACATCGAAGTCGCCCGGCAGCTCAAGGACTCCGGCGCACGCCTCCTGGTGAGCGAGGACGGTGAGACCGCCGTGGCGGACGGGGCTGCCGTCCTCGCCGTCGGTGAACTGCACCACGCAGCGGCGGAGCCGGATCAGGCACCCCTTGCGGACCCGTCGGCGCTGGCCCTGCTCATCTACACCAGCGGCACGACCGGGGTTCCCAAAGGGGTGATGCTCGATCACGGCAACATCGACGCCATGGCGGACATGGGGCGTCGGGCGCTGGAGGTCGGGCCGGCCGACAGGTGCCTGCTGATCCTGCCGCTCTTCCACGTCAACGGCATCGTGGTCAGCACCCTCATCCCGTTGCTGGCGGGCGCGAGCGTCGCCATCGCCGACCGGTTCCATCCGGAGACCTTCTTCGACGTCGTCGAGCGCGAGCGCCCCACCTTCTTCAGCGCCGTCCCGACGATCTACAGCATGCTCGCGGCGCTTCCGGACCAGATCCGCCCGGACACGTCGTCCCTGCGCTTCGGAGTCTGCGGTGCGGCACCCGCCTCCGCAGAGCTGCTGACCCGGTTCGAGGCCCGTTACGGGTTTCCGCTCGTCGAGGGGTACGGGCTGTCCGAGGGAACCTGCGCATCCACCATCAATCCTGTTGCGGGCCCCCGACGCGCCGGAACCGTGGGACTGCCCTTCCCCGGCCAGGAGATCCGGATCGTCGACGCCGACGGCAGCGAGGTGCCGCCGGGCGTGGAGGGAGAGGTCGTCGTGCGGGGACCCAACGTCATGCGGGGCTATCTCGGCCGCCCGGAAGAAACAGCCAAAGTCCTCGTCGACGGCTGGCTGCACACCGGCGACGTGGGCCGGCTCGATGCCGACGGATACCTGACCCTGGTCGGACGTTCGAAAGACATGATCATCCGTGGCGGGGAGAACATCTACCCCAAGGAGATCGAGGACGTCCTCGTCGGTGACCCATCGGTGCTCGAGGCCGCCGTGATCGGCGTCCCCGACGAGAAATGGGGAGAAGTCGTCGTCGCCTACGTCCAGCCCCGACCGGGTTCGACCGTCGATCCCTCGGCTCTGCAGTCCCTCTGCGCACGCAGTCTCACGGGATTCAAGCGCCCGACCGCGTTCTTCGTGGTGGAAGCCATCGCGAAGAACGCGGTCGGCAAGATCGACAAGGTCTCGCTGCGCGCTGCCCACACTGAGGTCTCTGCGCGGACCTGACCTCCATGGATGGCACTGTGGGCTGTCTGCGGTGGCGGCCCTCAGCTCCGCGCCAGGGGCCGAAGGGCAGTTCCGGGCTCCCCCGGAACTGCGCGAACTTCGCCACACGCCCCGCCTGCCGGGGACATCCGCGGAGTTGCTCGCAACGGCGGCGCAGGCCCTTGGCTGACTGGGCGGCGACGGTGAGGGCCTCGCCACCGGTGCGCTCGCTCCCAGGTCGCAGACCGTGAGGAACCTGAGCGACGATGCGGTTCAAGCAGGACGGCACAGACGGCTCGGGCATCTCCACGCTGATGCCGGACGCCGGGCTCACCAACGGAGCCTTCTACGCGCACTTCGCCTCCACGGACGACCTCGTCGCCCACGTCATGGCGTTCGGTCATCGCTTTGAGGACCGCCAGGTGCAGGGCGGTGGTGCGGCGTACGGCCGGGCCGAAGCCGGAATGCGTGTCGGGGGTGGTGAGTACGGTGCGCAGGTGGGTGTCGGTGATCGTGGGGACGACCAGTTGACAATCGGCGAGGACTCCGTCCTCGATGGCGTCGGCGTGGCTGTAGGTGTGGAGGCGGGGGCCGAAGGTTTTCGTGTCCGCCATGGAGGCGACAAAGGCAGGGGCGTCCCAGGCGGGGGCGTCGGCCGCGGTGCGCTGGGCTGGGGGGGGCGGGAGGTGGGTGCTTCGGTCAGGCGTGGTGGGTCCCATTCGTAGGGGGTGGCGGTCAGGTAGAGACGGCGGTCCGCTCGGATGCGGGTGTGGTCGTGCAGGACGGTCCAGTCCTTGTCCCAGCTTCCCGCGGTGCGGTGTGCCTCATCGACGATCAGGAGGTCGAAGGTCGGTGCGGGGGCGCGAGTGTGCTGGGTCTGTTCGATTCAATGAAGTTTGACTGACCTACGGTTGTCTCGCCGAAGTTTGACCGCTGGCCGACCTGGAGGAGAATGACGGCCCGCTCCGTAGTCAATGCGGCACAATCCCAGGATGATCGGCAACCGGATCACCCATCGCACGGCGGACGGCGTCCGCATACCCGGAACCTGGCGCCACGCCTTCATCCGCAACGGAGGCCACTACTTCCTCACTGACCTCTTCATCTACGCCGACGGGCTCATCGACTGCTGGGGCCTGGTCACCGTCGAGGAGCTCGAGGAGAAGCTGCGCACCGGCTGGGTGGCCACCGGCTTCCCCGAAGGCGGCGACGCCTCCGCGCACGAGTTGGCGGGCTGGAAGTTCAACGAGCCGGAGAGCTGGATCACGCCCGAACTGCTGGTCGCCGAAGTCCGGGACACCATCGACCAACTGAATGGCCGGCCCGATTCGACCGGCCGATGCCTGGCCGCCGTCGACGTCTTCCTCGCCGACCGGACCGAGGAGAACCGGGCCGCGGCCCGCGAGGCGTTCCTAGCAGTCCCGGAGACACAGCGCTGTTACGCGCTGGGCGACATGGACAGCAAGGACCGGCCACTGCGGATCCTGGTGGCGGGTCCCGGCGGCCAGACCTACCTGCCGTTCGACGGAACGGTCACTCAGGAGGACTACGACAGCGCCCTCGCGTACTTCGAGGAACGGGCCCACTGGAGGTCCGAGAGGGCCACCCGCGTTTCCGCGGACGGACCGGCGACACCACACGCCCCGGCCCTCCAGCTCTACCACTCGTTCCCGACCCAGCCGGTGGACGATCCCGGCAAGCTCGCCCTGCGTCACGACTACCCCGCCCCGATCACCCTCGAAGGCACCGCCTACCCCTCCGTCGCCCACGCCTACTGGGCCCTGTCGGTCGCCGACCTGGAAACCCGGCACGCGATCGCCACGGCGGAGACCGCCACCGCAGCGCGCACGCTCGCAGCCGAGACCCCCCGCCGCGAGGACTGGGAACACGCCCGAACCGCCGTCATGACACATCTGCTGCGCGCCAAGTACGGCCAACACCCCGAGCTGGCCGAGGTCCTGCTCGCCACGGACGATGCCATCCTGATCTACGACGACATGAACTCGTCCTTCTGGGGCGACAATGCCGGACGGGGCCGCAACTGGTCGGGGCGCCTCCTCGAACTCGTCCGCTCCGAACTGCAGGGGCGACGAGCAGGGATTCTCGGGGTGTGAGCGTGCCGGGTGCGCAGCCTCGCCCAGCCGGCCAAACTTCGCTGAGACTCGTCAAACTTCGGTGAGACGGGACATGAGTGAGGAGATTCCTCCCCCGTCCGGCGGCAGATTCTGTCCACAGGCAAACCGTTCGAGGCTGCTCTCGTGACGCCGTGATCGGCACGGCGTCCGACTCTGTGAGGAGCCGTCCATGTTTGAGAACCACGCTGCGCCGCTCGCCCCGATGACCCCGCACGAGGTGATCAGCGCCTTCAAGTACCTCCGGGCGGTCCAGGCCGGCGACACGAAGGCCGCCGACGAGTTTGTCGCCGCCGAACCAGGGATGCCCGGGCTGCTCGTGGACGTCGCTGAGCGGATCGTCGTCCCGGTCACCGCGTGCTGTGCGGCATCGACCCGGAGCCGTGCGACGACTCCTTCGCCCTGCAGGCCGTCGGACGCCGTCTTCGTGACCACTCTTGCTCAACTGGGCGCAGGCCGGGCCGGACACGGCGAAGGGCATCGCCCATGCCGTTATCCGCTTCACCAGGGAAGTCCTCACCCAGGAGCACGAAGACGTCGCCGACATCCTCCGGCAGATGGAAGCCGTCGGCCTCGGCCAGGCCCTTGATGCGCACCCCGCACCGGCCGGTGCGCACCCGGTGCGCCTGACCATCGTGTAGTGAGCACCCGGGGACGGCGGTGGTGCGCACCGCGTGCATCTGGTGCGCACCATGGCCGGGCGGTGTACCGCGCCGCGCGCACCATGCGCCGCGCCGCCCATCGCGGTGCGCGCGCCATCGTCTCGCCGCACCGCACCGCACCGCACCGGGTGCCACGCCGCAGGCGGGCGGGCTCCCCTATCACACACCCCCTTGTCCGAGACCTGATCGGCGTCCGGGACGGTGGCTGACAAGACATCTCAGGGGGCTAAGAGGTCGTTCTCTTTCCGAATCTCGTGTGCGGATTCCGCTGGTCAGGCATGGGATCGCAGGTGTTGCGGAAGTCTCGGCTCGTTGCTAGCCGAGATGTTGTGGGGGTGGCGGATGCCGTCGATGCGGGCCGTTCTGGAGACCCGGCGGAAGGCCGCGGTGGTGAGGGTGGAGGAGCTCGAAGCCGAACTGGAGCGGGTGCGGACGGACTTGGCGGACGCGGAAGAGGTCCTCAGGCACCGGGTGATCGG
>NZ_JBVIYK010000030.1:0-59588 GCF_055592645.1 Streptomyces sp. NPDC041108 | reverse complement strand
ACCCGCTCGAACAGCTCCCACAACTCGTCCGGCACCATGCGCTCGACCATCACCACACGGGCAGACTACCCAGCACCCCAAATGAGACGACGTCTAACTTCGCGCTTTCGCGTGGCAGGGCGTCCGGTGGGTGATCAAAAACCGGAGAGTGCTCCTGACCTGCAACGATAGGACTTTTCTAGGGTCCAGGTCGTCGCATGGAAGAAGCACTCTCCAGGTGAAGAAGCGTATCGGGTCCTACCCGCGTGTCCGTACCGAAAGCGGTGGGCGCGGAGTGGTCTCCCAGGCCGGCGCTGTGCTGCTTGTGGAGACGATCCGCAAGACCGGTCTGGATCAGGCGATATCGGCGGCGCTGGCACCGTGGCGCAAGCCGCGGCCGGTGCATGATCCGGGCAAGGTCCTGCTGGATGTGGCGCTCGCGGTCGCGCTGGGCGGAGACTGCCTGGCGGACGTGGGCATGCTGCGGGCCGAGCCGTCGGTATTCGGGCCGGTGGCCTCCGATCCGACGGTCTCCCGGCTGATCGACGCGCTGGCATCGGGCGGGAAGCGCGCGCTGACCGCACTGCGGCAGGCCCGTGCTCAAGTCCGTGAATACGTATGGACGTCGGCCGGAGACGCGGCGCCGGACGCCACGAGTTCGTCGACTGGTTTGCCGCCCGCGGCCGGTGGCTGTCTTACTCCGTCGGCATGACCATCACCGATGCCATCCACCAGGCCGTCCTGAAGGTCCGGCCTCAGCCTGGACGCCGGCCGTCGAGCCCGGCGGCGAGATCCGCGACGGCGCCTGGGTGGCCGAGTTCGACGGCGACTGTCTCAACGACTGGCCCGAGGGGATGCGGCTGATCGTGCGGAAGGAACAGCCGCACCCCGGCGCCCAGTTGCGCTTCACCGACGCCGACGGCATGTGCCTGACCTGCTTCGCCACCAACACCAACAACACGCCGATCGCCTCACTCGAACTACGCCACCGCCAGAGTGCCCGAGCCGAGGACCGCATCCGCGCCGCCCGCGCCGCCCGCGCCGCCCGCGCCGCCCGCGCCGCCCGCGCCGCCCGCGCCACCGGCCCTGCGCAACCTGCCCCTCCACGACGCCGCGCAGAACCAGATCTGGCTGGAGATCTTCCAGATCGCTCTGGGCCTGAGGATCAGCACCCTTGCCTGGGGGTACTTCGTCACGATCCACTTGGTTGCCCCGATGCCGTCCCCCGGCATCCGCGCATCCGTCAGAATCCACGAGGCCACAGTTCACTGCACGCGGCGGCGGCGCATGGCGTGCCCCTCATGGTCGTCGACCTTCCCGAGGAGGCAGGTGAGTTCTACCCGGCGTCCCTGACACTCGTGCGCCCCGACCAGCACGTGTGCTGGTGCGGTGACGTGCTGCCCGCGGACACAGCAGGCCTGGTCGGTCTCGTGAGGGGGCACCTCGGGTCGCCCGCCGAGTAACGCGTTCGTCGAGCCACCGAAGCAGGGCTCGTGCGGGGGTGAACCGTGATGGCCGAGTGGGCATCGCCGGACATACATACCGACACGGCCGGTGAGGACGCGCGGTCCGTCGGACGCGGAGCGGTCCACCTGCCCACCACCGACGACGCACCCGGCGCTGCCCGATCTCCGGCCCTGGGGGCAGACCGCTGTCCGGCACCAAGTCGGCGTCGGCAACGACGCCTCCGACACCAAGGTCACCGGCGGTGCTTGACGCCGCCGGCCTTGCCCGGGGGTACGGCGGGGGCTGGCGCGTCAACCCCACACCCGCTCCCCGCCCCCGGCGGATCCGGCGTGCGGTCCAACCCTACGCAGACAACCTGCGACCTCGACGCGCTCGCCAACGACGACTGCCGTCGCCGAACCGCGTACCGCCCTCAGCTCTGTCCCTCCAGGTCAGGCATCTGTGCGGTCACGGCGCCAGAGCGGCTGTTCGCGCGCTTCCCAGGTGGCAACTCGCCTTGCACCGAGGTGACTTGTTCCGTCAACCGGCCTCGTGGGCAAAACGGCGTACGGACGCTTTCCGTGTGGCTGTGAGCCACCGCCCATACCTGCCATACGAACGACCGATGCCCTATCACCGACCTGCTTCTTGTTACAGCCCAGTCCCCTCCCTACGCTGCCACCACCGCGCCTGGGCGGAATGGGACAAGGGACACAGGAAGTCAAATGGGTCGACTGGTTGGGAAAATCGCCTTCATCAGTGGAACAGGAGCCGGAATAGGCCGTGCCGCGGCCCGGATATTCGCCTCCGAAGGCGCCACTGTATTCGGCTGTGACATCAATAAGGAGAGTGCGGCCGAGACCGTCGACATCGTGGAGAAGGCCGGGGGAGTCATGCGGTCCCTGGCGCCCGTCGATCTCTCCACCGAGGAGGGCTCCCGGGAGTGGATCGAGGCCGGTATCGCGGCCTTCGGCGGGATCGACATCCTCTACAACAACGCCTCCGCGCTGCGGAACGGTCCGTTCGACACCCAGCCCGTCGAGGACTGGTACTTCACCCTCCGCAACGAGCTGGACATTCCCTACTTCTGCACGCGGGCGGCCTGGCCGCACCTGATCGCGCGCGGTGGCGGGGCCGTCCTCAACGTCGCCTCCGTGGCCGCCGTGCGCGGCGCGCCATTCCTGCCGATGGTGCCGCACGGTGCCGCCAAGGGCGGAGTGCTGGCGATGAGCAAGCACCTGTGCGCGGCCGGCGCCCCGCACCGCATCCGCGTCAACACCATCGCCCCCGGCATGATCCGCACCTCCGCCACCGCGCCCTTCCTCGACGACCCCGACGGGCCCAGGGCCCGGATGGAGGCGCGCATCCCGGTCGGCCGGGTCGGCGAGCCGGAGGACATCGCCCGCGCGGCCGCCTTCCTCTGCTCCGACGAGGCGGCCTTCGTCAACGGCGCCAACCTCATGGCCGACGGCGGCGACAGCGCGATGGCGGGCTGAGCGGCCGTGACGACCCGACTCGACCACGTGGGCGTCAACGTGCGCGATCTCGCAGCCCAAACCGCCTGGTACCAGGACGCCTTCGGGCTGAAGCGCGTCTTCTACTTCCACCTTGAAATCCCGGGGCTGCGCGGTGTCGTACTGGAACATCCCCATGGCTGGCGTGTCGAACTCCTCGCCCGCCCCGGCTCGGCGCCGGGCCTGCGGGCACCGGACCCGATGACCGCCGCCCTCACCGAGGGATACGGCCACGTCGCGCTCACCACTCCCGAACTGGACCCCGTTTACACGGCCCTCCTGGCCCACGGGGCGGGCGAGATCGTGAAACCCGGGCCGTCCCCCGAGCCCGGCGTGCGCATGGCCTGGTTCAGCGACCCCGAGGGAAATCTCATCGAACTCATGGAAAAGAAAGTCGGAACCCACCAAAAGAACGCAGAGCGAGGGCACGGAAAATGAAAGATTCGATCTCCCTGAGAAGACTGGACCGCGGAACACTTGTCGCGTGTTGTCTCGCCGTGGCGGTGGCACAGTTGTGCATTACCGTGCCCGCGCCGATCAACGGAAATATTCAGGCCGCTTTCGGGGCGTCGGGGTCCCAGGTGGCATGGGTGACCTCGGCCTTCATTCTCCCCACCGCCATTCTGGAACTGAACTTCGGTGTGGTCGGCGACCTGTTCGGCCGCAAGCGCCTTCTGGTGCTCGGCGGATTCGTCCTGGCACTCGGGGAACTTCTCAACGCCACCGCCCAGAACATCACCATGCTGTGGGTCGGGCAGGCGCTGGCCGGCATCGGCGCTGCCGCGCTCTTCCCCAGCTCCCTGGCGGTGATCGCGGCTGCCACGCCTGATCAGAAAGACCGGGCCAAGGCCGTCTCCACCTGGGCGCTGAGCATCTCCATCGCCTCCGCCGCGGGCCCGCTGTCCTCCGGTGTGCTCGCCACGATCGCCGACTTCCGCTGGGCGTTCGTGCCGCCGGTCGTTCTCGGACTGGCCGTCGGCGTCACGTGCTGGCTCCTCGTCACCGACTCCAAGGCCCCCGAGGGTCGCGCGCTCGACTGGCCGGGCCAGATCAGCATCGCGGTCGGCCTCACCGCCCTGCTCTGGGGCATCATCGAGGGCGGCGAGCGAGGCTGGAGCAGCCCGGCGATCGTCGGCGCGCTCGCCCTGGCCACGGCGGCGCTCGTCGCCTTCATCGCTGCCGAGAAGCGTGCCGCCTCGCCCATGTTCAACCTGGACCTGCTGCGCATCCCGTCGTTCTCGGCGGCGGCCGTCGTCGCGCTGGCCGGGATGTTCGGCTTCATCGGCACCGCGTACGTCGTCTCCATCCGGCTCGGCGCCGTGATGCACCTGAGCGCGCTGCGTGCCGGCTTGCCGCTGGTGATCCTCCAGCTGATCCCGCTGCTGCTGGCGCCGGTGCTCAGCAAGATGCTCACCCGCATCGAGCCGCGCTGGCTGCTGATGGGCGGTCTCCTGCCGATGGCCGCGGGACAGTTCTGGATCGCCGCGCTGCCCGTCACCACGACCTCCCTCACGGCCTTCCTCGGCCCGGTGCTGCTGCTCGGCGTCGGCTTCATCTGCGTCGTGTCCTCGTTGACGTCCGCCGCCGTGAACGCTGTGCCCATCCACATGACCGGCATGGCCAGCGGCGCCACCAGCCTGGTGCGCGAGTTCGGACAGGGACTCGGCCCCGCCGTGATCAGCACGATCGCGATGGGCGCCGCCTCCTCGGCGCTGATGGGCAATCTCAGCGGCAAGGACGCCGCCATACAGCAGGCGGCGGGACCGCTCGCCGTGGTCAACGTCGGCAGCGACAGCGCCAAGGCCGCCGCCCAGACCGCCCTCGCCCACGGCATGGCCCTCGGTGTGATCGTCTGCGGCTGCGCCTCCCTGCTCGGCGCGCTGGTCACCCTGCTGCTGGTCCGCAAGAGCACCGCCCGCTCCGCGGTCGGCGTGGGCGAGCCGGCGATCCAGATGACCGTGTCCGTGTAGCGGGCAACGTAGCGAAGAAGAGGCCAGGGCCGAAGCCCTGGCCTCCTCACATGTGCGGTGACGCCATGTCCGCGGCGCGCACGCTCACCCGTGCGCGCCCGACCTTCGTCCGGCGTCCGTTTTCGTTCACTCCCCGACGGGCATGAGCGGGGCGAGTGCCTGGATGCCCAGCAGCGCGCCGGTGGTGTTCACCGTGAAGGCCCGGTTCCAGTCGGTGAGGTCGACCTCGCCCAGGCGGGCTCGCATGGGGATGCCCGCGTTGTTCACCAGCCCGTGCACGGCCTCCAGCGACGACGCCAGCGCCGACCAGTCCTCGGGCGACGTCACGTCCAGGTGCCGGAAGCACACGTCGAGATCGTCGGCGCGCAGGGACGCGGCCAGCTTCTCGCCCGCCTCGTCCAGCACACCGGTGGCCACCACCCGCGCGCCCTCCTGGGCCGCGGCCGTCACCTCGGCGGCTCCCTGCCCCTGTGCGGCTCCGGTGATGACGACGGTACGGCCTGCCAGGCGCATGGGGCTCACGGCTCCTCCAGGGGATACGGGATGTCTCCCGTACCACGCTAGAAAACCGAGCTGAGCTCCGGAAACGGATGTTCGGCATGGGTGGCATCAACGGCGGTGATCTCCTGGTCCAGCGGCTCGTCCAGCGAGGCGCCGACCTTGCGTACGGTCTCGCGCAGCCAGCGGTGCGCGGGGTCCGCGTGCCGGTTGTTGTGCCAGTGCATCGCCTCGACCAGCGGTACGTCAGGGAACGGTGTCGGGACGGCGACACAGCGCGCGAAGCCTTCATAGCGGCGGGCGAGCCGTTCCGGCACCAGAGTGACCAGATCGGTGCCGCTGACCAGGAACGGCAGGACGCTGAAGCCAGGTGTGCTGACCTGCACCTTCGGGGTGATGCCGAGGGTCTCCAGCTGACGGCCGACGGGCGTGTTGCCCCTGCCGATCGAGCACGCGGCGTGTGGCATCTCCGCGAGGTCCCGCAGGCCGAGCCGCCCATCCACGAGTCGCGGGTTGTCCGGGTCGACCAGACAGACGAACCGGTCGTGCATCACGGCCTCGCTCACCCCTGGGAGCTGGTAACCGAGCGGCGCGATCATCAGGTCGTGGCACCGCAGGTGCGTCTCTGTCTCCAGCTGCCCGTCCACGATGGGATGGAAGTCGATGCGGACGCCTGGCGCCTCCTGCGCGATCACCCGCAGCAGCGGCTCCACGAACACCGTCATCACGTAGTCCGACATCACCACCGAGAAGCGCTGCCGACTGTGCTCCGGATCGAAGTGCCGGGTCAGCGACAGCGCCTCCTCCGCCTTGTGCAGGGACGCCTGGACGAGCGGCAGCAGCCGTTCGGCGAGCGGCGTCAGCTCGTACTCGCGGCCTACCCGCACCAGCAGCTCGTCGTTGAAGTGCCGGCGCAGCCGGGCCAGCGAGCCGCTCATCCCCGACTGGCTGGTGCACAGGCGCACACCGGCGTGGGTGACGTTCTTCTCCTCCAGGAGCGCTTCCAGTGCCACCAGAAGATTGAGGTCGATCGCTCCCAGGCTCACGGATGTCCCCTTCCGGCCACGTCTTTGAAGCATCGGTGAATCGGGAGCGTAACCACCATATTGCGGTCTGGAAAAGAGTTGGGTCGAACCTTCACCAAGATGCGATGAGAGCCATTCGGCGAAGCCATACCCGCACGTCAAGGGGCCAGTGCCCGAACAGCTGGGCACTGGCCCCACATGGCTCGACGTGCTAGGGCCGGGGCGTCCGCCCCCGCTTCCTCGCTCGCGGGAGGTAGACGTCCGCGCGCCCCGGAACGACCTGGTTGCGCAGCGTCCCCAGCCGCTCCACGGTCAGCTCCACCTCATCGCCGGGCGTGAGCGGCGGCGGGGTGCGCTCCCCCAGGCGTCCCCAGTGCTCCGCGAGCGCGCCCCAACCGCACGTGCCCGAGCCGAGGACGTCCCCGGGGTGTACCCAGGCGTCCCGGCTGGCGTAGGCGATCATCTCCTCGAAAGTCCAGGAGACGTTGGCGAGGGTGTCCCGGCCGATCAGCTCGCCGTTGAGGGTGACGGTCATCTCCAGGTCCAGGAAGCCGTCCGGGTCGCGCCTGTCCTCCACCTCGTCGGCGGTGACCAGGTACGGGCCGAGCGTGTTCGCGAAGTCCTTGCCCTTGGAGAAGCCGAGGCCCAGGTTCTTCTCCGGTTTCTGCAGGTCGCGCGCCGACCAGTCGTTGAAGACGAGGTAGCCGACGATATGCTCGCGCGCCTGCTCGGGCGTGAGGTCGCGTCCGCTGCGACCGATGACCGCCCCGACCTCCAGCTCGAAGTCGAGAACCGAACAGCCCGCGGGAACGGGTACGTCGTCGTGCGCGCCGTATGCCGCGTGCGGGTTGGTGAAGTAGAAGTTCGGCGCCCGGTACCACTCCTGCGGAACGTGCTCCAGGCCGTCCAGCGATTTGGACACCCCCTCGATGTGTGCCTCGAAACCGACGAAGTCCCGGATGGACGGCGGCTTCAGCGGCGGCAGAAGCCGCACCTGATCCACCGTCAGCTCGCTGGCTGCGCTGAGCGCTTCGGCCCCCGCGGCGTACAAGACCTCCTGCTCGACCAGCGCCAGGACGGTGACTTGCTCGGGAAGCGGGTGCACCACCCCGTCCCGGACCACACCGGCGCGCTCCACGCCCTCGTACTCGTATGTCGCGAAACGCATGCCTCACTGCTCCCAGTGGTTGGTGTTGGTGACAGACCCTGCGCTCAGGTAGCCCACGAACAGGCCCTTGGGATCGCGTACGTCGCGGATCTCCTGGAGCCTGCGCCACTGCTCGTCACCCATGAACTTCAACTGCCGTACGGTCAGGTCGGAGTCCCCGAGGTACTGGCCCACGGTCACCGGCTGCAGTGCCCTCATCGCCTCGTCCAACCAGGCCCGCAGCTCCGCGTCCCGCTCCGGCTCGTCGTGGATCACGTACGTCGCGCAGTAGATCTCCGACTGCAACGAGAAAGCCATGTCGGGCAGTTCACGCATCGGCGCCATGGAGAACCAGATGGTGAAGGTCTGCCGGGTGGGATGCTCGGTGAACGCCCTGCGCATCGCCGGGACGACCTCCTCGGCGGGCCCGGTCACCCAGGCGTTGTCGACGAGGTAGCGGTGGCCCTCGGGGTTGGCGGTGCGCTGACCCGCGAGTTGCTCGGCCAGCGTGGTGGGCTGCGCTTCGACGCGGAACAGGGCCCGGTCGGCGTACGGGTTGGCGTGCAGCGGGGCCAGGGCATCGGCGGCCTGCTCGGGGGTGTCGGTCATCGACACGCCCGTGACCAGGAGCACCGGTTCCTCCGCGCCCGGTGGCGTCTGCGTGACGGCGACGATCTCCACCAGGTCCGACACCGTGTGGTGCATGCCCTGCAGCCAGGTCATGACCTCGTCGAAGAGGTCCAGCGGGTAGGCGTGAACGGTGTGCGCCAGGTGCCTCGGCAGGGGGCGGGTGCGCAGATGGAAGCGCGTGACGACACCGAAGAACCCGGGCCCGGCGCCACGCGCCGCCCAGAGCAGGTCACTGTTCTGCGTCTCGTCGGCACGCACGAGTTCGCCCTCGGCCGTGACGACGTCGATCGCCACGATGTTCTCCGCCGCCCAGCCCCAGCCGCGCGCGTTCCAGCCCTGACCGCCCTGGAGCAGGAAGCCGCCGATGCCGACGGAGGGGCAGTGCCCGCCGTTGAAGAAGCGCCCGGCCTCGGCGAGGTACGGGTTGAGTTCGTCGCCGCCCTTCACACTGGGCGTCGCTGTCACGATGCCGGTCTGCGGGTCGTACGCCATCTCGCGGAAGTTCCCGAGATCGATCAGCAGCGCGTCCTGCCGTACCGACCAGGCCGCCCAGCTGTGTCCGCCGGAGCGGACGGCGACCTGCCAGCCACGCCGCAGGGCCAGTCGTACGCCCTCGACGACGTCCTGTTCGGTGGCGGCCTTCAGTACGGCGGCGGGCGTCCGGTCGTACGGGCGGCGGGCGTTGAAGACCCTGCCGAAGCACGCCTGCGCGAAGTCCTCGTCGCCAGGGAGGTGGAGAGTGCCGGAGAATCGGTTGGTGTTCACTGGGCTGCTCACTTGATCGCGATCGGGTTGACGGGCGCGCCGACCGCGCCGGTGACCGGCAGCGGAGCGGCGACCAGCAGGAACTCGTAGACGCCGTCGGCCGCGCAGTCCTCGGCCAGTGCCTCCAGGTCCCACATCTCGCCCAGCGGAAGGCCCATGTTCGGGATCGCGATCTGGTGCAGCGGGGACATGGCCAGCTCGGCGAATTCGTAGGGACGTACCTCCAGTCCCCAGGTGTCGGAGGCGATCGCCCCTATCTCGGTGCGGTGCAGCCAGCCGAGGGTGGTGAAGGAGAGGCCAGGGGCGTCACCGGCCGCGTAGCCGCCCCACTCGCCCAGCCGCCTCACGCGGCCCAGCTGGCCCGTGCGCACGAGGACGAGGTCGCCGCGGCGGACGGTGGAGGTCGCGCCCTGCGCCTCGATGGTGGCGCGCAAATGCTCCTCCAGGATGGGGAATCCGTCGGGGAGTTCCCCGTGCTCGTCGCCGACCGCGCGGCCCACGTCCAGCAGGACACCGCGCCCTGTGAAGGCTTCCCTCATGTGCTCGATGCCGGTGACCGAGTCGCCGTCGCCGCTCACGATGGTGCACGGACGGCCGTTCCACGCCTGCTTGTTGTCGTAGATGTGGCCGAGCCCGTCCCACTGGGTGGAGGCCTGGAGAGGCATGACCACGTGGTCGTCGGCGCCGCCGAACCCGTGCGGGAAGCCCTGCGTGCCGGCGGCCGCGTCGGAGCCGGTGTCCTTCATGTAGTGGACCGGGTTGATCCGGCCGCGGAATCCACGCTGCGGGCCGTTCTCGTTGCACTCCAGGGCGAGTGAGAGCGACCGGCCCCGGCGGACCAGTCCCGCCGCGTGGGCGCGGATCGCGTCGTCGATGAAGTTGAGGGTGCCCAGTACGTCTTCCTCGCCCCAGCGGCCCCAGTTGCGGTAGGCGGAACGGGCCTTGGCGAGCTCTTCCTCCATGGGACCGAGGCTCATCGGGTGCGTCCTTTCAGCAGCAGATCGATAGCGTTGCCCCCGGCGATCGCGGCACGTTCGGCCTCCGGCAGCCCGGCGGCGTCCAGCCGGGCCACCGGATCGTCGACGCCCATGTCGAAGGGGTGGTCCGTGCCGAGGACGACCCGGTCGGCGCCCACCTCCTCGACCAGGTGGCGCAGAGCGCGCGGGGTGTAGACGAGCGCGTCGAACCACATCCGCCGCAGATAGGCGCTCGGCGGCTCGGCGCACCCGCGAACGTCCGGCCGTACGTGCCAGGCGTGGTCGGAGCGCCCGATGTACGTCGGCAGATAGCCGCCGCCGTGCGCGGCGACGAGCTTCAGCCGGGGGAAGCGGTCCAGAGCGCCTGTGAAGATCAGATGGGAGAGGGCCACGGTGGTCTCGACCGGCTGTCCGACCGTGTTCCCGAGGTACTGCGTGGCGAGCCGCTCGCCGAGTGAGCACCCCCATGGGTGCACGAAGACCACCGCGCCGACTTCCTCGGCCTTCCGCCACACCTCGTCGTGGGCCGGGTCGGCCAGCTCCCGGCCGTTCACGGTCGTGGAGACGCTGATGCCGTACAACCCGTACTCGGTGACCGCCTCGTCCAGCAGCGCCACCGCCAGGTCCGGATGCTGGAGCGGCACCGTACCAAGGCCGTACAGCCGCTCGGGCGCCTCGGCGCAGTGCTCCGCGACCGTCTGGTCGACCGTGCGGGCCAGCCGTGCGGCGAGGTCCGCGTCCGCCCAGTAGTGGTGCATCGGCATCGGGCCGACCACCTGGATGTCGACGCCCATCGCGTCGAGATCGGCGAGGCGCGAGCCCACGTCCGTGAGCCTTGGCCCGAGCGACTGGAGCTGAGCCCTGTTGGCGGCCAGCGACTGAGCGCTGTGGGCGCGTTGCTCGGCAGCCAGTTCGGCGGCCAGGCCGGACTGCCCCGCGCACAGGGCGTCGGCGGCGGGCACGGCCAGGTGGCCGTGGACATCGACGACAGGGGTGCTCGCCGTGGTCATGCCGCCGCCGTCAGCGAGTCGAGCGTCTCCGACATGATCCGCGCGGGATCGGCACCCGGCGTGTCGGGGTCGATCTCCCACTTGGCCAGCTGCAGCGAGTTCTCCAGTACCGTCCGCACACGTGGCAGCCGACGGGACATGAAGTGGTCGAGGGCCTTCTCCAACGGCTCCTCCCCGGTGACCAGCTCGGCCAGGAGCACGGCGTCCTCCATGCACATGGCCGCGCCCTGCGCGATCAGCGGCGGGCAGGCGTGCGCGGCGTCGCCGATGACGAGCGTGCGGCCCCGGTGCCACGGCCCGTCGACCAGAATCGCCTCGATCCAGCGGTAGTCGACGGCGGTCTCGTCGGGCAGGGACGCGATGATCTTGCCCCAGGTACCGCCGTAGCCGGCGCCGCGCTCGCGCAGGAGGGAGAGGGAGGCGCGCGGCCCGACCAGGGATGCGTCCAGGTTCTCGTCGAGCAGGTAGGCGTAGCACTGAGCGGGGGAGATCGGGCTGTAGCCGGCCTTGTAGCGGGGGCCGCCGTAGTACACCTCCGCGCAGTCCATCTCGGCGGGGCGGTCGGCGACGACACGGAAGATCGACATGCCGACCGGGCGCGGTTTCTCCACGATCCCGATCAGAGAGCGCATGGCCGAGTTGATGCCGTCGGCGCCCACCACCAGGTCGTAGCGGCCGGTGGAGCCGTCCGTGAAGGCCACGTCGACGTGTCGGGGCGACTGGTCGAGGCGCTCGACGCTCAGACCGAGACGGACGGTGACGCCGTGCGCGTACACGGCGTCACACAACGCGTCCTGCAGGTCGCGGCGCAGGGCCCCCGCCGTCGCGGGCAGGTCCGGCCCACCGGTGTGGGGGGTGGGCAGCTCCGTGATGAGCTCGCCGTCCGCACGCCGGAGCCGAAGGACGTCGAACGGCACCGCCCGCGCCAGCACCCGGTCCAGCACGCCCACCGAGCGCAGCGCCTTGAGAGCGTTGCCCTGGAGGGTGATGCCGTGGCCCACACCGAACCATTGGGGGGAGATCTCGACGAGCTCGACGTCGGCACCGCGCTGGGCGAGCGCGAGGGCGAGCACGCTTCCAGTGATGCCGCCGCCGACGACGAGCACCTTGTGTACGGGCATGAGCGATCCTTGCGAACGTAGAAGAAGGGGGCAGCGGTCAGCCGCTGAAACGCGGGCCGAGTTCGTGGTAGTGCTCGACGGCCGGCGGCTCGGTGAAGAACGGCCCGACAAGGGCGCGCCAGCGCGCGAAGCGCTCCGACTCCCGGAAGCCGGCCGTGTGCGCCTCGACCGACTCCCAGCCGGCCAGCAGGAGAAACGTCCGCGGCCGCTCCTCGCAGCGCAGCAGCTCGGCCCAGCGGAACCCGTCTGCCTCGGCGAGCAGCTCACGGGCCTTGCCGAAGACCTCCTGGAACTCGTCTTCCCGGCCGGCCTCCACGGTCAGCTCGGCATGCTCGACTACCACGTGTGCTCCTCGGGGTGGTTGGGGAGCTCCGAGCCTGATCGGCGGCGGTACGGGGGTCAACGGATCGAGGCATCGGCAAGGAGGACGTCATCCATCCCGTACGCCGATGGAGCCGCCGCGCGGTGGGGCCGCACATCGTTGCAGGCAGCGGGGGCGGCCCGATGATGGCAGGCATCGCGAACGGCCATTTCCGCCGTCCCTCCGTGGTGCCTAGCGTCGAAGGCGACCCCACCCGTACGAGGAGAGTCGCCTGTGCCCGATCCACTCACCCTCACCGGACCCTTCGCGCTCGGCACGTTCCGCAACAGTGCGGGCGCCTTCCCCGGCCTTGTCAGCGGGGCGCGCGTGCGCGACCTGTCCGACCGGGTGCCGTCCGTACGCGCCCTCGTCGAGGACTGGGACAACTGGCTGCCCCGCCTGGACGAACTCGCCCGGTCCGCCGACGGTCCCTGGCACCCCCTGACCGCCCTGCATGTGCTGCCCCCGATCGAGCCGGGCCAGATCCTGCAGAGCGGCGCCAACTACCGCAAGCACGTGGTGGACCTGGTCGCCGCGGAGAAGGAGAGCGTGCACGGCGCCACGCCCGAGGAGGCCCGCGCGGATGCCGAGAGCATGATGGACGAGCGGATCCGCAGCGGGGTGCCCTACGTCTTCCTCGGTTCGCCGCGTGCCATGTGCGGGCCGTACGACGACATCGTGCTGCCGGCGCACGGCGAGCAGCACGACTGGGAGCTGGAGCTCGCCCTGGTCATCGGCAGGCCGGGCAGGAACATCGCCGTCGAGGACGCGATGTCGTACGTCGCCGCCTACACCGTCTGCAACGATCTCACCACCCGTGACCGCCTCTACCGGCCCGACCTGAAGGCCATCGGCACGGACTGGTTCACCGCCAAGAACGCCGACACCTTCCTGCCGACCGGGCCCTTCCTTGTCCCGGCCGCCTTCGTCGGTGACCCGAACGACCTGCGGATCACCCTGCGGCACAACGGCGTCGTCCGTCAGGACGAGTCCACCAAGGACATGATCTTCGACATCCCGCGGCTCATCGCGTACGTCTCCACGACCACCACCCTGCACCCCGGTGACCTCCTGCTCACCGGCTCACCGGCCGGCAACGGCGCGCACTGGGGCGTCTTCCTCAAGCCCGGCGACGTCGTGGAGTCCGAGATCACGGGCCTGGGCCTGCAGCGCAACACCGTCAGGAGCGGACAGTGACCTTCCAGCCCATCACCCATCTGCGCCATGTCGATCTGGCCGTGCCGGACTTCGATGTCCAGCGAGACTTCTACGGCACCACCTGGGGCCTGACCGAGGTCGCCGGCGACAGCGGTCTCGCGTTCTTCGCCGCCGAGGGCAGCCCCGAGCAGTACGTCGTCCGCATCCGCAAGGACGAGCGGAAGCGGATGGATCTGGTGGCCTTCGGGGCTGTCTCGCCGGAGGCCGTGGACGAACTGGCGGTACGGCTCGGGCGTGCGGGCGTCCAGCTCGTGCATGAGCCGCGAGCCTTGGACACACCGGGCGGCGGCTACGGCATCCGCTTCTTCGACCCGGACGGCCGGGTCGTCGAGGTCTCCGCGGATGTCGCCGTCCGCGATCACCGGAAGATCGAGGAACGTGAGGCGATTCCGGTCCGCCTCTCGCACTGCGTCGTCAACTCCCGGGATCCCGAGGGGCTGCGGGACTTCTACATCGAGCACCTCGGTTTCCGGCTCACCGACACCCTGTACTCCACGCACATGGGCGACCTCATGTACTTCCTGCGGTGCAGCCCCCTGCACCACTCCTTCGCCATCGCCCGTGGGCCTCATGTCTCCCTGCACCACGCGTCGTTCGAGATGCGCGGGGTGGAGGAGTACATGCGCGGCACCGGGCGGGCCCTGCGCGCCGGGACGCGCCTGACCTGGGGGCCGGGCCGGCACCTCGCGGGCGACAACACCTTCTCCTACTTCCACGACCCGCACGGCAACACCGTGGAGTACACCACCGAGCTCGCCGTCCTCGAGGAGGACCTGTGGCACCCGGGCCGGCACGACGTCGACGACCCGGTCACCCAGGACCAGTGGGGCACCGCCGACCCGATGAGCGAGTCGGTCGCCAAGGAGCAGTTCAACGACCCCGACGTGCTCTTCGAAGCACCGCCCGTGTGATCCGACTCTTCTCAGAAAGGCCGTAGTTGTGGCAGAGATCCTGAAGCACGCCGTCCCCAAGGCCGAGGTGACCGCCTCCCTCGGGCAGGTCCGCGAGACCGTTGCCGGCGTCATCGCGGACATCCGCGAGCGCGGCGACAAGGCCGTGCGTGAGTACTCCGAGAAGTTCGACAAGTGGAGCCCCGGTTCCTTCCGGCTGAGCGAGGAGGAGGTCGAGAAGATCGTCGCGTCGGTGCCGCAGCAGGTCATCGACGACATCCGCTTCGTCCAGGAGCAGGTTCGCACCTTCGCCCGCCGACAGCTGGACTCGATGACGGAGTTCGAGGTGGAGACCCTGCCTGGCGTCAGGCTCGGCCAGAAGCACATCCCCGTGCAGGCCGCGGGCGCCTATGTCCCCGGTGGCCGCTACCCGCTCACCGCCTCCGCCCACATGACCATCGTCACCGCCAAGGTGGCCGGCGTGCCCCGGGTCGTCGCCTGTACGCCCCCGATCCGCGGCGAGATCCCGGCCGCCACCGTCGCCGCCATGCACCTGGCGGGCGCGGACGAGATCTGGCTGCTGGGCGGCGTCCAAGCGGTGGCCGCGATGGCCGTCGGCACGGACACCATGGCGCCGGTCAACCTGATCGCCGGCCCCGGCAACGCGTATGTCGCCGAGGCCAAGCGGCAGCTGTTCGGCGAGATCGGCATCGACCTGTTCGCCGGTCCCACCGAGATCCTGGTGCTGGCGGACGAGCACGCCGACCCCTTCGTATGCGCCGTTGACCTGCTCTCCCAGGCCGAACACGGCCCGGACTCGCCCGCCGTGCTCATCACGACATCCCGCGAGCTCGCCGAGCGGACCATCGCCGAGGTGGAGCGGCTGCTGCCGACCATGCCCACCCGGGACTTCGCCGAGCCCGCCTGGCGGGATCACGGCCAGGTGCACGTCGTCGACTCGGTCGACGAACTGTACGCGCTCGCCGACGAGTTCGCGTTCGAGCACGTGGAGGTACTCACCGCCGAGCCGAGACTCGCGCTGGAGCGCATGACGCAGTACGGTGCTCTGTTCCTCGGCGAGGGCACCTGCGTGTCTTTCGGCGACAAGGTGATCGGTACCAACCACGTCCTGCCGACGCGTGGCGCGGCCCGCTACACCGGCGGCCTGTGGGTCGGTAAGTACCTGAAGACCGTCACGTACCAGGAGGTCACCGACACCGACGCGCAGACCCTGCTCGGCCGGCTGTGCGGGCGGGCCGCGCGGGTGGAGCTGTTCGAGGGGCACGCGCGCTCCGGTGACGTCCGGGCCGCGAAGGCGGCGGGCGACGAGCTTGCCTGGAACACGGTATGAGTCTCGACGGCCGTACGGCGCTGGTCACAGGTGGCGGAGGGCCGCTGGGGCGGGCCTTCGCACTCGCCCTGGCGGCGGCCGGGGCCCGGGTGGTCCTCGTCGGCCGCACCGAGCAGGCACTCGCGGAGGCAGCGGCTCGGGCGGAGAAGGAAGGCGGTCAGGCTCGTACGGCCGTGTGCGACATCTCCGACCCTGATTCGGTGCGTGCGCTCGCGGCCGAGCTCGCCGACGAGGACGTGTCGTTGCTCGTCAACAACGCGGGTGTGGCCGGCCCGGTGCGTCCCCTCGTCGACATCGAACCGGACGAGTGGGACAACGTGTTCGCCGCCAACGTCCGCGGCGTCTATCTGATGTGCCGGGCCTTCCTGCCGCCCATGCTGGCAGCGGGTCGCGGTGACATCGTCAACGTGGCCTCCGTGAGCGGCAAACGCCCTCTGCTGAACCGCACCCCGTACACAGCCTCCAAGATGGCGCTGCTGGGTCTGACCCGGACGCTGGCGGGAGAGGTCGGCCCGCAGGGCGTCGCCGTCAACTCCCTCTCGCCCGGGCCGGTCCGGGGCCCCCGAATGGACCGCAACTTCCGGCTGACGGCCGAATTGACGGGCGGCACCGTCGAGGAAGCCGAGCGGGACTTCGCCTCACGGGCAGCGCTGGGCCGGCTGGTCGAGGAGGACGAGGTCGCCCAGGCCCTGGTAGCCATGCTGGCCATGCCGGGGCTGTGCGGAGCCGACATCGACCTGTCGGCAGGGATGATCGCACCGGCCTAGCCAGAGATGGCACGTCATGTCTCCGGCCGCCGGACGTATGTGTGCCGGTCACGCGGCACCCCGTGATCGAGGCAAGCGCAGGACCTCCTCACACCACTTGCCCGACGCAGACCCTCCTCTCCATACCCACCTGTTCGAAGGACTCAATGATGCGTCTCTACACCTCAGCCGCGAACCGGCTCAGCAGGCTCAACGATCCGCTGATGGTCGTCGTGCGGACGACGATCGGCTGGCTGATGATCCTGCACAGCCTCTTCAAGATCAACGTTCTCGGTCTCGACAACTTCGAGAACTTCCTCCTGCGGCCGACCGGTCTGCCCTTCACCTCGGTGCTGCGCTGGCTGGTGCCGTCCATGGAACTCGCCTGCGGTGGCCTGCTCGTGCTCGGACTGCTGACCCGTGTCGCCGCGGCGCTCCTCAGCCTGGAAATGCTGGGCACCGCGGTCCTGGTCAAGCTCGACGCCCTCCACCTGGGCGTCCTCGGTCCGAAGGGCTCGGGCGGAGCGGAGGTGGACATCCTCATGCTCGCCGCGCTTCTTGCGGTACTGGTGCTTGGACCGGGCACCCTGTCGCTCGACTCCCTGCTGGGGCTCGATCGCAAGGAACAAGCCGTGCGGTCGAAGCCGTCTCAGCCCCTGAAGGTCGGGACCAGCGGGAGGGTCTGACGCGAGAGCCGTTGCCGGCGGACCAGAGCTTCAGGCGGATCTTGCGCAGAGCGGGAACTACGCGAGGGTGACCGCCGCTTCGTAAGAGGCGGCGGTTGGCTTTGCAAGTGAGTTCTGGCAGCGTTTGTCGATCAGGATCGGCAGCACCCGCTGTATCGGGGTGACTGTGTTCGCGAGTTTTTGACAGCGGTCTTCCTCTTGCGGTGGCAGCGTGGATGCGCCAACCGCATTCAGGGGGCGACGATGGCGTCGGACTCCTCGGGATCCCGAACACATCGATCAGGTGCGCAAGCCGCCACGCGATCGTAGTCACAGGCTCGCGATCGTGCGGCGGCTCGGCATAGTCCATGGTGAACTCACCGGTCCCGAGCGAGATCGGCGCCGACCTGCTACCCCGGCGGCTGAAGAGTCCACTCTACGTGGGCCCGCCACGGCGATGAACGCCAGCCCTGTGGTCGGCGCCCACCCGGAACCAGGTCCGGTCAGAACTTGCCGGGAGTCAATCCGAGGGTGTTGGTCGGGTCGGCCGGGTTCGGACCGACGACCTGGCCGACGTAGAGCTGCACCTGCGAGCGGAACCGCTCCACCGCTTCCCTGTCGCCCATGAACGCCTCAAACCCGGCCACATCGGTCTGGTGATACGTGGCCAGCGGCCGCAGCCCGGCTGGTGGGGCGACGTCCTTGCGCACCGACCAGGTCCACGGAGCGATCAGCTGTTGCTGGGCCGTCCGCGACGTCAGCCAGCTCAGGAACAGCTTCGCGGCGGCCTTGTGCGGAGCGTTCTTGAAGATCGCACCGTGCTGCACCCAGGTGTTGAACGGGTCGTTCGCCGGGAAGATCATGGTCGCGTTCGGCGTCGGATCGCCCGCCGTGCCGAGCGTCGCCAGGTAGTCTCCGGCCGCCACGGGCCCGGCCGAAAACGGCGTGCCGCGCACGAAGACGGGGTTCTGTGCGACCAGGGAACGAAGCCAGGACCAACCGTACTTGTCGACGGTCAGCTTGAAGTCGTAAAGGACGGCGTCGTCATCGTTCGGGTACGTGAAGATCAGCTTCTTCTTGAACTCCGGCTTCAGTAGATCGGCCGCGGTGAACGCCGACGGATCCGACCCGGCCACCTTGGTGTTCACCATGTCGGCGAAAGCGCCGTAGAACACGCCGGTCCAGTAGCCCTGCGAGTCCTTGGCGTTGTCGAAGACCTCGTCGGAGCCGATGGGCCGGTACTTCAGCAACTGGCCGGCGCTCTTCCAGCGGTCGAAGTCCTGCACGGTCTGCAGCACGGCCACGTCAGCCACTTGGTCGTGGGTGGCGATCTGGTTGTCGATCCGAGCGTCGTGGATCTTGCTCAGATCGGTGACCAGATGGATCTTGACGCCGGGGAACTGCGCGGCGAACGCCTTGGCGATGAAATCCCACTGTCCCGGCTTGTCGCCGCCCATGTAGACGGTCACTTCGCCGCCATCGGCCTCAGCCTGGCGGTAGAGCGCCTGCAACTTTGCCTGCTCGCCCGACGCGCCGGCCGTTGCCTTCGTGCTCGCCTCGGCGACGCCGTAGCTCGTGCCTGCCGCCACCGCCACGACGGCCGCCGCCAGCGCGGTCCCGGCCTTCCTGGTGAACCTCATGACACCTCCCAAGAGTTTGAGCTCTCAAACATCCGGTTCGACGATAGTCCGATTTGTTTGAGAGTACAAACCTTCGGATATGCTGATGTGGTGAACGACACCCCCTGGCTCTCCGAGGAGGAGATGCGCGCCTGGCTGGCATACATCGACCTGTCAACGCTGCTGGGCGACTACCTGGAGCGGCAGCTGCAACGGGCCGCCGGCCTGTCACACGCGACGTACAACCTGCTCAGCCGGTTGTCCGTGGCCCCCGACCGGTCGCTGCGGATGAGCGACCTCGCCGAGCACCTGAAGGTCACCCGCAGCCGGCTCTCGCACGCACTATCGGCGCTGGAAAAACGCGGCTGGGCGAGACGCACCGACGACCCGACGGACCAGCGCGGCCAACTCGCCGTGCTCACCGACGAAGGCCTCGCCGTCCTCGCCGCCGCAGCCCCCGGTCACATCGCGGCGGCGCGCCGGGCGATGTTCGACCACCTCACGCCTGACCAGGTCCGCCAGTTCGCAGAGATCGGCGAGGCCGTCATCAAGGGTCTCACCCACGAGGACGACTATCAGGCTGAGCTCCCTTGGCGGCGCAGATAGCGCGCACCGGTCTGCCGACTGGGAGAAGGCGATCCTGGAGCGCTCACATGCCGCTGCCGTCCGACGTCGGCGCTGCGCCGGCCGACTGGCTGCGCCACGGTTGTCGCCCTTCGACCTGCCGAGAGGTGTTCACGCATGGAGCCGGTCGACACAGCGCTCGATGATGTCGCGCCGGCGCCGACGGGAGGTCTCCCGATCTAATCCTGCTGGTCTGCCACCGCGCTGGCCGCGCGCCGGCCGGAACTGCCTCGCCAGAGCCAGAGCCAGAGCCAGGGTCAGGGCCCGGGCGGCGGGCCTTCTGGATGCGCATGCCCCGGGGTTCCAGGCCGTGGCACCTCGCGTCATCAACGACAAGCCGCGATTCGCGACCACTTCGTCAACAGGCTCGACAAGACGGACAAACCCTCCGGCGACCAGCCTCTAGTCGATGGCGTTCCGCCAGGTGACACGGTGCGGGACGCGATGACTCTCTCGACCACCTCCGTCGCCCCAGCGCGTCGCGCGCGAGCGACGGGCTGCTCGCTGTAATACAGGGGGCTTGACGGACACAGCACTGAAATAGGCAAGAGGTGCCCGGAGTTCGATGTCGGTAGGTGGGGTTGACGGCTGAGTGGGGCGATCGTACTGCGGTGGGGTGTCGAGCTTCGGGGGCGAGGATGACCGAGCGACGTCCGTGTCCGCCGGCGTCGAGGCCGTCGGAGGAGTACGCGGCGGCAACCTTCTCGTCCTCTGCGGCAACTAGGGGCCGGAAGGCCGACTCGAACTACCGGATGGACGGGCATGAGGGCAACGAAGCACGCCGCGCCGCAACCGTGGCGCAGGCGCGGAATGGTCACGGGTAATCCCTTGGCGCTGCTCGTCGCCGCCGTGCAGCCGGACGTCGCGCAGCCGACCGGCGTCCGGTTCGCCCGGCCTTGACCAGCCCGCCGACCGGCCTGCACCGCCCCGCAACCATGCACGACCGTCGTTCGCATCCCGGGCTGGGCACTGTTAGGCTGCGCTCCCCGTTGTTGAACGTGCAACTAATGCGTACATCATGGCAAGGAGAGGGCGACCGGGGGATGGTCCTCGATGACGCGTCCGCGGAGTTCCACGAATTCTTCGAACGCCACTATGCCGAGCTCGCCCGTCTGGCACACCTGCTGACCGGCGAGACCGATGCGGCGGACGACCTCGCGGCGGATGCCCTGGTCGCCCTGTGGCAGCGCTGGGACCGGTTGCGGCAGGCCGACCACCCGCTCGCCTACGCCCGCGGTGTGGTGGCCAACCTGGCGCGGGGGCGCATCCGCAGCACGGTGCGGGAGCGACGCCGGATCACACTGTTCTGGTCCCGCAGCCCCGAGAAGGTGGAGGGGCCGGACATGGCGGCCGTGCTGGACGTCCGCGCGGCGCTCGCCCGGCTGCCCTTCCGCAAGCGCGCCTGCGTGGTGCTGCGGCACGCCCTCGACCTGTCGGAGAAGGACACGGCGGCAGCGCTGGGCATATCGGTCGGAACGGTGAAGAGCCAGACCTCGAAGGGAATGGCCGAGCTGGAAAAGCTACTGGGCGCACACGCGGCCGGGGACCTGGTGTCAGGGAGGAGGAGGAACCGGTGAACGAGGACATCGACCGTCGGCTGCGCGAGGCCGCCGAGGCCCACCGGCCCGACCGCGCGCGGATGCTGGCCCGGGTGGAACGCGGCATGGCCGGCCCCGCCGTCCGTCACCGCGCGCGACCGTTCGCCCGGTCCGGGACCAGGGTCGCCCTCGCCGGGCTCGCCGCCGGCGGCATCCTGACGACCGGCGGCCTCGCCGTCGGCGCGATCGTCGCGACCCCGTCGCCGTCGCCCACCGTGACCACGCCTGCCGCCCCGTCCCCGACCGTCAGCTCCCCGCACCCGACATCGGCCCGCCCCACCCCTGTCGCGCCGCCCCGGACCACCACCCCGGGCAGCTCGCGCCCGACTCCGTCGGCCACCAGTCCCTCGCCGACCGCCGGCGAGAACCAGGAGGGGCCGCTGTGGTCGGCCGGCTCGCTGAATTCGAAGAGCACTGTCTACTGGACACAGAGCGACCTCGTCCTCAAGACAACGCAGCCGCTCACCTCGCTCACGGTCGAGATCCGGATCGTACAAACCGGCGGAGCGAAGAGCACCGGCACCTGGCAGACCCTGCCGAGTGATGACTTCACCGTCACCGTCCAGGAGGCCGGCGGCGCGCTGGTCTACCGCTGGGTCCTCAAGCCGGGCCTGACCGTGCCGGCCGGGACCCATGAGTTCGCCGTCCAGTTCAACAACGGCGGCGCAGGCGAGCGCAGTGCCGCGGGCGACGGCTACCGCGTCGACGCACAGGGTTCAGGCGGCTCCGCGTCGGTCCGGGGAGGGTTCGTCCCGACGCGGTGAACGCGGCTGTGCGGCAGGGCGCCGACGGCGGCCGTGAGAATGGCTTCCCTTGATCGCGGCAACCTTTGGTGAGCGTGGCGGCAACTGGTGGGTACCGGGGCCGGTTCAGGGCCCGCTGTGCCAGAAGGACATACCGTTGTCAGATCAGAACCGTTCTCATCGTCGCCGTCCGGCGACCCGCCGCGTGCTCGCCGCCGCCGTGGTCCTCGCCGCCGCGGGCGCCGCCGTACCACTGGTCGCCCTGGCCGCACGCACGCCGGAGGCCGCCACACCGGCCACGGCCGCCGACGCGGCGGCCGGCAGCGGCCGCTACTTCGGCACGGCAGTGCCCGCGAGCAGGCTCCGCGACTCGGCCTACACCAGCATTCTCGACCGGGAATTCAAGATGATCACCCCGGAGAACGAGATGAAGTGGGACGCCATCGAGCCCTCCCGCGGGTCGTTCAACTTCGCCGCCGCCGACTCGATCGTCAGCCACGCCACCGCGCACGGCCAGCGCCTGCGCGGCCACACCCTGGTGTGGCACTCCCAACTGCCGGGCTGGGTCAAGTCGATCACCGACGCCGGCACCCTGCGCACGGTGATGAAGAACCACATCACCACCGAGATGCACCACTTCAAGGGCAAGATCTACGCCTGGGACGTGGTCAACGAGGCCTTCGCCGACGGCGGCAGCGGCCGGCACCGCAGCTCCGCGTTCCAGGACATCCTGGGCGACGGCTTCATCGAGGAGGCCTTCCGCACCGCCCGGACCGCCGACCCCTCCGCCAAGCTCTGCTACAACGACTACAACATCGAGAACTGGTCCGACGCCAAGACCCAGGGCGTCTACAAGATGGTCAAGGACTTCAAGTCCCGCGGTGTGCCCATCGACTGCGTCGGCCTCCAGAGCCACTTCGGCGCGAGCGGCCCGCCGGCCAGCTTCCAGACCACCCTGTCCAACTTCGCCGCGCTCGGCGTGGACGTGCAGATCACCGAGCTCGACATCGCCCAGGCGTCCGCCACCGCGTACACCAACGCCGTCAAGGCGTGCATGAATGTCGCTCGCTGCACGGGCATCACGGTGTGGGGTATCCGCGACAGCGACTCCTGGCGCACCGGTGAGAACGCGCTGCTGTTCGACAACAGCGGCAACAAGAAGCCTGCCTACGACGCGGTGCGCACCGCCCTGGGCGGCAGCAGCGGCAGCAGCGGCAGCACGCAGGCCGGGGGCATCACCTCCGGCACCGTCTACACGCTCTCCAACGCGGCCGCCGGACGCGTTCTCGACGTGCCCGCGGGACAGAAAGCCAACGGCACCCCGCTCCAGGTGTGGGACGCCAGCGGCGCCTCCAACCAGCAGTGGCGGGCGAGCCGGAACAGCGACGACTCCTACACCCTGACCAACATCGCCAGCGGCCGGGTACTGGACGAGCCGTTGAACCGGACGGCCAACGGGACGAAGTTGACGGTCTGGGACGCCAACGGCGGCGCCCACCAGCACTGGAAGGCCCACCGCCACAGCGACGGCACCTACACGCTGACCAACGTCGCAAGCGGCCGGGCACTGGAGATCCCCGGCGGCCGGACCGCCAACGGCACTGCCGTCCAGATCTGGGACTCCAAGGGCGGCGCCAACCAGCGCTGGAACTTCCAGCCGGCCGCGGCGCCGAAGAGCGACACCTGTGCTCTTCCGTCGACGTACCGGTGGACCTCGACGGGCCCGCTGGCGCAGCCGGCGAACGGGTCGGTCGCGCTGAAGGACTTCACCACCGTGACGTACAACGGCAAGCACCTGGTCTACGCGACCACTTCCACCGGATCGGCGTGGGGCGCGATGACCTTCCGTCCGTTCACGAACTGGTCGGACATGGCGACGGCCACCCAGACCAAGATCAGCGGGTCCGCGGTGGCGCCCAAACTGTTCTACTTCGCGCCCAAGAAGATCTGGGTGCTGGTCTCGAACGGGTGGGGTACCCCCTGGCCCTTCAGCTACCGCACGTCCAGCGACCCCACCGACCCCAATGGCTGGTCCGCGCCGAAGGAGCTGTTCACCGGCAGCCTCCCCGCCGGCTCGGAAGGCACCCCGATCGACCCGACCGTGATCGCCGACGACAAGAACATGTACCTGTTCTTCGCCGATGACAATGGCAAGATCTACAAGTCGACCATGCCGCTCGGGAACTTCCCGGGCAGCTTCGGCTCCTCGTACACCACGGTCATGAGTGACACGAAGGCGAAGCTGTTCGAGGCGCCGGAGGTCTACAAGGTCCAGGGCAAGAACCAGTACCTCATGATCGTCGAGGCGATGGGTGCGAACGGGCGCTACTTCCGCTCGTTCACGGCCTCCAGCCTGAACGGCCCGTGGGCCGAGCAGGCCGGCAGCGAGTCCAGCCCCTTCGCGGGCAAGGCCAACAGCGGTGCCACCTGGACCAACGACATCAGCCACGGTGACCTGGTCCGCAACAACCCCGACCAGACCATGACCATCGACCCCTGCAACCTGCAGTTCCTCTACCAGGGCAGGAACCCCTCATCGGACGGCACCGATTACGTGAAGCTGCCGTACCGGCCGGGTGTCCTTACCCTGAAGCGCTGACCCACAGCCCGACGAAGACGACGAAAGGCGCCCCCATCGAAGAGATGGGGGCGCCTTTCGGTATCTTCACCTACTCGAGTGCTGCAGTGCTACTTAAGCGCTGTACCACCCGAGTTGTGATAGGCGATCGTCTTGTTGATCACGTTTCCGCCGTCGGACTCGACCGTGGTCTGTTCCTGCTGCCCCGGACCGAAGAACAGGCCGGCGACATGGGCGTTCGCCACCTGGTCCATGTGTCCGAAGAACCAGTCCACCTTGTCGTCCTTGTAGTGGTTGAGGGTGTTGTTCTGAGCCTTGTTGCCCACGGGGATCTGCCACAGGACCACCGGCTTGCCCACGGACTCGGCCATCGTCTTGTAGAACTTCAGCGTGTCAGCGGCCGTCTGGTCGGTCCAGAAGGTGTCACGGCCGCCGTGGGCCGGCTGTGCGTACCAGCCCGCGTCGCGGTCCGACACGTCGGAGACCAGGAAGTCGGCGTTCTGCGCCCCGAGGCTCGCGTAGTCCTTGACGCATCCCTGGGTGTTGTTCTGCCAGTCCCAGCAGGTGAGGTGGAGCCCCGCGGCGGTGTTCGGCGCGTACTTGTGGGCCATCGAGATCAGGCAGCGGGAGAGTCCGGCAGCGCTGTTCTCCTGTGATCCGCAATCCTTCGGATTCGCGGCCGAGACCTGCGCGGCAACCTTGTGCGGATCGCCGAGCGACCGGACGTAGCCCCAGAAGTCGGGCTCGAGGTCGATCGCGTCGTGCGACGTGCCGATCTTCTGGAGGAAGAAACGGTAGTCGTTCAGGTACCGGGTGAGCAGGTCGACCCGGTTGATGGCCTTGACCTCACCCGGACCGTCGCCCTCGCCCGCCGCATCGCCGAGGTCGCGCAACGAGTACCAGGTCCACAGCATCTTCTGCGGACGCGAGCTGCCCTTGTACGTCGCCTGGGACGCCACCTCGTCCCGCCAGGTCACGTACGTGCCGGGCGCCGTGGTGCTGCCGTTCCAGCAGCCCCACCAGTTCGACCATCCGTCCTTGCACTTCGCTGCCGTGTAGTAGTCCGACGAGGGCGCGGGCTGGCTGTGCACATAGGCGTAGCGCGCGTCGAACGGCGCGGCGTTCGCCGAGGCGTCGGTCATCGAGCCGCCGATGATCACTTTGTCACTGCCCAGGAAACTCTTCGCCGAGCTGCCGCCACCGCTCGTGGGCGACGGAGACGCGGACGAAGGCGAGGACGACGGGCGCGGGGCGCTCGGAGTCGGGCTCGCGGGAGCGCTGCTGCTCGGCGTGGTGGGCGTACCGCCGCCGCTGACGTTCCCGACCGCGACGAGCTTCCACTGCTGATCGGCGCCGCTCCGGTCGCGGTTCTGGACAACGTTGCCCCCGTTGGCCTTGACGGCCTTGTGGACACCGACAGCCATGCCGCTGAAGCGGTTGACCAGACGCAGGTAGCCGTTCGACGACTTGGCCAGTTTGAACTGCTGGTTGGTGGCGTTCAGGTCTTTCCACTGCACGATGGCGGAGCCGGCGGTTTTCGACCAGCCGAGGTCGTCCAGCACCTTGCCGGAGGTCCGGTTCTTCAGCCGGTAGTAGCCGTCACCCGCGTCGATGAACCGCCACTGCTGGTTGGCCCCGCCGTGGCGCGTCCACTGCACCACCGCGGCGCCGTCGTTCTTGGCAGAGCCGCGGTCGTCCAGCACCTTGCCGCTGTTGCGGTTGACCAGCACGTACCACTTCTTCAGATCCGGGGTCTTCTTCTGATCCGCCGAAGCCTGGCTGACCACGACGGCCGAGCCGGCCACGATCACCATGGCGAGACCTCCCCAGAGGCCCCGACGCGCGAGCAACCGACGACCACGATGCTTCGGACGACCATCGCGCGCACCGCCGTCGGCACGGTGTCCGCCGCCGCGGGACGCCACCGATGACGTGGGCGGACCGGGGACATGTCTGCGCTCTCGTTCCAGGGACATGCCTGTGCTCTCTTTCAACTGTTGCATGTGACCGGACCACTTGGCCGGACACCACTGAGTGGTCAGAGAGGCCGAAAAAGGTTGCCGCGAAGATCCACAGAACTTTTTCTGCGGGCCGGACGGTCACCCTGAAGCTCAACGGCGTGGAGGAAAAGCGGCGCCGTCCCCGCCCGTCCACGAAAGAACAGCGAGCTGCAACGGTTGGTCGTCGGCTCCAGGAGACCGTCAGCTTGTACACCGTGATCGCCCAGGCGATCGGCGTGGTCATCGAGGTGTCGTCGATGCCGTATGTGTCCCAGGCGGGGAGCGGTCCGTGGGCGGCAGGCTCTCGCCGTCGGCCATGAGGCAGTCGGTCAGCGCCGCATGCAGTGCGTCCCGGGCCGTCGGCGTCGCGTGCGGCTTGCGAGGGTAGAGGGCGTACCCTGCCTCCCCCTCGAATGGGACTTCGCGGGCGGCCCCCGAGAACGGCAAGATCCCATGGTGCGCGTTGCCCGACCAGCGCGCCTTTCTCCGTCCGCTCATGCCAGCAGCCTCCCGAGGAGGGCGGTGCGTGCCCGCTGAATGCGGGGCGACGGATCCATGAGTCCTGCCAATGTCCGGCGGGTCGACACCTTGATCGAGCGGAAACTCTGCTGCTGCCCGCCGGTCTGGACAGCCACGGAATCGCCAGCCCGGCCAGTCCTGCTCGGATACCTCCCGGGCTTCGGCCAGGGCGTTCGCCCCCGCGACTCTCCGCCGGCCGGTCAGGGCCGCCATCCGAGGTGGCCGGTTGACATATTTCAAACCGGTGTGAGGCTGGAGAAGAGGCGGTTCCGCCGCCGTATCGCGTAGAGCCTGGCAGTGCCGCCCATCGGTTCCAGTCACCCACCAGTACGCGGCGGCGACAGATGAACCTAACCCCGGCTCCGTAGGGGACAGCTTCGGGGACGCGAAGTGAGGCGATCGAATGGACCGGGTTCCCGAGGTGGCCGTGGTAGGAGCCGGCATCGTCGGACTCTGCACCGCCTATGCACTGGCCGAGCGCGGAACGACGGCGCGGGTCTACGAAAGCGGCGTTCCAGGCAAGGGGCAATCCGGTGGCGAGTCCCGCATATTCCGTCACGCGCACGACGACGCCCGCCTGGTTGAATTCACCCGGCAGGGCCGCGCCGTCTGGGACGAGTGGGCCGACCGGTTGGGTGCCGAACTGATCTCCCCGGATGGAGTGGTCGCCCTGGGCGGTCCCGTTCCTGGGAGACTTCGCATTCTGCAGGATGCCGGCGGCATACCCGTCCGGACCGTGGACAGCGCCGAGCTTCAGGCCAGCATGCCGCTGCTCGCGGACTACCGCGGTCCCGCGATGCTCGATGAGGCCGGCGGTGCCATCCGCACCCGTGTCGCGGTCGAGTGCCTGGCCGATGCGCTGGGTGAGTCAGTGGTCACCGACGAGGTCCTCTCGCTGCATCCCACGGGCCGCGGCACGGTGGAGGTGCTCAGCGCCGTCGGCCGCGAAGAGTACGCAAGCGTCGTGGTATGCGCGGGCTTGGGTACCGCGCGGCTGGCGCGCAACGTGGGGCTTTCGCTCCCCATACGGTCGGCAGCCCACGTCCGCCTCACCTTCCAGGTCAGGGGAGCGCCCCCTGAACGGGTCGCCTGTCTGCAGGACAGCAGCGGCGACTTCGGGGAGGTTGGCGTCTACGCAGCCCCCTACCCGGGCAACAGCCGATATGCGGTGGGCCTCAGCCAAACGGTCGAGGTGCGGGAGGACGGCAGCGTCGTGGACCCCGAAGCACTGGCCGCACTCAGCGACCGCGCCCGCGCGTACGTCTCCCGCGCATTGCCCCGCCTCGACCCCGAGCCCGTCGAGCACCTGCACTGCTGGGTGACAAGCCTGCCGTGGAACGAAGACGGCATAGCGGTCTGGGAAGCCGACAGAATCTTTTTCGCCGCCGGGCACAACCTCTTCAAACAGGCGCCTCGCCTGGGACGGGCATTGGCCGGCGCGGCCATGGCCGAAGAACTCGAGGAGAATCTGCGTCCGGCGGCAGCACTCGGCCAGCCCCGGTGAACGCCCCAGCAGTTGGGACCATGTCGCTGGACGCCCTGCAGTACGCCCCCGGCCGCGTCGCCACCGCCTGCAGGTGCCTGGGACGCAGCTCTCGCCGCCGGCCCAGGAGCGCGGCCGGCTCGAGGTGAACCGGCCGTCGATGACGACCTCCTTGTCGGCGACCTCGGCTCCTGCCGTACGTAGATGCGTGCGGGGCTCGGCCACGAGGTGAGTCGGCGTCCGCGCACGACATCGGCCTCCACCGTGGTCCACGGGCCGTGGCAGATCGTGGCCACGGGCTTCCCCGAGTTCACGGAGGCCTTGACGAAGCCGACGGCGTCCTTGTTCATGGTGCCGCCGGGCGCAGGGCCTCGTAGCCGTCGGCGGAGGCGCGCGGGATGTGGGGAGGGCGCGGACTGGTGCAGTCGTGCTTGCCGCCGAGGCGTTCAGGTCTCCCCCCAGAACGAGGACGGGACGTTCCCGGCCGCGGGCGGCGAGCCGGCGTCGCTGCCGAACTTCTGGAGGACCAGCAGCATGTCGCTGACGCCGACGGGTGGAAGAGTTACAAGGCCAACCGCTCTCCCAGCGGCAACCCCAAGCTGCACACGGTGGCTGGGAGGTGATCGCCCGGGCGCTGGGGGAGTCGCTGCCGGAGCCGGTGGGGCGGAAGCTGGACGCGGTCGTGCAGCGGCGCGCACGCCGGCGGAATGCCCCGGACGCGGAAGTCGGGTAGAGCGACGCGGCCGGGGCGTGGGTCAGGGGGCCAGGGCCTGTTCGACGGTGGGATGGCAGCCGATGACCTGGTCGAGGCCGACGAGCTCCAGGACCCGCAGCACCGAGGCGTGGGCGCCGGCGATACGCAGCCATCCCTGAGCGTCACTCAGGCTCTGGTGGGCGGCGATGAGGACGTTGATGCCGCTGGAGTCCATGAAGGTCACGCCGCTGACGTCCACCACGGTCCGCGGCCGTGTCACGCTGCCGTAGGACAGCAGGGCCTCGGTGAGCTTGTTCTTGACCGTGTGGTCGATCTCGCCGCGCAGCGTGACCACCCGAACGTCGTCGACGGCGGTGTGGTCGACCGACAGGCCGGGCCGGGCTGCTCCGTGGGTGTCTGTCACCGTTTCCTCGACTGCGCTCGCTGATGGGGGGCTCGGGCCCCGACACTATGCGCGTGGGCAGCCTGCCCCGATACTACGGTGAACACCTGTTCGGCCCTCTGCGTAATCGAGCTCGAGGGGCATGGGGGCAAGAGTCGGGGTAAGCGCAGGCGGTGAACGGGGGAAAAGGTGGATCTGGAGAAATCAGTCCCCGATGGTGAGGGCAGCGTGATGCCTGGCCCCCCTCCGATACAGGACACTGTCGCCCTGGATGGAGAGGGATCCTGCATCGCCGAGGCGCGTCACCGCGCGGTGGACTTCCTCACCCGCGTCCAGGCCGAGCACGGCCTGCCGGTGTCCGCACGCGCGATGGACCTGACCCAGCTGGTGGTCAGCGAACTCGTCACCAACACCCTCAAGTACGCTCCCGGCCCCGTGCTGATGGAACTGCGCATCGCCGGGGACCTGGTGGAAGTAGTCGTCTGGGACAGCGATCCGATCCTGCCGGTGGCCCGGGCCACTGATGCGGGCAGAGTCGGGCAGCACGGCCTGGAGATCGTCATGGCCGTCGCCCAAGGCTTCGAGGTCCAGCGAGAGCCGGTCGGTAAACGCATCACCGCCCGCATCGCCCTGCCCGACGACCCTGGCGGGGACATCACCGGACACCGCCCCCAGTAGGAGCCGGCGTGCTCCCTTGACCCCGCCGTCTTCCCTGATGTCCGCCGTGAAGCGCCGGGCAACAGGGGGGCGACGTCGGCGGGGGAGAGGTCTGGGCGGGCACGGTGCCGGCGTGCGGGGTGTCGCCACCGGCCGGAGGTGTCGTGGGCGACGTCGACGCCGACTTCCACCACCGGCTCGGGTTCCACCAGCGTGACGTTCAGCGTCTCCCGGCTGCCCCACCTGGCGGATTCTCTGTCAAGTCCTGGTGTTGAGGCGAGGAGATGTTTCACGGTGCAGTGAGGACTGTGCAGCCTCAAGAACTGTGCAGCCTCAAGATCGGTACGGGTGCCGGGCAGCGCGTCGAGCGGGTTCGGGAGAGAGGTGTTGGCCGAGATCATTCTTGCGAACTGCATTGTGGTTTCACGGTGTTGGCGGCGGCTTCGTTGGGTGGGCTATGTTGCAGACATGACCACCGGGACGGCATTGCGCCACACACGGATTGGTGACCCGGTGCTCTTCTGAGCGCCGTACGGGCCGGTGCGGGCCCGCTGTTCGATCGAGGATCGTGCGCTGCCGCGCGGGCTCCGCCTCCGTCGTGTTGATCACAGGTTCGACACATCAACCACGACAGGAGAATTCATGCCCACCAAGTCGCTGCAGATTCCCACTCCGGACGGCCGGGCCGACGCTTTTGCCGCCTTCCCCGTCCACGGCGAGCAGCACCCAGGGGTGCTGATGTACGCGGACGGCTTCGGCATCCGGCCCGTGCTGCGAGAAATGGCCCGCGAACTGGCCGGGCACGGGTACTACGTGCTCGTCCCCAACGTCTTCTACCGGCACGGCACGGCACGGCACCGGTGATTGAACTTCCCGAGCACATCGGAGAAGAGGCCCGGCCCGCAGTCTTCGCTCAGCTGATGCCACTCATCGAGGCGCACACCGCCGACCGTGTCCTGCGAGATGCTGACGCATACCTCAGGTTCCTCACTGCTCAGCCCCAGGTCAGCGCCGGACCGGTCGCGGTGACCGGCTATTGCATCGGTGGCCTCCTGGCGACGCGCACCGCCTCGGCCCACCCCGGCCAGGTGGCCGCCGTCGCCGCATTCCACGGTCCGGTGGGAGTCGACGGCACCGACAGCTTTTCCCAGCTCTCCGCCGAGGTCCACTTTGGCCATGCCGAGAGCGACTTGACGCCCGAGGCTCTCGGCGAGCTCAACAAGGCCCTGGATGCGGCGGGTGTCGGCTACACCTCCGAGATCTATCCCGGCACCGTTCATGGCTTCACCATGTCTGACACCGATGCCTTCAACGCCGCCGCACTGCAGCGCCACTGGGACCGCCTGCTGCCCCTTCTCGGGCGCACCCTGACCAGGAGCTGAGGCGCTCCGGCGCAGAACCAAGCCTCCGAAGTACCCGGCTCCGGAGCCGTGAGGGTGTTTCGAAGCTGGTGTGAGGGCGGGCAGCTGCTCGCCCTCACCGTGGGGGCCATCGGTTGATGGCGGCGATGTGCGCTGCCCGAACCTCAGGAGAGTCGGTGTGCACATCGCGGCAGTGGAACGACCGGACGTAGTGGAGCACGACCAGGTCGCGCAGCACGTCCACGTGAAGCGGGTCGGCGAACGGAGTACCGGCGCGCACCGCGGTGAACGCCGCACGCACGCGCCTCTCCACGTCGTTCCACAGTGCTTCAACGGACGGGGAGTCGACGGCCACGACCCGGCCTTCGTGAACGCGCGACCGGCCTGGGGGAGCAGGCGTGGACCGATGGTGGAGGCGAGGGCCGTGGTCGGCCGCTGGGACAGCGAGACGCGTCCGCCGGGCCGCCGCACGGCGAGCGCCTTCGGATGCCGGGAATGCCAGTGAAGCCGACCACGGTGGCACCGACCGTCTCCGCGTGCCTCAGCTTCAACCACACGCGGCCTGCCTTGCAGGCACCCCGCAGTGGCTTCGCCATGATTCCCCCGACACCCGTTCCTTCGAGTGCCTCGTACCAGAGCAGCGCCTCGGCCGGGTCGGTGGTCGACCACACCGGTGATTGTGCAGGGCGCCGTCGAGCCGGGTACGGGCGCGCAGGATCTCCAACGGGTTGCTGGCGGCCGTACAGAGCTGGGCGACGACGCGTCGCCCAGCCGCCGAGGATGGTTTCTCTGACCCACTGCTACGCGCAGCCGCTCACCCGCATCGTCCGGCTCACCGTGGACGACGCCGACCGGGTATTCGTGCGGCTCGGTGAACCGACCTCCCCGGTCCCGGCGCTCTCCTGCTCGACTACATCGCCAACCGCCCCAACATGCGCACCGCGACGAACCCTGGCTTCCGCTGGCTGTTCCCCGGCCGCCGTGTCGGTCAGTCGATGCACCCCGAAGCGCTCTCGGCCCTCGTCGACGATCTCGGCATCCCCACCGTCGCCGGTCGAGGCGCCGCGATCCGCCAGCATGTCTTGGATATGCCCGCGCACCCGTCGTGGCCGACGCCCTCGGCTACCACCACGTCACCACCACGAAGCTGGCGACCCCAGGCCAGCGGCACCTGGAGCCGATCTGCACCCGGCGACCACGCAAGGTCACCAACAGGCCGGCCAGGGCCGAGAACTGGCGACAGTCGATCACGCGAGATCACCACTGGATCCCTTCCGCGGCTGCGGGCATGCCCCCTGGGCGTGGCCTCGGCCTCGTACGCGAAGGCCGTTGCCGCGCCTGCGGGGATGACTCGGGGATGTTGCCGACCACCGCGCTGAAGCAGCTTGGCGGTGAAGGTCCCGCCGGGTCGTCAAAGTCGCCCGGTAGGGCACGTGTTGTCCGGTGCATGCATCGCAAGGCGGAGGTCCGCTCGTACCTGGACGCGGTTGGGCGGTCCGACAACGAAGCGAGCAGCGGTGCTGGGCCGCGCGGCCCAGCGGGACTTTGACGACAGAGACTCGCGGTCCCTGCTACCCGGGGAGGCGGAAGCCGTTGAAGAGGTCGTCCATGGCGCGCAGGGCCAGGCGGGCAGGGGTGGCACGGACAGCGAGGTCGCGGGCCGCCACTACGAGCGGGTTACGCAGGGCGCCCAGGCGGCCGACCCGGCGGGCGCGCACGCGCACGGCGTCGGTACGCCCGTGGCGGGCGGCGGTGTACGCGGCGAGGGAGGCGGGGACGGAGTCTGTGCTGTCTCCGCCGTCTCCGGCGGGAAGCAGGTGCGCGAGGAGCACCGCGTCCTCGATGGCCTGGCAGCCGCCCTGGCCGAGGTTGGGGGCCATGGCGTGGGCGGCGTCGCCCAGCCAGGCGATGCGGCCGTGGTGCAGGGTGGGGAGCGGGGCGGCCAGGTCGTAGAGGTCGTTCTGGAGGACGTCGGCCGGGTCGAGGCGGCCGACGCGGTCCAGCAGGGCCGGTATCGGGTCGTGCCACGAGCCGAAGCGGCGCCGGAGTTCGGCGCGGGGGTCGGCCGACCGGGTGCCGGGCGGGAGGACCGCGGTGGCGTAGAGGTAAAAACGGCCGTCGGAGAGCGGGGTGACGCCGAACCGCTCGCCTCGCCCCCAGGTCTCGCTCATGGCCGGTATCCGGAGGTCCGGGGCGTCCACGATGGTCCGCCAGGCGGTCTCGCCGATGTAGTGCAGGCCGGGGTGGGCGGGGAAATACGCGCGGCGCAGCGGGCTGTGGATGCCGTCGGCGGCGACGACCAAATCGGCGGGCAGGTTCGGGCCGACTGCCGTACGGACGGTCGGGCGGCCCCCGGCGTCGTCGACGGCGGTCACGGCGGTGCCGTAGCGGAGGGCCTCCGGCGGCAGGGAGGCGGCCAGGGCGGCGGTGAAGGCCGGGCGCGGGACGGCGATCGGGGGCATGCCGTAGCGGGCTGCGATGTCGGCGGTGTCGGTCCGTGTGAGCCACTGGCCGTCGGAGCGGCGTACGCCCATCGTCGTGGGTACGGCGCTGCCGGCGGCGCGGGCGGCGTCGACTCCGATGGTGTCGAGTGCGCGCAGGGCGTTGGGGGCGAGGCCGATGCCGGCGCCGGTGGCCGGGGGTTCGGGGGCGCGTTCGCAGACGGTGACGTGCCAGCCGCGGCGGTGCAGTGCTACGGCGGCGGTGAGGCCGCCGATTCCGGCCCCGGCCACCACCGCGTGACGTTTCGGCATGGAACACCACTTCCGTTCGGTTCGAGCACCCTCTACAGCCGCAGAGCCCTGCCTCTGAATCGTAGAGTCAGGGCATGTCAGTACGGGCTGCGCGTTACACGCCGGGATCACGGTAGCCCCACCCGTAGGCGACCATGACGGAGCTGCCCCGCTCGGCGCCAGGCCGAGCGTGGCGTGGACAAACCGCAGGTGTGACGGAGGCCGTCGCGCGATCCTTCTGGGCGAACCGGACATGACGCAGACGCGCGCTCTCCTCGGCGACGTCGCGCAGAGCAGTGACCGCCGCTACCGTGTTGAACGGGCTTACGATCCGGGGGAAGTCATGAGCAGCGACAGTGACAAGCGGGACGACCACGACCAACACCACAAGCGTCGTACGGAAACGCTCTGGCGCATCGGCATCGCGGTCGCCCTCATAGCCTGGTTGTTCTTCCTCATCTGCATCGCTGACGACCCCGGCCCGGTGTGCGGCACGGGCCAGGACAAAGGCCCCTGCTAGAGCCTGTCTCCTCGACCACGCGCCGGTCTGAAACCTACTCAAGCACGGTTGCCGTACTAGTCGGCGCCGGCGGCACAGGCGGCGACAAGATTCGACCTTTCCGCGCGCAGCCGGGCGAGGAGGGTGTCGACGGGCAGGCTGTCGGGCACCAGCAGCGGCGGCGTGATCAGGTCGGTGACCTGCGTGGCCGGCCGCTTGTCCTCGTCCAGGCTGTCGCGGTAGACGGGGAAGCGGGACAGGCCGGTGGCGTGGGTGAGGTTGACCGTGTCCGCCGCGCTGGCGTGGGCTTCGAGGGCCTTGACGTCCACCCTGGGGGTCATGACGTTCTCGGCCGTCAGCTCTCCGAGGTGCAGGGTGCGCACGAACAGCTCGGCGGAGTCCTCCTCCAGGGCGCCCTGGGCGGCGGAGTGCCGGGCCCGGGCCACCAGCTCCTCCGGGCTGCGGGCGTGAGCGAGTTCCTCGGCCGGCTCCAGGCCGAAGCGGCGCACGAACCGGTTCGCGGTGCTGTTCAAGTGCTCGATGAAGGGTCCGAAGGCTGCGGTGAGGCCACGCTGCGGGGTCGCGCGACGACCTTGGCCACGGCCAGCGGCCGGGAGATCGCCCAGTTCTTCGGTACCAGCTCTCCGACCACCATCAGCACCACCGTGGACACGGCAAACGCCCAGGACGGTGGCGATCGTGGAGGCCGCAGCGCCCAGGCCGATCGCGGTCAGCGGGCCGCGCAGCAGACCGGCCAGGGACGGCTCGGCCAGCATGCCGATCACCAGCGAAGTCACGGTGATGCCCAGCTGGGCGCCCGAGAGCTGGAAGGTCAGCCGCCTGACGGCCTTCAGGGCGCTGTCGGCGCCACGCTCTCCAGCCTCGGCGGCACGTCGAGGTCAGCACGCTCGACCGTGGTCAGGGAGAACTCGGCCGCGACGAACACCACACATGCGAGCGTCAGCCCCAGGGCGAGCAGGAGCAGCAGCAACTCGGTCACCGTGCCACCCCCACTCGCAGCTCGTCGGGCGGGGTATGGCACGGCTCGTACTGGGAGGTTCACCCATTGCGGGTCTGCTGCTCCTTCATCACTCACCCGCCCCCGTGCGCGGGGGCGGAACGTCTTCGGCGGGAGAGGAAGTCTCCCTGGTAAAGGAACGGTAAAGCCCGTTCGGGGGCGGCTGGCCACGGTGCGTTTCCGGACTTCTCTGTTCCCCTTTTGGTCGTCGCTGCGCAGAGCTGCGGAGGGACGGGCTCAGTCGCCGACGTGGATGCCGGGGCGGCGGTCGGGGTCGGGTTCGTTGCTGCGGATGATCTCGCGGGTGACGGGTGCGGTGTCGCCTCGGCCGAGAAGGAAGTAGCGGATCATGTGCACCAGGGGGCTGCCCTCTGCCCAGGCGAAGTAGCAGTGTGGCCGCACACCGGTGCCGTCCCGCAGGGCCAGCAGGATGGCGGCTATGGCGTTGGGCGCGGCCGGGGCCAGGGCGCGCAGGATGCGGTGGCCGTCGACTTCGACGCCGTGGACGGTGAGGGTGTCGCTGAAGTCGGACGGGTCGACGACGTCGATCTCCAGGAAGAGCACGTCGGCCGGGCCCGGTACCGGGTTGGTGCCGCGCTGTTCGCGTTCCTTGGCGCTGTACTCGGCGGCGTCACCGGCCTCGCGGCGGTGGGCGATGATGTTGATGGACTCGTCGTGGGCGAGGGTGTCGGCGATGAACCGGCGGGCGGTCTCGTCGAAGACGAGACGGTCGGCACGCAGCTCGGTCGTGCGCGATACGCGGGAGACCAGTGACACGGCGATGATGCCGAGGATGAAGAAGCCGGAGATGGCGATGCCGTCCGGCTTGTCGATGATGTTGGCGATCAGCGCGTAGAGCAGGACCGCGGTGAGCGCAGCGAATCCGGTGGTGGCCGCGCGCCGTCGATGACGGGCGACGAAGACGGTGACGGCGAAGGCGCCGGAGACCATCATCGCCAGGATGCCGGTGGCGTAGGCGCCGGCCTGCTTGTCGACGTCGGCGTCGAAAGTGATGGTGATGATGATGCACAGGGCGGTGTAGACGAGGACGACCGGGCGCACGGCGCGTCCCCAATCGGGGGCCATGCCGTAGGCGGGCAGGTAGCGGGGCACGATGTTGATCAGTCCTGCCATGGCGGAGGCGCCGGCGAACCACAGGATCAGGATGGTGCTGATGTCGTAGACGGTGCCGAACGCCTCACCGACGTGCTCGTGCGCGAGCCAGGCCAGGGCGCGGCCGTTGGCGGCGCCTCCGGGCTCGAACTCGTCCTCGGGGATGAGGACGGTGGTGACGAAGCTGGCGGCCAGCAGGTAGACGCTCATGATGAGCGCGGCGACGGTGAGGAGCTTGCGGGTGTTGCGGATGCGGGCCTGAAGCCGCTGTTCGTCGTCGGCGCCGTCGGCGGCCACCAGCGGCATCATGCTCACCCCGGTCTCGAAGCCGGACAGGCCCAGCACCAGCAAGGGAAATGCCAGCAGGGCGGGGCCGGCCAGATCACCAAAACCGCCCAGGTCGGTGAGGGAGCCGGTCCACGCCGACCAGGCCTCGGGATCGGTCAGCACATGGGCCACGCCGACGCCGATGACGACGGCATTCAGGGCCAGGAAGACAGCGACCAGGGGGATGGCCACCTTGACCGCTTCGCTGAAGCCCAGCAGGAACACTCCGCCGAGGATCAGCAGCAGCGCCACCGTCAGGGCGACCTCATGGCCGTGCAGTACCGAGGGGAAGAAGGGGTTTTCCACCACGTGCACCGAGGCGTCCGCCGTGGACAGGGTGATGGTGATGATCCATGAGGTGGCCACGAAGCCGAGCAGGACCAGCACGAACAGCTTGCCCCACCAAAACGGCAGCAGGTCTTCCAGCATCGCCACCGACCCCGCCCCGTGCGGGCTCTCCCTGGCCACCCTGCGGTACATCGGCAGCATCCCCAGCAGCGTCAACGCCACGATCAGCAGTGTCGCCAGAGGTGAGACGGCTCCTGCGGCCAGGGCGGCGATCGCCGGGACGTAGGCCAGGCTGGAGAAGTAGTCGACGCCGGTCAGGCACATCACCTTCCACCAGGCATGGGGCTCGGCATGACTCTCGCCGGCCGCGGGTCCCACCGGCTGCACTCGGTGACGCAGCAGCCACCGCGCCGCCCTGCCTGTCGGCTCGGCCCGCAAGGCGGGACTGTCCACCGTCTCCGGCATCACCGGCCGACTCGCCTCACTCATGTCCCCGTTGTCCTTCCGCTGCTTGATCACTGAAATGGCACCCGGAGCTGCCAAGGGCACCAACGATCATCGCGTATGCGGCACCGGATCCCTCATCCGGTACTGAGATGCACCTGAGTGAGCCTCCGCCAACTTGAAGTCGCAGCTCAAAGGGCTGGTGTGAGCGGCTCACGGGGTGCTCACCGTGGTCGGGGGCGGCTGTCTTGGCCTTTTACGGTCCTGTGCATGTTGGATCCCGAGCTGCTGGAACGGATCACCGCGCGGCGTGCGGAACTGGACGAACTCGAAGAACAGCTGGTCAAGCAGCTGGCGGAGATGCGGGACCGAGCGGGACGAACTCGCTGTCGCCGAAAGGGTCCTTGGGCGGGTGAGCGAGCAGCTTGCCGACGAGCGTGCCTCGGCCGCGCCGATGCCCGGGCAGGTGGGCGGACGGACGGTGATGCTGATCCCGCACCGCGGGCCCGGTGTGGAGGAGATCGTGCTCCGGCCGGACTACCACCGCATCCTCGCCGCCATGCGACAGGCCGCCGGACCGGTCATGACGCGGCAGGTCGGCGAGATGCTTGGAGTGGACGTCAGCGTACGGTCCAAGATGGAACCGTTGCGTGGGAGGCTGGTCAGACTGGCTGACCGCGGCTGGCTACGGAAACTGCCCGACGGCCGGTTCACCACCCGCCTGTGAGCAGCGTGCGGGCGGGGTAGCCGCCGGGGGGCTTGCTGACCGGTGTTGTCAGGCGTCTAAGGTCGCGTCCATGACGAGGACCACGCCCCCGCGCCCTCTCGATGTCGAGGCGCTCTTCCCGGAACTGGCCGCCTTTCGGGGGACGACGACTCGACTCCATCCGCGGCCGGGCAGACCAGACCTGTCGGCCAGTTCCGTGGGCGGTCCTATGCTGTGGCCGGCGGACGAGCCGTGGCCGGTGTGCGGCGAGGTTCACGGCCGTGGGCGTGGTCGACGCCCGGCCGACATCCGCCGCTATCGGCAGGTTCTGGCTTCCGCATGGTCGCGCAAGGAGGCTCCCGGCCCGACGGACGAGGAACGGGAGTTGCTGGGTGAGCTGCACCGGGAGCATCGGATCCCCGGTGCGTCCGAGACCGATCCGCTGCCGATGATCGGCCTCGCGCAGCTGTACCGGCGGGATGTGCCCGACCTGCCGGCGGGGCCGGGCGACTGCGATCTGCTCCAAGTGTTCTGGTGCCCCTTCAACGCGCACGGCCCGGGCCGGTACGACCTGGCACTGCACCTGCGCTGGCGGCGGTCGTGGGAGGTCATTGAGGCGCTGACCGCGCCGCCGCAGCCGCTGGTCGTCGGATCCGACGGCTTCGTGCCCGAGCCCTGTGTGCTGCACCCGGAGCAGGTGGTCACCTACCCGTTCGCCGGCCTTCTGCCCGAGGAACTATGCGCCCGGATCGACGCCTGGGAGGAAGCCCTTGAGGAGGAAGCCGAGCAGACGGCGGACGAAACCACGACAGAGCCGCTCGGCTACCAGTACGACCTGTCCATCCCGCCCGGCTGGCGCGTGGGCGGCTTCGCCTCCTGGCACGCGACCGACCCGTACCCCATGGACTGCCTGACCTGCACGACACCGATGCACCTGCTGCTGACCATCGACAGCTCGGAATGGGACGGCGGCAGCGGCAGCTGGAAACCGCTGGAGGACCAGAACCTGCCCACTCACCGTTGCGCCACCCCCACGGAGGTCACTGTGGGACGCTGGGGTGAGCTCAACGTATTCCACTGCCCCGACGATCCCCAGCATCCGCACCGCTGGAGCATCCAGTAGTTCGGCGAGCCCAAGTGTTCTCGAATCAGAGTGGACAGAGCCACCTGAGGAAGCGCGATGCAGGCGCAACCACGGTGCGCCTGGCGGCTGTTGGAATGGTGTGACGAAAACCAAAGAACGCGCCGAGGACACCTGCCCCGCTTGTCTGCCAGTGCCGACTGCCGCTGTCCAAGAGCACGGTCAGCCACCTCGCCGGCGTGCTCCGACGCCACCTGAAGGCGATACGGTCCTGGTGGCGGACCCTGTCGCCCGGGAAGATCGCGGTGATCGTCCTGGCCGAGCTGCGTCACGACCAGCGCCTGGCCGATATGGCCGGCGGCAACAACGTCTCCGAGTCCACCGTCCGCCGCTGGCGCGACGAACTGATCACCCTGCTCGCCGGGCAGGCACCGCGCCTGGATCGCGCCCTGAAGAAGGTCACCAAGCGGGGCGGAGAGGTGGTCCTGATCGACGGCACCCTCATCCCCACCCAGCGCCGCACCGGAAGAGCCGATACCGCCGCAACTACTCCGGCAAACAACGGCATCACGGCCTGCACTTCCTCGCCCTCACCGACGAAAACGGCCGTCTGATCTGGATACCCGCCGCCCGGCGCGGCCGCACCCACGACATCACCGCCGCCCGCCACGACCACATCCTGGCGCACCTGCGCGCCGCCGGCCTCGGTGCTCTCGCTGACCTCGGCTTCCGCGGCCTGGACAACGAGGTACGCCCCCGTGATCGTTACCGGCTTCACCGCCAGCCGCACCCATAAGCTCACCCCCGGCGAGAAGAACGCCAACCGCGTCCTCGCCGTCGGACGCGCGCCGGTCGAGCATGGATTCGCCCACCTGAAGCACTGGCGGACCCTCACCAAGCTCCGCACCGACCCCGCCCGCGCAACCCGCCTTCTGCGTGCCCTGCTCGTCCTGACGAAGCTCGAAGTCGCACGCTGACGGACGGCCTTCCCCCCAGACTGCCGCCCACGACCAGTGTGAGCACCCCGACAGACCGGCACACCAGCACTTCGACCTGCGACTTTGGTTGGTGGAGGCTCACTGGTGCGCACCGCTGGTGGGGAAGTGCGTTGCCTTGTGCGCGACACATCGCACCGGTGCGCACTCAGGTGCGGTCGGCGACATCGAGGACGACGTCGCCGACCGCTGTGCCGGAATCCCAGACCGTGGTCAGCCCGTATCCGCGGCCGACGTTGCCGCGGACGTCGGCCAGGAACTGGGAGACCTGGTCGACCTCTTGCATGCACTCGATCAGGAACCTTGCCGCGATCCAGGCGGCCTGCGCCCCGCCACCGGCCGGGCACCAGCGCTTGAGGTACCGGCGTGCCACGGCCACCAACTGCCCGAGGACGTGCCAGGACTCGCAGTCGGTGTGCTCATCGGGCACGACGCTGATGTAGTCGGCCGGCAGTAGCTCGCCGAACTCGCCGACCAGCACCGCCAGCTCCTGGCCGTCGGCGTGGAACTCCGCGAGCGCGGCCCTGTCCTGCTCGCTGTCCTGGTACGGCCAGACCAGCTCCACGTAGTCGGCGGCCCGCGCGATCTGCTCCGGGGCAAACCAGGGCACCGTCGACGTCGTCTCCATGACGCTTCCTCACTGTTCGCACGCTGGGCACCTGCTGCACCCGGCCGTACCCCTACGGTGCAGCCCCTGGCCTGTGGACAGATTTCGGAGCCGTGGCGGGGCACTGCTCGTGACGTCAGTCACGGACGAACCGTCTCGTCAAGGAGTGGTCAAGGGTCATAACGGACAGCCTGGAGCGGTGGCCGTCAAGTCGCGGACAAGGGGTGCTCTCTCACGGTGGCTGCGGCCCGTACGCCTCGCGCGTGCGGACCGGACTTGTCACCGACCCGGCCGCGTACGACCGGAGAATCCCGAGGACGCGATGACCACCGCACCCTCCCGCCCGTCCCGCCGACGCCGCCGACCGGGTCGGACAGTGCTGCGACAGCGAGCCCTGCGACGAGCCCTGCGGCAAGCCACGCTCCCAGCCCCGCAGCTCCGAGCCGCCGTCTGACCGTTGTCGCTGATCAGCCCCCTTGCCGCCCCGTCCCAGCCGGTTGCAACTCCTCTTCTCCCAGCACTGATGCGCCTGGAGAAACGTCCCGGGCCCGGAAGGAGGCGGCGAAGGCCGGCGCGGACATCCGCGGTGAGGTCCTGCTCACCCTCGCCCAGCTGCGCCTGGCCACACCCCGCCAGCTCAAGGCACTGCTGCTGCCGCACCAGCAGGACACCGACCACGTCCGACGCGCGCTGCACAACCTGCTCGCCGAATCCCCGGCCCTGGTCGGCCGGACCAACCGCGCCCAGCAGAGCTACTGGTACTGCACCCCGGCGGGCCTCGCCGAAGCCGCCGCCTCCGGCGAACTCGCACCGACGGCCGACCGGACCACCGGTAAGCGCATCGCCGCCAGCAAGACGGGCCTGCGGGAACACGGCCTCGCGCTGGTCGACACCGTCGTCGCCTTCCATGAGGCGGAGGCGGCCGACCACGCCGACTGGCAGGTGGAAGTCGCCCACCCCACTCCGGCCGGCAACCTGGTGCCCGACGGCGTGGTGCTCCTGAACGACAGCTCCAGCGCGTTCGTGGAGATCGACCGCACGATGTCCGACGCCCGCCTGGTCGCCAGCTGGAACGCTACGACGCCTACCGCAATGCGCCCGCGAGCGGACGCGGGAACGCCGCCCGGGCCCCGCGCTCCCACTGGCAGGAGACCTACGCCGGGCCGTTCCCTGGCCAGCGCGCCGTCGCCGGTGGTCTGCCCGAGGACGAAGAGCCCTATGTCCCGCCCCGCGACACCCGTAAGTGGAGCGAGGAAGACCGGCAACGCCTCGAATGAGGCCACGCTGCCGCGTTATGTGCCGCTCGGGTCGGGAAGGCGCAGGTCATGAGAGTGCTGGCGGATGTCCGTGAGGGTGATCACCGGTTGACGCGGTGGGTGGCGGGGTGGCGGTCTGACTGCGTACGGCGGGTGCTGCCCGCGGTGGAGGACTGTGCCGAGCACACCAAGCTGTGGTGGGGCACCGCCGTGGCGATGTCCACTCTGGGATGGCGGGGGCGCAGGGCCGCGGCGGCCGGTCTGACGAGCATGGCCGTGGCGGAGCTGGCGTCGAATGGTGTGGTCAAGCAGGTGTGGAGTCGGCGTCGGCCGCCGAAGGAGTGGATCTCGCACGAGGAGGTCCATGAGCGGCCCGACTCGTCTTCGTTTCCGTCTGGCCACACCGCTGCAGGGGTGGCGTTCAGCGCCGCGGTGGCAGCGGTGTGGCCGTGGGCGGGAGCGGTGTGTGCGGTGCCGGCCGTCCTGGTGGCTGCCGAACGCGTGCACACCGGCGCCCACTATCCCTCCGACGTCGCCGTCGGCGCGGTCATCGGCCTGGCGGCGGCCGCGCTGGTGCACCGCGCTCCGCGCCTGACAGCGCGCCTGCTGAGCTGACAGCACGAGGACAGCGAATGCCGCAGGTCTGCTGGGTGGGGCACCCGTAACCGGGGTACCCGGAACGGACGTGCGCTCCGGTCAATCCCGATACGGAAGCGACGCCCTATCTGGGGCGCTACTACCAGCGGCAGCTGCGAAAGGAGGGTAATCCGTCATGAGTACCCAGGATTCCTACCGACCCCCGAGCGGCTCCTCCGAGCCAGTCGGTGATCTGGTCCAACGCGCCTCTCATCAGCTCACGGAGCTGGTGCGGGGCGAGTTGCGGCTGGCGCAGGCGGAAATGAAGGAGAAGGGCAAGCGGTACGGCAAGGGCGGCGGCCTCTTCGGCGGGGCCGGTCTGGCCGGCTTCCTGACGCTGCAGGCCCTGATCGCCACGGCGATCGCGGCTCTCGCGGTTCCCTTGCCGGTGTGGGCGGCGGCGTTGATTGTCACCGCCGTCCTCGGTGTCGTCACGGCCGTTTTGGCTTTGACGGGTAAGAAAGAGGTCAGCCAGGCCGCGCCGCCTGCCCCCGAGCAGACCCTCGCCAGTGTCGAGGCCGACGTGGCTGAAATCAAGGAGAGTGCACAGCGATGACCCAGTCACCCAAAGAGGAGCCCACCGCCGCCAGCCCCGAGCAGTTGCGGGAGCAGGTCGAGCAGACACGCCACGCGCTGGGGGAGACGGTGGAGGAACTGGCCGCAAAGACGGACGTCAAGTCCCGCGCGCAGGAGAAGGCGACCGCAGTGAAGGTGCAGGCGGGCGTGATGACGGAGCAGGCGGGTGCCAAGGCCGCGGAGCTGACCGGACAGGTCAAGATGAAGGCCGCCGAGGCCGCGCACCTGGTGCAGGACAAGCTGCCCGAACCGGTCAAGGACAAGGCCGCCGCGGCCGCACAGCAGGTGAAAGCCAAAGCGGATCAGGCCGGTCAGGTGTGGCAGGACAAGGCGCCCCAACCCGTTCGCGACAAGGCCCACCAGGGCGCCCAGGCCGCCCGAGACAACCGCACCATGCTGATCGCGGCCGGCAGTGCAGCGGTCGTCGCCTGGCTGTTGCTGCGCCGTCGGGGCAGGAGGTAGCCCGTGAAGGCATCGAAATTCGCCTACAAGCCGGTCGGCCTGGCTCTCGGCGCGCTCAGCGGTGTGCTCGTGGGCGGGCTGTTCAAAGAAGCTCGGCCATGACGAGGACGCCCCTGATGCCACTGATGAGGACCCGCACCTGGCGCGAAAGACGATGCCGGCGGCAGTCATGCAGGGAGCGATCTTCGTCGGCGTCAAGGCCGCCGTCGACCGGGCGGGCGCCGCTGGCGCCCGCCGCCTGACCGGAACGTGGCCCGGCTGACCCTTTCCGTCGACTCCCGTCGATGTCCGCGCCTCACCCCGACCTGGGCAGACGTCGACGGGAGGTGGGCTCTGGGAAGAAACGCACCCCTGTGACCGCATACCCCCTCTCTCGGGTCCGCCGCGGCAGCCGTTACCGCTCTCGTTCTGCTGGCGCGCTGGTGGGCGACTCCCCGCACGCGATGGAGGCATCGCAGCAGCTCGCTCTTCCTGCCGTTGCATCGCCCCGCCCCAGACTCGTCTCGGCCCGCCGCCCGGCTCAACGGCGCACCCGAGCATGGTCAGACGCAGGATGGCAGTGCCGATTGCGTGCTGCGTGAAGCCGAGGAGCACCTGAGCCGGGGATGGAACCGGCTGCGTCCTCTCTCCCTCCACCAGCCCGACGACTCCCGGCCCCGCAGCCGGTAAGCCACCGCGCCGGCCATCCGTGCGGGGCCGCGCTGCAGGCCGACAGGGCACTGCCCGGCGACGTACGCGAAGCTTTGGACACCGCTTCGGTCGCGGACCGCCAGCATGCGTAACCGGTAGGGGCAGGGACTGCGCTGCGGCAACCTGAGGAGGCCACGCGCTCACCCCCGACCACTGGATGTGTCTGCCTCGGCATCCGGTCATGCGGCGGGCATGCCGTCGGTCAGGACGTCTTCGGTCTGCAAGCCGATGTCCTTCGGCTCTGATGCCGCCCACCGCTGGAGAAGGCTCCCTGGGGGCCAAACTCGAAGGGGGCACCCAGAGCGTCACCCACCGCTGAGCCGACGATCGCGCCAACGCCCCGCTGAATCCACTTCATTCGCGCAGGTTATCCGCGCCGCGCCGCCGGCTGTCCTGTCCCAGATCTCGGCGTACACCTCCTTTTGCGCAGGGCAGCACAGCCGAAGGTGCTCAGCCCGGTCGGCCGCGACGAGGAAGCTCGGCGTAATCGGGAGGCGATACGGGCGGCGGGTACGGAACACTTCCCAGAGTGATCACGATGCAGCCCGTGCTGGAGATGTACGCACCTGACGGCTTCGATCTTTGGCCTGTCGCTGACTTCGAGCCGTTCAGCTTCCTGCGCCTCAGCGGTGAGCTCTCACCCGCCGAAGTAGGGGCGGTCGTGATGCGCATCGCCGACTACAACGAGGTCGACTCGGATGACGATCACCTACCACGGCCAGCCAACGCTCTCGGCTCTTTCTTGCGCGGACTGCTCACGCTTGAGGACGACATCGTCGCCCCGGGCGGTCTGCGAGTCATCGACACCTCCACGAGCGTCACCTTCCTGCCTGGCTGCTGTGACGGGCTGGAGAGCTGGCGCGACTGGCATCGGTTCGCCGACGACGGCAACCCGCTTGGATTCGGCCACGATCCCGTGTCACCGCTTGCGGAGCGCTTCGGCGGCATCGTCAGACTCACTGTCAACGCAGAGCAGCGCGACAGTCCGGTGATCACACTGCCCATCACCGAGCTCCACCACCTACTCGCCGGCGCCGAGCGCGACTTGGCTGACTTCCTCGCACTGGCAGCCGACTGGGCATCCGGGCACTTGCCTGACTACTGCGCTCCCGTCACAACCGCTCTCGCCCGCGTTCTCGACCTGCCCGGTCCGGCCGTCCCACCAGAGTCGTAGGACGGCCGGGACTGCCACTTCAGCCACGGCGTCAGCGGTGGCCTGGTCACCACCTGGCGCGCAGCACGCCGTCGCTATCCGGCAAGGCGGCATGGAACAGCGGGTGGCGCTCGTCGAGAATCAGGGGCAGAGAGCAGGCTGCTTTCGCGCCCGCGACCAGGGAGGCGAGCCGTTGGTGATCGGTTTCGTCGACGGTGACGTGGCGGATCGTTCCGTTTGGTGCCTCCCAGACGAAGTCCATGGAGGCGTCCGCGGGCAGCGCAGCAAGGACCTCGTCAACCTCGGGGTTGAGGTCCGGCCCAGATCGTCAGGAGCGCGCGAGGACCGAGCCCAGCGCGTACCGGGTCGAGATTGCTCGCGGTGAGGCGGTGCCAACGGGTCGCGTTACGGACGTAGGCCTCTTCCAGGAGCAGCGTCTGTTGCGACGCGAGTTCGACGCGGACTCGTTCCCAGAAGTCCTCGTCGGCAGCCTCGGTCACTTCAGGTTCCTCAAGATCAGCCGCGTAGGGGGAGGCGCTGATCGGTTGTGCAAACAGGCCGAGTTCACGTGTCCGGGCGACCGCTGCGTCGCAGGGTCGGTCGCTGCTGACGTACACGTACTGGTCCCACCCGACGTGGATGGTGAACGTGTCCTCGCGCTCCAACCGGCACCAAGCACCCTCGTCGCGAAGCATGGTCCGCACCAGCTCCAGCGCTACAGACAGTGAAACTTCGGCGCCGTCGTAGTAGCCAGTCAGGTCCGGCGGGAACAGGCCGGCGAGGCCATGGCCGTCAAGCGGTTCTTCCAGGCCGAAGTTGACGAAGCCGGTGACCGCGGGTTCACGGATCTCCAGTGTGTCGATGCCCGCTTCCCGTGCGAAGGCGGCGATCGCTTCCAAGTAGGCCGCCTCGACCGGTCCGTGGTCGCTCACCGTGTCCTCAGCACCCGTGTAGTGCCCGCGCTCGTCACGGTCGGCGGGGCTGTACTTGGTAATCTGATGAGCGAAGGACGGCGGCACGAAGCTCCCTGAGCTGATGAGGCGGGGCCTCAGCATAATTCGTGCCATCAGATGCAGATCCCGCCTACACATCACCGGAACGCGGGCCACTCACCCACAAAAGCGTGGGCTAGTGGCTTTGCGCACCGGCGCCGGCCCGGCTCGACCAGTGGCTGCGCGAATTCGGCGACCATGTGTGCCAGAGCCAGATGCACGTGCACCCGGTCGGCCCCACGGCCGTGGAGATCATGTCGGTCGTCGCGGATGAGCTGGCTGCTCGACCGGACGGGCCCGTCGTGCAGCGGCTGGTCCGGATCGGCGTGCCGTACCTGCACTACGTCCGGCAGGACCACGCGGTCGAGGACGCTGGTCGGCGTGGACGGTCGCCGACGAAGCGTCGAACTGGCTGGCAACTCCGCCATGACGCCCGCTCACCCCAGGGGCCCTGGCCGCAGGACGAAGAACAAGGACACCAGCAGCATGAGTTCGGACTCCTTGATCACTCAAGGCGAACGGCAACTCATGGACAACAGAGGTTTCCTGATGGTGCGTCGGGTAACTCGGCGGTCGCTGGCCGGGACGGCCCCGGCCTGGAGGGAGTTTCGATCATGAACCGGACCCGGATGCGTCGCCGGGCGGCCGCTGTCCTGGCGAGCGTGACGGCCATGGCCGTCCTGCCCTCGGTCACCGCGGCGGCGGCGCCCGCACAGGCCCAGCCCTGCGTGCAGAAGGTGGCCGTCGTCAACAACGCGGGCTTCGTCCTGTCCTGGGCCGCCACCGCCCGAACCGGCGAACAGTCGGCCCCGACCGACCAGTACCCGATCAACCAGGCCAGGGTCATCGACCTGTCCACCACCTCATTTGCGGAGGGCACCGACGTCCGTCCGTACATCCAGGCGGTCGGCGGGACCAAGGAGTTCGGCAGCTCCTACGTTTCCTACTGCGACAACGGTCAGACGGCCACGTACACCGTCACCGGGACCACCTTTGACTACTCGGTGACCCTGCTGACCTGACCGGCTTCCCAACGCGGCTGTCAGGATGAACTGGCTCATGCCCGAGGGCGTGGGCACTGGATTCGACGGAATGGCGACGACAGCAGAACGGCTCGCTCACCTGCGGACCCTGACCCGCGGCTACGCCGGGAGCCGGTGCTTGCTGCCTGTCCTGGGCTCGCTGAAGCGGGAACTGCACCCGTTGATGGCCTGGTGGGCCGTGCTGTACACCCTGTCCATGCTCGCCCGCTACGAACCCGCAGCCTGGGGCGCGCTCATCAACCTCGACAACAGCAAGTTCGCGGTCCCGATCGAGCGGCTCCTGGAACACGCCATCGATCACCTTCCCGTCCTGATCGCGGACGCCATCACCGAAGTGAGCACCTGATCCAGGGGCCATGCGGTGGGGCCGGCAGACAGACCAGCCCGGCCCCACCGCCGGTCGGCCGATCAGCTTGTGCAGCATGGGAACGCTGCCTCCAGCGGTCACCAACCCCGTCGCGACGGCCGCAGGCACAGACTTCTCGTGGAGGAACATGAGCCCGCCCACGACGAGGCCGATGATGACGGCCGCCAGGAACACCACGGCGGCGTGCACCGACAGCAGCGGGGCATCCAACGGCAGCCCCGCGCTGGGCGGGCCGGGCGGTTCGGGTCGGGCGGGTCCGGGGGAGTGCAGGTGCGGGTCCCGAGCCATCGGGAGTCTCCTACGAGGCGGAGGAACAGAGACGGCGGACACCTGCGTGGTGTCGTCCGCGTGGGGGTGGCGCGCGCCTCGCGGTCGGCGGTCCTGCTGCTCTCTGCCTGAGAGCGTCCCTGCGGGGCTTCTGCCCGAGCCCAGGGTGGCGTTTCAGCGTAGCGGCGATCGGCGCGGGTGTTGCCTGCCCTGGGTGTCTGGCGGGTGGTCATCGGTACTGCCTCCAGGGTGAGTTCGGCTGAGCGAGCAGCGAGCGGGACAATGACAGGACTCAGGTGCTTGCAGCCGCGCTCGTGGCCGGTTGGTGGGCAATGCACCGACGTGATGCCTGACCACACGGTAACCGGCACTCGCCCCGCGCCAGAGGCGTTGCCATGCGTAAGCACACGGGGGATCAGTGTCCTGTCTCATTGGATCCAGCTCTCGGCCAGTGCTTTGGCAGGCATGATGCATCGTGTGGTGAGACGGTCCGAGGCCGGCGTCTCAGTTCTTCGTGTTCGCCAACTGTGAGTGGGCGGCTGTGTCTCAGTTCTTCGTGTCCACGGGGTGTGAAGTCTCCCGTGAGATCCGACGGGAGGTTCTGGCGCTCGGGGGGCGATCGTAGGTTCGGTCGTGTTCAGTGACGTGGTAGGACCGGCTCGCCATCAGAATCCAGCGGAAGTTTGGAATTACTCGTTGGCTGGCGGGACGTCGGCAGGTCCCGGGATCGCCGGATGGGGGAGAAGAGCAGGATCAGTGCGGCGAGCGGGACCCCCGCTGTCGTGATGGCCATGGCGGTGCGGAGGCCGAGTGCGGTTCCGAGCGCGCCGCCGAGCAGTGCTCCGATGGGGATCGTTCCATAGCTGAGGAATGCTGTACTTGCGGTGAGGCGACCGAGGAGATCCGGCGGGCAGTAGCGCTGCTGGAAGCTCGCCTTGATGATGTTGCCGGCCACGACGCCCGCGGAGACGCTGAAGCCGCCTGCCACAAAGAGCAGGATCCCGGCTCCGCCGACGGTCAGCGGGATGAGCAGAGCGAGCATGGGAAGTCCCAGTTCGAACAGCAGTGTCGCGCGGGCCGTGCCGATCCGGTGAGCGACCCGGCGTGCGGCGAATGCCCCGGCCACGCCTCCGGCACTGGTGGCCGCGATGAGTGCGCCGACCGTCCCTGGGCTCAGGCCGACGCTCCGGACCAGGAAGACCACCTGGATCGACTGGTATCCCATAAGGGCCAGGTTGGAGGCGGCCCCGAAGAGGGTGAACGTGCGAAACCAGGGGTCGACGGCGATCAGCCGCAGGCCTTCGCGGACTTCACTGGCCACCGAACTGGGGCGATGTTCGGTTCTGGTGACGCGTGGCTCGCGATGCCGGATGCCTGCGAGGCAGAGAAGGGAGACGAGGAATGTCGCGGCGTTGGCGAACATCCCGTTCACCGCACCTGCCAACTGTGCGATCAGGCCGCCGGAGCCGAGCCCGGCAATCTGCGCGGCGGATGCGCTGCCGTGCAGTTTGGCGTTGCCTTCGGGCTGGTCATCGGGTTCCAGGAGGCTGGGGAGATAGGCGCTGTAGGCGGTCTGGAAGAACACGGCTGCCGTGCCTGTCAGCAGGGCGACGGTCAGCAGTGGTCCGATACTCAGCCAGCCGGACCATGCGGTGACCGGGACGCCGGCGAAGAGTAAGAAGGAGACTGCGGCGGCGGCTAGCATGATTGGTCTGCGCCGCAGCCGGTCCACCCAGGCACCGATCGGGAGACCGATGACTAGCCAAGGTACCCAGGCGGCGGCGCTCAGCAGGCCGACCTCGAACGTGCTGGCGTGCAGGGTGGAGACGGCGACCAGCGGCATCGTCACCCCGGTGACGGACGCGCCGAACTTGCCGACGGTTTCGCCGCACCACAGCAGGCGGAAATCGCGATGGCGGCGCAGGAGGCCACCGCGTATGCCATGGCTCATGCGGTCCCACGCTCCTTGCGGGGGAAGGACTGGAGCTGCACGACGACAGGGAGCGCGTCCGGGGCGGGCTCGGCGTCCGGCGCAGGGGTGTGGCGTGCGATGACGGCCATCAGCTCCCGGTTGAGCGCCTCCAGTTGCTTCGGAGTCATCCGCAGGTCACTCCAGTCCGCGACGGTGCCGGCGGTCCTCCACCTGTCGTCCCAGTCCTCGCTGATGTAGTTCACGACCCGGCTGAAGTGTTGCTGCACCAGTTCGTGCAGGTAGACCGACAGCGCGCCCCGGGTGTCGGGATCGTCGCGGAAATCGGCAGTGTTCAGCTCATTGGTGACGTCGACCCTTCTCCACCAGCGCTCGCGCTGCGTGCCCCGTCCGGTTTCCTCCTCGATGAAGCCGTGTTCCGCGAGGTGGCGCACGTGCCAACTGATGGTGCCGGTGTTCTCCCCGAGGCGTTCGGCGAGTCTGGTGGCGGTGGCGGGGCCGTCCAGACTGAGCAGCTCAAAGATGTTCATGCGCAGCGGATGGGCCAGCCCCCGCAGGCTGCGCGCATTGAGGCGCCGGGCGGATTTGGCGGGCTGTGATGTGCGTTCGGATTCGTTGGGCATGCCAACAGCGTAGGTTGCAGAGTCTTCTCTGCACAGGAATCTCTGCAGAGAAGACTCTGCCAATTCCACTGCGGCTTGGAGTGCGCTGCCGGCTCGGTGGGCCGCCGGAGGGGCAAGTCGGTCACGAGGAAGCATTCGACGGGAGCTTCATTTCGCGGCTTTGAGCGTGATGTAGCAGTAGATGGTGGCGGGTGCGGCTTTGAAGGTGCGAGCAATCCTCCGACTGGGATGCCGGATTCGTAGAGTCTCGGTCGAGAAGACCCACATCACCCACATCGCCGACGGATTCGTCTTCCTGGGCTTCCACATCCAGCGGAGGCCCTTCGGCGACAGCCGTCGCGTCGTGCTCACCATTCCGTCCAAGCAGACATTGGCGTCGGTGATGCACAAGGTCAAGAAGCTGACGGGGCGGAATACGACATCGCACTCGTTGGAGGAGGTGCTGCGGACGGTCAACCCGGTCCTACGGGGCTGGGCTGCCTATTTCCGTTACGGCGTGTCCAAGAAGACGTTCTCCTACCTCGGTTGGTATGGGTGGTGGAGGCTGCTTCTCTGGATTCGCTACAAGCATCCCCGACTGACCTGGAAACAGTTGCGCCGCCGCCAGCCCGGCAGGTCGGCGGCTGACCGATGACCGGCAGAGGAATCACCGGAGCGCGAACGACGCCCGCTGCTGCCACCTTGATCCGTCGTGGACCATCAGATCGACCGACGACACGCGGGCAGTGACGGGAAGCCGGCCGCGAAGGTCGGCCTCGGCCTCCTCCAGCACGGCATCGTCATGCCCCTGGGCGATGGTCAGATGCGGGACGACCTCGTCGAACTGCCCGCCGAACGGCGGGGCCTCCGGCCACCGGTCCGAGATCGCCTCGGTCAGCCGGCGGAACGGGAAGTCCGGGTCGGGGACGAGATACAAGATCCCCGGGAATCGCCCGCAGTGCTCGAACCGGGCCTCGAAGGGCCGGTGACGCCCGATCACTTCTCCGATGGCAGCACAAGCACCGTCGTCGATGCGGCTCTCGTCGAGAAACGGGAAGAGGACGGTCACATGGGCCGGAACACCCGCACGGGCTGAGGGATCCAGCCGGTCACGCCACGCTCGAACAGCAGGTTCCGCCTCGGGGACCCTCACGATGAGCCCCGACTGCCCTGCCTGAAACGCACCGGAGTCGTCGCCTGCCATCGCACATATGTATCAGCGAGCCCAGAACGACAGCGACCCGATTACGATCGCGGGCGGTTGAACCGGCGGTCGACACCCAACGCGATCCTCGCTCAGGTGGGGCCAATCGACTCGTTCACAACGAGCACCCAAGATCGCTAATCCGGGCCAGCGAACTCGTGGCGGATTCCAGCGAGCGTCGCAACACGTGATCATTCCAGCGTTGCGACGAGCCTGGCGAACAGTTCCGAGGGCGTCTGCCAGCCGAGGGGCTTGCGGGGGCGGTCGTTGAGTTCGGCGGCGACGAAGGCAGGGTCCTCTGCGCTGTAGATCGACAGATCGGTGCCCTTGGGGAAGTACTGCCGCAGCAGTCCGTCGGTGTTCTCGTTCGAGCCGCGCTGCCAAGGGCTGGCCCGCTCACAGAAGTAGATCGGGATGTTGGTGGCGCGGGTGAACTCGTCGTGCCGTCCCATCTCGCTGCCCTGATCCCAGGTCAGCGAGCGCGCCAACTCGGCTGGCAGCTCGGCGAAGGCGTGCACGAGGGCGTCGCGGACGTGCTCGGCGCTTCGTCCGTCGGGCAGGTGCACGAGCTTGACGTAGCGGGTGGTGCGGTCGACCAGGGTGCGGATCGCCGAGCGATTGCCCTGACCGACAATGAGGTCGCCCTCCCCATGACCGGCGACCTGACGGCCCGTGGCTTCGGCCGGGCGCTGGTTGATCAGAGTGCCCGGGTCGATGAAGCGGGTGGCGCGCTCATCAACACGGCGACGGCGGCGACGGGCTCGCCGCCCGGAACGCAGCACGCCGGCCTTGCGTTCCAGGGCCGCCGCGGTGTGGCAGGCAGATCGCCTGGTAGACGGTCTCGTGCGCCAGGTGGCGGTCCGGCTCGTCCGGGAACGCAGCGCGCAGGACCTGGCTGATCTGCTCCGGGCTCCAGCGCCGGTCCAGGTGCTGCTGGATGAACTGCTTCAGCTCCGGATCGCGCCGTATCTTGCTCTCCTTCGAACGGGCGTGGGCGCACGGCAGCTCGCCGCTGAGCCTTGAACGGGTGGTATTTGCCCGCGAGGGGGTCGCGGTTGCGCCGTACCTCACGGCTGATCGTGGCGGGGGCGCGGCCGAGCTCACGGGCGATCGCGCGCGGGGACTTCTTGGCCCGCAGCAGGTCGGCAATGGTGATCCGCTCGTCCTCCGACAGGTAACGCGGCGAGACGTCGGAAGTCCGCTCCGCGGCGATCGGCGGGTAGAACCGTTCGCGTCCCGTCCGGTCGGTGTCCTTGCGCCCGTACCTCCATCGGGTCCCGGTCCTCCGGTTGATACCCACCTCGCGGCACGCGGCCGAGTCGCTCATTCACTGCGCCATGAGCCGAAGGTATTGATCACGTTTCTCCGCCAACGGGGCGGGTCCACGCTTCTTATGGGTCCGACGCGGCTTGGTCATCGCAACATCCCTCAGGACGGGTGTTGCAACGACCTATAGGACCCAAGCGTTCCCCTGGGGCAAATGGTCTCGTTCGAAGCCAACGGCCTGAACAGCGCTGGTGATGCGGGTGGTGCTGCACCGCAGCTTGCGTAGGAGTCGCCAGGTCTTGAGCGTGGCCAGCAGTTCAACGGCCTCGCTCACGTACCAGTAGACGGTGCTGAGGCTGATGTCGAACCCGGTGGCCAGCTGGGTGTAGGTGTCTCAGCATCGCAGGTGCGCCAGGACTAAGAACCACTAACGAAATGAGTAACGGGGAACGCTAGGCTCATGGGCATGAGTCAGAGCGGTTCGCAAGCGGCAGCATTCTTCCGAGATGCCCGTCAGAGCGGAGTGGTCTGGTTTGTTCGGGATGACGAGGGAAGCCCGGCTCCCCCCTCCGCGGATGGCACGCGAAGTCTTCCCTACTGGTCGACCTCAGCTCGGGCCCAGAGGGCGGCGAAGATCTGGGGGCATGGGCTACGTGTTGAATCCATGTCCCTGGATGCCTGGCGCGATCGCGATCTTCCTGAAGCCGCCCGAGAGGGATACATGATCGGCATCAACTGGAGCGGACCGCGCCTCGTCGGCTGGAGCTTCACCCCGATGGAAGTTCTCAACCGACTGGCGGCGGGTGACTAGCCCACGGCGCCGCTCAACACGGAGCGCAGTCGCCGCCAGCAGATGAGTGCGCATCCGAGGGTGAGGAAGGCTTCGTGGATGTCGTCGCGTATCTCCCAGCGGATCCGCAGGCGGCGGAACCAGTGCAGGTGGGCGAACGCGCGCTCCACGACCCAGCGTTGGCTGCCGAGCCCGGAGCCGTGCTCGGTGCCGCGACGGGCGATCAGTGGTTTCACGCCGAGGTCCCAGACCTGGCGGCGGTACTTGTCGTGGTCGTAGCCGCGGTCGCCCAGCACCACGTCCGGGCGGCGCCGAGGCCGGCCGCGCTTACCCCGCACCGGCGGCACGGCCTGGAGGAGCGGGATCAGCTGGGTGACGTCGTTGCGGTTGCCGCCGGTCAAGGTGGCGGCGAGTGGGATGCCGGCGGCGTCGGTGATCAGGTGGGTGTTTGCTGCCCGCCCTGCCCCGGTCGACAGGGCTTCGTCCGGTCTTGGCTCCCCCTTCAACGCCCGGATGTGGGAGCCATCGACCGCCGCGGGGGAGAAGTCCAGGCCGTTCGCGCTGCGAAGCTTGGCCAGGAGGACCTCGTGCAGCCGGGGCCACACGCCGGCCTCGGTCCACTCGGCCAGGCGGAGCCAGCAGGTCATGTCCGACCCGAAGCCGATCTCCAGGTGTTCCCAGGCGATCCCGGTGTGCAGGACGAACAGGATGCCCTGGAACACTAGCCGGTCCGGATGCCGCTTGCGTCCCGGATGCCGGGTCCGTGCATGCGGGAGACCGCGGTTCCCCCTGGCTCCCAGCGGACCTGACCAGTTCAGGTCCCGATCGAGGGCGGCCCGGGTTGCCCCACCCGTGCCCCCGCTGGCCCGAACCGGCGAAGCGGGACACGGGGCCTCCCCGCCTCGGACGCCACCGAGCCGTCGACCGGCTACACCCGCATCCGCATCCGGTGCGCGAGCACGGCGAGTTCTGGCTACTGACTCAGTGAGATCACCGATCCGGAATACAGAACTCCAAATGCTGGAATGGATTCCGGATTCCGGCGATGGCCGTGATGACCATCCACTGCCGGAATGCGCGCACGTTTCCCCCGATCACAAGGTCCATTCGCGCTGAACGGCTTGTTGTCTCAGAGAGCCCGCCTACACCTCGCCATACCCGCATTTTCTCGCCAAGGCGCGTAGGCGACAGGCGTGTTCACCTGTGTCTTGGGAATTCGGGACGACAGAAAGTCGGTCTGCAGAAGTCGGCCGACGGTCGATGAGGGGATGGGTATTCGCATGCACAACAGGAGGATGAAAGCCGCGGCGATCGGGACGGCTGCGGTGATGGGCAGCATCGTTGTGGCGGGCTGTGGAAATGACAGTGAACCGGCGTCGGACAAGGCCGGCTCCTCGTCCGGCGCAAGCCGAAGTGCGGGCGCCCAGGAGGACGGCACCACCGCGGTACGGGCCGCCTACGACAAGACGGCCGAGGCTGAGACGGCCAAGATCACGATCGACATGAAGGTGTCCGCGAAGGGCCAGTCGATCACCACGGACGGCCAGGGCGCGCTCGACTTCCAAGAGGGTGAAAGCGTCATGACCGTCACCGCCGAGGGTAAGAGCATCGAGCAGCGTGTCGTCGACCAGGTGCTGTATCAGAAGGTGCCCGGGCAGAAGGCCCAGGGCGGCAAGCCCTGGATGAAGATCGACCTGAAGAAGGCCGCGCAGGCGCAGGGAGTGAGCGGCCAGCAGATCGGCGACCCGGCCCAGTCCGCCGCGTACGCCAAGGCGATCACCGACAAGGACGTCACCGAGGTTGGTACCGAGAAGGTCGACGATGTCGAGACCACCCGCTACCGGGTCTCGGTGAACGTCGCCGAACTGCCGGGCGGCGCTCAGCTGCGCGAGCAGGTCGGCCCGAAGCTGCCGATGCACGTCTGGCTCGACGACGACGGCTGGCTGCGCCGCCAGCAGATCGACATGACGGTCAAGGCTCCGGCCGGGGCCGGCGCGAAGGCGGACAACAGCGCCTCGCCCGAGCAGGTCAAGATGACCATGGTGATGAACTACTCCGACTTCGGCACCGAGGTCGACGCCGAGGCACCGCCGGCAGGCCAGGTGACCGACATGACGGACGAGGCCATGCGGCAGGGACAGCGGCAGAGTTGATCCGAACGTAGGACTGACGGTGGCGGCCCCGACAATGGCTCGGGGCCGACCCTGTGTGAACCGCGCCGGACCCGCGAGTCCTCCCGTTAGAGCGGCGAGGCCTGGCACCTTCGCCACCGTCACGGAGCCCGCCACCGTCCGTGCTTCGCGGTGATGACGCGGGCGCCGGGCTGACGCCTTCGTTTCCCCGGGCCCTTCGAGGCCTCTGACAAGAGCGGCACAGCCCGGCGCCTCCCTGATCACCGCGAAACTCACGGCGGTCGGCCGGACGTTGACCGTCATGGCGCGAGCCTGCCCCAGGGTTGACCTCTTGTTCCATCCGCGAGCCCGTGAGCTCTGCAGACAGATCGAGCCCCTGGGGTGTGCTGGTGTCGCGAACGGCTGCTGAGATGGCGGACCTGTGAGTCCTGGGATTAGGGCGCCGCGTGACCCGCATGTGCTCGTGACCTGCACAAATGAATGGATCTGAGGAGGATGGCTTGACCGTGTTCTGCGGCATCGACTGGGCGGAGCGTCACCACGACGTCGCCGACGTCGACGACACCGGCACCCAGCTCGCGAAGGCCCGCATCAGCGACGACGCGGCCGGTTACAACAAGCTCCTGGACCTCCTGGCCGAACACGGCGACAGCCCGGAGACCCGATACCTGTGGCCATCGAGACCAGCCACGGCCTGCTCGTGGCCGCCCTGCGCACCGGCAGCCGCCAGATCTTCGCGATCAATCCGCTCGCTGCGGCCCGCTACCGCGTACCGGTACGGCGTCAGCCTCAAGAAGTCCGACCCCGGCGACGCTCTGGTACTGGCGAACATCCTGCGCACCGACATGCACGCCCACCGGCCGCTGCCCGCCGACAGTGAACTCGCCCAGGCCATCGCGGTGCTGGCCCGAGCCCAGCAGGACGCCGTCTGGAGCCGCCAGCAGGTTGCCAACCAGGTCCGCTCGCTGCTGCGCGAGTACCACCCCGCAGCCCTGCACGTTTTCCAGGGCAAGGAAGGCGGCCTGACCAGGGCAGATGCCCGGGTGATCCTCACTCTGGCACCGACTCCGGCGAAGTCGGCCCGGCTCACCCTCGCCCAGATCCGGGCCGCCCTTAAACGCAGCGGGCGCACCCGGTCCTTCGACACCGAGGCCGAGCGCCTGCGGACTGTCTTCCGCAGTGAGTACGCCCACCACCTCCCGGCCGTCGAGAACGCCTTCGGCCAGCAGTTGCTGGCGCTGCTCAAGCAGGTGGATGCCGCCTGCCAGGCCGCGGACGATCTCGCCACGGCCACCGAAGCCGCATTCCATCAGCACGTCGACAGCGAGATCCTGCTCAGCTTCCCCGGCCTCGGTCCCCAGCTCGCAGCTCGCAGCCCGCGTCCTCGCCGAGATCGGCGACGACCGGACCCGCTTCGCCGACGCCAGAGCGCTCAAGTCCTACGCCGGCTCCGCTCCCATCACCCGTGCATCCGGCAAGAAACGCTTCGTCGGCCGCCGCTTCGTCAAGAACAACCGGCTCATGCATGCGGGTTTCCTCTGGGCCTTCTCAGCTCTCCAGGCTTCACCCGGAGCGAACGCCCACTACCGACGTCGCCGCGAACACGGTGACTGGCACAATGCCGCCCAGCGCCACCTGCTCAACCGCTTCCTCGGACAGCTCCATCACTGCCTGAAGGCCCGGCAGCTCTTCGATGAGGAGTGCGCCTTCGCACCACTCCTGTTCTCCCCTGCCCCGACCGCGGGTGTGCGGGTCAGGGCCTGAGGTGCTTAAGGGTGAACTCGGGCAGGGCATAGGGGCCGGCCTGGGGTGCGGCGGGGTCGGCCGGAAGGTCTGTTCCTGGGATGTCCTCGGCGTGGAGTTGGGCGTCGTCGACGGGGACGTAGGCCAGTACCGCTGAGTTGGGAAGTTCCCAGAAGCGGCGGGTATTGGCGGAGACGGCGTACACCGTGGCGAAGCGGGTGGACGGCGGAGCGGTCAGTGCGGCCCGGATGTAGCCGACGGCGTCGCGTGGGCTCAGCCAGGTCGCCAGATGCCGGGGCTCGGTGGGCGCTTGCTCGAAGCTGCCGATGCGCAGGCAGATCACAGACAGGCCGAACTTATCGGCATACAGCTGCCCGAGGGCCTCGACGGCCGCCTTGCTCACCCCGTACAGGCCGTCGGGGCGTACCGGCTCCTGCGGACCGGTGAGATGTCCCGTGGGGTAGAAGCCGGTCACGCGGTTACTGCTGGCCAGCACCACCCGCTCGATTCCCGTGCGCCGCGCCGCCTCCAGGACGTGGTGGGTGCCGAGCACGTTGGCTTCGAGCAGATCCGGAAGTGGCGCTTCGTCCGGCACACCGCCCAGGTGAAGCACGCGATCGGCCCCCGCAAGCGCCGCCTCCACGGCGGCCGCGTCCCGGAGGTCGACAGTGCGGACGTCCTCGTTCTCGGCTTTGGGCCGCAACGGCACGCGGTCGAGCAGGATCAAGCGCCCCGCCTCGCGCTGCAACGCCTCGCGCACCACGGAACCGATGATCCCCGCCGCGCCTGTTACCGCCACCGTCCCCAGACCCACTGCGCCTCCCCCAGGTTTCGACAACCCTCGCATCATCGCGGTCCGTGATCCACCCCATCAAGACGGTGGGGAACTGGCGTGAGCAGGTCTGGGTACCTCCTGAGGGGGATTCCAACGAGCGCCAACACTGCGTCACCAACGTCATGTGCCGCAATACCTTGACTTCTTACTGGCTGTTCGCTATCCGCTCGCGTGGTCGGCGGGGTTCGAACAGCATGCTGGTTCGGGTGAGTTGGCCGGTCGGCAGGCATGGAAGAAGGGCC
>NZ_JBVIYK010000029.1:0-60886 GCF_055592645.1 Streptomyces sp. NPDC041108 | reverse complement strand
GGAATCTGGTCCTTGCTCCGGCGCAGCACTACCGCCAACGTCGTCTTCACCGACCGCGACCACCTCGTCGAAGCAGTCCGCAGCGGCCTGCGCCAGATCCAACGACAACCCCACCTGATCGACGGTTGCCTCGCCGAAACAGGCCTCCCGCTTGATGCGACAACTCAACGGAAAGGTCAGTAACGCGTCCGCGGCCACCCGTACATGGACTGCTGTCAGCTTCTTCCCTGCCCGTAGTGCGAGCAGCCGCCGCACGGCCGGACCGCGCAGTGCCGTCCTCGACGCCGCAGGCAGTCCGCCGTCTGGGCGGATGGCGTCGCCGTCCTTCATGTCAGCTCCCCTCACGCGGGTGGGACGTCGTGTGCTTGCCGGTGGCCGGGAGCATGCGATCGCCCTCCCGTTGCTTGCAGGAGCGCTCCGTTCACAGTGGCGGCGCGACCCGCTGGAACAGCCGCCTCAGCAAGGCCCGGTCGATGGATGCATCAGCAATGGTGAGCAGCGCGTTCTGCAGGTGCGCAGTCAAAGCGGCCCACGTGCGGAACGTGCCGTGCGCGCACGACCGGTCGATCCACGTCAGATCCGCAGCCGGTACGGTGCGCCACAGCGGATGGAAGCCGGTCACCACGGTCGCCACTTCCGCTCCGGTCAAGCGTGGAACCTCCTGCCACGCCACCACCCGCGATGCCAGCTGCGGCAGCCGGGACAGCGCCCGCTCACTGCCCGCCCCGACGAGCACCAGCGTGACCCGGGTGCCGGGGTGATCCCACAGGCTCTGCAGGTACTCCAGACACGGCACGGGCAGGCGCTGTGCCTCGTCGACCACCAGCACCCGCGCCTCACCCCAGGCCCCCGTGACCGCGGCGTCGGCCAGCGCCGACGTGTGCGGGAAACGGCCCGCCAGCCCCAGCGCGTCGAATACCGCCCGCCTCATGTCGGCCACCGACGGGCGCACCGGCACCGGCACCCACGTCACCTTCCAACCCGGGGGCACTTCGTGGAGCGCCATCCGCACGGCCGCGGTCTTGCCCCGGCCCGGATCGCCGAACACACACACCGCGCCCTGGGTCGCCATCGCCTGACCTACCGCCTCGGCCACCGCCCGCACCGACGACGTCCGCACCAGCTGCGCGCCCGCCGGCAACGCCACACCCGCCAGCGCACCGTTCTCCCCCACCGGCAAGCTCCCGGTCGCCTCTGGCCCGAGACGCGGTGGCGCAGACGTCTTCACCGCGCGGCCCCCCTGCGGCCCGGCCAGGGCGAGGTCAGCCAGTGCCTGCCGCGTTTGCTGCTCCCGCTCCCGCCGCACCACCGCGCGGTCCGGCAGGACCCTGCCGGCCTGAAGGTCCCGGCGCACCACCCGGTGCAACGACGCCAGCGAGGGCACCTCGCCCCCGGCCGCCTTCAGATGCCGGTGCAGCGCCGCCACATTCCCGCCCGCCTGAGCCAGCACCTCCCACATCTGCTCGGACAACTCCAGCCGGGCCCGCGGCCTGCGCTCCATGCGGCCCTCCGTCCGCGCCGCATCCAGCCAGCGCCACACCGTGCGCACATTCACCCCGCCGACCTGGGCGCCCGCCCGCACATGCGCCGTCGTCAACGCCCCGGCCGCATCCAGCTCCAGCAGCCGCGCAACCAGCACCGGCCTGGACACCCCCAACCCCGCCGTGACCTCACCCCACGCGCCCGGCTCCCCCACCCCACACCCTTCCGCCCGCGGACACCGTTACCGGCCACCGTGCCGCCGCGCAGCCCTCGGAAGGATCAGAAGCGCCGTTCTCAAGACAGTGGAGCGGAGCGGGGTGTACCGCCCCATGACAGCCACGCCGCTACAGAAACCGCTCCATGACAGTGACCACGCCCTTCCTCAGCACCCGACCATCGAAAACACCCACCTCTGATGTGCCGTCACTGACACCCACCCACTGCCACCAAACCGGCACATCGCAAAACGCCAAGGGAATCTCGTTGGCGCCAGTTTTTCCTCGCTGAGCACTTCAAGACTTCCGGTCGATCATTCACTTCTTTCGAGTGTGATCTAAGACACATGATGGGCCATTGCGTCAGGAATGCATTCGCTTTCGCACGATGAGTTAATGTCACTCGTAGGCTGACGCGGACGCTCCGCGGACGGCGCGGACGGTGTCCTATGGCGGCAGCACTTGACGTTAAAAGGCTCTGCTAGCTGCTGCTTTCCCGCTTTCCTCGCAGCGGGTAGCTCCCTTGTCGGGCTGGGGCGGACGGCGCGTCCGGGGATTCGCCCGGACGCGCCGTCCGCCCTGTCCGCAGATGTGTCCGGATACGGCGGACGGCGTTCCCGATCACCGCTTCTGCCTGCGGTGACAAAGTCCGGACACCGTCCGGACAGCATGGTGGACAGCGTCCGGTGACAGGGCCCAGGCCGCTCTGAGGGGGACGCAGCGTCCGCCCCCACGAGGACGGCGTCCGGACGTAAGCGGACGGTGTCCGGACAGTTTGCTCCGAGTGGAAGCTCTACCTGCGGGGACACCGTCCGGACGGGGCGGACGGTGTCGGGACTTAAATTCCGCCAAAGACCTTTTACCTGCGGTGACAGTGTCCGGACGCGCGAGGGACGGCGTCCGCCTGCCTCTTCTCATTGCACTCGAGAAGGAATCTGGAGAGCCTATGGATTGCTTTCTAACCATGGGAGTTTCCATCCCTTTGAACGTCATAGACTTCACCCCGCCTTGACCCCTTCAAGGCCAGGAAAGTCCCTCTCACCTTCTTCAGGAGGTATCTGATGAGCAGCATTTGGCGTTCTATGGGAGAGCAGACCCGGGTGCAGATTTTTAAGCGCCGGAAATTGGCCCTGACGTATTTCGTCAAGGGTGTCTCTTACGGTGCAGGTACCGGCTTGGTCAGTCTCGTCCTGTGGTGGCTCCGCGTGCGTCACGGCGGCTGAAAGCAGTAGCGGGTGGTGGTGACCGGCCCCCCGCCACCACCCGGCGCCCCAACCCCTGCTCCGGTCCCAGCGGGGCCGAGCAACGAGCGTCCGCAGGCTCGCCACCACACGACCTGCGGCGCCGCGCCTACCAAGGCCTGTGACCAAGCGCTGACGGACCTGCACGCACCCGGAGCCTTGCTACTCAGCAGGTGGGTGCATGATGTGCCGACGGGTCGACGTCCTCTTCGACCAGTGGCTGCGGGAAAAGGCGCTCTTCAAACGCGGTCACCCCGAACAGCAAAGCCACCATCACCACAGGTGTGAGGAGGGCGAACAGGATCACAGCACCTCCCGGAAGGTCGGTCTGTGGCACCTGACGGAGCCAGCTCCAGGATGGGGCCGAACGGGGGAACCCGCACTCCGGCCCGCAGGCCGCACGACAGCCAAGGCGCCAGTGAGCCCACCTCCTCCAGGGCGAGAGCCAGCACCGCTCGAAGCGGGCGGCCCCGGCGACGACCAGGACCGGACCGCCGTCGTCAGGCCGGGCGATCTGGACGCAGGGCACGCCGCCCAGCCACGGGGCGCCCTTGCAGTCGGGACCGGTGACAGCACGGCACTGAGTGGTTGCCAGTGCGGTCCCGGCTGCAGCTGCGGCTGCCAGAGCGGCGCCGCCTGTCAGTGTGGCGGCGACTGCGGCTGACACCGCAAGCCGGTCCGGGACGGGCTGATCGTCCAGAACTGGGTCGAATACTCGGTAGGTGTACGGGCTGCCGTACTCAGTGGTACGGGCCGCAGCCGCCTCATTCGGTCCTGATCAGCAATCGGTCATGGCTGAGCACTGCTTGTGCATGGCTCTGCGGTCCGGCACAGAATCGTCTCCGCGTCGTCGACGATCCGCCGCACGATGTCGGCTGCCGGAAGGATGTCGTGGATGAGTGCTGCGGACTGTCCGGTGAAGGGAAGGTACTCGTGCCCTCGGCCGGTGAGCATGGCCTCCACGATGCGTGGGCCCGCTTCGGCCGGTTGTACCCGCTCGGGATGGGCTTCGACATCCTCGAGGAAGGGCGTACGCAGCGACCTCGGCAAGCCGTAGGCACCACTGCGTGAGAAGGGCGGCATGAACCTGTCGCTGTGAACGACCTTTATCGTGTCGCGTGCCTCGGCGGCGACGATCCGGTTCTTCCACTCCTCGTCGATCCCCATCTCCACCGACGCGAGCAGGCGCGTACCGATGGCCACGCCTTGGGCGCCCAGGGTCAGCGCCGCCGCCAGGCCCCGGCCGTCGGCGATCCCGCCCGCGGCAACGACGGGAACGTCGGCGGCGATGTCCACGACCTGCGGAACGAGCACCATGGTGGCCACCTCACCGCCCTGGCCTCCCGCCTCGCCGCCCTGCGCGATGATGACGTCCACGCCGGCGCTGACGGCCTGCTCGGCCTGCTGGACGTCCATGACCTGCTGGATCCACAGGATGCCGGCGTCATGGGCACGGTCCACCAGGTCTGCCGGAACACCGAGGTGGAAGGAGATCGCGGCCGGGCGCTCGTCGAGCGTCGCCTGAAACGCCTCCTCGTTCAGGGGGCGGAGGGTGTGGTTGATGGCGAAGGACCGGTCGGTCAGCTCCCGCATCCGGGCCCACTGGCGCCGCAGATCGGCTACCGGGCGCACCGCCGTGCCCAGGCTGCCGAGAGCCCCAGCCCCGCACACAGCCGCGGCAAGATCGACCTGGTCGAACGGCCCGTACGGTGCGCCGATGACAGGCACATCGATACCGAGTACGTCGCACAGCCGCGTCCGTAGCACCGCGCCTCCTCCCGGCGCCGCGATGAAACGGAGCCGCTTGCGACCATGCTGCCCCGCCGACCGCAGGGACGCATGGCGGGCCGGACGCAACGCGGGCATGCACGAGGCACCCGGCCGCGCTTTCGTCGGATGAGGCGGCCGGGGACTTGTGCGCGGTGGTCACCTCCAGCCTAAAGACTCATACATCAACACAGTGTGACCGCCGTGCACCGGTGTGGTTGGACCACCTGATGGCTTTTGCGGTTATCGTGCCTGAGGGTGCCTCCCGTCGGGGGTCGGGCCATGGGTCGGGGGATCGTGGACGAGACGTTTGACGTCGTTGGAGAAGCGCTGTGTTGCGCCGCAACCATCCGGCTGGGCGGGGCCATTGAGGTGCTGACCGAGCGATCTGGCCTGTTCGACGCCTACGCCTCGATCATGGCGGGAGTGGAGAGCATCAGGGCATTTCTTGATGGCCGGGAACTCGACGACGACCTGCTCGGTTCGACGTTTGCCGAGAGCTGGTCTCTGGATGCCAGGTACCCGGCAGGGCTCCCGGGTCATGCCTTCGTTGGAGGCTGGACCCGTCTGGTGTTCGGCACGGTGGTGCTGACCAGGCCGAAGCAGCAGAACATCGTGGCAGCGCAGACGCTGGGCTTCGCCTCGGAGGCGGCGGCAGCCTGGCCGTCCGCTGTCCGTATCGGCTCCTTCGACAGCCTGGCCCGCTTCGAGGTGGCTTGCCAGCGGGAGGCGGAGGACCGTCTCCGGAAGGACGGCCTGCTTGCTCTGTGGGAACTGACGGAAGACTGGTCGAAGCAGTATCGCCAGGTGGCGGAACAGGTCCTCGGGTAGTCGGCGCCTCAGCCTGTGAGTCGTCGATAGCCGATGAGGGTTGCGGCTATGCCGACGAAGGCGAGGAAGTGCTCGGCCTTGCGTTCGTAGCGACGGTGGAGCCTTCGGGCAGCCTGCCAGCCAGGACAGGGTTTTTCGACCACCCAACGATGCCGGCCCAGCCGCTGTGAGGACTCGACGCCCTTGCGGGCGATGCGGTGGCGGATGCCCCGCCTGCGGAGCCATCGACGCAGATGGTCGTAGTCGTAGCCCTTGTCGGCGTGCAGTTTCACCGGCTTCCGGCGCCGGGGCCCGCGGCGGGACCGGATGGGCGGGATGCCGCGGACGACAGGTTCCGGGCCCAGGCTGTCGTGAATGTTCGCGCCGAAGATACCCAGGGACAACGGCAGTCCGTTCCGGTCGGTGATCAGGTGGATCTTCGATCCCAGCTTGCCGCGGTCGGTCGGATTCGGTCCGGTCAATGGCCTCCTTTTGCGGCCTGCAGACTGACGGAGTCGATTGCGCACCTCGACCAGTCCAGCTCGCCCCGCGCTCCAAGTTCATCGAGGACACGCGGTAGAGCCGGGCCCAGACCCGGTCCCGGCTCCACTGGGCGAACCGGCGGTAGACCGTGGGCCAGGCGGGGCCGAACACCGGCAGCAGCTGCCGCCACGTGCAGTCCAACGTCGCCACGAAGCCCGCCGACGCGGAGGTGTTCCCTCTCAGATCGCGGTGTCCATCTGGGAGTCGTGGTCCTCCCCGCTGACCCGAGGGTGGGCCGGCCCTGGTCCTGGCCGTGGTCCTGGTGGTCCGCCCTCCGGGAGTTCCTGGCGGCACTGCGGGATCCCGACCGCGTGCCTTCCTCGCCCTCAGCACCGGTGCCCATGTTCGGAGTCACCCAGCAGTGGGCTGCCGTCGAGCAGGAGCGTGTGACCACGGCCCTGGGCGGGCGGCGGGTGGACCGCACGTCAGGAAACGGCAGCCTCTTCGATCGTGCCGCGAATCTTGAGGAGTTGGTCGACTCCGGTGATCTCACACAGTCGCCGCACCGGCTGGGACGGCGCCACCACGCGCAGGGTGCCGGCCTGGTGGGTGAGGATCAGCAGGTTCAAGAAGGACGAGTCCGCGAAGGTGATGCCGGAGGCGTCGAGGATCACCTTCGGGTACTTCCTTGCCGCGGCATCCAGCGCCTCCGCCAACGGCGTGATGGAGTCCATGTCGTAGGAGCCGCGAGCCGCGATGACCCAGGCGCCGGACCCTTCGTACTGCTGTACCTCTGCCGTATGCGAGGCGTGCGCGGTGCCGTGTTTGGGCTTCTCACCGCAGCCTCTCACAAGCGTGGGTGTACCGGCCTCGTTCCAGGGCACCTTCCGGCTCCTTCTGTGGCGCTCCCAGCGGGAGCATGTCATCGATTGCAGGAAAAGTATGTCATGCAACAGAGTTCCAGCAAGAGATGTCCCCTAAAATGCTCAGCATGGTCGCAGTGCCCGAATCCCACACCGGATGGACGTTCATCACCAGCCACGCTCGTGTCCTGGCAACCGTCGCCGACAACCCGAACGCCCGCATCCGTGACATCGCCGCCCATTGCCGGCTCACCGAGCGCGCCGTGTCGCGGATCATCTCCGACCTCGAGAGGGACGGGTATCTCTCCCACACCCGCGACGGGCGCACCAACACCTACCGCATCGAACCGGACAAGGTACTGCGCCACCCCGCCGAAGCCGGCCTCCCCGTCGCATCGCTGCTCTCCCTGCTCGTGCAGGACGAGACCGACCGCGCCGGCAAACCGTCCATCCAGGAACAGCATCCGGTCCACACGCACCATCCTCGATGAACAGCAGCGTCATCCCCAGCCTCCGGGGTGGTCAGGACAACGTCGGCGCGGTCCCTGCCCATCGCGGGGTTCTTCCAGGTGACCTTCACCGGGAGCGCGACCCCAGTGGCGCAGGAGGCGAGGGTGCCGATCCCGTCATGCCGTGCCATGGGAAGCGCCTGCAACTGTCGCCGATGTATGGCGTACTGGAGGGCCATCGTGCATCTGATCTCGCTACCCGATGTGGAGGAAGTCCTGGGTGCAGGTGAATCTGTACCCGCCCGCTACGGAGAAGTTGGCCTGGACGTAGTCCTCGACCTGCTCCCGGCGGGGAGGGGCTGGCAAGGGGGCGAGGCCGAGCATGAAGGCGGCGACTTCCACGGCGGCGGGCAGATCGGGGGTCTGCACGTGCGCAGGCACGGTGACCAGATCAACGAGTCTGGTGAGCCTGCCGTCCAGGGCGCTTCGGGGGTCGAAGCGGGGACCGCCGAAGTGCTGCAGCATGCGCATGCAGTCGCTGTCGGGGTTTTGCAGGGCGATGACACACACCCCGCTGCTGGTCTTCCAAGACACGAGCTGGCGCAGGTGGGCGGGCCACTGGTCCAGCGGAATGTAGTAGAGGACATGCGCGCACAGCACGAGGTCGGCCTTGCTGCGGGGGCGGACGTTAAGGATCTCCTCTTCGTGGATCTCTGCCTGGGGAAGCTGGTGCGCCAGGCGTTTGCGTAAATCAGGGTTGGGCTCGACCGCGACGGTGTGCTCAAAGTGCCCGGCCAGCTGGCCGGTGGTCTCACCGCTGCCGGCTCCTGCGTCCAGCAGCACCCGGCGATGGGGGATTGCGGAGACGACCTGGCGGAGATAGTCGTGGGCCTTCCGCTTCTGATCAGTGTGCGCGAGGAACGTCGCGAACGCCTTCTCGTACTGTGTGCTCTGGGAATTCCAGGCAATGAAGTCCGCGGTCATGTCTGAACCTTTCATGGCTGCTTCGGGGCTGAGGGCTGGCGGGGCACATCAGCTCGGCCAACGCGCGGGCACCCCCCGTGGGACCGAGGAGAACAGCAACTCGTCGAGTTGCGGCCGTACTTCGTTCACAACGCAGCACTGTCGGCCACGCCGTCCACCGGCCGGGCGATTTTCAGGCGATCTCAGCTACCAGCACGAGGAGATCAACAGTCACTCAGCGTACGCAGCCACAACAAGTGGGCCAGAGCCCGTTCTCGGACAGAACCACCTGGGGGGTGTTGCTGTCCAACAGCAAGACTCTGCGCGGCAAGCGCGGAACGGCTCCAAGCACTGGCGACGCTGGGCGTGGAGTGGGCGGTGGGGTAAGTGCCTACATGGTGGTGAATGGGCACGGTTCCGTGCGACGCTGCAAGGACAACCAGCCTGGTCTGGTGAGAGACCCTGCGTCCTCCCTGAGGTCACCACGATGGCCGGGGCGGGATTCGGGTGGTTTCGCTCGGCTGTGCGTGGCCCCACGTCGCGCGCTGACACCCTTTCGTCAGGGGTGTGATGGGCTCGACCTCGGATCTGAGGCCAACCATGAAGGATCTCACCGTCATCACGCAGCAATACGCTGATCGGACCGTGATCACCGCAGCCGGGGAGATAGACCTCAACACATGCCCGGCACTTTGGCGGGCCACCCTCGTCAGCCCGCTCGGCGGCAGAACACTGCAGATGGACCTGTCCGGGGTGACCTTCATGGACTCCACCGGCCTGAATCTCATGCTGCAGCTGCGTAAGCGTCTTCTCGCCCAAGGCGGCCAGATTGTGGTCACGGGGCTTCAGCCCCGGGTTGAGTCCGTGCTGCGCCTGACGGAGACCTATGAGCTTCTGACCACTGCTGCTGTCAGCAAGGCAGCGTGAGGCCAGGAACGGCCGTGAGGGCCGGGGTGAGTGCTTGCTTTCATTAGAATGATCTACATGGACATGCGGAGGATCGTCGCAGTGCTGGCCGAGGAGGCCGACCAGCAGATCCAAGACCAGGTGTGGCAAGTGGCGCCGAGCGACCGCGCCCTCGCCCTTGAAACCGAGGCTCGCCTGCGAGATGTTGTCGGCCCCCAGGACGTCCAGGAGGCCATGCCTCCGATCAAGCGGCTCGAACACCTGCGGGAGACTCTCGCCGTCCTGGCCATCTCGCTCGCTCGCACTCACGGCCGCATGGCCTGGTTCCTCTCCGGCGCCCTCAACGCGCTCGAACCGGTCCTGCGCTGGCGTGCCCTGCCAACTGAGGGCGGCGGCACCTTCGGCACTGTCCTCCCGAGCCCTGAGGAATACACGGAGGCGGAGGATGCCGTCCGCCGACTCCAGGACGCCCTTGCACAGATCACCGCCCCGCCAGTCGACCCCGGCAGCGCTCACCCACATCAGCAAGCAAACGGAGCTTGAATGCCTGTCGGCAGGGTTCCCCCAGTTGGAGGCGGCCAAGGTCGCCGATAGCGTCGGGTCACTGCCGAGACCTCTGTTCGCGGTTCACTCATGAAAATCTGCCAGCGGATGCTGGGTCGGTGGGTGTGGCGCTAGGCGTTGTGAGCCCAGCGGCCGACGCGGAGCCGGAGCTTCTTGCCGAGGCAGCGCGGCACCCCGAATGGACGATTGCCGGTCGCCGTCCTGAAATGCGGGACCTAGCGTCGTGGTCACAGCCCCATGAGCGCGGAAGGAGGGCTGCCGCATGCCCGTCCTTGGGTATCACTACGGCCCTGACTGGAATCAGGAGCTCTACCAGGCGACCATCGACCGGGTCATCCCAGACCGCAACGATCTGCCGAGTGGGTTGATAGCTCACTATGCCGCACCCCGGGAAGAAGGCGGCTGGCAGGTTATCGACGTCTGGGAGTCTGCGGAACATCACGACCGCTTTCTTCGGGAGAAGGTGGTGCCTGCCGCCCAGGACCTCGGTGCGCCTCCCTTCGAGACCAAGGTGACCGAGCTCTACAACTCCCTGGTCGCGTAGCAGCATTCAACGTCTCTGTACCGTGCGCGGCGTGACAGGACGCGGCGCCGGGCCACCGCGACAGTTCAGTGGACAGGGCCCACCGTCGTTGACTTCTCGGTCCGCCACCCGTGGATGCCCAGCAGCATGCCGTCCAGCGGACCGCCGACAGTTTCGCGTAGGTCCGGTGCGGGAGCGGGCCGGGGGTTGGGGCCCGCGACCTCCATCCGTATACCTCGTTGCCCTCGCTGAGCTGTCGGGTGGACAGATCCTGCCAGAGTGTGAGTGACCTCGACCGCAGGTGGCGCATGCCCCAGATCGCGTCCTCAGGCTACGCCCGCCTTCTCGGCGGGAAACGTGTGCGCAGAGGAGCCGGGCCCATCCGATTGCGGTCAGCATCCAGGAAAGGCGACCTCCATGGATCTGGAAGTGAAATTCCGGCGTATTGCCGTGAGTAAAATCTCCGACCCGGGCAGCAATGCCGAGGTCGAGTTCACACTCGCGGCCAACGGCCAGACACAGAAGTTCGTGGACAACGATCTACGCATCGGCATCACCCCCATCAACCGCACCTTCCTGGTGCGCGTCCCGCCGACATCCACCCTGAACATCGCTGTCGCAGGGGTGGAGAAGGACGTCAGCAGCGCTGACGACCCGCTTCCCGGCTTCGTCCGACGATTCGGTGCGGCTCAAAACTTCGGCCTGGGCACCCACTCCATTTCGGCGAGCAACATCCACATGACCTACCTCATGGACTTCGAAGTCCAGCCGGCGCCCGGTCTGCTCACCTCCCTCACCGGCACCGCAACCCTGACCACCACGGACGACCGCGCCCCCGGCCCCTTCACCACTCCCATCACCGTGGAGCTGTTCTTCAACGACCCACGTACCGAAGTCAGCATCAGCTCATTTCCTCCCGTCACGGTGCAGACCGGCAACGGTCCGGTAACCGTCACCCACACCGCAGGAGGCAACGGCACCTTCGACAAGAACACAGGAACCATGCGATTGCCGGCCGGCCTCCACTTTGACCTTCCGTTCCCTGCCAGCGACTCGAACTTGCCGCTGACACTCACAACAGGAAGAGCCGGAAATCTGATCGGAACACCACTGAATCGCACCACTGGTGGCATCCGACTCGTCGGCACCGCCACCTTCACGGGAGGCACACTCGCCGGCAAGGAAGGCACGCTCGCCATCGATGGCGAACTCACACAGCTACCGTAGCCAGAGAGGAGTGGCCGGCGCACTTCGTGGCCTTCGACCTGGTCCACCGAGGCGACGACCTGACTGGCTGGCCGTACGCCCGGCGCCGTGCGGCGCTGGAGGCGCTGTTCGCGGAGCTCGCATGCGGCCCTGTATGGAGACCTGGAACCCCTCGTTCACGCCGTCCCTCCGGCGTCCTGACCTGGATCTGCCCGGCCTTGGTACATCCGTACAGCGGTTGTCGGTGAACATCGGGGCGGCACATGACAACGTCACAGTCTGTTTTGGGCTGACCCGCGAACACCAGGCATGGCGCGCGATCAGCAACCCATGCTCCATGGCAATCTGCGGGCCAAGCGGCGTTTTGGAGCCGGAGGTACCCCGCCCGTGGCGGCGAGCATCAATCCCACCGTCAGGAGACGTCGCCTGGGAGCTGAGCTGCGTCGGCTCCGCCAGGCCATTGGGTTGGAGAGCACGGAAGTGGCCGAGCGGCTGATGGTCTCCCAGCCCAAGATCAGTCACCTGGAGAACAGCCGCCGCGCCATCAGTCCCCGCGATGTGCGCGACCTGTGCGCGATCTACGGGGTGTCAGACCAGCAGGTCATCGACGCCCTGATGGAGATGGCGAGGGAATCGGGCACACGGGGCTGGTCGCACGCCTACGGCGACATCCCCCAGAGCGTCTACATCGGCCTGGAGACGGACGCTGCCTCGGTCCACGTCTACGAGCCCCTGGTCATCCCGGCCCTGTTGCAGACCCCGGCCTATGGGCATGCGGTCATCGGGGAAACGGTTCCCCGGCTCACTGCCGGGCAGGCCGCCGCACGGCTGAAGGTGCTGCTGCGCCGGCAGCACCGGATCTACGACCCGGCGGGCCGGTTGCGGCTGGGGGCTGTGGGCTGTGGGCTGTCCTGGACGAGTCGGTCCTGCGTCGTGTCATCAGTTCTCCCGACGTCATGCGGGGGCAGCTGGAGCACCTGACCGCGCTCGGCGCGGAGCCGAACGTCACCGTGCAGGTCCTCCCCCTCGCCGCCGGCGCTCACCCGGGCCTGTCGGGGCAGTTCTCCATCCTGGGGTTCGCCGACAATCGCGGGGCGAGGGTGGTGTATCTGGAACGGTTCACCAGCGACCTCTACCTGGAGAAGCCGTCCGACGTGCGGCACTACAGCGTGATGTACGCCCATCTCCAGGCCCAGGCCCTCGACCCTGCCAGCACCCGCATGCTCATCACCGACGCCATCAAGTCGTACACCGAAGCGGCGAACCGCCCCTGATCGCTGTGCCCAGTGGGGCGCGCGCCGGGGCGGTGGCGGCCGGGATCAGGTCGGCGGGGCAGGGCCGACAGCGGCTCCGGCCTCGGAGAACATCGGTACAGCGGCCCACGCTTCCAGCATCACGCGCCCGGGGGCTGCTCGTCCTGGTCGGCGTCGGTCTCCGGCTCGTCGTCGGGGTGGGGCCAGCGGCCGAACGGCCCGACAGGCTGCTCGGGGGTGGCGCCGAGTACGCCGGGCCCCTTCATGCGGTGCGGCGGCAGCGGGATCACGCATCCTCCTCTTCCTGGGCGGCCTGCGCCAGCAGCGCCGCCACGGCGTCGTTCGTCCCCTCGGCCTGTTCAACGAGCGTGTCCGTCACCTCGTCGCCGGTGCCGTCGAGGACCTGCCGGGTGAGAGGCCCTGACCATCGGCGGCCCCAGCCCAGCCACTCCGGCTACCCGGCCTCCGTGCCCGGGGCATCCCGCTGGCTGAGTGAGTCCGCACCAGCACGGCGAGGGCCTCCACCACAGATCCTGACGGCGAAGCCCGCACCGAATGGATCACCGCGAGAAGCAGAACGAGAAGCAGGGAAGCAGGGAAGCGATGGAATCCGCATTCTGCGGCTCCGTCTGCCCCGTTATGCCCCTCTGTTTTTGTGTGGCGCCTTGTTTGTGAGGCAGGAGCCGGGGCACAAGCGGCTTCACCGCGACCGCGGCACCCAAGGTTACGAGGAGGCGCGTTCCATGACTGCCGGCGAGAAGGCCAAGGCGAAGACCGAGCAGGCCGAGGGCAAGGCCAAGGAGGCCCTGGGAAGCGCTCTCGGCAACGACCGCACGGCTGCCGAGGGGCAGGTGCAGAAGAGCAAGGGTGACGCCCGTGAGGCCAAGGAAAAGGCCAAGGACGCCTTCAAGCACTGACACGTTGTACTAGCCGAGGGCCTTCCCGAAAAGTTTCCGGGGAAGGCCCTCGATTTGCTGTGGAGGTACCGTGCGCCCATCGCTCCAGGCGTTTGTCGGCGGTAGTCACAAAATCCATCGTGCACGCCAACTACAGAAGGCCCGGAAGGGCGTTTCCGAGTAGGCCTCCGGTTCAGCGCTACGACGACGCTCCGCCCGCCGCGTCCCAGCCTCCGAAGAAGTCGGACAGGGCGCGGCGTTGCTGTCCCTCACGAACAATCTGTTCGGCGAGGACGTCGCGGTCGATGTACGGGTCAACGGCGGCGAACACTAGGCGCTGGAGTTCCTCTGGCTCGAGGGCTTCGACCTCCCACTGCACGGGGTGGTCGATGTCGACGCCGTAGCGGCGGGCGAAGGCCGGCCATCTCGGGTCGCGGCGTTTTCCCTCGGTCGCGGGGAGCTCGTACTCGTTGATGACCTGGTCGTAGGTGAGCAGTACGCGCCGCACCCGGCTCCAGCAGCGTGCGCGCGCCACCCAGTCGCGTTCGACGTCCTCACCCGAGCAGTCGAAGTCCCCGGCGTTTCTCTGGGGCACCGTGAGTGTGCGACTGGCGTTTTCACAGCTCATGAGCTGTCGCGAGCACAGTAACGGATGCAACACGTGTGGTGCACGAATCACCGAGCCCCACGCGCTGTCATCCGACGGGCTTCGGCGCCCCCACTCCCCGGGCCGAGGTGTGCGACCGGACAGGAACGAGCTCAAGGCAGGTCAGAAATGTTTGTGCCTGAGGGAAGCTCCAGTCCAGAGGGGATCATCTGCAGGCCGAACCTCGGAGGGTGGCTGAAGTCGGCTACTTGGGACAAGTCGACGGTGCCGCCTCTGAAGCGGGCGGGCGGTGCCGTGCGGTAGATGGAAGGAAGGTGGTGTTCACCGAAGTTGACTGTGGTGCCGGTGAAGGTCGCGCCGGTGAAGTCGATGGTGCCAGCGGAGAACTCAGCACCCTCGAAAGGGACTTCTCCGCTTGTGAAGGCAGCGTCTCGGAAGTTCACATGAGCGCCGGTGAAGTGGGCACTGTCGAAGGTGACCCAGCCGCCACTGAAGGTGGCACGGTTGAAGCGGACGGTGCCACTACGGAATTCGGCGAGCCGGAAGTAGACGTGAGCGCCTTCAGCAAAGTCGGCTTCGTCGAAGATGATCTGGTCCGTTCCGTGGCCAGCAAAGAGGGTCTTGACGAAGAGGACGTCGCCACCGGTAAAGCGGACGCCACGGAAGTCGGCTTCATCAAGGACAGCACCGGTGAAGTCGAGGTCGTAGCCCTGCCAGGACGCGGGCGCACCGTCGCGCAGGTGGGCGGCGATGAGTCCCAGAACAGTTACGCGTACTTCCCGCTCGCGCTGCCACGACACCAGCACCTGATCATCGGTTGGTGGATCGGGAGCATGCGGCATTCTCAAGTAGCCGCACAGCACGTCGATGCACATCTGTCGCTCCTGCAACCACTCATCGGCAAGCCGTGCCATCGCGTACGCGCCAGCCATGCGTACGGCTGGCTGGTCAGCTCCGAGTTGTTCGGCCGCGGCGCCGAACCGTTCGATCAGCGCCTTGCCGTACTCACGGAGGTCGGTCGCTTCACTGAGATGCTGGCGCCGATAGGCGACCACGAGTGCCACGACCCCGCCGACTCCCGCCACCACAGCCAATGCGATCTTGATGGCGTCGTAGGTATCACCGGGCTTGAGCGGTCCAGACACCTGAACGCGTGGCTCCCCCAGCACCAGCCACAGAAGGCCCAAGACTGTGAGCGCTGCGGCCACGGCCAGCACTAATACTACGACGATATGCAGGCCCAATGGCCAGCGCATGACACCGCGCGGAGCCAGGCTCGAATTCCGCTCAGCCGCGGTCAAGCTCGATCTCCCGGCCCGTCGGCGATCACGGAGTCGAAAACGACCGCATGTTCATCGCCACAAACAAACAGCCTCATCACGCCCTCCCCCTGGTCCTTCCGGTGACAAGCGTGGCGTACCTTCAGCACGCGCACCAGATGGCTGGGACCGTCGACCAGACCGCCAGTAGCTATCCCCTCCTCAGCGACGTTGGGATCGAAAACAAGCACTGCCCGTAGGAGAGCATGCCTCCCACCTGGCGCTGTCACGTTGGTTGGCCGGTGGGATGATCTTCTGGTTGATCGTGCTGGAGGGGGCTGTCTGTGGGAGCCGTGTCTCTGTCGTACAAGGGGCACCGGTATCCGGTCGAGGTGATCTCTCACTGTGTGTGGCTGTACTTCCGCTTCCCGCTGTCGTTCCGCGAGGTCGAGGAGCTGATGCTCGAGCGCGGGATCGTCGTCTCCTACGAGACGATCCGCCGCTGGTGCGCCAAGTTCGGGCAGACCTACGCAGGCGCACTGCGCCGCCGACAGCCTCGGCCTGGGGACAAGTGGCACCTGGACGAAGTCTTCATCAAGATCAATGGAGCACAGAAGTACTTGTGGCGGGCCGTCGACCAGGACGGCAACGTCCTGGACATCCTGGTGCAGAAGCGCCGGGACAAAGCCGCGGCCAGACGCTTCTTCCGCAGACTTTTGAAGAGGACCGGTGCGGTGCCGCGAGTGATCGTCACCGACAAGCTCCGCTCCTACGGAGCGGCCCACCGCGAGGTCATGCCCTGCGTCGAGCACCGCCGGTCGAAGTTGCCCTTGCCGAATACCTAATCCACGCAGGTGGGATCGGGTTTGGGTGTTGGCCGGGGCCGATCGAGTCGCCGGTATCGCGCGGCGCCGGTTGGCGCGGCATGATGAACGGTCGTGCTGCTGAGACTGGCGTACCTGGGTGTGACGAACGCGTTCGCGATGCTGCGACTGCTGCCGATGAGCGACCGGGAGAAAGATGTCGAGATCCTGGCCTTGCGCCACCAGATCGGCGTTCTGGAACGGCAGCTGAACGGGCAGCAGGTCCGGTTCCACGCGAGCGACCGGGCGTTTTTGGCGTCGCTCCTCCATGGCCTGCCACGGGAAGTGCTGCGCCGGATGCGGCTGCTGGTGCGGCCGGACACGGTACTGCGCTGGCACCGCAACGTCATCGCCCGCCAACACGCTTCCCAGTCCCGGCCGAAGCGCGGAGGCCGGCCCCGCACCGTGCACTCGATCCGGGCGCTGGTGCTGCGCCTGGCCAGGGAAAATCCAAGTTGGGGCTATCGGCGCCTGCACGGTGAGCTGCTCGTACTCGGGGTGAAGGTGGCAGCATCCACGGTCTGGGAAATCTTGAAGGAGGCCGACGTCGACCCGGCGCCCGAGCGGGCCTCCAGCACTTGGGCGGACTTCCTGCGCTCCCAGGCCGACGCGCTCCTCGCGTGCGACTTCTTCGAAACCGTCACCCTGTCCGGGGCCCGCCTGTACGTGTTCGCCGTGATCGAGCACGCCAGTCGCCGGATCCGGATCCTGGGCGCGACCGTGCACCCGACCGCGTCCTGGGTGGTCCAGGCCGCGAAGAATCTCGTCATGGACCTCGAGGACGCCGGCTGCCGGGCTCGCTATCTGATCAGGGATCGGGACGGGAAGTTCCCACGGCCGTTCGACGAGGTGCTCAAGGACGCGGGTATCGAGGTGGTGCTCAGCGGCGTCCGGATGCCGCGCATGAACTCGATCATGGAGCGGTGGGTGCAGACCTGCAGGCGAGAGCTGCTAGACCATACGCTGATCTGGAACCAGCGCCATCTCCTGCGCGCCCTGCGCGAGTTCGAGACGTTCTATAACGAGCACCGGCCGCACCAGGGTCTTGCGAATGCCCGCCCTCTCCACTCGCTGCCCGCTCCGATCGAGGACCCGGACCGGATCGCCCATCTGGACATACGACGGCGAGCGCGACTCGGCGGCACCCTCCACGAGTATCAACATGCCGCCTGACCAGCACGGAGGAGGTATTCGGCAAGCGCAGGGCTCCGAGTTGTCTCCAGCCGCTGACCAGACAGCTCTGATGGAGTGCGTCCAGTCACTGTCTGCCGGGCTGCTGAACCAGTTCGGCCTTGAGCCCACGTTCCCCTGACGCGCACGCCGCACGACAGGAGCGAAAGACGGACGGCTTTCAACGCACGCTCAGTGAGGCGTGGTGGATGAAGCTGTCGAGGGCTGCCCGTACTGCGGCCGTGCGGGTGCTCATCTCGTCCCGGTCGGCGGCGCGGTGCACGGTGTTGGCGTCTTCGAGGATCTGTCGGGCCTCGGCGACGAGCTCGGCGTCCCCGGTGGAGAACAGCAGGCCGTTGATTGCCTGGCGGGCGACGCCGCGCACGCGTTGCCCTTCGAGACGTGCGGCTTTGTGCTCGGGTCCGTCGGGGTGTTCCTGCTTACGCCACCACCAGTCCTGCTGGGCGCGTATGAACTCGGTGATGGCGCCGGTGTAGGCGAGCACGGCTGCTCTGCGCTCGGCGCGGTTTCCAGCGTGGCGTTGGAGGAGGTAGCCCAGGCAGCCGCCGAGGAGGGTGCCGGCGACCGCGATGAGGCTGGTCAGTATCTGAGTCATCGGCGCTCGGCGTGGTCAGGGACGCGAGTTACAGCGGGAGTTGTATGCCGAGTTCCTGCATGGCGCGGGAGGGCGGGCCGCCTTCGGAGCGTTCGGTCTTGTAGCCCTTGACCCGGGGTTGGAGGGTGCGCGGGTCGACCGCCTCGGCGGGGGCACTCCTGGCGTACAAGCCATCGGGCTCAGTGTCACGGTCGTGAGGCAGCAGCCAGAAGACGCGGCGGCGGAAGGTGCCGGAGGCGCGGGAGGCCTTGGCGTCGGGGCCGAGGATGGCGTAGCCGACCATGCGCCCGTCGCGGTGGTAGGGGGGTTTGCCCTTGCGGGTGGGCAGCCGGTCCAGGCTTTGGCGCACGTAGTCGAGGGCGTTGATGTCCTCCAGCCATACGAGTTCGGCTTCGTGGCTGATCTCGTCCGCGCTGATCAGGGAACTCATGCGCTGGTATCCCTTTCCTCGTCGGTGAGCAGTCCGATGCCCGGGTAGTACTTGCGCTGGTTGGACACTTTCATCTCCTTGGGCGAGGCCAGTCCGACCAGTTCCCTGGTTCGGGAGGCGAACGCGCGTGAGGAGATGATCTGCGCGCCTTCATTGTGGCACCAGGCGGTGTAGGCGGCGTAGAGCGCCGTCTGCTCGGCGCGCAGGTCGGGGCCCAGGCGGCAGCACTCTTCGTAGAAGCGGCCGGTGTGGTCCTCGGTCTCGGCGTAGGCGGTCGTGGCGATGCGGACGCGTTCGGGGCCGGTGAGGTCGCGGTCGCCGCCGAGGTAGCGGCGGGCGCCGTCGATGAGCCAGGCGAGAATGCCGGGGCCCTCTTCCATGACGAGGAGGTCGGCCAGGTTGTCGATCTTGCGGTCGTCGGGCACGACGCGTTCGAAGGGGATCAGGCGCATGCGGCGCCAGAACGCGAAGCCACCGGTGCCGACTTCGGGCTTGTGGTTGCCCAGCAGCCAGAGTTTGTGGGTGGGTTCGAAGCTGAAGGGGTCCTGGCGCATGCGACGGGCCTTGATGCGGTCGCCGCCGGTCAGCAGTTTCACCCGGGCTTCGTCGAACTTGTCGCCGGGCTTGATCTCCGAGCAAACGTAGACGCGCCGGCCGTGGAGTTCGGCGAGGTCGGTGGGGTGGCCTTCGAAGGGCTTGGCCATCAGGAAGCCGGGCGGGGCCGCGTCGGCGTAGTCGCCGAGCAGTTTCATCATGACGTCCAGGAGGACGGACTTGCCGTTCTTGCCCGTTCCCCACAGGAAGGGAAGGATCTGGGCTCCGACGTCCCCGGTGATCGAGTACCCGAGCAGCAGGTGCAGGTAGTCGATCATTTTGAGGCCTTCGGCGTCGTCGCCGAAGGTGTCGGTCAAAAAGCGCAGCCAGCGCGGAACGGGCATTTGCTGCGGGCCAACAGTGGTTGAGCGGGAGTGGAAGTCCTTGTTGGGGTCGGGGGCCCTCAGCAGCCCGGTGCGCAGGTCGACGACCCCGCGCGGGGTGCACAGGGCGTAGGGGTCGGCGTCCAGGCGGTCTGCTTTGAGGACCATGCCGGGCGCGGACCTGGCCTGGGTGAGCATCGCGTTCATGCCGGAGGTCGACATGGCGCGGGTGCGGTGCTTGTGCAGGGCGGTGGTGGTGAACATGCCGCGGGGGTCGTGGGTGGCGATGGTCTCGGCGAGGTCGCCGGCCGCCCACAGGACGGTGTCGTCCTCGTCGATCTGCCAGCGGGTGGTGTCCCACCGGTACCAGCCGATGTTGGGGACGTGCCGGAAGTCGTTGGCGTAGAGCTTGACGAACAGCTTGGCATTCCCGCGGTCGGTCAGGGTGTCCGGCAGGAGGCCGTTGGCAGTTGCTTGGCCGACGGGTCGCTCGGTGGTGGCCTGAGCGGGAAGCGGCGTGGCGGGGCTCTGTGCGCGGATCTGGGCGGCGACGGCTTCGGGGTCGAACTCGAAGAGAGTCTCGTTGCTGGGCGACGTCACGGGCGCCTCCCCGTGGCATGGAGGGGCCTTTTCAGACCGGCGGCGAGGCCACTGCGGATGATCTGTTCGATGCGCAGTTCCTGGCCTGGACGGGCCGCGGCCGCAGTGTCCTTGAGCGCCTGTTCGGTTTCCTGCCGGGAGAGGCGACCGGCGGCGATGAGGCCGCCGAGGGTGTAGGCGGCCCGGTTGAGGGTGTCGGAGAAGCCCGCGCCCTGGACGACTTGGCCGCAGGCCTCAACAAGTGCCAGGACAGCGGCGAGGGTGCGCTCGGCTTGATCGCGGCCGCCGCCGGCAGCGAGGACAGCCTGTTGGGCCCGCGGTGGGACGGGGCGGGGAGCGGGAATGGTGGGTGCGGGCAGGTGTCCGGTGCGGTCGAGTTCTTGGGCGAGCCATAGAGGAAGGGCCGCGGGCTCGCGGGCTTCGTCGACGGGGGTGTAGGTGCCGTAGTGGGTGGTGGTGCCAGGGGCGATGATGTAGCTGCCGTGGGCGCGGATGTCGACCTGCCAGGCCAGGGCGCGGCCGGGGCTGGATCCGGCGGAGGACTTCCACTGGCGGTTGCCGGTGGCCCGGTACCAGACGTGGAGGCCTCCGGAGGGGGTGCGTACGCGCAGGGTGTTGGTGTCGTCGGCGGGGCTCTGCTGGCCGCGGAGGGCGGCGAGGACGGCGAGGGTGTGGAAGCCGTTGGCGAGGCCTGTGAGGTTGACCTGGTCGCTGATGGGGATGCCTGGGAGGATCCGGTCACGCGCGGGAGGCTCGGCGTCGTGGGCGTCGATGTCAATGACGACCAGGCCAGGCGGGCCGCAGGAGACGCCGATGCCGAATTCCGGGTGCTGCCCCCACCACTGCTGGATGCGGTCCTGGTTGAGAGTGGCCGCGTGGAAGCTGTGGCACCAGCGGCCTGCGCGAAGGCAGGGGCAGTCGCCCCCGGCGTGGGAGTTGGCGCGGCACTCGCTGCAGTTCGCGGCTGGTGTCTTACGGCCCGGGGAGAGGGGGTGCACGGGCCAGCCTCGGCGAGCGCACTCCTGTGCGATGACAAGGGACGGAGCGACTGAAGAAGCAGGGATGGCAGGATCCCTTGAGTCGCTGCGGGAAAACTGCAGCTCAGCAGGCATCTGCACCCCCTAACAGCGACCGAAGCGACTCAACGACGGACACAGCCTAGCGAACGGCGTCGGTGAGTTCGTGGACCACATGCGGAACAACGGTGACGCCGTGTCGATGATGCGACCGGCGAGCGAGCGTCGAGCGACCGAGTGGGAGGCACAGCGACTCAGGACCGCTCGGTCGCTCCCTGCAGACAACGGCAAACTGCCAGGTCAAGCCGAGTGAAAGGCCTGAACAGCGACTGAAGCGACTGAAGCTCTCTGTATATAACGCACGCGCACACTCTCTCAAGCTCCGGTATATGCAAACTCCGAGTCGCTAGAGTCGCTATCTCTCTGCGGAGAACGTCTTGACCTGCGGTTTTCCCCGCTTAACCAGCCAGCGACCGAAGGGGTGCCCCAGTCGCTGGCGTCTGGGTCTCTGTACTCGGCACAGGACAGCGACCCAAGCGACTGAAGCGACCGAACTTCAAGCAATCAGGATCGGCGAGCCCGGGAGAGCAGGGCCGTTGTCACACCCCTCCGATTCACTGTGCAGCAACACGGCGAAAGGGCAGGGATGTTGCACCTGGTGTACGAGGACCCTCGCGGTTGGCTGCGGCACTACATCAAGAAGCGATCGGTCCCGGACCGGGCCTTGAAAGGCACAGGTTTCGTCTATGTCCTGGCGATCACCGGCGCCGTGTCGTACGTGAAGGTGGGCTCCACTGCAGGGCCACGTGCCCGCTTCGAAGCCCTACGCAGTGAAGCACACCGTGTCGGCTCGACCGTGTCCCGGGCCTGGCTCTCGCCTGAGCACCCGGACTACCAGACCATCGAGTCCCGCACCCTGGCAGCCTGCCGAGCGCTATCTCCCTCATCAACGCCTCGAGGCGAGTACTTCCCCGAGCTGGACTTCGTCACTGCCCGCCGCGAAGCTGTGAAGGCGGTTCTGGGAGTACGCGATCAGCCGCAGGTGTCCGTCACGACAGTCGCCGCCAGCCTACACGAACCAGTCCCCTCCGCTGTCCAACGGCGCCTGGCCCCGAGCGTCTACGACGTCCATCGGCGCCGGCAGGCCTACTTTGCCCAGGGCAGCCGACGATCGCGCTTCCTGCAGCGCAATGCCAGCCCGCCGCAACACCCCGGTATGACGCCCTTCCTCAAGGCTCTCAAGGAGCTTGCCCAGCCACTTGCCGAAGTCATCGATCTGCCGTGTCGCCGCCAGATGCAGACTGCCGAGTGGCTTCCAGGAAGCCTAGGGCCTGGGCATGGTGACGCGACTGCGCAGGCTTGAGAGGCGCAGCAATGTTGATCACCATCCTGCTGCTCTTGGGCTTCGGCCTGCCCGAGCACTCTCCCAACAGGAAGCCAGCGGCGTCGTCCCGGCTGGCGGCGGCCGCGTCACTTTCACCGTCGACCAGGACGATCCACGAAACCCCATCGGCGACCGGTTCACCGGCAAACAGTTCGAGAAGGCCCTCAACGTCACCCTCAACTCCGTCATCTTCCGCTCCAGTGGCCAGGACCTCACCACCACCGGTACCTACATCGAGATGCTCTTGCGGCTCTTGGAGCCCGCTCTCTTGGCCCTCGCCGTACTCGCCGTACGCGGACGCATCAAACGCTGACCATCGCCTGCGCCTCAGAGGCTCTCGGGCCCGGCACCGGCCTGATCCTCGCCGACGCCGCCCTGGAGGCCGTCATCGCGGTCCACTCTGACCACCGCCGTCGGCTGATGCGGGATACGTACGCGGGGCCGCATGATGCGTGCGGACGGGGCCACTGCACCACCGGTAACCAGGAACTGCCTGGCGGGTCCGGGGGCAGTGGAGTTGATGACCGAGGCTGACGGTCGACGCCGGCGGAGTGGTGCGGCTGGTCTCCCTACCGGTCGCACTCCCAGCGGACCGGCGAACCGTCACAGTGGGCACAGGGTCCGTGAGACCGGCAGTTCGTCCGCCGGGCGTGCGGCAGCGCGACGCCAGGGCAGTCCAGGCCGAGCGAGCAGGAGATGCTGCTGTCCTCGTGGTCGAGCTGGCGGCCCGAGCAGCCGCCCATGGTGGCGAGGGCCGAGGCGAAGCCGCTGAGGTCCGGCGGCCCCATCTCCCGGCACATCGCGACCAGGTCCTCGAAGACGAAGTCACCGGCCTGGTCGGGACGGTCCGCCTGGAGGGCGGCGCACATCTCTTCTGTGACGCGGTGACCGTTGAGGAGCGGCCAGGCGTCGGGGCCGGCCTGCAGGGAGAGCTTGTCCACGCCGAGGACGTCCGGCCGCCAGTCTCCGGTTTTGGGCTGCGGCAGCATCACCGCCAGGGCGTCGAGGACGTCGCCGGATGTGCGGAGCTCGTGCACGGTGGCCGTGGCGCCCGTCCGGGAGGTGTCCCGCAGGCGTCTGTCCCTGCGGGCCTGCTTCGCGCGCTTGGCGTCTCTTCCCATCCCGGCCTCCGTCGATCGGCGTGTGCCCCCGTACGGAGAACGACGCACCGGCCGGGTCGGTCTCGCCGGGGTCCCCCGGACAGCCCGGCGCGAAGCGGGTACCCGGTGTGATTATCGCTCTCCTGTGGGAGACGGCTGTCCGGACCGGCCGGCGGTCAGGAGGCGTCGGGAGGCCCTTCGAGCCGGGGCTTGGCGTACCCGCCACCTCGAGCGGAGTTGTGCGCACACGATCTGTCCGCCGGGAAGCTGGTGCCCAGGGCCGTGCTCAGCGCCGGGAAGAATCGCTGCCCGTCCTCGAACTGCGGCGTGGTAGTCCAGGTGAACGACTCGCAGCCGCGCATCGCGCGCAGCATCATGCGGGTGCCGTAGCCCTGGCGCTGCCGCTCATCGGTCACGCGGACCTTCATGACGTGACCGCGGCGGCACTCGGCGCAGGACTGCCAGGTGAGCCGCGCGAAGTCGTAGCCACTGCGCTCGCAGACCCGGAGCTGTTGGGGGCCCACACCGTTCTTCGGCGCGTAGTACAGCCAGAAGTCCTTCGTCTGCGGCCGCAGGAGCGTGGTGAGCCTCCACTCCCGTGCGGAGAAGCCGGACGGTGGCGGCCCCTCAGTCATGTGATCCCCCTTCAGGCGGCGCGTCGGTCGCGCCGCTTGATCCTCTCGCTCTCTCCGACCTTCGCCAAGGCCCCCACATTGGCGCAGATAACTGCTCTGTTATCTGCGCGACCGGTCATGGTGAGCTGCGGCTACACCCGGCCCGGCGTGCGCGAAGCGGCCCTGGTGTCTGCGGCAAGGCCGTTGGCTCCGGTGTCCGGTCCATCGTTCCCCGACGTCGATCGGGGCCGGACAGGTGCCGATCGGCGTCGGTCACGGTCTTCCGCGCCGGCCTCCTCATCGCGGGCATCTTCCTATGGTCTGCCCGCTGACCGACCAAGCAGATCAAGGGCCGGAGGCATTCTCCTTGCGGATCGAAGCAGACGAGTCCGTGCTCGCGAGCCAGCGTAGTGGCGTACTCGGACACCTCCTCCGCCTTGCCATAGGACATGAGCAGGTACGCGATCGGGCCCGATGCCTCCTCGGTGATCGGCGGGGCTCTCCACCCCGTTCATCAGGCTCATGCCCTCCGCGTCGGCGATCTGGGTCGCCATCGCGACCGGGCGCGCCCCGGGAGCGGTGAACAGCTGCAGCCGGAACGTCCCCGGCAGGGCGGGGGTGGTGAACATGTGGTCGTCCACGCTCGGCCGACGCGGAGCCGCCAGGGCGCGAAGCTCGTCCTGACCTCCAGGGCGCGATGCCGGCTCGGGGGCTGGGCTGGCGGGAACGTCATCGGTCATCCCCCGATCATTCCCGACCTGGCGGCGCCCGCCCCCGGCCGGTCAGCCGGGCCGCCGTCCGGGCGGTCCACCTCGCCGGCTTCGTCCAGGACCCGACGCAGGTTCCCCCGGAGGACGCACCAGGCAGTGACGTCCTCGGCGGGACGGGGCTGATTGCGGCACGCGGCGGGCCTGTCGGCGTACAGTCCGGCGGCGGGTGACGTACGGTCCCTTGCCCGGCTCGACAGGATGGCCGCGGCCTGCGGTCCCGCGCTTCCTTCGCACGTTGCGCGGGCCCGCACTCGTCGATCCGCTGCTCTGCGCCCGCGTCCGCTGCCGGCGTGGGGATGCGGCGCTGGCCGGCATCCCCACGCCGGGCGGCCACGGATTGCCGGCGGGCAGCGTGCGGTGAGCAGGTGGCGGAGCATCGTGTACGGCTCGAGGCCGGGGGCCGGGGCGGGGAATGCGCGCCGAGCCGGCACCGGGGGGCGGTGCCGGCTCGGCGGGTCGGCGGGCGCGGGCCAACGCGCCTGCCGGAGAGTCCTGAAACGGGTTCGGGCTTGCGACCAGGGCCGTCAGGAGAACACCGACGGCTTGGCCGTCGGTGGTGTGCTGGGACCACCGTCTTTCTGAAGGGGCCTGGGCCGCAAGTCGGCTGGAACAAACGGTGACCCGCCCAGGGCGCTGTGCGCGCGGACTGCACCGTCGCCAGCACGGTGGGCACGGGTCGGCGGGGCGCCGAATTTCGTGACGGGACGCGGAGCATCCGCGAGGCCAGGAAGCCGCATAACGGATATATAGCACGCCGGGGCGAGGCGGCTGGGTGCGCGAGCGTGGAAGGCTGTGTGCCGCGCAGCCCGCAGCACGGCAGGGCCAACTGCCCTGCGGAACGCGTCACTTGCGACCAGAGCCCGGGCCCCGGCATGCCGCCGGCGGCCCCCGTCAGGACGGAGTCCTGCACCCCGATGAGCCATATCCCCCTCCCCCGCCCGGCCGGCCCCGCCCCGGCCTGTTCCTGTCCCCCCGCCACCGTGGCGCCGGCGGCCCGCGGTATCGAACCGAACGGCGCCGCCGGGCGGTTCGGGCCCACCCACGCGCTGATCCTGCTGATCGCCTTCCTGGGGCTGGGCTGCGGCCTGTTCCTCGCCGGCACCGAGCTGGACACCGTCCTGGTGCTGCTGGGCGGCTGCGGGGCGATCGGCGCGGCCACGCTCACCGCGGCCGGCGGCGGCCGCCGCCTGATGACGGTCCTCGTCGAGACCGCCGTGCGCTCCGGCGCGGGCAAGTAGACGGCCGGCCATGACCCGTTCTGCTGCCGACGGCGCACCGCAGCGCCCCTTCGCCGACCTCGCCCAGCACCTGACCGCGCTGCGCCGGGCCGCGCGGCTGCCCCAGCGCAGGCTGGCCGAAGCCGCCAGCGTCTCCCGCGGCGCCGTCCAGCGCGCCGAGTCCGGCACCGCCGCGCCCACCGAGGCCGTCCTCGACGCCTACCTGCGCGCCTGCAGAGCCGGCGAGTCCGACCGGGCCCGGGCCCGTCTCCTGCGCACCCGCGGCCGCATCGCACACCGCGACAGACTCCACGAGCTCAAGGCGCCCGCCCCCGACTTCATCACCGCCAAACGGGACCTCGCCCTCGCCCTCGCCGAACTCTACGAACGGGCCGGCGCCCCCTCCCTCAACAACGCCCGCCTTCGCAAGCTGCTGCCGCGCACCACCGCGTGGCGGATCGTCAACCGCAAAGGCCTGCCGGCCAGCGCCGAGCAGCTGGTGACGTTCCTGACCGTCTGCGGCATCAGCCGCCCGGCCGCACAACGCCCGTACATCGACGCCTACCACCACGTCATCGCCCAACGGAGCACGCGCCCCGCACCCCCACGCACACAACGCACGCAGCTGATCCGCCGCACCCACCCGGTGCCCCTGGCGTACAGCGGCGGGATCTACACCGAGATGAGCGCCGAACTCGCCGGCACGACCGCCGACCTCGCCCGGCTGTTCCCCGCCCTCGAAGAGGCCTTCACCACCGCCCTGCAGCATTACGCCGGCCGCGAAGCACACCGCAACGGCACCACCCCACCCCGCTGGATCACCACCTCTCACAATCTCGACCGACTTATCGCCCGCACCCCCGACCACGCCGACGCCCTCGTCCTCCGCTCCAGCGATGGCAGCACGGCCCGTTACCAGGTCAAGCTCCACCGGGGGCGGCTCGGGCCGCCCCCGGCACTGTCAGGTGTCCGGGCCCCCACACCACCGTCACGACCGGCTCCGGCCGCCCGCGCTTCCTGACTACCGCCGCAGGCGAGCGGCAGCCGCGCCCAGGTACAGCCTGCACGGAAGCACGCGGGGCCGGGTGCGCGAAACCTTCCACCAGATCACCGCCCGATCCGCCGAGGCGGACAAGTCGTCTCCCGGCTGAAGGCAGTGGAGGCAGTACGGAAATCGGTATGCGCAGGTTGTGACGCTGGTCCTACCCTCGATGCGGGAGTTCCGGGTTGGGGGCACCCGTTTGATGCACAGTGAGGATTCGCGCGTGATCTCGATCTACCTGTCTCCGAGCAACCCCCGCTGGACCCCGAAGACCGAGGCCGACCTCCAGGCCGCGATCACCGGCGGTCTCATCGAGGAGAAGCACTACTTCGACGCCAAGGAGATGCTCGTCACGAAGGGCGACAACAGGGAGTTGGCGCGCGACCTGTCGTCCTTCGCTATCGACGGCGGCACGATGATCGTCGGGCTGGCCGAAGACAAGCAGAACGGCACCTTCAGCCTCGCCCCGCAGCCCCTGCAGGGGCTGCCGGAGAGGGTCGAGCAGGTCGCTCACTCTCTCCCCGACCCCCCTCTGGTGATCCTCACCGACCCCATCAAGTCGGAGGCAGATCCCGCCCAGGGATACCTCGTCATCCACATCCCGGCCAGCCCGCTGGCCCCGCACATGGTCGACGGGCGCTACTTCGGGCGCGGCGACAAGACCAAGCGGACTCTCCCGGACTCCGAGGTCGTCCGGCTTCACGAACGACGCCGGAACGCTGAACAGGATGCACTCTCTCTGCTCAAGCACGAGATCGACAACGATCCGATGCAAGACGTCGGGAAGCAGTCCCACATGTTCCTCGTCGCCCAGCCCCTCGCCGCCCCACGGGACATGCTCTTGGACCTCACCAGCGGACCGAACTGGAACCTGCAGCTCGCCCGGTTCATCGAGAAGGCCTACACCCCCGAGATCAACGCTCGCGTAGATGGCCTTGAGACCTACCCGAAACTCATCGACGCAGGCAACGGATACCGACGCAGCGGAGGGGCCGCCCGGGCCAGCAACAACCTCGGCGACGGCCGCATCTTCACGCGAAACCCGGGCACCTACCACGACGAAAACGCGATCGAGCTGCGGGTCTTCGAGAACGGAGGCCTCCGGCTCTTCTCCAGCCGCCTCTCCGAGCGGTTCGCAGGAGATACCGAGGACCACTTCATTTACGATCCTGCCGTGGTGGGCAACACCCGTCGCTTCCTCGCACTCGTGCGCCAAGCTGCAGAAGACGCCAGCTACATGGGCAACTGGGCCCTCGCCCTGGGCCTCACCAGGCTCCGTGGCCGCAGCCCCTACACCAGCGTTCCGCGGAACTACCGGGGGACCTCCGTGCAGCGGAACCGCTACGACCGGGATACCTACGAGCAGGCCACGGAGACCGCCTGGGCGGAACTCAACGAGACTCCCGGAGCGGTCACTCGCCGCCTCGTCGGCTCCTTCCTGCGGACCCTCGCCGCCGAGGAGTACTTCGACACGGCACTGAACGATGACTGACTCCTCATGAGGCGTTCTTTGACAGCAACGGCAAGGAGTGGCTGCGGACTGCGGATGCCCTAACGTCATCCCCCGCTGCCAGGTGGTGGAAGGGGAACCCGGCCCCGAACCAGGTCGGCGACCGGCCCTCACACGACATCTGTCAGCCACGGCGCTTGGAGCATTGAAGGCGGAGGCTCGGGCGGTGCACCGGCAGCTGGTGCCGGTGTGGCGCCGGCGCACCCGGCACGGCCGCGTACTGTCCCTGGACGCCGACCTCGGTGACGGGCTGTCGCTCACGACCTGGTCGCCGCCGACGTCGACCTCCTCGCCCGCACGGCCAGCGGGATATTCGAAGATGAGCGGCTCAACGCCGTGCTGCGCAGCCTCAACGACGCGGAGCGGCGGGTCGTGTTGGCGTACGCCGAGGGCGCGGGCACCACCTGGGCCGAGGCCGAGGCCGCCGCCACCGACCCGCACGCACTCGGCGAGCGAGTCCGGCGCAAGACCAAGCGGCTGGCCGCCGAACAGCGGCGCCGTGTTGAGAAACGCCGGGCTTGAAGCGGCGCGTTCGCGGTGTTTTTCAAGATTCTTTGCCGGTAGGGCGGCCTGCCGGAGCCGAGAGGTGAAGACCCTCTCGTCGAAGGACCCCACCCACCATGATTGCTGTTCCTCTCCTGGCCCTCCTGATTCTCGCGCTCGTCGTCTGGCAGGCCATGGACAAAGCCAGGGACACCGACGTCACCGGCATCGTCAGGGTCGCTCTCGCAGCGATCGTGACACAGGCCCTGACCTACATAGCGCTGCGCGTACCACCCGAGGCCGCACCCGATCGGCTGCACAGCGCTGTCACGGCACTGAGGACGGCCTGAAGCGGCCGAATTGGCTGGATGCTCGGAACGAAGCCACCCGAGTGAATTTGGAGAAGGCTAGATATTCGACTACGCGTGTCAGTGCTGTGAACTGTAAGGGCCCTGGCAGCTTACCAGAGGATAGGTTCGGGCATTGAGGGGCAATCGCTCAGTGAGGACTCACTGGTATGGCGCGCTTGAAGCAAGACAACGAGTCAAGACCGCCTGATCGCGCGCCATCTGCGCAGCCCTCGCAGTCACCACATCCATCGACTGCCCCGGCCCCTATCCCTCCAAGGAGGGGAAACAATATCCTTGCACGCATCCTCCACGCCATTGCAGGACCAGAGAAAATGGATGAGGTTGCAACGCGGGATAGTTCGCCAGGCCCTGAGGCTATTCCGTCCGATAAGTATAAGCTAGCCTACGATGCTGCAGTACATGCAATGTCGCAGCAAGATACCACGCTCACCAACCTAAGAAACAGAACAACCAGCCTCATCACCATTGCGGCGCTAATTGGATCATTCTCCTCCTTCTTCGGCTTGGGGACGAAGGACAAGCCGCTTCCCGTATGGTTCGCGGTGGTCGTAATCTGCTTCATCGTCGCGATTCTCATTGGTGCAATCTATGTGCTATGGCCGAAGAGCGACTGGAGCTTCGGGCCGGACCCTTCTCAAATTCTTGGGTCCGAGTACGACGACTACAACCTCACATGGGCGCTGGCTCAAGGAATGGCTGATCACATCGCGGTCAACGAAAAAGTGATTCGCTACAGAGGCAGGATGTACAGCGCGTGCGTCGTGCTTCTCGGTCTGGAGGCGGCATTTGTCGTCGCCGCATCGCTGGCCACCAGGTGATACGGGCAGTGGGGTATATAGGAGGCGAGCAACTCTCAATTGTCTATTTCAGAGTCACCTGAACCCGCAAGAATCGGGAAGAATATGTCAGCCCGTACAGCTCCGGATCCGATTCCGCCTCGCAAGGGTGTGAATAAGGCGGATCTCAGCCGAATCGTCGGCGAGAGGCTTGGAAGCAATCAGGCGGGGGCCGCCGCTGTTGATGCTGTACTGGACGCCATCGTCCGCGCGACCGTCGCAGGGGACCGGGTCTCGATCACCGGCTTCGGTTCGTTCGAGAAGGTCGACCGCCCGGCCCGGTACGCCCGTAACCCCCAGACGGGCGAGCGGATTCGGGTCAAGAAGACCTCCGTTCCGCGCTTCCGCGCCGGTCAGGGCTTCAAGGACCTGGTCAGCGGCTCGAAGAAACTCCCTCGAGGCGGCGAGGTCTCCGTCAAGAAGGCGCCCAAGGGCAGCCTGACCGGCGGTGCCGCCGCAACGACTAAGAAGACCGCTGCGAAGAAGACCACTAAGGCGGCCCCCGGTAAGACGACAGCGAGGAAGGCCGCGCCTACGAAGAAAACTACCGCCGCCGCCAAGAGGACAACCTCAGCGAAGAAGGCCACGGCGGCCGCCAAGAAGACGACTGTGGCCAAGAAGACAACCAAGGTGGCCGCCGAAAAGACCACAGCGAAGAAGGCCACCGCCAAGAAGACTGGGCATCGAAAATTGTAGGCCGCTACTACGGGGTGGGAGCAGGCCGCAGCTGGTTTGGGTTATCGCGTCCTCCTGGGACGCGGATGATGACGACGAGGCATGGTTCAGACTCTCCCGAACGCTGGACGGGTTCGATCCAGATGCTGCTGAAAAGGTTGGCGGCACCTTCGGCGTCGATGGTCTTGTCGAGTGCAAGGAGGACGGCGAACCCGGCGTTGGTGTTCTGGTACTCGGCGGCCTGGGCAACGTATTGGCGCAGCGCGGGCTCGCTGGCGTCGTCTTCTTCGATCTTGCATTCGACGTTGAAATGCACGGCGCCGAAGGAGACGAGGATGTCGGTTCGTCCGCCGGCCTTGTCGATGACCTCTGAGGTGACGACGCCGAAGAGCGATGAGAACGCCAGCACTTCCCGGTAGTGCTGGTGGAAAAGGGCTTCGTCTACCTTCTGCTTCTTGCCGTCCTTGTCTCGCAAGCGGAGGTATTCGGTGTAGGAGCCGCCCATCTTGCGTCCGATGTCGTAGCACAGGTATGCGAACCGGATCGTGGTATCCAGAAGTGCGGTGAACTCGTCGGCGATACCGGGTCGAGTCTTCCAGTTGTCGGAGGAGTTGCGCCTTGAGGCGGCCGTACTTGGGGTCAGCGATGGCCGCCAGGACGTCGTCGTGAGTGCGTAGGCCGAGCTCCAGGCGGTCGAGGACGTGCTCGGGTGTCTGGTCAACGAACGCAGCGAACTCGTCCTTGAGTTGGTGTGCCAGCCGCTGCCAGCGTCGCGCTTTTCCCTGATCAGCTGCCTGCTGATCGCCGGAGTTGTTTCCGCTCTTGGTGCGGTTGAGGAGGCCGGCCAGGAGTTGCTGGGCCGCGGGATTGTCGCGGATCTCCTCGTCGGCTGAAGCTGCTGCCCTCTCCGGTCGCCAACCCGTGGGGGACCAAGCCGATCTCCGGCATCTGGGAGCAGCACCGCAACTGGGTCCGCGCCCTGCCCGAATTCCTCGTGCCCCTCGAAGTGGAGGTGGACGGCGAACCCGTCACGAAACTCCTGCCGTTCGACAGGAAGAAGATCTTCCCGTACGCGTACCGGCACAGCTTCGCCCAGCGGCACGCCGACGCGGGAGTGAAGCCGGAGGTCCTCAAGGACCTCATGGACCATCGACAGCTGCAGACCAGCCAGGCGTACTACCACATCGGCCAGGACAGGCGGCGCGAGGCCATCGACCGGGTCGCGGTCATGCAGTTCGACCGGCACGGCAACCGGGTGTGGCGCCAGGTTCAAGGGCTCTTGGACTCCGAGCACGTACGGCGCGAGATCGGCGAGGTCGCCACGGCGTACGGCATGTGCAGGGAACCCACGAACGTGGCAGCCGGCGGGCACAGCTGCCCGCTGCGCTTCCGCTGCCTGGGCTGCGAACACTTCCACACCGACGTCTCCTACCTGCCGGACCTGGAGGCGTACCACGCAGACCTCCTGCGCAGCCGCGAGAAGCTGATGTCCGCCTTCGAAGCGGACGACTGGGCACGCGCCGAGGCCATGCCGTCCCAGGAGGAGATCCGCCGGGTCCGCCGACTGATCAGCCGCGTCAAGGCGGACCTGGACGATCTCACCGAAGAGGAGCAGGCGCAGATCCAGCAGGCGGTATCGGTCATCCGCCGTGGGCGCAGCGTGATGCTGGGGATGCCTCGCATCGGCCAGCCCCTACCCGACGTCCGACCGAGGAGGACCACATGAGCTCCACGATGACCGCTGGCCGCAAGGCAAATGGCGACCGGCGCCGCCAGCGGGTCGTGAAGGCCATCAACGCCGCAGCGCAGAAGGGGATCCGCATCACGGTCTCGGGCATCGCCCGTCAGGCCGGGGTCGACCGGACCTTCCTGTACCGGCACCGGGATCTGCTCGCCCTGGTGCACGCTGCCGAGCTCGAGCCCGCGGAGCGGGACTCCGCATCAGGTGTCTCCGCGGTGAGCAGGGCCTCGCTCCAGGCCGACCTCGCGAACGCCCAGGCCCGCACCGTCCGCCTGTCCGCACGAATTCAGCAGTTGGAGAAGCGCTTGTCGCAGGAGCTGGGCGAGCAGGCATGGCGCGAGTCGGGCCTTGGTGCTCCCACCGACATCGAGGAGCTTCAGCGAACGATCCTGCGGCTCGAGCACCGCACCGTCGAGTTGACCGAGGCCCTGGAAGAGAGCCAGGCCGATCTGGCAGCGGCCCGGGAAGCCAACCGTGAGCTGACCCGGACCCTCACCAGCGCGGAGAGCAGGGCATCCGTACGACCCCTTGATTCTCCACGCGGGGGCGGTCAGGTGGTGTCGCTCGCCGGGCCGAGGTGAACGTGGGACGCCCACAGGAGCGGCGCGCGGAACGAGGCCCGGAGTCGCCGGGTCGCCGTGTGCACGGCCTGGGCGACCTCGAAGGGGTGCTCGGCCAGCGCCGTGTAGGCGTGGTCCGCGAACGCGTAGGCCGCCTCATCCGACACCGGCCACAGGGTGCCGACCACGTGGCGGAACCCGGCCAGCTGGAACGCCGTCGCGAGATGCAGTGCCTCGTCCACCAGTCGGCTGCTGCCCTGCGCGGTCGAGCACGCCGACAGGTAGGCGAGGTGCGCGTCGATGTCGAGGCCGCCGACCTCCGCGACGGTCAGGTCGCCGTCGTGGAGCTTCAGCGCGCTGCGGTCGGGGTGGTCGACGTCGGTGACCCCGTGGCACGCGAAGTGCGCCCAGCCGGCCGTGGCTAGTGCCGTCCGTACCTCGGCCAGCCCGGCCGCTGCGCCGATCAGCGGCGGCTCGGCCGCGGACAGCCGGCGCCGCACCATCGCGGCCTCCTCGGCGGCCTTGGGCAGTTCGGCCGCCGCCTCGGCCGCGATGAGTGTTCTGGCCAGCCGCTCGGGCCCAGTGCGCCGGCTCAGCGCCCGCTGGAAGGTCCGCACGGTCGCGGTGTACGAGGACACGACCCGGTCGATCACGTGGTCGCCCTCCGGCAGGACTGCGGCGTGCAGGGGCAGGAAGGCGAGCACTCCGACCGGCATCCACTGGACATGGGGCCAGGGCTGGCCTTCTTCCGGTGCGGCGCGGTGGCGCAGGTGTTGGAGCACCGGTCCCATGACCGCCGTTCCGGCCCACCGCAGCAGATCGGTCAGCGTGTGGTTGGCGAGCACGGGATCGTCCGCCTCGGGGCCGAGGGCGGACTGGAAGGACCGGAACCGCGCGAGGGCCTCGGCCGCCGTGGTCGGCGCGAGCGATACGACGGCGACATGCCCGTCCGAGGTGAGCACGAGGGCGTCGCTGCGGATCGCGCTCAGGTTGATCGCGACGATCGGGGCGCCCTCCGCGGCCGGGGCGAGCTGTTCGACGGTGGGCGCCCGGTGGAAGTCTTCCAGGCCCTCTTCCCGCTGGATCCGGGCCACCAGGTTGCGCCAGCGGAGCGCGGCCCGGTGCCGGGCCTCGCCCAGCCGGCCGGAGTCGAGCCGGCCGGAGTCGAGTCCGTCGTCCGGTGCGGCGTTGAGGACGTGCAGCAGCTCCTCGAGTTCGGCCGCTACGTCCGGCAGTTTCGCGCGGACCGCCCGGAGATCGGCGCGGTCGTCGAGGGCTTGAGACAGCAGAACGCCGCGCCCGCGTTCCAGTAGTTCGAGCGCTTTGGCCGGGTTGTTGTCCTGCAGCGCGGCGGCCGCAGCGTCGGCGGCCATCCCGCCGATCTCCAGCAGCAGCCGCTGGCGGCCCTCGCGGGTCAGCGCCCGATCCGCCAGCAGGGGAAGCAGGGCGATGGTGGTGTCGAAGTGCCTGACGGCCTTGGCCCAGCGCTCTTGTAGTGCGGCCACCCGCGAGGCGGCCAGGCCGGCCCGGACGCGCAGGTCGACGAGGCCCGATTCGGCGGTGCTGACAGCACCGAGCAGTTCGAGGGCCTCGGTCGCGATCACCTCGGCGTCCGACCGTGCAAGGTCGGCCCCGAGTGCCTGGAGTCGGCCGCCCAGGGCGTAAGCGAGGTCGAGCCGGATCCGGGCCAAATGGTGGCTGTCCGGTTCCACGAGCCGGATCGCCTGCCGGGCGGCGTCCTCGGCGGCATCCAGATCGGCATCCTCGGTGGATCGCATGAATCGGGTGAGGTGCATGCGGGCGAGATTGGACCATGCCCGGGCACGGTTCGCCGGCCGCGCCCGGGGTGCCTCGGCCGCTCGGCGTGCCGCCTCGACGGCCTCCGTGATCACCTCGGCGGCCCCGGTCCGTTCGAACTCCGCGCGCAGCGCCAGAGCGAGATTCACCTGAAAGGGGCTGTAGTCGTCGTGGGTCGGCGCCATATCGCGGAGGGCTTCACGGGCGGCCGACACTGACCGCTCCAGATCTGCGACGTCCCGCCGGGCCCCTCTGTGGTGGCGCATGCGGCAGGCGATGGAGAGCGCGGACCAGCAATGCGCCCTGTCCTCGTGGGCCGAGCCAGCCGCCGCGGTCGCCTCCTCGGCGACGGCCACCGCCTCATCGAGGCTGGCCAGATCGCCCGTCGTCTCGTAGCGCGTTTCGAGGGCGACGGACAGGTTGCTGAGGACGCCAGGGTTGTCCGGGTCCAGGGCCAGAGACAGGCGCCCCAGGTCGATGGCGGTCTGCAGGTCGGCCCGATCGGCCGTCTGCTCGTAGCGGTCCTGATGGAGGTGCGCGAGGTTGGCGATGGCAACGGGGAGATCCGGCTGGCCCTCAAGCAGGGCGACCTCCCGCGTGGCGTGACCGATCGCGGTGTCCATGTCGGGGCTCGTGCCGGTGCGCCAGGAGCGTGAGCTCAGTGCGTACGCCAGCTCGCCGAGTCGGGTGGGGAGGCGGACGTCGTCTTCGGAGGTGTCGGCCACCGCCGCCGTGCCGCACCGGACGACTTCCTCTAAAACGTCGGGGTCACTGTCGAGGCGGTGGAGGAGCACTCCCAGATGGGCGATGTCGGCCAGGGTCTGGGTGTGCGCCCCGGTGCCCGGGGCCGTGTGGTCACGGAGGTCGCGTGCGGTGGAGTACGCCTCGTCCAGCGCCGGCCGGCTCCCGTTCAGCTCGTACTGCCAGGTCAGCGCTGCGACCAGGAGGCTCCGCAGATCGTCACGGAGCGGGTGGGCGGCGGCGATCCGCAGCACCGCCCGGACGGTGTCCACGAGCCGGAGGGCGAGGGCCGGACCGTCCGTGAACAGCGACCAGTTGTTCAGCTCCGTGAGCGCGTCGTGAAGGGCCGGTACCTGCCCCTGCCACGGCGTCGGGTCGGCCCCGGCGGCCAGGGCCCGTTCCAGGTGGACTAGGGTCAGCTGCAGGTCGTGCTCCCGGTCGAAGAAGCGCGAGAACGCCAGGTACCGCAGCCAGCAGTACCGGGCGAGGTGCTCGGGCCCGTGGCCGGCCGGATCGCGGCGGATCGCCGAGGCCAGCTCGACCAGCTCCCGGAGCCGCTCCGCCCCGTCGGGGCCGGCCGGGACGGCGAGCTCGGTGAAGCGCTCGGTCTCTGTCAGCGATGCGACCAGGTCCTCGCGGTCATCCGACAGGAGGTACCGCTGGTGCAGGGCATCGCCCAACGCGGTCAACCGGATACGCAGGGCGCCGGTGTTCCCCGCGGTCGACTCGACCGAGTCCCGAAGCAGTTCCACCGCCGAATCGAGAGCGGCGCGATCACCGGTGTCCAGGAACCGGCGCAGCCGGATGCGGCCCAGGGAGCTCAGCGCGTGGGGGCTGCGGTCCGGCCCGGTCAGCAGCCGGGGGTCGATCACCGCCTCCGCCTCGTCGAGCAGGTCCGGTGACCCGGTGGCCGTGCCAGCGGTGAGCAGGGCGTTGGCGAGGTTCACCGCGAGGATCCGGGACTGGGCGCCGTCGGCCGCGGCCACGGCCTTGCGGTGCATGGCGATCGCCTCGGCGATCAGTCGTTGTTCGCCCTGGTGGTGGTACTGATGCTCGAGCACCTCGCCGAGCGTCTGGTATGCGGAGACCAGCCCGGCCGCGTCGAGCCCTCCGGCCGACAGGACACCACGCAGAGCGTCCGCGGCCCGGTGCAGGTACTCCTGGCGGCCCTCCCACCGTGCGTACTGCGCGCCTCCGAGCCAGGCCAGGGCCATGGCTTTCGCCGGGGCCGAGGTGTCGGCGATACGGTCCGCCAGAGCCAGCGCGCGATCGAGGTCGGCGGTGTCCCCGGTCCGTTCGAAGCCTCTGGCGAGAAACGCGACCTGCAACCAGCGGAGCGTCGGGCTGTCCTGGGCGCCGGGCTCGGCCGCCGCGGTGCCGCTCGACGGCGGGTGGTCGGCGACGGCTGTGATCGGCTCGGGATCCTGCTCGACCACCGCCATTTCCAGCATCACCTCCCGCAGCAGGTCGGCTTGGGCGGCTGCTGCCTCCGCCGGGAGTGCAGGGTGGTGAGTCCGGAGCTCGGACTCCGCCCGGCGGAGCCAGAACCCGTTCCCGCACGAGCGACGCAGCAGCAGTGCGGCCACGCCGAGAAGCATCCGGGCGTCGCAGGCCAGCTCAGGGTCGCCGGGATTCGTGCGCACCAACTTCCAGGCGTCCATGGCCGCCCAGTGCAGGACCTGCGGGTCCCCGTACACCTGTGCGGCCGTGATGTAGGTGTGGCCCCGGTGGAGGAGCGCCTCAGCCCGGATGGCGCTGCACTCGGGCAGCTCAGACACCGCCTCGCCGAGCAGGTCGAACGCGTATCCGAAGTCGCGCTGCTTCCTGTAGGCCAGGAACCGCCGGGCGCGCGCCCGCCCGACAAGCGCGCACACCCCGAGCCGGAAGCCGGTGGTGGCCCTGCGGAAATGCCGGCCGGCCATGACCTTGGACCAGGCGCGTATCTCCTTGTACAGCAGATCCGCCCGATGGGTCCGCTGGTACTCCCGGTTCAGGGCCACCGCCCGGTCCCACCGACCCCGCACCGCGGGCGGGACCAGCGCGTCCAGCTCGTCCTCGGTCACCAGCTCGGAGAAGGCGTTAACCAGGCCCAGCCGACGGCAGCGTTCGAGCAGAGCCAGGTGCTGACGGATCGCCGTCGCCACCTGCTCGTCAGACGCGTCCATGTCGGCGAGGACGGCGTCCGCCTCGGGCTCCAGCAACTCGGGGTGACGTTCGAGGATCTCCCGTGAGCGCTGCCAGTCCGGGGCGAAGACGAAGCGAAGGAGCGTCTCGGCAAGCTCGTGGACCGGGTCCGGCATCGCTGCCCCTATCGCCTTCGCCAGGTGTGGATGCCGCTGGCGGCCAGGAACGCCACCCCGGCCGCGATGACGGTCGGCGCTGGGGTGGAGCCCGCCAGCAGACTCGACACCAGCCAGGCCGCCGCCGCTGCTACCGCGCCGGAGGCGACCGGCAACAGCCTGCTGAGGCGCGTACCGCGGCCGGCCACCGCGCCGACCGCCAGGGCCAGGGCCAGGGCCAGGGTGCCGAGCAGTGCCACCATGGCCGGCTTGGCCGGTCCGGGCAGCGGAACCTGGTACGACAGTGCCTGGATCGCTCCGAGGGCCGTCGCGAACGCCCCCACCACCGCGAGCTGCAGGATGTTGACGCGCTCCTGGCGGCGGCGGTGGTCCTCCTGTGCGTCGTGCGCCACCCGCTGCGCCACCGTGTCGACCAGACCGCGCAGTTCACGCGCGCGCTGGAGGGCCGTCTCCAGGTAGGCCAGTTCGTCGCCCAGCCGCTCGGCCAGCCAGGTGGCGGTCGGCGACTCGTCGGACGGGCCGCCGGTGAGCTGCGCGGTGCGGGCCGCGGCGGCCAGGTTGACGCGGGTGGCGTCCACCGCGCGGCGGAGGTCAAGGAGCCGGGTGGCATGGATGATCGCCCGGGCCTCGTCGGCGAGCAGCCGGGTGAGCTGTTCCGTGGTGACGACCTCGCCGCCGCCCTGCAGGGCCGTGAAGCGGTCGAGCAGTTCACTGGTGACGCCGTCCAGGTGGGCACGCACGGCGCCGGACGCCCGGCCGCCGTCCCAGACCCGGAGGTGGTGCCGCAGCCTCGCGCAGTGGAGCAGGTGGACGGCCAGCGGCGGCAGGTGTCCGTCGTCGGACCAGGCCCAGCTGCTCAGCTGGTCGGCGTCCCTGCGCCGACCCAGCACCACCATGCTCCGAACCCGGGCCCGGCCGTTCCCGTCGGCCCGCTCCGCGACCGCGAACCGGCCGGCGAGGGCCGCGGTGTCGCTTCCGGCAGCCTGCCGCGCCTCACGCTCGGTCGGAACGTCAGCAGTCTGGGCGAGCAGAACCCGGACTTCGCCGAGCACCTCGGCGGTGCCGCCCGCGACGCTCTCCCACCGGGCCAGCAACGGAGCCCAGTCCGGTGCACCGCCAGACAGCGCGACCGACAGGCACAGCGCGTCGCCGTGCCGCCGGAGCACCGACTGACCGCTGCCGGCCTCGTTCTGCGCCAGTGCGAGCAGGGGCTCGGTGCCCAAGGCGGAGACCGTGGCGGGCAGAGTGTGCGCGATGTCCGCGGAGACACTCGCCGAGTGTCCGAGAACCTCCGCGCATCTGCCCCACAGCGCCCGCAGACCTGCGTACGACTCGTCAGCCAACTCGCCCTGAGCGGGCGCGAACCGATGGATGACGAGCTCGTGTTCAGCCGCCACCGGGAGGGCCCGCGGCGGCCCGCGGCCCGCGCCCGCGCGCGTTCAGCGAGGCGATCAGCACATCCAGCCGCTCCTGGACCTCCCGCGGTGCGGGCTGCTTGTCGACGTGCTTGACGCGTATGACGGTCAGCAGGCGGAGATCGTCGATCACCGCGATCATGGCCGCCGGGTCGGCGTCCGCCGTCGCGTCCGCCAAGCGGCCCAACACCCCTGCGGCGCTAGACCAGCGTTGAGCCGACAGCTCCCTCAGCTTCAGCTCCGACAGGATGGCGACGGCCGTGGCACGCAGTTGAGACCATTCATCATCGTCGACGGGCCCCGATCCCGGGACCTCCCCCAAGTCCATGCGGGAAGTCTATGAGCGGAGCCCGGAGGCTGAACAGCCCCCGTCGGGGCGGCTACGACGCGGGGATCGTGCGGTCCGTCCATGCCGTCCCTGCTCCCGAAGGAGGCACGATGCGCCCCGTCACGATCATCGGCACCGGGCTCGACGGACGCACGCCGGCCCGCGGACAGCTGATCCCAGCCTGTCGGTTACCTGACTGCCGCGCTCATGGGAACGCATGTCGAACAGCTTCACTGTCGTGATGCAGGCGGCCGCCGACCAGGTCACCACTGCCACCGGCATACACGCCACCGAACCCGCCAACCCCCTGCTCGGACCGATCGGCCGGACGGTCCTGGACAACCTGCTACCCGCCCTACGGCGCCAGCGCGTCAAGGCCCGCAGCCGCAAGAACCCGACCAGCAAGTACGGGCCGAACGCAGGAAAACAGCCGGAAACCTACTCTCTCCGTCGAGATCCACGTCATGGAAGGCGGACTTGCATCACGCCCGCGCCGCAGGCAATGCGCACTGGCATTCGACCTGGGATGCGGGGCCCTATGGCACGGTGCGTCCCTTACCCGATCGAGTGATAGCGCCACACCTGTTGCACGCGGTAGCGTCCTCCACACTGCTGCTGAGCTGCACCAATCCTCATCGGATCACGCTGCACGACGGTTGACCCCGCTAGAAGCGACGATGTCCCCGTGATCGGCGCTGTCCTGCCGCCTGACGGTCACGATGTCGCCGTCACAGATCGCCGCGTCGATCATGGAGTCGCCGGAGACCGTCAGGGCGAACAAATCGCCGTCGCCCACGACTTGGCGGGGCAGAGAGTAGACGTCCTCAACCATCTCCTCGGCGAGCAGCGGGGCTCCGGCGGCGATCCGTCCGACGAGCGGTACGTCGACTGGCGCCTCGCTCCGGCCTCCCAGTTCGGGCGCCCACGAGGGCCTCACGCGGTAGGCGCGGGGGGTGTGCGGGTCGCGGTAGAGGACGCCTTTGCGCTCGAGGGCCATCAGCTGATGTGCGACCGAGGACGTACTGGCGAGCTTCACGGCCTGGCCGATCTCCCGCATCGACGGCGGGTAGCCCTGCCGGTCGACCGTCTGCGTGATGTAGCGGACGATGGCCGCCTGGCGGCTCGTCAGCTCTCCTTCAGCGGTCCGGGGGCCCGGGGGGCGGCCCCGGCGGGCGGGCGCGCTGTTCTCCATCCCGGTCACCTCCATACAAGATCCTCACGGAAAGCGACCCTAACCCGCCATCCGGCGCAAATGGAACACCGTTGCGATCAGACCCGCAGGCAGTCAGATGGGGCGGCATCCAGGCATGTCAAGTGATCGCGGTCCCCCACTGCATCCCGCTTCAGTGAACACCCCGGTCGATGTAAGGGACGAAATGCGCATCAAGGTCCGCACTTTCGAGGTGTAAGGCGGTCAAATTCCCCCCTCGGGTAGGCCGGGCCCCATCTTCACCCCACTTGCCCGGCGGGGTTCTCGATCGCTTCGTTGAACAGGGACGTCCCGGTCGGCGTTGCAGCCGTTCTTGTCGAGGTCCTTCCAGTGCGGATAGAGCTTGTCCCGGTCGTAGCCGACGCGGATCTCCTCGGCGACAGGCAAGGCCGCGACGCCCTCCAGGAGACGCGTTTCCTCCACGGCGGGCGGCGGCGATGGTCGCAAAGAGGGCGGCGAGAGCAGTGGCGGCGCAGAGCAGGCCACGCTTGGCATAGGGGATCGCGCCTTGCTGGTTACCAGCAGACCGGCGCTGGTCGCCTGCCACTGCGGCCTCTCAGTGCCCGTTTGGGCGAGCAGCTTTACCGCATAAACGATCTTCCGCACGGGGTAGGCCCCTGAATCAACAGACTGGAGCGACAATTTCACTTGTCGACCTCCCCGGTGACAAGTACTCTTGTCGCCATGGAATCCGCTCTGAACGACTTCTGGCGCGACGTCATGACCCTGCGGGAGCCCCCGTACCGGGAGCCCATCGACGACGAGATCCTTCGGCTTCAAGACCAGGTGGCGGAAGCCGCCCAGGAAATGGCCCGCGCGATCTCCACACGAGAGTCCGCCTACCGCGCTGACGGCCAGGAAGCCCCCAACGGCACAGCGCTCTCACCGGACTGGCAACTCGCATACCTGTACACCCTTCACGAGATCGAGGGCATCGCCAGGCGGCTCGCTGACCGCACGGCGCGCACCGCCGGCGGGACCGGAGCAAACTACGCCCAGCTCGGAGCAGCCTGGGGAATCACCAAGCAGGCTGCGAGGCTGCGCTGGCCCGGCGCCGTGCGCAGGCCCGAAGACACCAGCGGTGAAGGCGCACCGTTCGAGCTGCGGCTCGCTGGGGGCCTCGCCGACATCATCCAACTCCCCCACGAGGGCGGGTTCATCTGGGAGGCCACCGGCGCCGACGGCACCAGTGGCCGGGCCGAGGAGCCGTACGGAAACCGGATCGAGGCCGCTGCCCACGCCGGCTCCTTCCTCGCCCGGCACGCTGTCCCGGCAGAGGAGACGTACGACCATGATGCGGCGCACGCCGGCTGCTTCGAACCCCACACCGGCCCCGACGGCTACGTCGACTGCGACGGCAAGCTTCCAGGAAGAACTACGGGGTCACGCTCGATCCGGCCCACGGCGAGGACGTGGTGACCGACCTGACCCCTGACGAGGCCGTATAAGGAGCTCAGGGACTTCAGACCCGTCCCCCGCAAGAGCGACGCATTCCAGCAGTCCGTCACGGCCGAGGACATCCAGGCGGTGTGCCGGCGGGCCTTCGGCTCCACCGTCCAGGTCGCCTCCGCGGTGGAGCTGGGCGAGCGGGCGGGCATACAGAACACCGCCTACCGGATCACCGCAGGCAGCGTGGGAGCGCCGGCCGTCCTGCGCTTCGCCCCGGCCCTGAACGCCCGTTCGTGCTGCAGGGGTTGGTTTTCTTGGTCGGCACTGGGACTGCTGAGGTGGGCGGTAATCTAGCTGCCCCGTTACTGCACGATACGGAAAGTGACTTACTGTGACCTCAGCTGCTGTTCCCGCCGCGATCTCAGACTTCTACTGTCACCAAGCCATTCCTGGTCTGGTGGACATCAAGGTCGTGACGGAGACGGACAGGGTGCTGGCGTTTCACCACACCAGGCCATCTCATCCGGTGCACATTGTGGTGGCGCCGAAGGTGCACGTTCCGTCGTTGGTGGACCTCGGGGAGGACAACGCCGATCTTCTCATTGAGGTCATGGACGTCGTGCGGGAAGTGGCCGGGAAGGTGAGGGCTGAGCACGGCGCTGCGTCGATTACCACGAACGAGGGTCTGTACCAGGAGTCGCAGCACATGCACTGGCACGTCTATCACCGGGGTGAGACCGAGAAGGAGATCCTGGCGATGTACGGGCATCACGACGGCTGATCGCTACCGGTTGCGTGTGGCCACCGAGGCCTGGCGGCGGCCAGCGCCTCGGTGGCCACCAGGGCGGCGGCGCGGTGGATTTCTGTGCGGTCGGGCTGCTGGGTGTCGCCGGAGGTGCTGGCCAGGCGCATGCACGCTTCCGTCAGTTTGGTCCCCTCTGTCAGTGCGTCGTCGTCGGGGATGACCAGGCACCGGCCGGGGTGGCAGCTGGCGTAGGCGTGGGCGTTGTCGAGCTGGTCGCCGCGGCTGACGGAGGCGGGCAGGGGGATGAGCACGGCCGGCTTGGCGAGGGCTTCGATCTCGGCGAGGGTTGTTGCTCCGGCGCGGCCGATGACCAGGTCGGCGAGCCAGAGTGCGTCGGTCATCTCCTCGTGCAGATACTCCAGTTGCCGGTAGTTGTCGATGCCGGCAAGGGCGGGGTCGAGGTTGCCCGTGCCGCAGACGTGGATGACTGAGAAGTGGGCGCAGAGCTGGTTGAGCTGGCGGCGCACCGCGTCGTTGATGCGGGTGGAGCCCTGGCTGCCGCAGAAGATCAGCAGAACGGGGAGGTGGGGCTTGAGACCCAAGTGCTTGCGTAGCCGGTCCGGGTTGCCGTCGGCGAGGTCGTGGCGCAGGGGAAGTCCGGTGACGACCGTTTTCCGGTGGAGCCAGCGCGGGGCGGAGGAGGAGGGCGGGACGGACAGGCAGACCCGGGAGGCCATGCGGGCGAGGATGGTGTTCGCGAGGCCGAGCGAGTGGTCCGATTCGTGAATGACGAGGGGCACCCGGCACAGCCAGGCCGCGATGCCGACGGGGACGGTGACGTAACCGCCTTTGCTGAAGACGACGTCCGGGCGCTCTCGCCGCACGGCCTTCCAGGCAGCGCCGATGCCGCGCAGCACAGTGAACGGCATGCGCAGGTTGCTCCACGAGCCATAGCGTTTCAGACCTGCTGAGGGGACCGGCCGGAAAGGCATATTCGCGTTCCTCGCGTATTCCTGCTCGATGCTGTCCGAGCGGCCGAAGAAGACGAGTTCGTGTGTGCCGCCTTGGCTCAGCTGGGCGGCTACCGCGAGAGCGGGGACGACATGCCCGGCGCTGCCGCCGCCGGTGATTCCAATTTTCATTGCACCGTGTCCGGTTCAGTTGGGCGTGGTCTTTTGATTGGCTGCCTGTCCCGGCGAGCGTGGGTGCCGGTACGAGATGCAGGCCGGTCCATCGTGCTGCTGTGCTGCTGCTGTTGGTCGGGTCGGCCGGACTCGAACCGGCTCCTCGGCAAGACTTTTGCCGTGCTCCGCCACTTAAGCTACGACCCGTCGGCGTTACACGAGATTAGGCGTGAATGGATCGGTCCGTCAACGCACTGAGGGTAATTGGCCGCAAATTTCAGCCACTTCTTCCGTAGGTTTCTGATGTGATGTGGAATTGATTTTCGGCGTGCGAATTTTGATGCCGCCGATGTGGTTCGCGGCGGCATCACGCGGACGCTTTTTCGTCTGGTTGCTCGGTTAGCGGGCGCTGGAGAGGCGGGGGATTTGGCTGACGGGCATCGAGTCGTGGCGGCTGGACCAGCGGTCGATGACCTCGACGGTGGTGTCGGTCTGCTGCGGGGAGAGGACCAGGGCGTGGGGGACGCCGACCTGGCGGGCGTAGGCGAACTTTTCACCTGCTGCTTCCGGTCGGTCGTCGACGAGCAGGCGGACGCCGTGCTGCCGTAGCTGTCGGACGATCCGGTCGGTGCGCTCGCGCATCTCGGGCAGGTCGGCTCGCAGCACGATGAGGTGGAGATCGGCGGGGCCGCATCCGGGTTTCCAGCGCAGTCCGTGGTGGTCGCGGTGGAGGTCGGCGAGGGTTTGCAGGCAGCGGGTGATGCCGATGCCGGAGCAGGCCATGTGGGCGGGGCCGCGGTTGCCCTCGGGGACGGGGACGGTAAGGCCCATGGGGGCGGAGTACTGGGTGCCGAGTTCGAAGACGTGGGCGACTTCGATGGCGCGGATCGTGTGGTAGCGGCCGTTGTCGCAGCGGCCGCACCCCATGCCTTCGGCTGCGCGGTGCAGGGCGGTGCCCTCCGGCTTGAGCGGGGGCAGGCCCGGCGGGCCAGCCCAGGACAGGTGAGGGCGCAGTCCGTCGGCTCCGTCGGAGATGGAGAAGTCGTCCAGGTGGGCGACGGAGGTGTCGAAGTAGAGCTCGGTGTGTGAGCAGTCCCAGGGGGTCAGGGTCCCAGCCTGTTTTCCGAACAGGCCGGGCAGCGCGTCGGCTTGAAGGAGGTCGACGCGGGTTGCGCCGGAGGCGGCGGCGAGTTTGCGCGGGCTGACGTTCAGGTCTGAGCGGATGGCCACGGCTGCAGGAGCTATGGAGCCGTCCGGGCGGGTGAGAGCGAAGGCGATGACGTTGACCACGGGGTCGTCGCAGACGTGGGGACGGCCGGCGATCACGGCGCCGTCGCCGCGGTGCCCGCAGTGGTCGCAGGCGAGGATGCTGCTCTGCCCGATGTCGCCCAGCACGAGGTGTTCGGTGGATGGTCCCGCAGCGATGGATCCGCCGTCGGCGGTGGCCTGGAACACGCCGGTCAGACCCATGCCCAGCAGGGCGGCGCGGCAGGCGTCGTTGAGGAAGCCGATCGAGGCGCGCATCCCTTTGGCACTGGTGTCGAAGGTGTAGGCGTCCCCCATGACGAACTCGCGGCCGCGCATGAGGCCGCCGCGCGGGGAGAGCTCATCGCGGAACTTGGCGGTGCTCAGGTAGAGGCGTACGGGCAGGTCGCGGTGGGATCGCAGGTGTTCGCGCACGGTGGCGACCGCGATCTCCTCGGAGGTCGGGGCCAGGCACATGTCCTCGCCGCTGCGGCTGCGGGTGGTCATCAGGGTGCCTTCGGTCTGGTAGACGTCCCAGCGGCCCGACTCCTCCCACAGGGTGCGGTTTTGCAGCGTGGGGAAGGCGACGGTGTTCGCGCCGCGGTCCTCGAACGCGTCGCGGGCGATGCGGGAGAGCCGGTCGTGGACGCGCAGGCCGAGGGGCAGGAGAGTGTGGACGCCGGTGGCGGCGGTCCGGCCGACGAAGCCGAGGGACTCGAGCAGGTTCATCGTGGTCGGCGTGGCGTTCACCGCCCGGGGACGTACGGGGGGCCACAGCTGGCTGGCGTACAGCGGAGTGTCAGTCATGGCCGGCTCCCAGCACCTTGGTTGTGAGTGCGTCCAGTTGGTTGGCGGTCGCGGCTATGTCGTGGCGGAGGGCATTGGCGGCCGCGGCCGTGCACAGTGCCCGGCGCGTGTGGGGTGTGGCGGCGATCTGGTCGACAGCGGCGGCCAGGGCGTGCGGGTCGCCGGTGGTGTAGGGCAGGCCGCCGGAGCCGAGGGTGTCGCGCAGGCCGGGCAGATCGCTGAACAGGACGGGCAGGCCGTGGGCCTGGGCCTCGACGGCGACCAGACCGAACGCTTCAAGCCGGGCGGTGGTGAACACCAAGGCGTCGAAGTCGGCGAAGAGTGTCCACAGGTCCTGGCGCGGCAGGAAGGGGGTGAACTGGACTCGGCCGGTGAGGCCGAGTTCGGCAGCTCGCGCTGTCAGGGCCGGCAGTTCGCTGCCGCTGCCGATGACGGTCAGGTGATGGTCGTGGCGGGTCAGTGCCAGCGCCTCGATCGCGGTGATGGTGGACTTGTTGCGGTCCAGACGGCCGGCGTGCAGCAGCCGCAGATTCTGTCCGTCGGCGGGCCGGGCGGTGGGTGTGGCGGGCAGGGGGATGCCCCACGGGATGATCACGAGCCGGTCGGTGAAGTGGCCGCCGGTGAGGGTGTCGACCTGGTCGGCCATGGCCTTGTTGGGCACGGCCACGGCTGTGCTCGCTGTGACGATTTCGGTCAGTGCCGCGCGGGCCTGCTCGCTGTCGGTGGCGGCGATGACGTCGGTTCCGTGGGCGATGGAGACCATCGGCGTGCTGCGGTCGGCACGGGCGAACGCGAGTGACAGGCCGAAGCCCAGATGCTGGGCGTGGATCACGTCGGCTCGGTGGGCGCGCAGGATCTCCTCGACTTCGCCGGTCAGCTCCGCCACGTACGTATCGAAGTGTGGCCCGTACGGTTCCTTGCCCGTAGTGAGGGTGACTGTCTGTTCGAAGCCGTGCTTCCAGGGCTTCGAGCCGAGCAGGGCCATGAAGGTGGAGTGGAAGCGCGGTGACAGCTGCTGGTAGACGTCGCTCGCCCAGATGGTGGAGCCGCAGGAGGGCTCCAGGGGCAGATCGATGCCGGTGATGATGCGGGGGCGGCTCACCGGGGCTCCCCCAGCGGTGCGCAGGACCGGTGCGAGGTGAAGGCGGCGCGCAGCATGACCGCCAGGCCGGCCCAGCCCACCGCGCAGGCGGCGTCGATGACCGACAGGCCCGGCTTGAAGCCCTGCCGCGGCCAGGCCTGGACGTAGTGGGGGTGGCGGGCGGCGAATTCGTTCCACACGACGGTGATGCCGTGCTGGGCGAGCGCGGAGGTGTCGAGGTACTGGCGGGTGCCCTCGCCGGCCCACAGTTGCTGTTCCTCGGCATGGGCGCAGATCTGGACCAGGCGCTCGTTCTTGTCGGCCGTGTTGGTGTGGGGCATCTCGGAGGTCAGGCGCAGGGTGGTCTGTGCGCCGAGGGCGACGGCGAGTTGGGTCACCAGGTCGAGGTTGAGGTCGACCAGCCAGCGGTGGCCGGCCGACAGAGGTGGGGCGATGGCTTGGAGGGCCTCGTCCAGGTGCGGGGTGCGGGCGTACGCGAGACGCAGGGTCTTGAGCATGCTGGCGGGATCGAAGCTCTCTGCGATCCGTGTCTCGCGCAGGAGCTGACCGTTGCGGCGGGTGACCGGGACGGTGATCCAGGTGACGCCGTGGGCGGTCTTGATGCGGTTGCGGTTCTGCCAGCCGCGCTCGGTGTACTGCACCGTGTCATACAGGGCGACGGTGCTGCAGCCGATCAACGCCTCGCAGAACCCGAGCCAGGGCAGGAACGGCGGCTGTTCGATGTAGAGCACGTGCTACTCCTTCTCCGCCGGGTCCGAGGGCGGGTGCAGCAGGGTGAGCAGAGGAGTCTCGAAGGCCTCGAAGGGGCGGCCCAGCGCGGCTGCGGCCGGACGCAGCCGCCAGCCGGACTCGGCGGCGCGGTGCCGGGTGTAGTCCTCGCTGAGGTACCAGCGACCGCCTTGCGTCGCGTGCCGGGACAGAGCGAGGACCTTCGCGTCGAGAAAGGGCTTGATGTCAACGAGGACGGTGGGGTGGAAGCCGCTGCGGGGCGCGTGCGGCTGGCCGTAGAGCACGGTGTGGCACGAAGCGACCCGGGTGGCGGCGTTGGATGCGGCCTTGCCTAGCGCGAGGTGATCCTGGTGGTCGTTGGTCACCGTCGGGCTGTGGGTGATCAACGTGGTGCAGCCGAGGCGGACCAGTTCGCCTTCCACGCGCGAGATCAGGTCGCGGTCGGCGCGCAGGGCCCCGTCCCTCAGGTCGAGACAGGTGATCTCGGCTCCCGTGCCGTCCCAGGCCTGGCGCACCTCGTCCCAGCGGTCCTGCGAGGCGAGGCGGACGCCGCGGGCCGCGTCGGCGAGGGAGACGCCGTTGACGCCGCGGCTGGCCATCACCACGGTCACCGCGGCGCCGAGTTGGCGGTAACGGCGCAGCGTTCCATACGCCATCAGCTCGGCGTCGTCGGGGTGGGCGACCACCGTGACGACCCGCTCGGCCTCGGGTGTGAGGGACACTGGGTCACCGTCCCTGGAAGTCGCGGTAGAGCTGGGACGGCATCGCCTGTTCGCCGGTCGCCTGGTACTTGCCGGCGTACAGCTCGATGTCGCCCTGGACCTTCCAGAACGTCACTTGGGCGACACGTAGGCGCGGGTAGATGCACACCGGCTGTACCGCGTGGAGCTGCAACGTGAGATGGCCGTGCGACCCGATGTCGATCAGGTCGGCTGTGACGTGCACGAACAGGCCCAGTCTGGCCATCGAGGAGCGGGCCCGGATGATCGGCACGAACGTGTCGCTGCCGATGCGTTCCGCGGTGGACGCCAGGTAGATCCGTCCCGGGGAGAGCACCAGGCCGCCGTCGGCGATGGTGTGGTGCTCGAACGGGTTGTCGCGGGCGCAGTCCAGGTGTTCGTGGGTGTACCAGCCGATCCGGGTACCGAGGTGCAGGTCGTAGGAGTTGGGACTCAGCTGACCGGGATCGAAGGGATCGATGTCGATCTCTTTGGTCTTGACCCGGTGGTGGATTTCGGGGCCGGTGAGGATCACGCGAGGACCTCCGGCGTGCGCACGTCCCCGGCGACCGCTTGCGGGGACCAGGCCGAGGGGACGCTGAGGTATCCGTAGGTGCCGAGGTAGGGCATGACCTGGCCGCTCGGCTCCCAGAAGCTGACCTGGCCCGTCCGCATACCCGGATACACCCGCAGCGGCTGGACGACCACGATCTCCAGCGTCCACTGGTGGACGGAGCCGAGCTGGCCCAGGTCTGCGGAAACCTGGAGAAAGCAGCCGAGCCGGCCGAGGGAGGAGCGGCCGATCAGACTCGGCACGTAGCGGTGACTGCCGATGCGTTCGATGGTCGCGCCGAGGTAGGTGATGCCCGGCTGCAGGACGTAGCCGTCGGCGGGCAGATCAATCGTCTCCAGCTGTGCCGGCGTGCGCGGGTCTGCCACGGTGCCCGTCTGCACCTTGAGCTGGGGCCCGAGCCGGTAGTTGACGCTGTTGGGGTTGATCATGTCGGCGTCGAACGGGTCGAAGGTGATCTCGCCGCGTTCGACGGCCTCCTTGATCGCAGAGCCGGTCAGAATCACCGGGCACCCCCTGGCGCGACGTAGGTCTGCTTCAGCAGCCGCCGCTCCTGCAGGGGAAGGGCGTCCTGCTCCGCGCCCAGCGGCATCCGCCCGTGGGCGTAGCGCCACTGGTCGAACACCAGCAGCTCCCCCGGCGCCAGTCGCACCGTGGCGCGGTACTGGTGGGCGGCGTCGACCAGGCGGCTGAAGGCCTCAGCGATGGACGGCGCCGCGTGGTCGACGCTCGTGAGGAGTTCACCGCGCTGAAGGTGCGGCAGCATTTTGCTGGTGAACCGGATCGCAGCGTGGCCGCCGAGGCATTGGGGCAGCACGGCGAACTGGGGCAGGCTTTCGCCGACGCCGTGCACTCCCTCATCTGCGAAGTAGCGGAACACAGGCTGGCTCAGCAGGTTCCGGTCGGTGAGCGTCAGGGCTTCGGCGGCCGCCCACAGGTCCGACAGAGCGGAGGCCCCGCCGCCGGCGGGGTCGGCGCGGACGCAGTACAGGGCGATGTAGCGCGGGCTTTCGGCGCGGTCGACGAGGTCCACGTGGAGCCGGTTCTCGCCGGTGCCGTGGGTCCGGCCCGGGTCGACGCTGGTGCGCACGCTCAGATCGCTCCAGCAGCCGTCGTCCGGGTAGACGCTGAGGACCGGACCGAGCGAGGAGAGCAGCCCGAGCGCCAGCTCCAGGTTGCGCTGGTGATCGCGCGGGTCCGGGAAGCGGACCAGAGCACGGCCCCTGCCGCTGCTGGTGAGCTGAGCGGCGAATCCCCTGGGCGCCGTCGGGCCGTGAGTCAGGGCCGGGGCATCGAGCGTCAGCAGGTCGTTCATGACAACTCCTGCAGGAGGGCAGAAAGGACACCGCGAAGGGTGCACGGCGGGGTGACAGACCGGGCCGGCAGATTCAGCCGGTCGGCGAGGTAGCGGGTGGTCGCGACGGCACACGCGCCGCCGGGCGTGAGGTGGGAATCCTGGGCGGTGACGGGCTCCTCTCCCAAGGCACGGGCGTGGTCGCAGACCGTCTTCAGGGTGTGCGTGCCGTCCAGGAGGACGAGGTCCGCGTCGAAGGGCGCGCAGTCGGCCAGAGCCCGGCGCGTGACCTGTGTGGGCAGCCCGGTGCGGAGGCTGGCCAGGTTGAGAACGAACGCATCGGCGCCAACGATCCTGCGTGCCTGTTCGGTGGCGGCGCGGGCCACGTCCCTGCGGGAGGCCAGGACGGCGGGAAGGCGTCCGAGCGTCGATGCTCCCCAGGCGTCGTACGCGGCCACGACCGGGCCCAGGCCGTCCGGCTGTGCTGGTGGTTCGCTGGGGAAGGTCTCGACGGTGATCCGCGTCCTGCCCGGTTCCGGCATGTCGATCTGGACCAGTCCGCGCCCGTTCTCCGGCGCCTTGATCACATGGCGGTCTTCGGACGACCAGTGGTACCAGGCGCTGTGGCAGTGTCCGGACACGACGATCGGCAAGGGCCAGCCGTGCTCCTGGTCGGCGATGTCGTGGGCGAGACCGCTGTGGCTGATCCCGATGACGACGTCGGCACCCGCGGCCGTCAGCCGGTCACGTTCGACGGCAAAGAGCGTCCCCGTCGGTTCGTGGAAGGTGAAGCCGGCGCGCTCCTGAAGCGGGATCGCTTCGAAGGCCTGCCGGCCGAGGTAGCCGACAATCCCGACGCGCTGACCCCGCGAATCGAGCACGATGCTGCGCTCCCAGCGTCCGGCGAAGGCCTGCGGCGGGCGGACGTTGGCGCACACCACCGGGGGGAACGTCTGTGGGTTCTCAAGCCGCATGAGGTCGGCGACATCGTGGTTGCCCGGCACCAGCGCGTCGTACAACTCTGTCAGCAGTCCTTGTTCGATGCGCCCTTGGGAGAAGGCGTGGAAGGCGTTGCCGCCGAAGAAATCGCCGGCATCCACCACGAGTGCCCCGTCGGCGCGTCGCCGGCGCAGGGCTGCCAGCAAGCCGCGTCCCTCGGGGACAGCGGAGTGAAAGTCGTTGGTGACGATCAGGGAGGGGGTCATCGACTCCTCCGGATCGCGACCACCCGCAGCGTTCCAGGAGCTTTGGGCCAGAACTCGCCTCTGGAGATGCCGTCGATCTCCTCCCAGAGCAGGCCGTCATCGACGCTGGCGGCGCTGCGGTCCTCCAGGGTGCGGCGCGGCACCACCACCACTCCGCGCGTCACCTTGCGGGTTGCGGTGAACACGTGGGAGGTCAGCGCCGTTGACAGTTCCCAGTCGAAGGGCAGGATCGACACCAGCACGCTGCCCTGGTCCAGCCCGCCGTCCAGGTCGATGCGGCGCACGTCGTTGATCGTGATGCGCGCCCGCTGGCCGAAGGGCTTCAGCCGGTCCTGCAGGATTCCGCCGAGCCGTACGTCCCGCTCCACGGCCCAGATCCGGCAGCCGGAGGCCGCGACGGCCGCGGACAACGTGCCAAGGCCTGCTCCCACTTCGAGGACTTGTGCCGCGGTCGTGAGTTCGGCGCAGTCCAGCAGTCGCCGAGCTGTGTCCGCAGAGCGCAGGAAGTGCTGACCGAACTCGGCACGCGCAGCGAAACCGCTCTGCGCAAGGACCTCGACAGTGCTGGCAGCGCCAGCGCGTAAGAGCGGCGGCGCATCCCCGCCTAGGCGTGCCGCCTGATCGTAGGACATGGCAGGGCACCCCCCTTTCGAATGGCTCACGTGCCGCATCGTGTGCTGCGGTTCCACGAGAATCGGCTCAACTGTTCGATTGCGTCGACGACTTGGAGGGAGTCCCGCAGGAGTCCCGCATCCGGCAATCCGTCACCACTCGCGTGCGGTGGGTGATTGGATTGCTGCGTGGTAGAAACCGCCCGTCACCCCTTGGCCGTCGCGCGGATGGCGCGCGGCATGACGCAGGACGCACTTGCGGCCGGGATTCAGGCCGCAGCCCACCGGCAAGGGCTGCGATCGGGCACTGACCGGATGCGGGTACGCAAGTGGGAGCGAGGTGTGGAACCCAGCGAGGAATCGCAGGGATACATCGCCGAGGCGCTCAGCCTGCCCGCGGACATCGTCCGCAGCGACGACTGGCCGAACTGGCTGCCGCTCAGCGCCGACGGCGTCGTCCCTCTTGGTCCCCACAGCTTCGTGCCCGCCCTGAGAGAGGCCCTGCGAACAGCGATGGAACGCCGCACCTTCATGACGATCTCCGGCGCCGCCCTGTCCGCGCTGGCCGCGGAGTGGGCCGGCGGCCCTGCCACCGCGCTCGCACAGGCCCGCGCCGGAAAACCGATCAGTGACGAACTCGTCGCCTTCTTGGAGAACTCCACCCAACATCTCGCCGGGCTGGTCACCGAGGAGCGGCAGCACACGCCCACCCTGCTGGATGCCCACCTGTCCACGGTGACCGGACTGCTCGAACACGGCCGCTACAGGCCCGCCCTCGGGCTGCGTCTGCACACCCTGGCAGCCTCCCTGTCCCAGACCGTCGCCTGGCACCGCTTCGACCTGGGCCGCCATACACATGCCAGCCAGTACTGGATCGCCGGCCTACACAACGCGCACGCGGCCGGGGACCACGACATGGGCGCCGGCCTCCTCGGCGACCTCGCCTACCAGGCCGCCTGGCGCCGCGACCACACCACCGCGGCAAACATCCTCAACCACGCCCTCACCCGCGCCCAGAATCCCGCCGCCCGCTGCCTGCTCCAGCTACGCCTCGCCCGCACCCTCGCCGCAAGAGGCGAGCGGAGCGAACAACGCACCGTGCTGCGCGCCCTCGCCGCGGCAGAGAAACACCTGGGCGACGCCGGCGCCGACCGGCCCACTTGGTGCGCCTGGGTATCCGAAGCCGACCTCGCCGTGGACTCCGGCCAGGCCCTCCTGGACCTCGGCGACACCGGCCGCGCCCACCGGCTCATCACCGAAGGCGAACGGCTGCTACCCGCAGCCCGGGACAAGACCCGAGGCGTATTCCTCGCCTACCGCGCCGCAAGCTACCTCGATTTGAAGGAACCCGAGCCCGCAGCGACCGCTGCCACCCAGTCCCTGCTCCTGGCCCGCCGCATCGGAGCACCCCGCTGCGTGCAGCTTGTCGACGACCTGCTCCCCCGCTTCCAGCCCTACGGGGACGCCAAGGGCGTTTCGGAACTCCTCCAGCTCGCAGCCGCATAGCGCGAAGCAGAGCAACCTGACGTCCAGGCCCCTGTTCACAAAGCGAGTGAGCCCAGCAGGACCCGGGTTCCCCTGATGGACGGAAGCGGCCCCGAGCAGCCGCAGATTTTGGACGAGCGTCCAGAGAAGTGCCCGGGAAGAGGAGGATCGAACGCTCGCACGCCGAACGGTGCCTCTCCCCTTGCGGGAAGCGGCGAACTCACCGTTCGGCGTACCGTTCTGAGTGTCTAGTCCAGAGTCGATGGGCAGAGAACCAGTGGTCACGAGCATTCTTTGCCACGACCACTCCATGGCCGACAAGGCTTCGGGCATCCGGTCGCTCGACGAGACCACCTGGCTGCTGGAGGTCATCGAGGAATCCGACATCGCTCGGACGCAGGTGATGGAGTCGACGCTGATCCTCGCTGAGACGCGGTGTGCCGAGGCGACGATGTCCGAGACCTGGGAGGCCTGGGTCACGGCCATGCAGCTGGGATCCGCGCTGTTCGCCGCGGTGAACACGAAGTACGTCGGCGACATCACATACCTGCCGGTCAACGGCTCGAAGCCGCTCTATCTCGCAACCGTCATCGACCTCGCCTCACGACGGCTGGCAGGGTGGGCGATCGCCGATCACATGCGCACCGAGCTCGTCTTCAACGCCCTGGCGGCCGTCGAACGGACCCGCGGAAGCCTAACCGGAGCGGTGATCCACACCGATCACGGCTCGCAATACACGAGCAGAGCCTTCGCTGAAATCTGCAGGTCAGCAGGGGTCGGCAGACCATGGGGGCGGTCGGCTCCCGCGCGGACAACGCCGCCGCAGAAAGCTTCAACGCCGCCTTCAAGAGGGAGACCTTCAAAGACCGGAAGGCCTGGTCGAGCGCGCGTGAGGCCAGACTCGACGCCTTCCGCTGGCTGACCCGATACAACACCCGCCGCCGGCACTCCCGCCTCGGCCAGCGGTCCCCGATCGCCTACGAGAACGATGCCCAACCGGCAGCAACTACCCTGACCCAAGCCGCATAGACGTGTTCAACATCCGGGGTCAAGGCCCGTGGCCCGGCTGTCCCCGCTCAAGCACAAGGACCTCAACGTCCTCGGCCGCTACAGCTTCACTGCCTCCCAGCCGCGCGACGGCCTGCGTCCGCTGCGCGACCCGCAAGCCGTCGACCTCGACGAGGACGACGACGGACAGGAGTGAGCCGGCTCAGGCCGCGGAGTCGAGGAAATCGGCTACAGCGGTGGGGAACCGCACAGACCGCCGCCATCGACTCGGCCCCACTCAGGGCAGTGAGAACTGCGCGGCGTGGCCGAAGGCGATCGCGGGGACGAAGTGGTGGGCGTCGAGCGTCCCGAATTCGGGGATGGTCTTCTCATGCCCCGGCGCCTTGACGTCTCCCTCCAAGGCGGGGTTGGAGAAGTGCACCCACGTCACCCGCCCGTCAGCGGTGTGGCCCTCCTCCGCATAGACCCCCTTCACGGGGACGCGCGGCAGCCGGGTGACCCGGCCCTGCGGGACCAGCCCGTTCTCCGTGCGGCGGTAGGTGTCCTGCGAGTGGTAGGCGCGCAGGGTGCGTTTGGTGCTCCCGGACAGCCACTGGCGAAACGTCTGGACCATGTGGTCCCACCCCGAACTGTCCACCCCGTCGATGTCCCACAGCTCACGCCAGGAGTCCATCAGGGTGTCGGGAGGCGCGTGGAAGAGCGCCGGCGGGTAGAGGCGCTCATCGAACCGACGGGCCCTGCACAGGTTCACCACGGCGTTGATGCCGGCGCTGAAGCCCGAGACGGTGGTGGTGAAAGCGCGCGGCACCTGCTCGTCGCCGCGCCGGCCCACCGACGGAAACTGCGAGGTTCGGCCGTAGGGCATACGCACCTTCACGAGCGGTGCGGTCCTGCTGGACACGAGCTGGTTGGCGTAGAGGAAGCGTACGACCTCCTTGAGGAGACGGCCGAGGCCCGGTTGCGTGTCGAGCGGGCCCCAGTTCGCGCTCGGCTGGACGGGCATGACCACGATGGGGTTCCGGCCGGCGGCCAGCAGCTGGTAGATGATCTTGTATCCGGTCACCAGGTAGTTGACCGCGAGCCCCACGTAGGGCTGCGTCACGTCCTTCGCGGCCTTCGCCTTGGTGATGCCGTACGGGTACTCGCCGAGGAACGGGTAGGAGTCCGCTGGGTAGCCCCGGTTCTTGAACGTCGGCGGCGTGTAGAAGACCACAACCTCCGGAGTGGCGGCCAGCGGCTTGAACGGCACCCACGTTCCGATCAGGAAGCGGGGCAGTCGGCCGCCGCCGGCGACCTCCTTGGGCCCGAACTCCAGCAGGACGAACCGGCCGTGCCTGGCAAGTTCGACCAACACCCGCGAATGGTTGAAGCGCTTCCATTCCATCGCGGCGAGGTCTCCGAAGACCGGCTCGTCGAGCCGGCGCAGCATCTCGGTGTTGTGGAAGGCGCCGCGGTAGATCCACTCTTCCCCGCCGGCATGGTCGACCAGTGCCGCACGGGGGTTGCCCAGCAGCTCCGCATCCGGCCTCACGGTGATGCTCGGAGCCAGCCGCACGGTACCGATCGTGGTGAAGATATCGAGCACTCCGTCGTGCAGCACGGCGTGCCCGGCCGGGTTGGACGACAGCCAGCCGGAGGCTCCGATGGCGGAGATCAGGAACTGCTCGTCAGTGAAGCCGTCCATCGACACGTAGATCTCAAGCTGGTTCAGAGCCAGCGAGGCGTCCACCTGTTGCCCCGGCCTCGGGTTCAGGGTGACGGGTTCGGGGCCTCTCGGGGACGTGAAGACGAGTCGGATCCGGGCATTCGGCAGGGCTGCGCCGTTGACGTCGGTGACATTGATGGTGATGAGCACTTCACAAGGTCCCGGTCATCAGGTGGAGGCGGATGCCCTGGTGATGGTCACGACGGCTTCGGCACGGACGCTGAAGACCTTCTTGCCGTCGGCGGTCGTGAAATCGACGAAGTCCCCGTGAACGGTGTAGTCGTCCGCTTGAAACCTGCGTTCTCTCAGCGGCGGTTCTTTCGGCGCCGTGTACTCGACGGTGTACACGTTCACGGCGGCCTCCTGTGCTGTCACAGTTGCTGTCCGGTCTTCGGGTCGTAGTTCACGGCCACTGCGGCCACCTGATCGGTCGGTAGGACCTCGGTCCACTGGTCGAACACCTCGTAGGGCTGGGCCGGCCGGAATCCGCCGGCCAGGGGGTCGAATCCGGTCTCGAAGACCTTCTCCGAGTCCTTTGTGGCCTTGTAGTCGGTGTTGACCGTCTTAAGCTGCTCGGCGACCAGGGACAGCACCTGCCCGATCTTCTTGCCGTGGAACGAGTCCGGGTCTTCGGCCTGGGGGACGTAGAGGACGTCGAGGCCGGCCTCCCCCTCGACGCTGGTCAGCCAGTTCAGTGCGGCCTGCTCTTGGCCGGGCCGGACGGGCAGGACGGCCTTCACCCAGGCGGCGTTGAGGAACTCGTTGCGCCGCTCGTCTCCGTCGATCTGGATGAGCCAGCCCAGAGAGCTGCCGAGCGGCGCGGGCTGGGTCTGCTCCGTGATGAGGTAGTCCACCCGCCAGTCCGGCAACGATGCCTGCGGGTCGACGGCCCGGTACTTCTCTGCCCGGGAGTACCATCCGGCCACGGTCTGGCCCTGGAGGGGACGAACCGTGGTCCCGGTCGGAAACGTCTCGGCCTCCGAAGGCAGGGGGTACCGGCCCGAGCTGTCCTCGGTGACGGAGGGGGGAGGCACCGGACCCGGGCGCCAGTAGTCGGGGGCGACGAAGTACAGCATCTCTTCCACGTCGAAGAGGTGCCCGATCCCCTCGGCCTCCGGGAAGGGCAGGTGCGCCGGGTTCTTCGGGTACTGATCTGCCTGCTCCAGCCGGCGGATGAGGCTGCGGAAGACCACCCGGCGCTCTTCGCTGCGCAGGTCTTCGGGAGTTCGGCTGCGCATGGTGCTCACCAGGCGCAGTCGCTCATGGACGGCTTTGCCATACGCCTCATGCTGCAGCCGGTCGACTTCCTTCTTGTAGGCCTGTTCCGCCGCTTCGTTGGCCGTCTCGATCGCCAGTTTCGTCTCCGCCTTCGGCGTGTAGGTGATGGCCGCGCTGAAGGGAATCGACTTGTTGCCCTGGAAGTTGGCGTACGTCAGCCGCAGTCCGAGGCTGTTCTTGGCGACATCGGGGTTCTCTGTCATGTCGAGGACACCGGGGTCGATGGTGAACTGGACCTGGGCTCCCCGGAAGTCGACTTCCGGGGCCACGCCCTTCTTGATCTCGAAGCCGTCCGGTGGTGCCGGGAGCGGAAAGTCGAACCGGAATTTGATGAGGTCGTTCTCTCCCAGGACCGGTTTGAAGATGCCGACATTGGGGTCGGTGTCCGGCGTGTAGGTGTTCTCCGCGTCGGTGTCGGCCCCGTGGGTCAGGACGAACGTCAGCGACAGCGGGTGGGTCACCTTCTGGTCCGGCGGGACGATCTTTTTCTCCGGCTTCTGGACTGCGGTCAGGTCGGGCGCGTCGACGACGTTGACCATGTCCCCCAGCCCGAGTTCTCTGCCGGGATCGCCGATGAACACTTGCCAGCACAGCCGCGTGCCGATGTGCTGGAGCTGCACCCCTACTTTGCGCATCTTGCGGCGGATCTCGTAGTTGACCAGGTCGGTGGTGTTGTTCTGCAGGACGTACCGGCGGCTTGAGGTGTCCGTCGATTCGGTCACTGTCTTGAAGGTGGTCTTGAAGTTCCGCTTGATCTCGCTGGTGGCTTTGGCGGCCTGGGTGCGGGTGTGCTTGTGGGTGGCCTCGGATCCCCGTTTGACGGTGTTCTGGGTGCTGAAGCTGGCACTGACGTCAGCGTGGTAGATCTTCGCGTTCACTCCGCCGGTGGCACTCACCCCGAGCTTCGTGTCGGTCGCGTTCTCCTCCTTGACGGCGTCGGCGATGTCGTCCTGCTCGGTCAGGCTCTCTTCCGTCTTCCGGGAGATCTCCTCGGACACCTCGGTGGACTTCTCGACCAACGTGCGTCTGGTGCTGGTCTCGACCACCTCGACGCTGCCGCCCGGGCTGACCCAGATGTGTGCCACCGGGGTGCCGAGGAAGGTGTCGAACTCGAAGAAGTACTCCCGGAAGAGGTTCACCACTCCCACCGGCGACAGGCCGGCGAGCTCCGCCGCGTCGTAGTGCTGCGCGAGCGCGGCAAGCTTCGGATCGGTCATCGTGCGGGCTTCCGGGCCGCGGAAGTGGGCGAGCGCCGTCAGCCCGGCGAACGGGGAGCCCTGGTGGGCCGTGGAGGCAGCCATGGAGGAGTAGGCGCCGAACCATCCGGTCAGCGGATGGTAGACGCCGAACAGTTCACTGGCGTACGGCAGCGAACCCGCGAAGTCGGCCAGCGGCCGTCCGGCGAACGTCGGCAAACCCGGAGCCGGCACGGTGATCCGCTGCGAATGGCTGGTGGGCCCGTTCGCCGCAACGGCGAAGGCCACCGAGACCAACGGGTTTCCGGGGGTGGACTTCAGGAGGAGGACGTCACCGCTGGCTGCACGGGCGGGAGCCACGAAGGAGATCATCTGAGGCTGCCCGGACCCGCTGATCAGGCGCCACGCGTACTGGCGAGGATCCGCCTGGTCCTTCTGGAGGAACATCTTCTCCAGACCGGCCACTCCCGGGAGGGAGGCGGGATCCAGCACGTTGATATCGGCGGACAGCCCGAGCGAGAGCCGGTTCCCGTCGGGAAGCTCCTGCTGGCTGCCTTCGACCTTATAGGTCCAGAGTTTGTACGACGCTCCAACTGCGCTGCCCAGGACGGGCGTTGCGCCGACAAACGTGACGACCAGCGTCATGGCAGGGGCAACCCTTCACTTGGTCAGTGCATGCTTTTGGGGTTCCATGGCGGGCCTGGATCCTCACCGCATCGACCGCCCGGCCACCCGGCTGGGTCAGACAGTTCCCCTGCATGGCCCTGTCAGAGCGGCTCCGAATACCGCCGCCTCACGCCGGCGCGCGCAGCGCGTGATGATCCGGTCGGGGGCCTCGGCGAGAGCGGCCTTGACCGCCTCGCGGTGGTCAAGGGCCACCGGCGCTGACTCGGCCGGCCGCCCACGCAGGTCCGCGAAGACATAGAGCGTGCGCAGCAGTTGGTGGGGGCCAGGGTGGTGGTCTCACTCCGCATGGCCAGGCCGCGCGGGAGCGAGTGCGCATGCTCGCCGCCGATGCCTTTGCTCTGGGTGAGAAGAACGCAGCGATAGCCGCAAGGCTGCGGGTCAGTGTGCGGTCGGTGGAGCGGTGGCGCCGGTCCTGGCGCGAGGGCGGACGGGAGGCACTGCGTTCGTCGGGCCCTGCGAAGCGGCCGAAGGTGGATGACGACGCCTTCGCCATGCTTGAGCCGTTTCTGTTGGAAGGTGCGGTCGCTCAGGGGTGGACGGATGAGCGGTGGACGCTTTCGCGGGTGCGCATGCTGATCGCGGACCAGCTCGGGGTGTCGTTGTCGGTCCGTGGTGCGTGGGAGTTGCTGCGGCGGCACGGCTGGTCGTGTCAGCAGCCTGCGCGGCGGGCTGTCGAACGTGACGATGCGGCGGTGGCCGGCTGGGTGAAGGAGACCTGGCCCCGGGCAAAGCCACCGCGGCGGCGCTCGGGGCGTGGCTGGTCTTCGAGGACGAGGCCGCCGTCTCGATGACG
>NZ_JBVIYK010000028.1:0-63613 GCF_055592645.1 Streptomyces sp. NPDC041108 | reverse complement strand
AACACCGGCGAAGCCGCAAGCAACTCCACCGCCATACCCACCCACTGCGACCCCTGCCCCGGAAACACGAACACCGGCCCAGGACCCACACCCCCCACACGACCCCGCACCACCCCCGCATCCGGCCGCCCCTCCGCGACCGCCACCACCCCCCGCAACAACCCCTCACACCCCGCACCCACCACCACCGCCCGATGCTCCAACGCCGCACGGGAGCGGATCAGCGAGGAGGCGACGCGATCGGCGCCCATGTCCCGGTGTTGCGTCAAGTGCGTGTTCAGACGGGCGGCCTGGGCCCGCAGGGCGCTCTCCGTATGGCCGGAGAGCAGCCAGGGGACGGGGCCGGACCAGCTCTCGCCCGCGGGCTCGGTCGCCGGGTCGGTCGCCGGGTCGTCCGCCGGCGTGTGCTCCAGGACCACGTGGACGTTCGTGCCGCTGATCCCGAACGAGGACACACCGGCCCGCCGGGGGCCTCCGGTCTCCGGCCACGTCCGCTGCTCCGTCAGCAGCTCCACCGCGCCCGCCGACCAGTCGACCTCCTTGGAGGGCTCGTCGACATGCAGGGTCCTCGGCAGGACCCCGTGCCGCAGCGCCAGGACCGTCTTGATCACGCCGGCCGCGCCGGAGACGGCCTGGGTGTGCCCGATGTTCGACTTCAACGACCCGACGTACAGAGGTCGTTCACGGTTCTGGCCGTAGGCCGCCAGCAGCGCCTGCGCCTCGATCGGATCACCCAGTCGCGTGCCGGTCCCGTGCGCCTCGACCAGGTCCACGTCGGACGGTGTGAGTCCGGCGTCGGCGAGGGCGGCACGGATCACCCGCTGTTGCGCCGGGCCGTTGGGGGCGCTCAGGCCGTTCGAGGCGCCGTCCTGGTTGGCGGCCGAGCCGCGGACCGTCGCGAGCACGAGGTGGCCGTTGCGTCGCGCGTCCGACAGGCGTTCCACGACGAGGAAGGCGACACCCTCCGACCAGCCGGTGCCGTCGGCCGTGTCGGCGAACGCCTTGCAGCGGCCGTCCGACGCCAGACCCCCCTGCCGGGCGAACTCGTCGAAGGCGCCCGGGGTGGGCATGACGGCGACACCGCCGGTGAGGGCGAGGTCGCACTCGCCGCCGCGCAGGGCCTGGCCGGCCAGGTGCAGGGAGACCAGCGAGGAGGAACAGGCGGTGTCGACGGTGAGGGCCGGGCCCTCCAGGCCGAGGGCGTAGGCGATCCGGCCGGACATCACGCTGCCGCTGTTGCCGGTGAGCAGGTAGCCGCCGGCGTCGGGCGCGTCGCCGAGGAGGGTGCCGTAGCCGGTGGGTGAGCCGCCGACGAAGACGCCGGTGCGGGTGCCGCGCAGGGACGACGGGTCGATGCCCGCCTGTTCGACCGCCTCCCAGGACACCTCCAGCAGCAGCCGCTGCTGGGGGTCCATCGCCAGCGCCTCCCGCGGGGAGATGCCGAAGAACTCCGCGTCGAAACCGGCAACGTCGGCGAGGAAGCCGCCCTGCTGGGCGCCCGAGGCGCCCCACACGTCCCAGCCCCGGTCCCCGGGCACGGGGGAGATCTCGTCCCGGCCTTCGGCGACGAGCCGCCACAGGTCCTCGGGGCCGGTGACCCCGCCGGGGAGCCGGCAGGCCATGCCGACGATCGCCAGGGGTTCGTCGTGGTCGGCACGGCGTACGACGACCGTTCCGGCGGCGGGGCCGGGGCCGCCGTTCAGCTCCAGGCGCAGGTGGTCGGCGAGGGCGGCGGGGGTGGGGTGGTCGAAGACGAGGGTGGCGGACAGCCGGAGACCGGTGGCCGTGTTCAGCCGGTTGCGGAGTTCGGTCGCGGTCAGGGAGTCGAAGCCGAGATCCTTGAACGGGCGGTGGCCGGGGATCTCCGTCGCATCGGGGTGCCCGAGGACGGACGCGGCGCGCGAGCGCACCAACTCCAGCAGTACGGAACCCTGTTCGGCCTCGGTGAGGGCGTCGAGCCGGCGTCGGAGGGCGTGGCCCGCGCCGGCCGAGTCCGTCGTCGTCCCGCCGTCGTCGAGGGTCTCCGGCGCGTCGCCCAGGGCACGGGCGGCCTCCGGGATGTCCTCGATGAGGGGGCGGCGGCGGGCCCCGGCGTAGACGGGTGCGAAGCGGGACCATTCCGTGTCGGTGACGGTGAGGCAGGTCTCGTCGTGCTCGACCGCTTCCCGCATGACGGACAGCGCGAGCGCGGGGTCCATGAGGTTCAGCCCCATCCGGGACAGGGACTCCTCGTCCAGGTCGGCGGCCATGCCCTCGGAGCGCCAGGTGCCCCAGGCGAGGGACGTCGCGGGCAGCCCCCGGGCGTGGCGGGACCGGGCGAGGCCGTCGAGGTGGGCGTTGGCGGCGGCGTAGGCGCCCTGGGATCCGCCGCCCCAGGTGGCGGCGCCGGAGGAGAACAGGACGAACGCGTCCAGGTCCAGGCCGGCGGTGAGTTCGTCGAGATGGCGGGCGCCGACGGCCTTGCCGGTGACGACCTCGTCGATCTCCTGCGGGGTCAGGTCGCGCACCTTGGTGTAACGCACGACGCCGGCGGCGTGCACGACGGCGGTCAGCGGGGTCTCTTCCGGTACGTCCGCCAGGAGCGCGGCGAGGGTGTCGCGGTCGGCCGTGTCGCAGGCGGCCAGGGTCACTTCCGCGCCCAGGGAACGCAGTTCGGCCGCCAGGTCCGTCGCGCCCGGGGCCTCGGGGCCGCGACGGCTGGTCAGCACCAGCCGCTCGGCTCCCTCCCGGGCCAGCCACCGGGCGACGTGCGCGCCGACGCCGCCCGTGCCTCCGGTGACCAGAACCGTGCCCCGGGGTTTCCACTCCCGGACCGGGCCGCGCGCGGCCAGCGGTGCCCGTACCAGGCGCCGGGCGAACACCTCCGTCCCGCGTACGGCGAGTTGGTCCTCCCCCTCGGCGGCTCCGGCGAGGAGGGCGGTGAGCAGCGGGCCCGTGTCGTCGTCCCAGACGGCGGGCAGGTCGACGAGGCCGCCCCACCACGCGGGCTCCTCCAGCCCCACCACCTGGCCCAGGCCCCACAGTTGCGCCGCCTCGGGCCGTACGGTGTCCCCGGGCGCGACCGCGACCGCGTCCTCGGTGACCCACCACAGCGGCACCCTCGTCCCGGCGGAGCGCAGCTCCCGCACCAGCGCCGCGGCGTCCTGGACCGTGCCGGGCAGGGCCACGACCCCCGCGAAGTCACCGGCGGCGGCACCGGTAGCGACCGTCACCTCGGCCCCGGCCGCCCGCAGCGCCCGCGCGAGGCGGGCGCCGGTGTCGTCGCCCGGTTCCACCAGCAGCCAGTGGCCCGTCAGTACGCCCTCTGCGGTCGTCCGGCCGGTCGAGGACCGGTCCCCGGCCGGTTCACGGCGCCGCCACACGACCCGGTAGCGCCAGTCGTCGACCACCCGGCCGCGGCCGGCGCCGACGCGTGTGTCGGGCCAGTAGCGCCGGTGCTGGAAGGCGTACGTCGGCAGGTCCACCCGGCGGGCGTCCGTGCCCGCGAACAGCGCCCGCCAGTCGACGCCCACCCCGTGCGCGTGGATCTCCGCCAGCGCGGCCAGCAGGGCCGGTGCCTCGTCGCGGTCCCGGCGCAGTGCCGCGACGGCGGCCAGCTCCGGCACGGTCTCCTGCACCAGGGAGACCAGGGAGCCGTCGGGGCCGAGTTCCAGGACCGTGCCGACGCCCTGGGCGCGGGCCGTCCGCACCCCGTCGGCGAACCGCACGGTCGCCCGTACGTGCCGCACCCAGTACTCCGGGGTGCACAGCTCCTCCCCCGCGACCTCGCCGGTCACGTTCGACACGAGGGGGATCACCGGCTCGGCGAACCGGACGCCCGCCAGGACCTCGGCGAAGTCCTCCAGCACGGGTTCCATCAGCGCGGAGTGGAAGGCGTGGCCGACCGCGAGCCGCTTCACCCGCCGGCCGTCGGCCGCGAAGCGGCCGGCCAGCTCGCGCACGGCGTCCTCGGGGCCGGAGAGGACCAGAGAGGACGGCCCGTTGACCGCCGCCACCGACACCCCCGTGCCGCCGGGGATCTCCGTCTCCCGCGCCCGTACCGCCCACATCGCGCCGCCCGGGGGCAGGGCCCCCATCAGCCTCCCGCGCGCCGCGACCAGCCGGCACGCGTCAGCAAGCGACCACACTCCCGCCACATGAGCCGCGACCATCTCGCCCACAGAATGCCCGAGCACCACATCCGGCTTCACTCCCCATGACTCGATCAGACGGAACTGCGCCACTTCCAGCGCGAACAGCGCCGGCTGGGCCCGGTCGGTGGACTCCAGCGCCTCGGCGGGGCCGTCCAGGACGACCGGCTTCAGCGGCTCCGGCAGCACCTCGTCGAAGGCGGCGCACACCTCGTCGAAGGCTGCCGCGAACACCGGGAACGTCTCGTACAGGCCGCGTCCCATGCCGGCCCGCTGCGACCCCTGGCCGGAGAACACCACCGCGAGCCCGCCGTCCGAGGAGGCGCCCCGGACCAGTCCGGGCGCGTCCTCGCCCGCGACGAGCGCGCGCAGTCCCCCGGTCAGGTCGGGCGGCGCGGTGGCGGTGACGGCGGCCCGGTGCTCCAGGTGGCCGCGGGTGGTGGCCAGGGAGTGCGCGAGGTCCGCCAGTCGCGGGACCGTGTCCCGGTCGAGGTGGGCGAGCAGGCGGGCCGCCTGGTCGCGCAGGGCGGCCTCGTTCCGGGCGCTCAGCAGGACGGGTACGGCGGGCAGCGGACGGCCCGGCTCGCGGCCGGTGCCCTCGGGCTCCGGCGGCTGCTCCGGCGCCTCCTCGATGATGACGTGGGCGTTGGTGCCGCTGATCCCGAACGACGACACACCCGCCCGGCGCGGGCGGTCCGTCTCCGGCCACCGCCGCTGTTCGGTCAGCACCCGCACCGCGCCGGCCGACCAGTCGACCTGCCGGGTCGGTTCGTCCACGTGCAGGGTGCGCGGCAGGACCCCGTGCCGCAGCGCCAGCACCGTCTTGATGACTCCGGCGACTCCCGCGGCGAACTGGGTGTGGCCGATGTTCGACTTCACGGAGCCGACCCACAGCGGCCGGTCCTGCGGCCGCCCCTGCCCGTACGTCGCCAGCAGCGCCTGGGCCTCGATCGGGTCACCGAGCCGGGTGCCGGTGCCGTGCGCCTCGACGGCGTCCACGTCCGCCGGCGACAGCCCGGCGTCCGCCAGGGCGTCCCTGATCACCCGCTGCTGCGAGGGGCCGTTGGGGGCGGTCAGGCCGTTGGACGCGCCGTCCTGGTTGACCGCCGAGCCCCGGACGACCGCCAGGACGGGGTGGCCCGCTCGGCGGGCGTCGGACAGCCGCTCCACCACCAGGACGCCCGCGCCCTCCCCCCAGCCCGTGCCGTCGGCGCTGTCCGCGAACGCCTTGCAGCGGCCGTCGGAGGCCGATCCGCCCTGGCTGTCGAACTCGCCGTAGATGGTGGGGGACGTCATGACGAGGACCCCGCCGACGAGGGCGAGGTCGCACTCGCCGGCGCGCAGCGACCGGCCCGCGAGGTGGAGGCCTACGAGGGAGGAGGAGCAGGCCGTGTCGACCGTCAGGGCGGGCCCTTCGAGGCCGAGCAGGTAGGCGATGCGGCCGGACATGATGCTGGCGGGCAGTCCGGTGAGGGCGTATCCGTCGGTGTTCTCGCGGGCGTTGCCGAGGAGCGCGCCGTACTCCTGGGTGGCGCCGCCGACGAAGACGCCGGTGCGGCTGCCGCGCAGCGAGAGCGGGTCGATACCGGCCCGCTCGACCGCTTCCCACGACACCTCCAGCAGCAGCCGCTGCTGCGGGTCCATGGCGAGTGCCTCGCGGGGCGAGATGCGGAAGAAGTCGGCGTCGAAGTCGCCGGCCCCGGTGAGGAAGGCGCCCTGGTGGCGGGGGTCGTGGGCGGGGTGGTGCTCCCAGCCCCGGTCGGTGGGCGGGCCGGTCATGGCGTCGCGGCCCTCGGCGACCAGCCGCCACAGGTCGTCCGGGTGGGTCACGCCGTCGGGGAAGCGGCAGCCGATGCCGACGATCGCCAGGGGCTCCGTTGCGGCGGAGGTGAGCCGGTGGTTGTGCCGGCGCAGCCTCTCGTTCTCCAGCAGGGAGGCGCGCAGCGCGTCGATGACCTCGTCGAGAGATGTGTTCATGCCTCGGGCTCCCACTCGTTGTGGCGCTGGTGGTGGACGCTATGGGCCGGTGCGGGGGGCGGCCCCGGGGCGGGGCCGGGCCGCCCTCCGGGTGTGCGGGGACCCCCGGGGGACGCGCGGGGAGCGGTTCACCAGACGACGGGGATGCTGAGTGCGCCGTGCACCATGTTGTAGCCGCGGAATTCGAGTTCCTCCCGGGGCACCGCGAGGCGCAGGCCGGGGAAGCGCCGCAGGACGGCGGGGAAGGCGATCTTCAGCTCCAGCAGGGTCATGGTGGCGCCGGTGCAGCGGTGGATGCCGTGTCCGAAGCCGACCTGCTGGGCCGGGGTGCGGGTGAGGTCGAGCCGGTCGGGGTCGGTGTAGTGGGCCGGGTCGCGGTTGGCGACGGCCAGGGCCGGTACGACGTACTCGCCCTTGCGGACGGTGACCCCGCCGATCTCCAGGTCCTCGGTGGCGGTGCGGCCGCTCGTGGCGGAGATGACGCTGAGGTAGCGCATGAGTTCCTCGACGGCGGAGTCGAGGACGGCGGGATCGTCGCGCAGCAGGGCGAGCTGGCCGGGGTTGTCGAAGAGGGCGAGGAGACCGAGGCCGAGGGTGTTGGCGGTGGTGTCGAAGCCGGCGGACAGGAACATGTTGCTGATGCCGACGATCTCCTCGTCGTCGAGTTCGTCGCCGTGCTCGCGGACCAGCATGCCGATCATGCCGTCGGTGGGTGCGGCGCGCTGGGCGGTGACGATGTCCAGCATGAAGCGGTGGGCGGCGCCGACGAGTTCCTGGACCTCCTCGGCGGTGGCGGCGAGCCCGGCCGCCGCCTTGGCGGTGAGCGCGAGGTACTCGGCGCGTTCCTCGTCGCTGAGGCCGAGCAGTTCGCAGATGGCGAGCAGGGGGAAGGGGAAGGCGAACGCGGCCATGAAGTCCGCGGGCGGGCCCAGCTGTTCCATGCCGTCGAGGCAGTTCTCGGCGATCCGCTCCAGGCGGGGGGTGAGTTCCCGCATGCGGCGGGCGGTGAAGCTGGAGGCGACGGTGCGGCGCAGCCGGGTGTGCTCGGGCGGGTCCATGTTGACGAAGCTGCCCGGGGACACCACCAGCTGGTCGTCGTCGATGCCGGGGAGCATGAGGGTGAGCGGGGTGAGGGCGCTGCTGAGGCGGGGGTCGGTGAACATCTGCCGTACGTCGTCGTAGCGGGTGACGACCCAGATGTCCTGGCCGTTCGGCAGGCGCCACTTGTGCACCGGGTCCTCCCGCTGCACCTCGCGCAGCCGTGGGCCCGGGTCGAACGGGCAGACCGCGTCGCGCTGGTAGGGCAGAGGGGTTTCGATGTCGAGGGGCATCGGTCCTCCTTGGGGGGACGACGGGGGCGGGGGCGGTGATCGTGACGCTACGGCGCCGTGCGGAGCCTGGGAGCCCCAGAAACGAGGGGGCCGCCCCCTAACCCGTCGGGACCGGGGGAAGGGGTGGGGGCGGGGCCCCCGGGGTTCACCGGATGCCGAACTCGTTGCCGATGAGGCTGAGCAGTTCCTCCGTGCTCGCCGCGCTGAGGTCGCCGTCGGTGTCGTCGTCCGCCGGCGCCGCTTCGGCGGCCGCCGCGCCGCTGCCGGGTGTCTGTTCGAGCTTGGTGAGCAGGACGCGCAGGCGCAGGGCGAGGGAGGCCCGGCGGGCGGGGTCCTCGGCGGGCGTCCGCAGGGAGGTCTCCAGGGACTCCAGGGCGAGGAGGGCCGGATCGGGTGCCTGGGCGGTGGTCAGGTCCAGTCCCTGGTGCAGGAGTTCGGCCAGGCTGTTCGGGGTGGGGTGGTCGAAGACCAGGGTGGCGGGCAGCCGCAGACCGGTGAGGGCGGAGAGCCGGTTGCGCAGGTCCACGGCCATGAGGGAGTCGAAGCCCAGGTTCTGGAAGGGTTTGCCCGAGGGGACGGAGTCCGCCGAGGGCAGTCCGGCGGCGGTGGCGGCCTCCGCCCGCACCAGCTCCACCAGCGCGGCGGTGCGGTCCGTCTCGGACAGTGGCAGCAGCCGCTCCCGCAGTCCGGCCACGGGGGCGGCCGGACCGCTGCCGCCCGCCCGGGTTCCGGCGGCGAGGGAGCGCAGCAGGGCGGGTGTCGTGGGCGAGCCGGGATCGAGGGCGGAGGTGTCCAGGCGTACGGGGACGGCGACGCTCTCGCCGGTGGTGAGGGCCGCGTCGAACAGCGCCAGGCCCTCGCGGGGGTCGAGCTGGCGCAGTCCCACGCGGGCGATGCGTTTCAGGTCGCTGTCGGCGACGCCCGCCGTCATGCCCTCGCCGCGTTGCCAGGGGCCCCAGGCGAGCGACAGCGCGGGGAGTCCGGCGGCGGCCCGGCGGGCGCACAGGGCGTCGGCGAAGGCGTTGGCCGCCGCGTAGTTGGCCTGGCCCGCGCCGCCCATGGTGCCGGCGAGCGAGGAGAAGACCACGAAGGCGTCCAGGTCCCGGTCGGCGGTCAGCTCGTGCAGATGCTCCACGGCCGCCGTCTTCACCGGCAGCACGGCGTCGACCTGGGCCGGGGTGAGTGCGGTGAGTGTGGCGTCGTCGACGGTGCCGGCGGTGTGCACCACGGCCTTCAGGTCCGGCACGGTCTCCAGCAGCGCGGCCAGCGCCGCGCGGTCGGTGATGTCGCAGGCCTCGGCGCGGACGTCGGCCCCGAGGGCGGTGAGTTCGGTGAGCAGTTCCCGTGTGCCGGGCGCGTCGGCGCCCCGGCGGGAGGCCAGCAGCAGGTCCCGGACCCCGTGCCGGGTGACCAGGTGGCGGGCGGTGAGGCGGCCGAGGGTGCCGGTGGCCCCGGTGACGAGTACGGTGCCGGAGGCCGGCCAGGGGCCGGGCGTCGGGGGCTCGGCGGGGGTGAGCCGGGTCAGGCGTGGGACGCGTATCTCCTCGGCGCGCAGGGCCAGTTGGGGTTCTCCTGCGGCCTGTGCACGGGCGACGGCGTGGGGCAGGGGGGTGGTGGCGTCGGGCAGGTGGTCGACGAGCAGGACGCTGCCGGGGTTCTCCAGCTGGGCGGAGCGCGCGAGGCCCCAGACGGCGGCGGCGGCCGGGTCGGTGACGGTCTCGTGGTCGGCGGCGCGCACGGCGCCGGAGGTGCACAGGACCAGCCGGCTGCCCGCGAGGGTGGTGTCGGCGGTCCATTCCTGGAGGAGGCCGAGGACCGTGTGCACGGCGGCGCGGGCGGCGGCCGAGGTCGGTGCGGCGGGCGGCAGCGGCACGACGACCACGTCGGGGACGCGGCCGGCGGCGCGCAGGGCGTCCAGGCCGGTGTGGTGCTCGACGGCCCCGGCGGTCCGCAGCAACGGTTCGACGTGGGCGTACGCCGTCGGGTCGCCCAGGACCGCGAAGCGGCTCGGAGCGGGTTGGTCCGGCACGGCCGCGGTGGTGTCCAGGGCGGTCCACTCGGTGCGCAGCAGCCATTCGGGGCGGATGCGTGCGGTGTCGAGGCCCTCGGTGGCGGCGGTCCGCATGTGCAGGGCGGCGACGGAGGCGACGGGGCGGCCGGAGAGGTCGGTGAGTTCCACGGCCACCCGGTCCTCGGTCTCGTCGCGGACGTGCACGCGCAGCGCGGTCGCCCCCTGCGCGTGGTCGGTGACACCCCGCCAGGCGAAGGGCAGCAGCGGGCCGTCGGCGGAGGTCGCCGAGGGGCGGAAGGCGAGGGAGTGCATGGCGGCGTCGAGGAGGGCGGGGTGCACGGCGAAGCCGCCGGTGGCGGTCCCGGGCAGCCGTACCTCCGCGAAGACCTCCTCGCCGCGCCGCCAGGCGGCGGTCAGCCCGCGGAAGGCGGGGCCGTAGGTGAAGCCGTGGTCGACCAGGTCCTCGTAGAAGGTGTCCAGGTCGACGGGCTCGGCGTGCTGCGGTGGCCAGGTGGTGAGGGGCGCGGTGGCGGGTGTGCCCGGTGCCCGCGGGGTCAGGGTGCCTTCGGCGTGGGCGGTCCAGGTGCCGTCCGGTTCGGGGGTGTCGCCCGCGGTGCCGTCGGTCGCGGTGCGGGAGTGGACGGACAGGGCGCGGGCACCGGTGTCGTCGGGCGGGCCGACGGTGAGCTGGAGCTGGACGGGCGCGTCGGCCGGGATCACCAGGGGCGCGGCCAGGATGAGTTCGTCGAGGTGGTGGCAGTCGAGCTGACGGCCCGCCCACTGGGCGAGTTCGACGAATCCGGTACCGGGGAACAGGGCGGTGTCGAGGACGGCGTGGTCGGTGAGCCAGGGGTGGGCGGTCGTGGACAGTTCGCCGGTGAACAGGGTGGTGCCGTCGGCCGCCGCGGTGACACGGGCCCCGAGCAGGGGGTGACCGGTGGGGCTCAGGCCCAGCGCGGTCAGGTCTCCGGCGGTGCCGGCGGGGCGGGGGTCGGGCCAGTAGCGGGCGCGCTGGAAGGGGTAGGTGGGCAGATCGACGTGGCGGGCGCCGGAGCCGGCGAGGACGGCGGCCCAGTCGACGGGCGCACCCGCCACATGGACGCGGGCGAGGGCCACGAGCAGGTTCTCGTCCTCCGGGGCGTCCCTGCGCTGCGTGGCGGCGCACACCGTGCGGGCGGCTCCGGTGTCGAGGGCGGGGCCGGTGTCGGTGTCGTCGTCCAGGCAGCTGTGGGCGGAGCCGGTGAGGACACCGTCGGGGCCGACCTCCAGCAGGACGGTGACGCCCTCGGCGGCCAGGGTGCGCACCCCGTCGGCGAAGCGGACCGTCTCCCGTACGTGCCGGACCCAGTAGTCGGGCGAGCACGCCTGCTCGGGGGTGAGGAGTTCTCCGGTGACGTCGGAGACGACGGGGATGCGGGGCGGGCGGAGGTCGAGGCCGCCGACGACCTGGGCGAAGTCGTCCAGCATGGGTTCCATCAGCGGTGAGTGGAAGGCGTGACTGACGGTCAGGAAGGTGGCCCGGACGTCTCGTTGCGTGAAGTGGTCGCGGAGGGCGGTGAGCGCGCCGGCCGGTCCGGAGAGCACGACGGAGCCGGGAGTGTTGACGGCGGCCACGACCACGTCCGGGTGGTCCGCCAGCACCTCCGCGGCCTGCTTCTCGTCGGTGGAGACGGCGAGCATGGCCCCGCCCGCCGGCAGTCGCTGCATCAGCCGGCCGCGCGCGGCGACGAGCCGGCAGGCGTCGGGCAGGGTCAGGACGTCGGCGAGGTGCGCCGCGGTGATCTCCCCCACGGAGTGCCCCAGCAGATAGTCGGCGCGCACGCCCCAGCTCTCCAGCAGGCGGTAGAGCGCGGTCTCGAAGGCGAACAGCGCGGGCTGGGTGTACTCGGTGCGGTGCACGGCCTCCGGGTCGGGGTCGGGCGTCCCGGTGCCGAACACGATCTCGGCGAGGGGACGCGGGAGTTGCGGGTCGAGGTGGACGCACACGGCGTCGAAGGTCTCGGCGAACACCGGGTGCGCGGCGTACAGCTCCCGGCCCATGCCGAAGCGCTGGGCGCCCTGTCCGGTGAGGAGTACGGCGAGCGGGCCCTCGCGGACCGTGTCGCGCAGCAGGCCGGGCGGCAGTTCGCCCGCGGCGAGGGCGGTGAGGGCCGCGGTCGCCCCGGCGCGGTCGTGTACGACGGCGGCGGCCCGGTGGTCGAGGGCCGCGCGGGTGGTGGCGAGGGAGTGGGCGAGGTCCGCGACGTCCAGGTCCGGGTCGGCGTCCAGACGGCCGAGGAGACGGGCCGCCTGGTCGCGCAGGGCGCTCTCGTCGTGCGCGGCGACCAGGAGCGGCCAGGGGCGGGAGGCGGCGGCAGATGTCACGGGGGCGGTGCCGGCGTCCCCGGTGGTGGTGCCGGCGTGTCCTGCGGCGGTTCGGGAGGTGTGCGGGGGCGGGGGCCCGGCCATCTGCCCGGCGGTGTCCTCGGCGGGTGCCTGTTCGAGGACGACGTGGGCGTTGGTGCCGCTGATCCCGAACGACGACACGCCCGCCCGGCGCGGACGGCCCGTGTCCGGCCACGGCCGGGACGCGGCCAGCAGCTCCACCGATCCGGCCGACCAGTCGATCCGCGGCGACGGCTCGTCGACGTGGAGCGTCCTCGGCAGTGTGCCGTGGCGCAGGGCCAGTACCGTCTTGATGACGCCGCCGACTCCCGCCGCCGACATGGTGTGCCCGATGTTGGACTTCAACGAGCCGAGGTACAGGGGCCGTTCCCGGTCCTGGCCGTAGGTGGCGAGCAGGGCGTGGGCCTCGATCGGGTCGCCGAGCCGGGTGCCGGTCCCGTGCGCCTCCACGGCGTCCACGTCCGACGGCAGGCAGCCGGCGTCGGCCAGCGCCTCGCGGATGACTCGTTGCTGGGCCTGCCCGTTGGGGGCGGTGAGACCGTTGGACGCGCCGTCCTGGTTGACCGCCGAGCCGCGTACGACGGCCAGGACGGGGTGCCCGTGGCGGCGGGCGTCGGAGAGCCTTTCGACGAGCAGCAGGCCCACGCCCTCCGACCAGCCGGTGCCGTCGGCGCCCGCCGCGAACGCCTTGCACCGGCCGTCCGCCGCGAGGCCGCCCTGGCGTTCGAAGTCGGCGAACAGGGACGCGTCGGGCATCACGCAGACGCCGCCCGCCAGCGCCAGGTCGCACTGTCCGGCGCGCAGGGCCTGGACGGCGGAGTGCAGGGCCACCAGGGAGGAGGAGCAGGCGGTGTCCACGGTGACGGCCGGTCCCTCCAGGCCGAGGACGTAGGAGACCCGGCCGGAGATCACGCTCGTGGCGGTGCCGGTGACGGTGTACCCGGCCAGCTGCTCCGAGCCGGGCGGGAAGAGCAGCGAGTAGCCGAGCCCGGCGGCGCCGACGTACACGCCCGTACGGGTGCCGCGCAGGATCGTCGGGTCGATGCCGGCGCGTTCGACGGCCTCCCAGGAGGTCTCCAGGAGCAGCCGCTGCTGCGGGTCCATGGTGAGGGCCTCGCGCGGGGTGATCCCGAAGAAGCCGGGGTCGAAGCCGGCGACGTCGTCGAGGAAGCCGCCGCGCGCCGAGTCCTGGGCGCGCCAGCCCCGGTCGCGGGGAAAGCCGGTGATGCCGTCGCGGCCCTCGGTGAGCATGTCCCACAGCTCCTCGGGGCTGCTGACACCGCCGGGGAAGCGGCAGGCCATGCCGACGATCGCGAGGGGTTCGTCGTCGGCGCGCCGCCGGGCGGGGGCGGTCCCCGCCGTCGACGCGGCGGCCGGCGCGGAGGTCCCCGCGTCCTCGAACAGCTCCTCGTACAGGGCCCGCACCATGCGGCGGGGTGAGGGGTGGTCGAAGACGACGGAGACGGGCAGACGCAGTCCGGTGGCGGTGGACAGCCGGTTGCGGAAGTCCACGGCGGTGAGGGAGTCGAAGCCGAGTTCCTTGAACGGCCGGCCCACCTGGACGGTGTCGGCGTCCGCGTGCCCGAGGGACGCGGCGGCGGTGTCGCGTACGAGACGCAGCAGGGTGCGGGTGCGTTCGGTCTCGGTGAGCGGGGTGAGGCGGGCGGCCAGCGAGCCGGGCTCGGCGTCGGCCGGGGCGCCGGCGGCGGCCGTGCGGCGGGGACGGGCGGGCCGGGGCGCGGAGCCGGAGGAGGGAGCGGAGGCGGGATCCACCTGGTCGAGGCGCTGCGCCGAGGGCGCGGTGAGCAGGCCCGCGGGGTCGGCGGGGCGCAGCAGCAGGGAGTCGGCGACGGCCACCGGGGCGCCGGTGGCGTCCGCGAGCAGCAGCGCGACGGTGCGTTCGCCGGTGCGGGTCAGCCGGATCCGCAGGCGGGCGGCGCCGGTGGCGTGGAGTTCGACGCCGGACCACGAGAACGGGACGGCGGCTCCCCGGCCGTCCCCGAGGGCGTACAGGGCGTGCAGTGCGGCCTCGGACAGGGCGGGGTGCAGGCCGAAGCGGGTCGCCTCGTCGTGCTGTCCGGCGGGCAGCGCCACCTCTGCGTACACGGCGTCGTCCGTGCGCCACAGCGCGCTGAGCAGGCGGCGCTCGGGGCCGTACGAGAAGCCGTCGGCGGCCAGCCGCTCGTACAGGCCCTCGACCGGTACGGGTGCGGCGCCGGCCGGGGGCCATGCCGTCAGGTGCGGGGCGGGGGCGCCGGTGTCGACGGCGGGCCGGCCGGTCTCGGGGACGAGGGTGCCGGAGGCGTGCAGGGTCCAGGGGGCGTCCGTGCCGGGGGGCGCGGCGCAGGCGTGGACGGCGAGGGTGCGGCGGCCTGCCGTGTCCGCGCCGATCCTGACCTGGAGGCCGACGGCGCCGTCCGGCGGCAGCAACAGCGGGGTGTGCAGGGTGAGTTCCTCGACACGGCCGTATCCGACCTGGTCGCCGGCGAGGACGGCGAGTTCGACGAAGGCGGTGCCCGGCAGGACCGCCCGGTCGCCGATGCGGTACCCGGCGAGCCAGGGATGGTCGTGCGGGGCGATCCGGCCGGTCAGGACGGCGCCGTCGTCGTCGGCGAGCCGCATCAGCGCGCCCAGCAGGGGGTGGCGCAGCGGGCCGAGGCCGGCCGAGGTGACGTCGGCGCCGCGCCGGGGCCCGTCGGGCCAGTGCCGGGTGCGCTGGAAGGCGTACGTGGGCAGGTCGACCCGGTGGGCGCCGCTGCCGGCGAAGACGCGCGGCCAGTCGACGGGGGCGCCGCCGGTCCAGGCCCGGGCGAGGGCGGTGCGCAGCCGCCCGGTGCCGCCCTCACCCCGGCGCAGGGTGCCGGTGACGGTGATCTCCTGGTTGTCGCCCTCGGCGCACTGCTGGAGGGAGCTGACGAGGACGGGGTGCGGGCTGGGCTCCACGAACAGGCGGTGGCCGTCGGCGAGGAGGGCGCGGACGGCCGACTCGAAGCGGACGGGCTCACGCATGTTGCGGCACCAGTAGGCGGCGTCGAGACCGGCGGTGTCGAACGGGCCGCCGGTGACGGTCGAGTAGAACGTCACCTCCCCGCTGCGCGGTTCGAGGACGGCGAGGTCGTCCATCAGCCGGTCACTCAGCGCCTCGACGTGCGGGGAGTGACCGGGGCTTGCGGCGCCGGGAATGCGCCGGGCCTGCACGCCGTCGGCCTCGCAGGCGGCCACGAACGCGTCACAGGCGTCGGGGTCGCCGGTGAGCGCGACGGAGGCGGGGCCGTTGACGGCGGCGATCCACAGCCGGTCGGCCCAGGGGGCGAGCCGGGCCCGGACCTGGTCCTCGGGCAGCAGCACGGAGGCCATGCCGCCGCGCACGGTGAGGGTGCGCAGGGCGCGACTGCGCAGGACGACGACACGGACGGCGTCCCGGAGCGTGAGGCCCCCGGCGAGGTGGGCGGCGGCGATCTCGCCCTGCGAATGGCCGGTCACCGCGTCGGGTTCGACGCCGTACGCCTGCCAGGTCCGCGCCAGCGCCACCATCACGGTGAACAGGACGGGCTGGATGACGTCGATGCGGTCCGGGTCGACGTCGCCGGGTTCGCCGCGCAGTACGTCGAGGACGTTCCAGTCGACGAGTTCGCGCACGGCCTCGGCGCACGCGTGGGCGTGCTCGGCGAAGACCGGTTCGGTGTCGAGGAGTTCACGGGCCATGCCCAGCCACTGCGACCCCTGTCCCGGCAGCACGAACGCGGTCCGGCCGGTGGCGGCGGTGCCCTCGGCGAGGGTGTCGTGCGGGCGGCCCTCGGCGAGGGCGGTGAGGCCGTCGAGCAGGGTGCCGCGGTCGGCGGCGAGGACGGCGGCCCGCCGGTCCAGGGGGGTGCGGGTGGTGGCGAGGGAGTACGCGACGTCCGCGAGCGCGGGCTCGCCGGCGTCGTCGGGGCCGGCGCCCGTGAGATGGTCGGCGAGCCGGCGGGCCTGGGCGCGGAGCGCGGCGGTGCCGTGCGCGGACAGGACGGCGGGGAGGACAGGGGTGACGCCGGAGGCCGGGCCCTCCGCCTCGGGGGTGGATGCGGGCGCCTGTTCGAGGATGACGTGAGCGTTGGTGCCGCTGACGCCGAAGGACGAGACGGCGGCGCGGCCCGGTGTGTCGCCGTCCGGCCAGGGGCGGGGCTCGTCGAGCAGCCGGACGGTGCCGGCGGACCAGTCGACGAACGGGGTCGGGTCGTCGGCGTGCAGGGTCCTCGGCAGGACGCGTGCGCGCAGCGCGAGCACCGTCTTGATGATCCCGCCCACGCCCGCGGCTGCCTGGGTGTGCCCGATGTTGGACTTCAGGGAGCCCAGCCACAGCGGGCGCCCGGCGGGCCGGGCGGCACCGTACGTGGCGAGCAGCGCGTCGGCCTCGATGGGGTCGCCGAGCCGGGTCCCGGTGCCGTGCGCCTCGACGGCGTCGATGTCGGCGGCGGTCAGCCCGGCGTCGGCGAGGGCGTCCCTGATGACCCGCTGCTGCGAGGGGCCGTTGGGGGCGCTCAGCCCGTTGGAGGCGCCGTCCTGGTTCACCGCCGTGCCCCGGACGACCGCCAGCACCGGATGCCCGTTGCGCCGCGCGTCCGACAGCCGTTCCACGACGACGACACCGGCGCCCTCGCTCCATCCGGCGCCGTCGGCCTGGGCTCCGAACGCCTTGCAGCGGCCGTCGGGGGCGAGCGAGCCCTGCCGGGAGAGCATCACGTGCACATCGGGCGTGGCCATCACGGTGACCCCGCCGGCCAGCGCCAGATCGCACTCGCCGGCCCGCAGCGCCCGTACCGCCAGGTGCAGGGCGACCAGGGAGGACGAGCAGGCGGTGTCCACGGTGAGGGCGGGGCCCTCCAGACCGAGGACGTAGGAGATCCGGCCGGACAGCACGCTGTTGGAGACGCCGGTGGAGCCGTGGCCGTCGATACGGCCCTCCGTGCCGGTCAGGAGGGCGGCGTAGTCCTGCTGGGAGACACCGGCGAACACTCCGGTGCGGCTGCCCTTCAGGGTGCGGGTGTCGATGCCGGCGCGTTCCAGCGCCTCCCAGGAGCTTTCCAGGAGCAGCCGCTGCTGCGGGTCCATGGAGTGCGCCTCGCGCGGCGAGATCCCGAAGAACGCGGCGTCGAAGGAGGCGACGTCGTCGAGGAAGCCGCCCTCGCGGACGTAGCAGGTGCCCTCGTTCGACGGGTCGGGGTCGTAGAGGGCGGCGAGGTCCCAGCCGCGGTCGGACGGGAAGGGACCGACCGCGTCGCGGCCCTCCGCGACGAGCCGCCACAGGTCCTCGGGCGAGTGCACGCCTCCCGGGTAGCGGCAGGCCATGCCGACGACGGCGATCGGTTCGCGGGCCGCCGACTCCAGTTCGCCCAGGCGCTTGCGCGTCCGGTGCAGTTCCGCGGCGACCTGCTTGAGATAGTCGCGGAGTTCCTTGTCATCAGCCATGTGAACCGTTCACTCCTTGCCGAGTTCCGTGCGGATGAAGTCCAGCAACTCGTCGTCCGAGGCGGCGGCGAGCCGGGTGTCCACGTCGGCGGCGCCCTCCTCGCCCGGGACGCCGTCGCCGGCGCCCACGGCGGCCAGGGTCCGCAACCGGGCTGCGGTCAGCTGCCGTTCGGGGTCGGTGGGCGTCAGCTCCGCCAGGGCCGCCTCCAGTTGATCGAGGAGGGCGGGCAGCGCGGGCCGCCGCAGGGGGCCCTGCGCGCCGGCGTGGCCGGTCAGGCGCCAGTCCAGTTGTTCGGCCAGGGCGGCGGGACTGGGGTGGTCGAAGACGAGGGCGGCGGGCAGCGGCAGCCCGGTGGCGGCGGCGAGGCTGTTGCGCAGCTCCACCGCGGTCAGGGAGTCGAAGCCGGCCTCGCGGAACGACCGGCGCGGGTCGAGGCTGTCGGGCGAGGGGTAGTCGAGGACGGCGGCCGCCCGCGACCGGACCAGGTCCAGCAGGGTCCGGGCCCGCTCGGCGTCGGGCAGCGCGGCCAGCCGCTCGGCGTGACCCCCGTCGGCCGGCGCGGCGTCCGGCTGGGCGCCACCGGGGTCGTCCCACCGGGTCCGGGACCGTGGAACCGGCCCCGTCCCGCCCCGCGGGACCAGGTCGCGCAGGGCCGGGGGCAGCGTCCCCGCCGCCGCGCGGTCCCTCAGCACGGCCGGATCGGTCCGCAGGGGCACGAGCACGGCCTCCTCGCCCGCCCACGCCCGGTCGAACAGGGCGAGTCCGCGTTCCGCGTCGAGCGGCAGCACGCCGGCCCTGGCGAGCCGGCGAAGGTCGACGTCGGCGAGCCGGCCGCCCATGCCGCCTCCGGTGGCCCACAGGCCCCAGGCCAGCGAGGTCGCGGGCAGTCCCTGGGCCCGGCGACGGCCAGCGAGGGCGTCCAGGTAGGCGTTCGCGGCGGCGTAGTTGGCCTGTCCGGCGCCGCCGAGGGTGCCGACGGCCGAGGAGAAGAGCACGAAGTGCGACAGGTCCGCGTCGCGGGTCAGCTCGTGGAGGTGGTGCGCTGCGTCGGCCTTGGGTGCGAGGACGGTGTCGACCCGCTCGGGGGTGAGCGCCGTGATCACCCCGTCGTCCACGACACCGGCCGTGTGGACCACGCCCGTCAGGGGCCGGTCCGCGGGAATCTCGGCGAGGACCGCGGTGAGCGCCTCGCGGTCGGACACGTCGCAGGCGGCGAACACCGCCCGGGCGCCTTGTCGTTCGAGGTCGGCGGCGAGCACGTCCGCCCCCGGGGCTTCGGCGCCGCGCCGGCTGACCAGCAGCAGGTCGCGTACACCGTGGACGGCGGCCAGGTGCCGGGCGACGAGTCCGCCCAGCTCACCGGTGCCGCCGGTGACGAGCACGGTTCCGTGCTCACGGGCTGCCGAGGGCGACGAGGAGGGGGAGCCGGCCGGCAGGGCCGCGGCCGGAGCGAGCCGGGGGACGAACATCTCCCCGCCCCGCACGGCGACCTGCGTCTCCCCGTGGGCCAGCGCCGTGGCCACGGCGGTCGCCAGGGCGGGCGCGTCGGTGCCGTCGTCCTCCAGGTCGACGAGGACGAACCTGTCGGGACGCTCGGCCTGGAGCGACCGCAGCAGCCCCCATGCCGCCGCCTCCGCCGGGTCGCCGGTGGTCGCGCCGCCCGTCACGATCACCACACGGCGGTCCGCCGAACGCTCCTGGGCGAGCAGTTCCTGCACGTGGGCGAGCGTGTCGTGCGCGGCGTGGCGTACGGCGTCGGGGCCGTCGCCCCCTCCCCCGCTGCCGCGCACGCCGTCGAGGACCCGCACGACCAGCTCGGTTCCCTCCCCGACGGACTCCGGGCGGGCGTGCACCTCGACCGTGTTCCCGGGGTGCAGCGCCAGAGCCTTGGCCAGGGTCCCGGCCCGTCCGTCCGGCTGCCCGAGAACCGCCCAGCGCACCGTGGGCGGAGTGACGCTCCGTATGGGCTGCCAGGTCGTGGTGAAGAGGCTGCCGGCCGTGAGGAGGTCTTCGGCCGCGTCCGACCGTTCGGCGGGATCGTGGTCCACCGGCTCCTGCCGGGTCGTCTCCAGCCAGTAGGCACCCCGCTGGAAGGCGTACGTCGGCAGCTCCACCCGGTGTGCGCCGGTCCCGGCCAGGAACGCCGGCCAGTCCACACCGGCCGACCGCACATGCAGCCGCCCGAGCGCGGTGACCAGGGAACGCACCTCGCCCCGGCCCTTGCGCAGGGCGGCGAGCGCGAGGAGGTCGGGCACGGTGTCCTGGACGAGGCCGACGAGGGATCCGTCGGGGCCGACCTCCAGCACCGTGCTCACATCCTGCGCCCGCAACGCCCGTACCCCGTCGGCGAACCGGACCGTGGCCCGCACATGCCGAACCCAGTACTCAGGCGTCGACAGCTCCGGACCCGCCACCTCACCCGTCACGTTCGACACCACCGGAATCGACGCCTCACCGAACGCCACCCCCGCCAGCACCCCGGCGAAATCCTCCAGCATCGGCTCCATCAACACCGAATGGAAAGCGTGACTGACCGCCAACCGCTTCACCCGCCGCCCCTCAGCCAGGAAACGGTCGACCACCTCACGAACGGCATCCTCCGCACCCGAAAGCACCAACGACGACGGACCGTTCACAGCAGCCACCGACACACCGCTCACCGGGGCGATCTCCGACTCCCGCGCCTCCACCGCCCACATCACGCCACCCGATGCCAACGCACCCATCAACCCCGCACGCGCCGCAACCACCCGACACGCATCCCCCAACGACCACACACCCGCCACATGAGCCGCCACCAACTCACCCAGCGAATGCCCCATCACCACATCAGCCCGCACCCCCCACGACACCAACAACCGGAACAACGCCACCTCCACCGCGAACAACGCCGGCTGAGCCCACCCCGTCGACTCCAACTCCTCCGCAAGACCGTCGAACACAACCTCTCGCAACGAATCCGGCAACAGCCCGTCAAACCCCGCGCACACCTCGTCGAACGCCTCCGCGAACACCGGAAACGCCTCGTACAGACCACGCCCCATACCGACCCGCTGCGCACCCTGCCCCGAGAACACCACCGCCAGCCCGCCGCCCGACGGTTCGTCGGTGGTGGCGGCGCCGTTCTCCGCCAGGTCGGTGAGGGCCTGGTGGAGCTGGGCGTGGTCGCCGGCGGTCAGGACGGTGGCGGTGGGCAGCACGGCCCGGGTGGTGGCGAGGGAGAGGGCGAGATCGGGCAGCCCGAGGTCGGGGCGGCCGGCCAGGAACGCGGCGTACCGGGCGGCCTGGGCGCGCAGGGACGTGTCGTCCTGGGCGGAGAGGACGAGCGGCATGACTGCGGGCCGGGGGGAGCCGGTCCGCGAGGCGTCCGGTTCCGGACCGTCCCCCGCCGGACGCTCGGGGGCGACCGACCGGGCAGTCGTCCCGGCCTGTTCGAGGATGACGTGGGCGTTGGTGCCGCTGATCCCGAACGACGACACCCCGGCCCGGCGCGGACGATCCGCCTGCGGCCACTGCCGTGTTTCCGTCAGCAGTTCCACCGCGCCCGCCGACCAGTCCACCTCGGGCGTGGGCGCGTCCACGTGCAGAGTGCGCGGCAGCACCCCGTGCCGCAGCGCCATGACGGTCTTGATGACGCCACCGACGCCGGCGGCGGCCTGCGTGTGACCGAGATTCGACTTCAACGAGCCCAGATACAAGGGCCGTTCACGGTCCTGTCCGTATGCCGCGAGCAGCGCGTGGGCCTCGATCGGGTCGCCGAGCCGGGTCCCCGTGCCGTGCGCCTCGACGGCGTCCACCTCGGACGGCGACAGTCCCGCGCTCGCCAGCGCGTCCCGAATCACCCGCTGCTGCGACGGGCCGCTGGGCGCGGTGAGACCGTTCGACGCACCGTCCTGGTTCACCGCCGAACCGCGGACGACGGCCAGCACCGGATGTCCGTTGCGCCGCGCGTCCGACAGCCGCTCGACCACCAGCACGCCCACACCCTCCGCGAGGGCGAAGCCGTCGGCGGCGGCGGCGAAGGACTTGCTGCGGCCGTCGCGGGCGAGGGCCTGCTGACGGCTGAAGCCGACGAAGGAGGCGGGCTCGGACATCACGGTGGCACCGCCCGCGAGGGCGAGGTCGCACTCCCCCGCCCGCAGGGCCTGGACGGCGAGGTGCAGGGCGACCAGGGAGGAGGAGCAGGCCGTGTCGACGGTGACCGCCGGGCCCTCCAGACCGAGCGTGTACGCGATCCGGCCGGAGGCGACGCTGGCTGCGGCACCGGTGGCGAAGTAGCCCTCGACGTCGGTGGCCGCGTCCAGCAGCCGTGCGGTGTGGCCCTGTTCGCTGACGCCGACGTAGACGCCCGTACGGCTGCCGCGCAGGGTCGACGGGTCGATGGCGGCGCGTTCCAGCGCCTCCCAGGAGGTCTCCAGGAGCAGCCGCTGCTGCGGGTCCATCGCGGGGGCCTCGCGCGGTGAGATCCGGAAGAACGCCGGGTCGAACAGGGTGGCGTCGGTGAGGAAGCCGCCCCGGTCGACGTAGCTGGACTCCGCGGTGGTCTCCTCGGGGTCGTGCAGGCGGTGCAGGGGCCAGCCCCGGTCCGTGGGGAAGGAGCCGGTGAGGTCCGCCTCCTGTTCGAGGGCCCGCCACAGGTCGTCGGGGGAGCCGATGCCGCCGGGGAAGCGGCAGCCCATCGCGACGACGGCGACGGGGTCGTCGCGGTCGGCGGCGGCCCTGACCACCACGGCAGCGGGACGTTCCTGTGCGCCGAGGAGCTTCTCCCCGAGGAACACCGCGAGGGCGTTCACGGTCGGGTGGTCGAAGACGAGTGTGCTGGGCAGCCGGACGCCGGCGACGGCGGCGAGCCGGTTGCGCAGGTCGACGGCGGTGAGGGAGTCGAATCCCAGGTCCTTCAGGGCCCGCCCGGGATCCACGGCCTCGGGGTCCGGGTGGCCGAGTACGGCGGCGGCGTGTTCGCGCACCAGGTCGCGCAGGGCGCGGGTGCGGGCCGGGCCGTCGAGTCCGGCGAGGCGACGGGCGAGGTCCGAGGCCGGGGCGGTGGCGGTGGCCGTCGTCTCGGGGACGGCGGGTCGTGCCTCGGGGATGTCGTCCAGCAGATGGCTGGCCCGGCCGGTGGTGAAGACCTCGGCGAACCGTTCCCAGTCGACGTCGGCCAGGATCACCGAGGTCTCGCCGTCGGCGAGGACGGTGCGCAGACCGGCGATCGCCGTGTCGGGGTCGATGACGGGCAGGCCGGTGGCGCGGAGCTGGTCGTAGATGGTGTCGGAGACCATGCCTCCGCCCGACCAGGGTCCCCAGGCGACGGACAGGGTGGGCACGCCGTCGGCGCTGCGCCGCTCGGCGCGGGCGTCGAGCACCGCGTTGCCCGCCGCGTAGACGGCGTGGTCGCCGGCGCCCCAGACGGCCGTGATGGAGGAGAAGTAGACGACTGCGTCCAACTGGGCGGGGTCCATGACGGCTTCGAGGTTCTCGATGCCCGCGACCTTGGCGCCAAGGACGGTGACCAGGTCGTCGAAGGGGGCCTCGGCGACGGGTCCGAGCACGCCCACGCCGGCGGCGTGCACGACGGCCCGGACCGGGTCGCCGTCGCGCTCGACCCCGGCGAGGGCGTCGGCCAGGGCGGCGCGGTCCATGGTGTCGCAGGCGAGGAGGGTGACCCGTACGCCGGTCTCCTCCAGTTCGGTGCGCAGTGCGTCGGCGCCGGGCGAGGCGGCTCCCCTCCTGCTGAGCAGGACGAGGTGCTCGGCGCCGTCGCGGGCGAGCCAGCGGGCGACGTGGGCGCCGAGGGCGCCGGTACCGCCGGTGATCAGTACGGTGCCGCGCGGGGTCCAGCCCGGGTGCCGGTGCGCCGGGGCGGTGGCGTGGACGAGGCGGCGGGCGTAGGTGCCGGTGGCGCGTACGGCGACCTGGTCCTCGCCGTCGGTCGCGGTGAGGACGGCGAGGAGGCGGTCCGCCGCGGCCCGGTCGACGGTGGCCGGCAGGTCGATGGAACCGCCCCAGTGGCGCGGCAGTTCGACGGCGGCGGACCTGCCCAGCGCCCACACGGCGGCCTGTGCCGGGTCGGCGGGACCGGCGTCGTCGGCGGTGCCGACGGCGCCCCGGGTCAGGGACCACAGCGGGGCGGCGGTCCCCGTCGCGACGAGGGCCCGCAGCAGGGTGAGGGTGGTGGCGAGGCCGGTGGGCACGACGGCACCGGCGGGGTGGGGGGTGGTGTCGGCACCGGTGAGGGTGACCGCGGCCGTCGGTGCGATCTGCCGGATCCGGGCGGCGAGCGTGTCGACGTCGTCGTCCGGTGCGACGGTCAGGACGACGGCGTGCTCGGCGCGTTCCCGTACGGCGTCGGCGGCCGCGACGAGCGCGGGGTCGTCGCGCAGCGCCTCGGGCAGGGCGATCAGCCAGGTGCCCGGGAGGACGGCGGGCGCCGCGGGCGGGTCCACGGGCCGCCAGTCGACGGTGTAGCGCCAGGCGTCGACCGTGCCGCGCTCGCGCCGGTCGCGGCGCCAGGAGGAGAGCGCCGGCAGGACCGTACGCAGCGCGGGTTCGTCGGCGGGCAGGGCCAGGGCGGTGGCGACGGCGGTCATGTCCTGTTCCTCCACGGCCTGCCAGAACTGCTCGTGCGCCGGATCGGCCACGGCGGCGCCCGGCAGTGTCCGCGGCCAGTGCCGGCGGCGCTGGAAGGCGTACGTCGGCAGGTCGACGGAAGCGCCGGGCGCCGCGGGGCCGTGACCGGCGTAGGCGGGCGTCCAGTCCACGGGTACGCCGCCGACGGCGAGTTCGGCGAGGGAGGCGTACATCCGGGCGAGGCCGCCCTCGCCGCGGCGCAGTGTCGCGACGACGAGTGGTTCCTTGTCCGTGGTCTCGACGGTCTGGGCGAGGGGGGCCGTGAGCACCGGGTGGGGGCTGATCTCGACGAAGACGTGGTGCCCGGCCTCGACCAGGCTCCGCACCGCGGGTTCGAGCCGGACCGTGGACCGCAGGTTGCGGTACCAGTACTCGGCGTCCAGCCCGGTGGTGTCGAGCCGGCCGGCGGTGACGGTGGAGTGGAAGGGGATCCGGGAGGCGGCGGGCGTCACCTCGCCCAGCAGGGTGAGGAGTTCGTCGTGGAGCGCTTCGACGTGGACGCTGTGGGAGGCGTAGTCCACCTCGACGCGCCGGGCACGGGCTCCGCGCGCCTCGGCCTCGGCGATCACCTGGTCCAGGTCCTGCGGGGTGCCGGCCACCACGACGGAGGACGGGCCGTTGACGGCGGCCACCTCCACGCGTCCGTCGGCCAGCGGCGACAGGGCGCGCACCTCGTCGGCGGAGAGCTGTACGGAGGCCATGCCCCCCTGGCCGGAGAGGGCGAGGAGCGCCTTCGAGCGGAGGGCCACCACGCGGGCGCCGTCCTCCGGGGACAGCGCCCCGGCCACGACCGCCGCCGCGATCTCGCCCTGGGAGTGGCCCACGACGGCGGCGGGCTCGACGCCGTACGACCGCCAGAGTTCCGCCAGCGACACCATCACCGCCCACAGCACCGGCTGGACCACGTCCACCCGGGTCAACTCGCTTCCCGAGGAGAGGACTTCGGTCAGCGACCAGTCCACGTACGGCGACAGCGCCCGCTCGCACTCCGCCATCCGGGCCGCGAACACGGGTGACGTCCGCAGCAGTTCCACCGCCATGCCGGCCCACTGCGATCCCTGTCCCGGGAAGACGAACACCGGGCCCCGGCCGGCCGGGGCGGCCGTGCCGGTGACGACCGTCGGTGCGGTGGCCGTGCCGTCGGCGAGGGCGCGGACGCCGGCCAGCAGGCCGGCGCGGTCGGTGCCGAGGACGACCGCGCGGTGCGGGAGGAGCGCGCGGCCGCCGAGGAGGGCCCGGCCGACGGCGGTGGGGGCGGCGTCGACGCGGTCCAGGTGGTCGGCGAGGCGGGCGGCCTGGGCACGCAGGGCGTCGGGGGTGTGCCCGGAGAGGAGCCAGGGGCGGACGGCGGAGGCGTCGCCGTCCTCGACGGCCGCCTCGTCGCCGGGCGTCCCGGCCGGGGTGTGTTCGAGGACGACGTGGGCGTTGGTGCCACTCATCCCGAAGGACGACACCCCGGCCCGGCGTGGTCCTTCCGTCCGCGGCCAGGGCCGGTTCTCCGTCAGGAGCCGTACGGTGCCGGCGGACCAGTCGACCTGCCGGGTGGGCTCGTCCACGTGCAGGGTGCGGGGCAGTACGCCCTCGCGGAGCGCCATCACGGTCTTGATCACACCGCCGACCCCGGCCGCCGCCATGCTGTGGCCGATGTTGGACTTCAACGAGCCGAGCCAGAGCGGCTGTTCACGGTCCTGTCCGTAGGTCGCCAGTACCGCCTGTGCCTCGATGGGGTCGCCGAGCCGGGTACCGGTGCCGTGGGCCTCCACCGCGTCCACGTCGGACGGCGCGAGCCCGGCGTTCGCCAACGCCTCCTGGATCACCCGCTGCTGGGACGGGCCGTTGGGTGCGGTCAGGCCGTTCGACGCCCCGTCCTGGTTCACCGCCGAGCCGCGGACGACCGCCAGTACCCGGCGTCCGTTGCGGCGGGCGTCGGACAGGCGCTCCAGGACGAGAACGCCCGCGCCCTCGGCCCATCCGGTGCCGTCGGCGGACTCCGCGAACGCCTTGCACCGGCCGTCCCCCGCGAGACCGCCCTGCCGGGCGAACTCCAGGAAGCCGCCGAGGGTGTTCATGACGGTGACGCCGCCCGCGAGGGCGAGGTCGCACTCCCCCGCCCGCAGCGCCTGGCCCGCGAGATGCAGGGCGACCAGGGAGGAGGAGCAGGCCGTGTCGACGGTGAGCGCCGGGCCCTCCAGACCGAGGACGTAGGACACCCGGCCGGAGACGACGCTGCCCGCCGTGCCGGTCATCACATGGCCCTCGGTCTCGGGCGTGGCGGCCAGCACCTCGGCGTAGTCGGACCCGGCGATCCCGGCGAAGACGCCGGTACGGCTGCCGCGCAGCCGGGCGGGGTCGACGCCGGCCCGTTCGATCGCCTCCCAGGAGGTCTCCAGAAGCAGCCGCTGCTGCGGGTCCATCGCGAGGGCCTCGCGGGGCGAGATGCCGAAGAAGTCGGCGTCGAACTCGGCGGCGTCGTGGAGGAAGCCGCCGGTGCCGGGGGTGCCGTCGGCGGCCCGGCGCAGGGAGGTCAGGTCCCAGCCCCGGTCGCGGGGGAAGGCGGAGACGGCGTCGCGGCCCTCGACGACCAGCTGCCACAGCTCCTCGGGGGTGGTGACACCGCCGGGGTAGCGGCAGGCCATGCCGACGACGGCGAGGGGTTCGTCCGCGGCGGCACGGGCGCGGACGGTGGCCCGGTGGCCGGTCCGCTCGCCGTTGAGGTGGGCGACGACCCGGTCCGGGGTGGGGTGGTCGAAGACCAGGGTGGCGGGCAGCGGCAGCCCGGTCTCCTCCGCGAGGCGGTCGCGGAACCGTACGGCGGAGAGCGAGTCGAAGCCGAGTTCCTTGAAGGAGTGGTCCGGCGGTACGGCGTCGAGGGTGGGGTGGCCGAGGACGGCGGCGGCGACGGCACGGACCAGGTCCACGTCGAAGACGCGGCCGGGCTCGGCGGGTCCGGCGGCCGTGACGACGGGTGGCGGCGCGGCCAGCAGCGGCAGACCGGTCCCGGCGGTGGCCGGCAGCCAGTGGCGGGTGCGTTGGAAGGGGTATGTGGGCAGGTCGGCGTGGACGCCCTCGGGGGCGCCCGCGTCGGTGTTCCCGCCGGTGCCGTGGACGGCCGTCCAGTCGACGGCGACGCCCCGGACGTGCAGTTCACCGAGGGCGGTCAGCAGGGCGGTCGGTTCGTGGTGGCCGTGCGGGAGGGACGGCACGAAGGCGGTGCCGCCGTCGGGCAGGCAGTCGCGTGCCAGCACGCTCAGGGCGCCCCCGGGACCCAGCTCCAGGCAGGCGGCCGTACCGAGTTCACCCAGCAGACGGACACCGTCGTGGAAGCGGACGGCCTCCCGGACGTGCCGTACCCAGTAGTCGGGCGACCGGAGCTGCTCCTCGCCGGCGAGCCGGCCGGTGACGTTGGAGACGAGGGGGATCCGCGGCGCGTGGAAGGTGAGGCCCTCGGCGACCGCGCGGAACCGGTCCAGCACGGGTTCCGTCAGCGGGGAGTGGAAGGCGTGGCTGACCTTGAGGCGCCGGGTCCGCAGGCCGCGCTCCGCGCAGAGGGCGGCCAGGGCGTCGACCGCGACGGCGGGCCCGGACAGCACGGTGGCGCGGGGGCCGTTGACGGCGGCCACGGCGAGCCGGTCCGTGGCGCCGGCGGCGTCGAGGAGGGCGGGGACGTCGTCCTCGGCCGTCTCCACGGCGAGCATGGCGCCGCCCTCGGGCAGGGACTCCATCAGGGTGGCGCGGGCGGCGACCAGGGTGCACGCGTCGTCGAGGCAGAGCACTCCGGCGGCGTGCGCGGCGGCCAGTTCTCCGATGGAGTGGCCGAGCAGATGGTCGGGGGTCAGCCCCCAGTGGGCGAGGAGCCGGAACAGGGCGACCTCGAAGGCGAACAGGGCTGTCTGGGTGTAGGCGGTGCGCCCGAGCAGTTCCTCGGAGGCGAGGGCGTCGGCGAGGGGCCGGTCCAGGTGCGGGTCGATCCGTGCGCACACCGCGTCGAACGCCTCGGCGAACACCGGGTGGGCGGCGTGCAGTTCGCGGCCCATGCCGACGCGTTGGGCGCCCTGCCCGGTGAAGAGGAAGGCCAGCGTTCCGGCCGGGCCGGGCGTGCCGCGCACCACCCGGGCGTCCGGGGTGCCGTGGGCGAGGGCGTCGAGGGCGGCGGGCAGGTCCGTGGCGCCGGCGCCCACCACGACGGCCCGGTGCGTGAAGCGGGGGCGGCGGGCCGCGAGGGCCCGGGCCACGGCCCGCGGCGCGGGGGCCGTGCCGGGGCCGGCCGCCCCGGGGTCCTCGCCATGACCGATGTGGTCCCGCAGCCGTGCCGCCTGCGCCCGCAGGGCGTCCGGGGTACGGGCGGAGAGAAGGAACGCCACCGGAGCGTCCCCGGTGGGCTCCTCCGGCCCGTCCGCGGCCGAGGCGGGCGCGGGGGGTGCCTGTTCCAGGACGACATGGGCGTTGGTGCCGCTGATCCCGAACGAGGACACGGCCGCCCGGCGCGGCCGTCCCGTCTCCGGCCACTCCCGGGGTTCCGTGAGGAGTTCCACGGTGCCCGTCGACCAGTCCGCCTCGGGCGTGGGCTCCTCGACGTGCAGGGTGCGGGGCAGCATCCCGTGGCGCAGCGCCAGGACCGTCTTGATGACACCGCCGACCCCGGACGCGGCCTGCGCATGGCCGATGTTGGACTTCAACGAGCCCAGATACAGCGGCTGTTCACGGTCCTGCCCGTACGTGGCGAGCAGGGCCTGTGCCTCCACGGGGTCGCCGAGACGGGTGCCGGTGCCGTGGGCCTCGACGGCGTCGACCTGTGCGGGGCCGAGGCCGGCGTCGGCGAGGGCGGCGCGGATCACGCGCTGCTGGGAGGGGCCGTTGGGGGCGGTGAGGCCGTTCGACGCCCCGTCCTGGTTCACCGCCGAGCCGCGGACGACCGCCAGCACCCGGTGTCCGGCCCGCTGCGCGTCCGAGAGGCGCTCCAGGACCAGGACACCCACGCCCTCGGCCCATCCGGTGCCGTCCGCCGCGCTGGAGAAGGACTTGCAGCGCCCGTCCCCGGCGAGGCCCCCTTGCAGCAGGAACTCCTCGTACAGCCCCGGCCTCGCCATCACGGTGGCGCCCGCGGCCAGGGCGAAGGAGCACTCACCGGCGCGCAGGGCGCGTACCGCGAGATGGAGCGCCACCAGGGAGGAGGAGCAGGCGGTGTCGACGGTGAGCGCCGGGCCCTCCAGGCCGTAGAAGTAGGCGAGCCGGCCGGAGGCGACGCTGCTGGTGGTGCCGGTGAGGACGTGGCCGCGGACCTCACGCAGCGCCTCGTCGTCCCCGGGGCCGTACTTCTGGTCGGTCATGCCGACGAAGACGCCCCCGTCGGTGCCCTTGAGAGCGGCCGGGTCGAGGCCGGAGCGTTCGATCGCCTCCCAGGTGGTCTCCAGCAGCAGCCGCTGCTGCGGGTCCATCGCGAGGGCCTCACGCGGGGAGACGCCGAAGAACTCGGCGTCGAAGTCGGCCGCCCCGTGGAGGAAGCCGCCTTCGAGCCGCGCCCCGGCCTCGGCGAGCGCGTCGGTGCGCCAGCCCCGGTCGGCCGGGAAGGCGCCGATGGCGTCGCGGCCCTCGTGGACCAGGTCCCACAGGGCCTCGGGGGTGTCGGCCCCGCCGGGGAAGCGGCAGGCCATCGCCACGATCGCCACGGGCTCCCGCCGGCCCGCCTCCAGTTCGCGGAGCCGGCCTCGGGTGCGCTGGAGGTCGGCGGTCACCCGCTTGAGGTAGTCAACAACCTTGTCGTCGTTCGCCACGGGTACTCCGATTCGGCCGTACGTACGGGTGGGGGGTCAGGTGAGGTCGCCGAACTCGCTGTCGATGAAGGCGAGCACCTCGTCGGCGGTGGCCGCGCGGAGGGTCTCGTCGCCGTCGGCGGGGCCGGTCGGGGCGGCGGCGGTGGTTTCGAGGAGCCGCAGGATGCGGCGCAGCCGGTCGGCCGTCTCGGTGCGGGAGGGGTCGTCGGCGGTCAGGGCCTCGGCGGTGGTCTCCAGCCGGTCGAGGTCACGGCGCAGCCGTTCCCGCGGGCCGGGGCCGGTCGGCAGGAGGCGCAGCAGCAGGTGGTCGGCGAGGGCCGTCGGGGAGGGATGGTCGAAGACGAGGGTCGCCGGGATGTCCAGGCCGGTGGCCGCCTTCAGCTGGTTGCGGAGTTCGACGGCGGTGAGGGAGTCGAAGCCCTGGTCCTTGAACGCCTGGTCGGGGTCGACCTCGTCGGCGCGGGTGTGGCCGAGCACCTGGGCGGTGCGGTCCAGCACGAGGGCCAGGACGCGGGCCGGGCGGTCCTCGTCGGGGAGGGCGGCGAGGGTGGTCGCGAAGTCGGCGCCGGACGGCTCGGGCCGCCGTACCGCGGCACGGCGCGGCAGGTGGCCGAGCAGCGCGGACAGCAGGGCGGGGGCGGGCCGGTCGGGGTGGGTGGCGCGCAGCCGGGCGAGGTCGAGCGGGGCGGCGGTCACGGCCGGGGTCCGGGCGGTGAGCGCGGCGTCATAGAGGGCGAGTGCCCGTTCGGTGGGGAGCGTGCCGGTGCCGGTGCGCAGCAGCCGTTCGCGGTCGCGTGCGCCGAGGGCGGCGGTCATGCCGCTGGCCTCGTCCCACAGTCCCCAGGCGATGGAGACGGCGGGCAGTCCGTCGGCGGCCCGCCGCTCGGCGAGAGCGTCGAGGTAGGCGTTGGCGGCGCAGTAGTTGGCCTGACCGGCGGCGCCGAAGGTGGCGGAGGCGGAGGAGAACAGGACGAAGGAGGACAGGTCCAGGGCGCGGGTCAGCTCGTCGAGATGGCGGGCGCCGTGTGCCTTGGCGTGCAGGACCCGCTCGACGCGGTCGGGGGTGAGGGAGGTCAGGACGCCGTCGTCGACGGTGCCGGCGCAGTGCACGACGCCGGTGAGGCGGTGTCCTTCGGCGGCGAGCCGGTCGAGGAGCGCGGCCACGGCCGCCCGGTCGCCGACGTCGCAGGCGGCGAGGTGCGCCTCGGCTCCGGCGGCGGCGAGTTCGGCCAGGAGACCGGCGGCGCCGGGGGCCGCGTCGCCGGAGCGCGAGGTCAGCACGAGACGGCGTACGCCGTGCCGGTCGGCCAGGTGGCGGGCGACCCGTGCGCCGAGGGTGCCGGTGCCGCCGGTGACGAGGACCGTCCCCCCGGGCGCCGGGTCGGGGGCGACGGTGAGCACCGCCTTGCCCACGAGCCGGGCGCGGGCGACGGCCCGGAACGCCTCGGGGGCCCGGTGGACGTCCCAGGTCGTGACGGGCGGCGGGGTCAGGCTGCCGTCGGCGAAGAGGGCGGTGAGTTCGTCGAGCATCTCCCGGATGCGGTCGGGGCCCGCGTCGCCGAGGTCGAAGGCACGGTGGCGGACGCCCGGGTGGTCGGCGGCGACCCGGTCCGGGTCGCGCGGATCCGTCTTGCCGATCTCGACGAAGACCCCGCCGCGCGGCAGCAGTTCGAGCGAGGCGTCGGTGAACTCCCCGGCGAGGCAGTTCAGGACGACGTCCATGCCCGCGCCGGCGGTGTGCGTGAGGAACCGCTCGCGGAACCCGGTGTCGCGGGAGTCGGCGATGTGCGTGTCGTCGAGTCCGGCGGCGCGCAGCGCGTCCCACTTGGGCCGGGAGGCCGTCGCGTACACCTCGGCGCCCAGGAGCTGGGCGAGCCGGACGGCCACGGAGCCCACGCCGCCCGCTCCCGCGTGGACCAGGACCCGGCTGCCCGGGCCCACCCCGCCGAGGTCGCGCAGCCCGTACCAGGCCGTCAGCCCCGCCACGGGCGCGGCGGCGGCCCGCGCGAAGGTCCATCCCTCGGGTACGGGGGCGAGGAGCCGCTGGTCGGTCACGGCGACGGGCGCGAATGCGGCGTCGAGCAGGCCCGCCACCCGGTCCCCGGGCGCGAACCGGGTGACGCCCGGACCGGTCGCCAGCACCACCCCGGCGCCCTCGATGCCCAGTTCGGCGTTCCCGGGATACATGTCGAGGGCGATCATCGTGTCCCGGAAGTTCACCCCGGCGGCCCGTACGGCGACCCGCACCTCGCCCGGGGCCAGGTCGCGTTCCGCCTCGGGGTGGGGCACCAGTTCCAGGCCGCCGAGGGAGCCGTGGCGGACGCGGTCCAGCCGCCAGGGGCGGGCCGGCGCCCGCAGCGGCGCGTCCGCCTCCGCCCGCGCCAGCCGGCGCCCGTACACCCGCCCGGCACGGACGGCCACGTCGGGCTCGCCGCAGGCCAGGATCTCGGCGAGCGGCAGGCCCTGCGGCAGCGGGGTGTGCTCGGCGGGGGCGGGAGCCGAGGGGGTGTCCATGTCCACCAGCACGATGCGGCCCGGGTGTTCGGCCTGGGCGGCGCGCACCAGTCCGGCGGCGGCGGCCTGGGCGAGCGCGTCCTCCGTCTCCCCCGCCGAGGGCGAGAGCGGCGTCGATGTCGCCACGACGGCGGCCCTCCGGGTGACGACCACGAGCGGGACGGCCGCGTACCGCTCGTCGGCCAGCCACCCCTGCAGCAGCCGCAGGACGCGCCCGGTGACGTCCTCGACGGCACCGGACGGGCAAGGGGCCACCACGGCGTCGGGGAGGCCCTCGACGCGGGCGAGGTCGACGCTTCCGTCCTCGCGCACCGGCAGCGGGACCGGCTCCACGGGGGGCGCGTCCACGGGCACGGGCAGGTCGGTCCACTCGATCCGGAACAGCGCGTCGCGGTCGGGTGCCGCCGGCCCCGGCAGCCGGTCGGCCGAGGTCTCCCGCAGGACCAGCCCCTCGACGGTGACGACGGGGGCACCGTCGACGTCCACGGCCGCCAGGGACACCACCCCCTCCGCGCTGCGGATCAGGCGGACCCGCAGGGCGTCGGCGCCGGTCGCGTGGACCCGTACGCCGTTCCACGCGAAGGGCAGCCGGGCGGGGGCGCCGGGCGGCAGGTCCACGCCGAGCGCGTGCAGGGCCGCGTCCAGCAGGGCGGGATGCACGGCGAACCGGCCGGCCCGCCCCCGGTCGTCCTCGTCCAGTTCGACTTCGGCGTACAGCGTGCCGTCGTCGGCCCGCAGCACCGAGCGCAGGCCCTGGAAGGCGGGCCCGTAGTCGAACCCGGCCTCGATCAGGCCCGGGTAGAAGCCGTCGAGCGGCAGGGCCGTGGTCCGGGCCGGGGGCCAGGTGAGCGGCGCGGCGGCCGTGTCCGGGACCGTGCCGGGGGCGAGGGTGCCCTCGGCGTGCCGGGTCCAGGGCAGTGCGTCGTCGGCCGTACCGCCGGGAGCGACGGGACGGGAGTGGACGGCGACCGTACGCCGCCCCTCCTCGTCCGGCCCGCCGACGACGAGCTGGACGTCCGCCGCCGCGTCGGCGGACAGGGCCAGCGGGGTGGAGAGGGTCAGCTCCGGCAGCTCCGGGCAGCCGAGGCGCCGGCCCGCCCAACAGGCCATGTCCACGAAGGCGGTTCCGGGCAGCAGCACGGTGCCGAGCACCTTGTGGTCCGCCAGCCAGGGCTGTGTGGCGGGGGCGATCCGCCCGGTGGCGATCACCCCGTCCCCGTCGGGCCGGACGAGCCAGGTGCGCAGCAGCGGGTGGTCGGCCGCGCCGAGCCCGGCGGCCCGGAGTGCCCCGGCCGGAGCCGCGCCCGCGCCGTCGGGCCAGAAGCGGCGGTGCTGGAAGGCGTACGTCGGCAGGTCCGCACGGCGCGCCCCGGTCCCGGCGAACACCTCCCGCCAGCCCACGGCCACGCCGTGCACATGCAGTTCGGCCAGCGCGGACAGCAGCGCGGCCGCCTCGTCCCGGTCGCGGCGCAGCGCCGCGACACCGGCCGTCTCGGGGGAGGTCTCCTGGACGAGGCCGACGAGGGATCCGTCGGGGCCGACCTCCAGCACCGTGCTCACATCCTGCGCCCGCAACGCCCGTACCCCGTCGGCGAACCGGACCGTGGCCCGCACATGCCGAACCCAGTACTCAGGGGTCGACAGCTCCGGACCCGCCACCTCACCCGTCACGTTCGACACCACCGGAATCGACGCCTCACCGAACGCCACCCCCGCCAGCACCCCGGCGAAATCCTCCAGCATCGGCTCCATCAACACCGAATGGAAAGCGTGACTGACCGCCAACCGCTTCACCCGCCGCCCCTCAGCCAGGAAACGGTCGACCACCTCACGAACGGCATCCTCCGCGCCCGAAAGCACCAACGACGACGGACCGTTCACAGCAGCCACCGACACACCGCTCACCGGGGCGATCTCCGACTCCCGCGCCTCCACCGCCCACATCACGCCACCCGATGCCAACGCACCCATCAACCCCGCACGCGCCGCAACCACCCGACACGCATCCCCCAACGACCACACACCCGCCACATGAGCCGCCACCAACTCACCCAGCGAATGCCCCATCACCACATCAGCCCGCACCCCCCACGACACCAACAACCGGAACAACGCCACCTCCACCGCGAACAACGCCGGCTGAGCCCACCCCGTCGACTCCAACTCCTCCGCAAGACCGTCGAACACAACCTCTCGCAACGAATCCGGCAACAGCCCGTCAAACCCCGCGCACACCTCGTCGAACGCCTCCGCGAACACCGGAAACGCCTCATACAGACCACGCCCCATACCGACCCGCTGCGCACCCTGCCCCGAGAACACCACCGCCAGCCCGCCGCCCACGGCGCCCGTGCCCTGGACGAGCCCGGGATACGGGCGGCCCTGCGCCACCGCGTCGAGCGCGGCCCGGAGGGTGTCCTCGTCGGCGACCGGGACGGCGGCGCGGTGGTCGAGCGTGGCGCGGTGCGCGGCCAGGGTGAGGCCGATGTCGTGCAGGGCGGGCTGCCGCGGCGCGTCGTCCAGCCGGTCGCGCAGTCGAGCGGCCTGGGCGCGCAGGGCCGTCGCCCCCCGGGCCGACAGCACCAGGGGCACGACCGGCAGGGGACGGGCGTCGCCGCGACCCGGCCCGGGCTCAGCCTCGTCGGCGGCCGCCTCGGCCTCGTCTCCCTGTTCGAGGATGACGTGGGCGTTGGTGCCGCTGACGCCGAACGACGACACACCGGCCCGGCGCGGACGCCCCGAATCCGGCCAGTCGCGGGCCTCCGTCAGCAGTTCCACCGCGCCCGCCGACCAGTCCACCTGCCCTGTCGGCTCGTCCACGTGCAGGGTGCGCGGCAGCACCCCGTGCCGCAGCGCCATGACGGTCTTGATGACCCCGGCCACACCCGACGCGGCCTGGGCGTGGCCAAGGTTCGACTTCAACGAGCCCAGATACAGGGGTCGTTCACGGTCCTGCCCGTACGCGGCCAGTACGGCCTGTGCCTCGATCGGGTCGCCGAGCCGGGTCCCCGTGCCGTGCGCCTCGACGGCGTCCACCTCGGACGGCGACAGTCCCGCACTCGCCAGCGCGTCCCGGATCACCCGCTGCTGCGACGGACCGTTGGGGGCGGTCAGTCCGTTGGAGGCGCCGTCCTGGTTCACCGCCGAACCGCGGACGACGGCCAGGACGGGGTGTCCGTTGCGCCGCGCGTCCGACAGCCGCTCGACCACCAGCACACCCACGCCCTCCGACCACCCGGTGCCGTCGGCCGTGTCCGCGAACGCCTTGCAGCGGCCGTCGGCGGCGAGGCCGCCCTGGCGGGCGAAGGCCTCGTAGGCGGCGGTGGTGGCCATCACGGCGGCGCCGCCGACGAGAGCGAGGCGGCATTCGCCGTCGCGCAGCGCCCGGACGGCGTTGTGCAGGGCGACGAGGGAGGAGGAGCAGGCCGTGTCGACGGTGACCGCCGGGCCCTCCAGACCGAGCGTGTACGCGATCCGGCCGGAGAGGACGCTGCCGGCCGAGCCGGTGAGGGCGTAGTCCTTGCCCTCCTCGGTGGCGAGGGCCAGGGAGGCGTAGTCGAAGTGCCCGGCGCCGACGAAGACACCGGTACGGCTGCCCCGCAGTGACAGCGGGTCGATGCCGGCCCGTTCGATCGCCTCCCAGGAGGTCTCCAGGAGGAGCCTCTGCTGCGGGTCCATCGCCAGGGCCTCGCGGGGGGAGACACCGAAGAACGCGGCGTCGAACCCGGCGAGGTCGTGCAGGAATCCGCCCTCGCCGGGGAGGGCGTGCCCGTCTCCGGATGCGGCCGTGCTCCAGCCCCGGTCGGCCGGGAAGGGGGTGATGCCGTCGCGTCCCTCGGCGACCAGGCGCCACAGATCCTCGGGTGAGGTCACTCCGCCGGGCAGACGGCAGGACATCGCGACCACGGCGACGGGGTCGTCGCCCGCCACCGGTACGGGGGCCGGCACCGGCGCGGCGGCCCGGCCGGGGGTGAGCAGGTCGCGCAGTGCGGCGGCGACGGCGGTGGGGGTGGGGTGGTCGAAGGCGAAGGTGCTGGGCAGGGTCAGACCCGTGGCGGCGGCCAGCCGGTTGCGCAGGTCCACGGCGGTCACGGAGTCGAGGCCGAGGTCCCGGAAGGCGGCCCCGGCGCCGACCTCGGCCGTGTCGGCGTGCCCGAGGGCCGTGGCGGCGGACGAGCGTACGAGGTCCAGCAGACGGCGGTCGCGGTCGCGGTCGGTGAGACCGGCGAGGGCGTCCGCCAGGGCGGAGGGCCTGGCTGTGCCCTGTTCGCCCGGGGAGGCGTCGGTGGCCGGGGGCGTGTCGGCGGCGTCGGGGATGTCGTCGAGGAGGGTGCGGCGGCGGGAGAGCCGGAATCCGGTGGCGAAGGCCCGCCAGTCCATGTCGGTGACGGTCAGCCGGGTCTCGTTGCGGGCGACGGCGTCGACCAGCGCGCCGACGGCCGTGTCCGGGTCCATGGCCCGCAGGCCGATCCTCTCGAACACGCGCTGGGTCCGGTCGTCGACCATTCCGCCACCGCCCCAACTGCCCCACGCCACACAGGTGGCGGCCAGGCCGCGGGCCCGGCGGCGGGCGGCGAGGGCGTCGAGGTGGGCGTTGGCGGCGGCGTAGGCGGCCTGGCGGGCACCGCCCCACACGGCGGCGCCGGAGGAGAAGAGGACGAAGGCGTCGAGGTCGCGGTCGGCGAGGAGGTCGTCCAGGTGGCGGGCGCCGCTCACCTTCCCGTCCGCCATCGCGGCGAGGTCGGCGGGGGTGGCGGCGTCGAGGCGGCCGAGCGCGCTGACGCCCGCGGCGTGCACGACGGCGGTGAGGGGGTGGTCGGCGGGGATCGCGTCGAGGACGGCGGCCAGCGCGTCCCGGTCGGCCGTGTCGCAGGCCGCGAGGGTCACCTGGGCGCCCAGGGCACGCAGTTCTTCGGCCAGTTCGACGGCTCCGGGGGCCTCGGCGCCCCGGCGGCCGGTCAGGACGAGGTGGTCGACGCCGTCCGCCGCCAGTCGGCGGGCGACATGGCCGCCGAGGGCGCCCGTGCCGCCGGTGATCAGGACCGTGCCGCGGGGGCGCCAGTGCCGGGCGGGTGTCGCGGTGGGGCGCGGGGCGCGGACGAGGCGGCGGACGTGGGGGCCCGTGCCCCGCAGCGCCCACTCCTGTTCGTCGCCGGGGGCGGCGAGGACGGCGCCGAGCGTGCGGGCCGCCGTGTCGTCGAGCCGTGCCGGCAGGTCGACGAGGCCGCCCCAGATGCCGGGCGTCTCCAGTCCGACGACCCGGCCGAGCCCCCAGATCTGGGCCTGCTCGGGACTGGGTCCGTGGTCGGTGGTGCGGGGGTCGGCGGAACCGGGTTCGCAGCCGCCGGGACCGAGGGTGCCGGGTTCGGCGGCCGCGCCGTCCGCGCGTGTGGTGACCGCTCCCCGGGTGAGGCACCACATCCTCGGACCGGTCCCGCCGGCGTCCAGGAGCGCCTGCACGGCCGTCAGCGTGGCGGCGACCCCGGCGGGGACGGCGGGGTGGCCGGGATGGGGGCGTACGTCGGTGCCGAGGAGCGAGACGACACCGGCCGCGGAGCCGTGGCGGCGCAGGAGCGCGGCGAGTTCCTCGCGTCGCGTGGCCGCGGTGACCACGATCGGGTGAACACGGGCGGCGCCGTGTGCGAGCAACGCCCGCGTCGTCCAGTCCACCAGGCCGGGGGCGTCCGTCGGGCCGGGGGCGTCCACCAGGCCGGGGGCGTCCATCGGGCCGGGGGCGTCCGTCGGGGCGGGGCGCACGGTGCCGTCGTGTGGGTCCTCGCCGGGTGTCAGCAGCACCCAGTCTCCGGTGAGTCCCTGGTCCGACGGTTCGGGGACGGGTTTCCAGGTGACGCGGTAGCGGCAGCGGTCGATCGCGGAGGAGCGGCGGGAGTCGGCCCGCCGGGCCGCCAGCGCGCGCACCGTGTCCGCGAGGGAGTCGTCGGGCCGGATGCCCAGCCGCTCCGCCACCCCGGGGACGTCGTCCCGGTCGACGGCCTCCCACAGGTCGGCCGTGGCGGGGTCGTCCGTGCCGGCCCTCGAGGGCCTGCCCAGCCAGTGCCGGGAGCGCTGGAAGGGGTAGGTCGGCAGCTCGACGCGGCGGCCGCCGGTGCCGGCGAGGAGCGCCGTCCAGTCGACGTCCGCTCCGTGCGTGTACGCCTCCGCGAGCGCCTCCACGAACCGCTCGGGCCGGCCCCCCGGCCCCCGTCGGAGGGTGCCGAGTACGGCGGTGGTCCCCTCGACGGTGTCCAGGGTGCCCTGGACCGCGCCGACGAGCACCGGGTGCGGACTGACCTCGACGAACACGGTGTGGCCGTCGTCCAGCGCGGCGCGGGTGGCCTCCTCGAACCGGACGGTGTGGCGCAGGCTGCGGTACCAGTAGCCGGCGTCGAGGCCGGTCGTGTCCAGGCGGCCGCCGGTGAGCGACGAGTAGTAGGCGACTCGGCCCGGGAGGGGGCGTACGGGTGCGAGGAGGCCGGTGACGCGGTCCTCCAGGGCGGCGACGCTCGGGGAGTGGGAGGCGTAGTCGACGTCGACGCGGCGGGCACGTACGCCGTCACGGGCGCAGGCGGCCGCCAGCGCGTCCAGCTCCGCCGCGTCACCGGTGACGACGGTCGACGCCGGGCCGTTGACGGCGCCGATGCCGAGGCGGCCGGAGTGGGCGAGCAGACGGGCGCGTACGGCGTCGGCCGGTTCGGCGACGGAGAGCATGCCGCCCCGCTCCGGCAGTTCGGTCAGGGCCCGCGAGCGCAGGGCGACGACGCGGGCGCCGTCGTCGAGCGTCAGCGCGCCGGCGACGACCGCGGCGGCGATCTCGCCCTGGGAGTGGCCGAGCACCGCGTCGGGCCGGAGCCCGCAGGCGGCCCACAGTTCGGCGAGGGACACGGCGACCGCCCACAGCACGGGCTGCACCACGTCCACACGTGTCAGCAGCCGGGCGACGTCCGGTGCCCGCAGTACATCGGTGAGCCGCCGGTCGGTGTACGGGGCGAGGGCGGCCTCGCACGCGGCCATGCGGCGGGCGAACACCGGGGAGGAGTCCAGCAGGTCGACCGCCATGCCCGCCCACTGGGAGCCCTGGCCGGGGAAGACGAAGACGGTGCGGGCGGCGCCGGGGAGCGCGTGCCGCCCGCGGACGAGTCCCTGGGGCGTGCCGTCCTCGGCGGCCTGCGCCAGCAGGGTGAGCAGGCCGTCACGGTCGGGTGCGAGGGCGACCGCGCGGTGCTCCAGGGACACCCGGGTGGTGGCGAGCGAGCGGGCGACATCCGCCGCGGACGCGCCGGGGGTGGCCTCCAGGTACCGGTGCAGGGTCCGGGCCCGGTCCCGCAGCGCCGGCCGGGAGCGGGCGGTGAGCGGCCAGGGCAGCAGGGGCGGCGTGGTGAAGGGCACGGTGGCACGGGCGGGGTCGTGGTCGGTGGCACCGGCGTTCGCGTCCGGGGCGTGGAAGTGCGTGTCGTCGGGGGCCTGTTCGAGGATGACGTGGGCGTTGGTGCCGCTGATCCCGAACGACGACACACCCGCCCGGCGCGGACGGCCCGTCTCCGGCCACTCCGTGGCGTCGGTCAGCAGCCGTACCGTGCCGTCGGACCAGTCCACCTCAGGCGTGGGCTCGGTGACGTGCAGGGTCGGCGGGAGGACACCGTGCCGCATCGCCAGCATCGTCTTGACGACACCGGCGGCACCGGCGGCGGCCTGGGTGTGGCCGATGTTGGACTTCAGGGAGCCCAGCCACAACGGCCGGTCGGCGGGACGGCCCGCGCCGTACACGCCGAGCAGGGCCTCGGCCTCGATGGGGTCGCCGAGCCGGGTGCCGGTGCCGTGCGCCTCGACGGCGTCGATGTCGGCGGCGGTGAGCCCGGCGTCGGCGAGCGCGGCCCGGATGACGCGTTCCTGCGCGGGCCCGCTGGGCGCGCTGAGGCCGTTGGAGGCGCCGTCCTGGTTCACCGCCGACCCCCGGACGACCGCGAGGACCGGGTGCCGGTTGCGCCGGGCGTCGGAGAGCCGCTCGACCAGGAGCAGTACGGCGCCCTCGGACCAGCCGGTGCCGTCGGCACCGGCCCCGAACGCCTTGCAGCGGCCGTCCGCCGCGAGGCCGCCCTGCCGCTCGAAGCTGACGAAGGTGCCCGGTGTGGGCAGCACGCACACCCCGCCGGCCAGCGCCAGGTCGCAGTCGCCGCGCCGCAGCGCCTGGGCGGCCAGATGCAGGGCGACCAGCGACGACGAACAGGCGGTGTCCACGGTGACCGCCGGGCCGTCGAAGTCGAAGGTGTAGGCGATCCGGCCGGAGGCCACGCTCGCGGTGGTGCCGGTGAGCACGTGTCCGCCGGTGTCGTCGGACGCCTCGTCCAGACGCGGACCGTACTCCTGGGCCACCAGCCCGGCGAAGACGCCCGTCCGCCGGGACTCGGGGGAACGCGGGGCGATCCCGGCACGTTCGAAGGCCTCCCAGGCGGTCTCCAGCAGCAGCCGCTGCTGGGGGTCCATGGCGGCCGCCTCGCGCGGGGAGATGCCGAAGAAGCCCGCGTCGAAACCCGCCACGTCCGGCAGGAAGCCACCCGGGTACGCGACGTCCCATCCCCGGTCGGCCGGCACCTCGCCGATGGCGTCGTGGCCGCCTGACACCAGCTCCCACAGGCGCTGGGGCGAGTCCACGCCGCCCGGCAGCCGGCAGCCGACGCCGACGATCGCGATCGGCTCGCGCGCGCTGTCCTCGGCCCTGCGCAACCGCCCGCGTGTCTCGTGGAGTTCGGCCGTGACACGCTTGAGGTACGCGACCAGCTTCTCGGATCCGGCCGCCGACTCCGAGGCCGTCCGCGTCCCCGAGGCCGTCTGCGTCCCCGAGGCTGTCTCCGGACCCGAGGCCGTCTCCGGACCCGAGGCCGTCTCATGCCCCGGGGCCGTCTCACGCCCCGCCGACGGGCCCGGTGCCGGGTGCGCCGTGGCACCCGCCGCCGTCCGCGGTGCCGACCCCGATGCCGCTTCCGCCATGTCCGTCACTCCCCGTGCTCCTGCCGGTCGTTGCCGAGTTCCCGGTCGATGAAGGAGAAGATCTCGTCGACGCTCGCCGTGCTCAGTGCCGCCCGCACACCGCCGGCGTCGCCGGGTGCCGCGCCGTTCGGGCCGTGGGCGCTCGTCACGCCGTTCGCGCCGGCGCCCGCCCCGTCGCCGCCCGCGCCCGCCATCGGGGCGCGCGCGTCGGCCGTCGGCGCGTTGCCGGTGTACGGCTCCTCGCACCGGGCGAGCAGCGCGCGCAACCGGCCCGCCGCGTGGCGCAGTTCGGCGGGGTCGGCGGGCGCGCCGGTGAGGAGTTCCTCCAGCCGGCCGATGCCGTCGGCGAGTGTCCCCGCGGTGGCCGGCGGGTCCGGCGGGGCGAGGCGGACGCGCAGGTACTGGGCGACCGCCTGGGGCGTGGGCTGGTTGAACAGCAGTCCGGCGGGCATGCGGTGGCCGCTCGCGGCGGTCAGCCGGTTGCGGAGTTCGACGCCCATCAGGGAGTCGAACCCCAACTCCTTGAAGGTGCGGGCCGCGTCCACCCGTCGCCCGTCGTGGTGGCCGAGTACGGCGGCGGCGTACGCGCGGACCTGTTCGAGCAGGGCGGCCTCCTGTTCCTGCACGGAGCCGCCGGCCTCGACCGACAGCCGTGGCGGCGAGGCGTGGAGGTGGTGCGTCGGCCCGTCGTTCCCGTCCCGGTGGCCGGGGCCGGGGGCGGCCGCGTCGCGCCAGGCGCTGCCGGCGAGTTCGCGGTAGAGCGGCGCCGCCGTGCCCTCGTGGGCCGACCGGCGCACCACCGGCAGGGACAGCGCCAGCGGCAGTCGCACCGCGGGACCCGGCCGGCACAGGGCTGCGTCGAGGAGCGCGAGGCCGGGCTCGGGGTCGAGCGGCAGCAGGCCCGTGCGGCGCATCCGGCGCAGGTCGGTCTCGGTGAGGCCGCCGGTCATGCCGGCGCCGGGTGCCCACGGCCCCCAGGCGAGTGAGACGGCGGGCAGCCCTTGGGCGCGGCGCGCTTGCGCCAGCGCGTCGAGGAAGGTGTTGCCCGCCGCGTAACTGCCTTGTCCCGCAGCCCCGTTGATGCCGGAGACGGACGAGAACAGGAGGAACGCCGCGAGGTCGGCCCCGGCGGTCAGCTCGTGCAGGTGCCACGCCGCGTCGATCTTGGGCCGCAGCACCCGGTCGAGGTCGTCCGGGTCGATGGACTCGACGACGGAGTCGTGGAGAACCCCGGCCGTGTGCACGACCGCGGTCAGCGGGTGTGCGTCCGGTATCCGCGCGAGGACGGCGGCGAGCGCGTCCCGGTCGGCCACGTCACAGGCGGCGAGCGTGACCGTCACGTCCCCTCCCGCACCGATCGCCGTGAGGACGTCGCCGATGTCCGGGGTGTCGCCGCCCCGGCGGCTGACCAGCAGCAGGTTCCGGACCCCGTGCCGCACGACGAGATGCCGGGCGACCAGCCGGCCCAGGGCACCGGTACCGCCGGTGACGAGGACGGTGCCGGCGGGGTCGAGGACCGCCTCGGCCGGGTCGAGGACGGTCCCGGCCGGGTCGAGGGCAACGCCCGCGGGCTCGGCGGTGCCGGATGGCCGGCCGTTCTTCGTATCGGGCTCGGGCCGTGGCGGCTGGAGAGTCGGCGGCGCAAGGACAGGAGGGCGTGGTGCGAGGGGCGTCGGACGGACGATGCGGGGCGCGTGCAGGCGGCCGGCCCGTACCGCGACCTGGGGTTCGCCGCAGGCGACCGCCGCGGGCAGGGCCTCGGCTGACATCGGGGCGTCGTCCAGGTCCACGAGCAGGAACCGGCCGGGGTGCTCGGTCTGCGCGGTGCGGAACAGCCCCCACGCGGGCGCCTCCCCGGGCTCGCACGGTTCGCCGTCGACCGAGACCGCCCGCCGGGTGACGACGACCAGCCGGATGTCGGCGAGCCGTTCGTCGGCCAGCCATGCCCGGACCAGCCGGGCCGCTCCACGAGCGACGGAGCGGGCGGCGGCCACCGTGCCGGCGGCGGGCCCGGGGGCACCCGAACCTCCGCCCGCCGCACCCTCATGGCAGTGGGCGGCGACAAGATCCGGGAGCGCGCCCGTGGCGGTGAGGGAGGCGAGGTCCCGGTGGTGCTCGGCGCCCGGCAGGGCGCCGGCGGGAAGGAGAGCGGGGTCGCCGAGCAGTGCCCAGCGGGCGGACGGCGGGTCGAGCGGCCGCTCGACCGGGCGCCAGGCGAGTTCGTACGGCGTGGCGTCGGCGTGGTGGGGAGCGGACGCCTCGGTGGAGGGCGCCAGCGGGCGTGAGGTGAGCGTGCCGACGCTCGCCACCAGGCGCCCGGAAGGATCCGTGATCCGGACGCCGACAGCGACGTCGCCGGCGCCGCCACCGCCACCGCCACCGCCAGGACCGTCGCCTTCGCCGTCGACGTGGTCCGACGGGCTGATCCGGGCCCGCAGGCGGCCGGTCGCGGCGCCCGGGACGCTGACGTCGCGGTACGTCGCCGCGCACCAGGCCGTGTCGCCGTCCGACCGTGTCAGCCGCAGGGCGTGCAGCACGCCTTCCAGCAGCGCCGGATGCAGTGCGAAGTCGCCGGCTGCGACCCGGTCGGTGTCCGGTGCGACCAGCTCGGCCCAGACATCGGCGCCGCGCCGCCACACCTTGCGCAGTCCGTCGAGGCCGGGCCCGTAGGCGATCCGCGCCCCCGCGTCGTCCGGGTCGGACGCGTCGGTGAGCGTGCGGACGTCCACCGCCTCGGCACCACTCGGCGGCCACTCCCCCGCCCCGTCCGTGCCGACGGTCGCGCCCGGTCCGTCGGCCCCGACGCCCGCGGGGAGCGCGAGGGTCCCGGGGGTCGCGGTGGCCAGGGCGCCCTGCGCGCACCGGACCCATCCGGCGTCGACACCTTCGGGACGGGCGTGCACGGTCACGGGGCGGTGGCCGTGCACGCCGTTCTGGGGTCCCACCGTGACCTGCAGCTCCAGCGCCCCGTGCGGGGGCGGCACGAGAGGTGCCGTGGGCCGCAGTTCGACGATGTGTCCGGCGCCGGTCTCGCGCGCGGCGGTGACCGCGAGGTCCAGGAGGACCGTGTCGGGGACGGCCGGCCTGTCGCCCACGGTGCGGTCGCCGAGCCACGGTTGAGCGGTCCGGCAGAGCCGGCCGGTCAGCGTGGTGTGCCCGGCGGCCGCGAGGGTGAGGGCCGAGGTGAGCAGCGGGTGGCCGAGCGGCGTCGTACCGGGCGCGGCGGGAACGTGCGCCGAGGCCGGGGCGAGCCAGTAGCGGCGGCGCTGGAAGGCGTAGGTCGGCAGGGCGCCGGGCGGGGCGGGCGGACGCCCCTCGAAGACCGCCGCCCAGTTCGGCGCGTGGCCGGTCACGTGCAACCGGGCCACGGCTGCCATGACGCTCTGCGGCTCGGGCCGGCCCCGGCGCAGCATCGGAACCACGAGCGCGTCCGCCCCGGCCGTGGCGACTGCCGCCGCGCGCGCCCGCTCCGCGCCGGGCCCGTCGCTCCCTTCCGCGAGACTCTCCCGCACCATCGCGCCTAGCACGCCGTCCGGCCCCAGTTCCACGTAGCGCGTCGTGCCCAGCGCCCGCAGCCGGCGGACACCGTCGTGGAAGCGGACGGTCTCGCGTGCGTGGCGGACCCAGTAGCCGGGCGAGCACAGGTCGTCGTCCGTGGCCGGTTCGCCGGTGACGTCGCTGATGACGGAGAGCGCCGGCGGGTGGTACGTCACCGAGCGGGCGACCTCCTCGAAGGCGGCGAGCATCGCGTCCATGTGGGGCGAGTGGAAGGCGTGGGAGACCCGCAGCCGACGGGTACGGCGGCCCCGGCGTTCCCAGTTCCGTGCCGCGCCGGTCACGGCCCCGGCGTCACCGGAGATCACCACGGACATCGGGCCGTTGACGGCGGCGAGAGCGAACTCGCCCTCGTGTCCGTCGAGTTCGGGCAGGATCTCCGCCTCGGTGGCCTCCACGGCGACCATGGCGCCGGTCTCCGGCAGGACCTGCATCAGCCGCCCACGGGCCGCGACGAGCCGGCAGGCGTCCGGCAGCGACAGCACCCCGGCGACATGGGCCGCCGCGAGGGCGCCGACGGAGTGCCCGAGCAGGTGGTCGGGGGTGATCCCCCAGTGCTCCAACTGCCGGAAGAGAGCCACTTCGAGGGCGAACAGCGTGGGCTGCGCGTACTCCGTGCGGTCGAGCAGACCCGTCTCGTCGGCCAGGACCTTCGCCAGGGGCTGGGGCAGGTGCGCGTCGAGATGGGCCGCCACCTCGTCGAGGGCGCGCCGGAACACGGGGTGGGTGGCGGCCAACTCCGTTCCCATACCGGTTCGCTGGCTGCCCTGGCCGGTGAAGAGGAAGGCGGTGCGCCCCTCGGCGGCCGTCGCCCCGAAGGCCAGGGGTGTGTCGACCCCTGCGGCCAGGGCGTCCAGGCCGGCCAGGGCCTCGTCCCGGTCGGCGGCCACGACGGCGGCACGGTGCGACAGCGCGGACCGGGTCACGGCCAGTGCGTGCCCGAGCCCGCCGAGGGCGGCCTCCGGGAGGTTTCCGGCGAGCCGGGCGCGCAACCGCCCGGCCTGCGCCCGCAGCGCGCTCCCGGTCGCGGCCGACAGGACCAGGGGTACCGGGGCCGCCGCCCCCGGCAAGGGGCCCGGCCGTTCGGCCCGCCCAACCGCGCCGCCGTCGCCTTCCGCAGCGGCACCGGCACCGGCACTAGCACCGGCACCCACGTCACGACCACCGCCACCGCCACCGCCACCGCTCACGACCCCGACCGGCGCCTGTTCGAGGACGACATGCGCATTCGTCCCGCTGATCCCGAACGACGACACCCCGGCCCGGCGCGGACGGCCCGTCTCCGGCCACGGCTGGGACTCGGTCAGCAGTTCCATAGCCCCCGCCGACCAGTCGACGTGGGGCGAGGGTTCGGCCACGTGCAGGGTGCGCGGCAGCACCCCGTGCCGCAGTGCCATGACGGTCTTGATGACCCCGGCCACTCCGGCCGCGGCCTGGGCGTGGCCGATGTTCGACTTCAACGACCCCAGGCGCAACGGCCGTTCACGGTTCTGCCCGTAGGTGGCGAGCAGCGCGTGGGCCTCGACGGGGTCGCCGAGCCGCGTGCCCGTCCCGTGGGCCTCCACGGCGTCCACCTCGGCGGGTGACAGCCCGGCACTGGCCAGCGCGTCACGGATCACGCCTTGCTGGGCGGAGCCGTTGGGAGCGGTGAGGCCGTTCGAGGCACCGTCCTGGTTGACGGCCGAGCCACGCAGCACGGCGAGAACGCGGCGGCCGTTGCGGCGGGCGTCGGAGAGGCGTTCGACGACGAGGACGCCCACCCCTTCGGACCAGCCGGTGCCGTCGGCCCCCGCGCCGAACGCCTTGCAGCGGCCGTCTCCCGCCAGCCCGCCCTGGCGCGCGAACTCCGCGAACAGTCCTGGGGTGGCCATCACCGCCACCCCCGCGGCGAGGGCCGTCGAGCACTCCCCCCGCCGGAGGGACTCGGCGGCGAGGTGGAGGGCGACGAGCGAGGACGAGCAGGCCGTGTCCACCGTGACGGCCGGGCCCGCGCAGCCGAGGACGTAGGACAGACGCCCGGAGAGGACCCCGGCCGTGTTCCCGGTCAGCAGATGGCCCCGCAGGTCGTCGGGGGCGTCGTGGAGCCGGGGGCCGTACTCCTGGGACATGGCGCCGACGTAGACGCCGGTCCGGGTCGAGCGCAGGGACGACGGGGCGATGCCCGCTCCTTCCAGGGCCTCCCACGCGGTCTCCAGGAGCAGTCGCTGCTGCGGGTCCATCGCCAAAGCCTCGCGCGGCGCGATGCCGAAGAGGTCGGCGTCGAAGTCGGCGGCGTCGGTGAGGAAGCCGCCCCGGTGTCCCTCGTCGTCCCAGCCGCGATCGGCCGGCGGCGCGGAGATCGCGTCGATCCCGTCCAGGAGGGCCCGCCACAGCCCCTCGGGATCACGGATGCCGCCGGGCAGCCGGCAGGCCATCCCGACGATCGCGATCGGCTCCCCGGCCGCGACGGCGGCCGGGGCCGGGGGTGCCGCCTCCGCCCCGGGGCTCTCTCCGAGGTGCCGGGCGAGCGCGGCGGGCGTGGGGTGGTCGAACAGCAGGGTGCTGGGCAGCCGGCGGCCGGTCGCCGCACCCAGCCGGGTGCGCAGTTCGAGGGCCAGGTGGGAGTCCAGGCCGAGGTCCTTGAAGGTCAGCCCCGGGTCGACGTCCGCCGCCGCGTCATGCCCCAGGACGGCGGCGGCCTCGGCCCGCACGAGGTCGAGGTGATCGCGCGGGGTGGGCGCGGCCGGGCGCTCCGGGCCGGTGCCGGGCTCCTCCGGAGCGGTACCGGGGCCCGGCCGGGCGCCGAGGTGGTCCGGCCCGGTACCGAGGTGGTCAGGTGGCGTGCCGAGGTGGTCCGGCCCGGTACCCGGACGTCCGGGTTCGTCGCCGGAGGTGTCCGAGGCGCCGAGGCCGTCGTACGGGGCCGGGGTCCCGGAACCGTCGCGCGTACCGGTCGCACCGCTCACGTCGTCGGCGGGGGCGAGCCAGTGCCGCCGGCGCTGGAAGGGGTACGTCGGCAGCTCGACGGGCGGGCCGGGCCGGTGTCCGGCGAGGGTGGGTGTCCAGTCCACGTCCGTCCCCGCGACGAACGCCTGGGCCAGGCTCGCCGCGAACTGCGCCGGGCCGCCGTGGTTGCGGCGCAGCGTGGGGACGGCCACCGGATCGCCACCGGCGTGTTCGACGGTGTCGGCCACCGAGGTGGTGAGGACCGGGTGGGGGCTGATCTCGATGAAGGTGTGGTGGCCCGCCTCGGCCAGCGCCGTGACGGCGGCGGCGAAGGCGACCGGCTCGCGCAGGTTCCGGTACCAGTAGGCACCGTCCAGCCGCGGCCCGTCCTTGCCGAGCACCACCTGCCCCCGGTCGACCGTGGAGTGCAGGGGCACCCGGGCGGGCAGCGGGGTGATGTCCGTCAGGGCGTCGAGGAGTTCGGCGCGCACGGCCTCGACGCGGGAGGAGTGGGACGCGTAGTCCACGGCGATGCGCCGGGCGCGTACGTCGTCGGCTGCGCAGGAGGCCAGCAGGTCGTCGAGCGCGGCGGTGTCGCCGGCCACCACGACCGAGCCGGGGCCGTTGACGGCGGCGATCTCGACCCGTCCGCCGAGTGGCGCCAGCCGGGCGCGGGCGTGTTCCTCTGACTCGGGGACGGCCACCATCCCGCCGCTGCCCGACAGCCGGCGGCCGATCAGTTCGGCCCGGCGTACGGCGATCCGCGCGCCGTCGGCCAGGGAGAGCGCCCCGGCCACACAGGCCGCGGCGACCTCCCCCTGCGAGTGTCCGACGACCGCGGCGGGCTCCACCCCGTGGGCGCGCCACATCTCGGCGAGGCTGACCATGACGGCCCACAGCACGGGCTGGAGCACCTCGACACGGTCCGGGGCCGGGGCGCCGGGCGCGGACCGCAGCACATCGGTCGGCGACCAGTGGACGCAGGCGGTGAGGGCGCGCTCGCAGCGGTCCCAGGCGGCGGCGAACTCCGGTCGGGTGTCGAGGAGTTCGACGGCCATCCCGGCCCACTGGGAGCCCTGGCCGGGGAAGACGAAGACGGGGCCGGGGCCGGACCGGGTGGGTGCCGGGGCGGGCGAGGTGACGAGGCCGGGGGACCGTTCGCCCGCCGCTAGCGCCGTGAGGCCGCGAAGCCTGGCGGTGTGGTCGGAGCCGAGCACCACGGCCCGGTGCGGGAAGAGGGTACGGGTCGTCAGCAGGGCGTGGCCGACGTCGGCGGGCGCGGCCCCGGGGTCGGCGCGCAGCATCGCCCGCGCACGGTCGGCGAGTGCCTGGGGGGTACGGGCGGACAACACCCACGGCACCACGGCGGGGGCAGGGGCCGAGGCGGAGTGCGTGTCCTCGTCCCAACTGGACAGCACCACATGGCAGTTCGTACCGCCCAGCCCGAACGCGCTGACGCCGGCGACGCGCGGTGATCCCGCGGTGTCCGGCCAGGGCTCGGCCGTGCGCTGGACGGCGATCCCCAGGTCACGCAGCGGGATACGGGGGTGCGGAGTCTCGTGGTGGAGCGTCGGCACGAGACGGGCGTCGCGCAGGCACAGCACCGTCTTGAGGAGACCGGCGATTCCGGCGGCGCCCTCCAGGTGCCCGATGTTGGTCTTGACCGAGCCGACCCGCAGCGGCCGGCCGGCGGGGCGGGCCGTGCCGAGGGCGCGGCCGAGCGCGGCGGCCTCGGCGGGGTCGCCCTCGGGCGTTCCGGTGCCGTGGAGTTCGACGTACTGGAGGTCGGCCGGGTCGGTGTCCGCACGTTCGCAGGCGAGGAGGAGCACCTCGCGCTGGGCGTCGGGGTCGGGGACGGTCAGGGCGCTGCCGCCGCCGTCGTTGTTGACGGCGCTGCCCCGGATCAGGCAGTGGACGCGGTCGCCGTCGGCGAGGGCCCGGGACAGGGGCTTGAGGACGACCAGGCCGCCGCCCTCGCCCCGGACGTATCCGTTGGCACGGGCGTCGAACGTGTGGCAGCGGCCGTCCGGGGAGAGTGCGCCGAGGCGGGCGACGGCGCGGGTGCTGTCGGGGGACAGGATCAGGTTGACGCCGCCGGCGAGCGCGAGTGCGCACTCGCCGCGCCGGAGGCTCTCCACGGCCAGGTGTACGGCGACGAGCGAGGAGGACTGGCCGGTGTCGACCGTGAGGCTGGGGCCGCGCAGGCCGAGGGTGTACGAGACGCGGTTGGCGAGGAGCGAGCGCTGCAGCCCGGTGAAGGTGTGTGCGGAGACGGCGTCGGGGCCGCAGCGCTGGACGATCCGGGCGTAGTCGTCGGCGAGGGCGCCGACGAAGACGCCCGTGCGGGTGCCGGCGAGTCCGGCGGGGACGGTGCCGGAGTGTTCCAGCGCCTCCCAGCCGAGTTCCAGCAGCAGACGTTGCTGGGGGTCCATGGCGGCGGCCTCGCGCGGGGAGACGCCGAAGAAGCCGGCGTCGAACGCGTCCACGTGGTCCAGGAATCCGCCCCGGGCCGGGAGCCCGGGAAGGTCGGGGACGGCCGCACGGCGGGCGGCGGGCACCTCGGCGACGGCGTCGCCGCCGCGGGCCAGCAGAGCCGCGAACTCCGCCGGGCTGCCGGCGCCGGGCAGTCGGCAGGCCATGCCGACCACGGCGATCGCCTCGGGCGTACCCGTCATCCGTTTCCCCTCCCTGGGGTCCAGCACGTGACGAGCCGGCGCACGCCGTCGGCCCGGCGGGGACCGGCCGTTCGGCGGCGGCTCCGGGCGGCGCTCAGATGCGGTGGAAGTGGAGGATGTCGCCCGGTACCAGCTCGTCGCCGACGACGACGAAGCCGTGCTTGACGATGTGGTCGTCGTCGATCACCTCGAAGTCCTCGACGAAGCCGTGGCGGGTGCCGAAGACGGCGCTCTCGCCCGAGAGCCTGAAGTGCCCGTCGGCCCAGCCGGGGCCGCCGAACACACCGTGGTGGCCCCAGTCGTCGTAGTAGAAGCTGGTGAACGCCTTGTCGACGTCGCTCCAGCCGATGAGCCAGGTGGCGACGATGCCGGGCACCGGGATGCGCTGGGTCAGTTCGAGGAAGCGGCCGTCCGCGAGGGAGCGGGCGGAGCAGCTCGCCTCACCGGTGGTGACCTTTTCCGTGGTGAGGTTCGTGTATTCGATGCGGAAATCTCCCAGCAGGAAATCCAGTTGCCGCATTTCCGGTGCCGGCTCGCCGCGGCCGGGAAGAACGACCTCACCGCTCGCGGCGGGAACGGAATCCCGCAGGGCGTCGTCCGAGGACTGAATGGGCTGCGCACTCATGGCCAACTCCGGAAGCTCGGGGCACCGCGTATACCGTGGACACTTGTGGATACCGAGGGGAATTTATGGACTCGGCATTGCGTCGCACAAGCCCGTACGGACCGGTTAGGGGGTGGGCCGCGATGGATCGGGGGCCACCCGGCCGGGCTAGGGGTGTTCGGCATTACCGGAGGTCACTAGGCTCCGGCGGGCGGGACCGGCGTCCTGCCCGGTTCCTTCCCGAAGGAGCGAGACGATGACCACCGATCAGCAGTCTCCGATGCCCGAAACCCAGGACGATTTTCCGTCCCTGCTCGCCTGGCTGACGAAGAACCGGCGGGACAGTCCGGTTCTTCCCGATGCCTTCCCCGGCCTTTGGCATGTTTTCCGCCATGCCGACGTCTCCCGGGTGCTGTCCGACACCGAAACCTATTCCAGTGACATGTCGGCCGTGATTCCGACCCACCCGGACACGGGCTGGATCGCGAAAGGGAACGTCGTCGGAATGGACCCGCCGATGCACCGCCGGCTGCGGTCCCTGGTCAGCAAGGCGTTCACGCCGCGGCTGGTGGCCGGTCTGGAGCCGCGGATCACCGAGCTGGCCGAGGGCCTGCTCGACGCGGTCGCGGGCCGGGACCGCTTCGACCTGGTGGAGGCGGTCACCCATCCGCTGCCCGTATTCGTGATCGCCGAGATGCTCGGCATCCCCCTGGCGGACCGGGCCCTCTTCGAGAAGTGGGGGCTCGCCTTCATCTCGGCCAACGGCGGCGGCGAGAGCGCCCTGCCGAGCGAGGAGAACATCCTTTCCTTCGTGCAGACGGCCACGGAGATGCGGGCGTACATGCTGGAGCAGATCGCGGCGCGCCGCGCGAGGCCCGGGGACGATCTGATCAGCCAGCTGGTCACCGCCCGGACCGAGGACGGCGAGCTGGAGGACGACGAGATCGTCGGCTTCGTCGGCACGCTGCTGCTGGCCGGGCACATCACCACCACGGCGGTGCTCGGCAGCACGGTGCTGTGCCTGGACGAGAACCCCGGGGCGCTGGCCGAGGTGCGCCGCGACCGGTCGTTGGTGCCGGCGGCGGTGGAAGAGGCGGTGCGGCTGCGCCCGGCCTTCTCCCGGCTGGTACGGATGACCACCCGGGAGTCGGACGTGGGCGGTGTGACGATCCCCGCCGGCCAGGTGCTGACCCTGTGGACGGTGGCCGCCAACCGCGACCCGGAGCGGTTCGAGGACCCGGACGGCTTCGACCTCCACCGCGACCAGCAGGGCCGCCACCTCGGCTTCGGCCAGGGCGTCCACTTCTGCATGGGCGCCCCGCTGGCCCGCCTGGAGGGCCGGATCGTCCTGAACCTGCTGCTCGACCGGTTCCCGGAGCTGTCCGTGGTCGCGGAGGACGACGCGGTGGCGTACCACCACCCGAAGAACGTGGTGGGCCCCCGCCGTCTGCTGGTCGACGTGACGAAGAACGCCTGAACGTCCGCGTCCGGAAGCGGCCGCCGGCCTCCTGGGGCCGGCGGCCGCTCGGCGTGCCGTCGTGGACCGCCCCGCCACCGGGCGGCCGATGGCGGGGCGGAGCGGGGCTCAGTAGGAGACCGGCAGCCGGGGGATGTCAGGGTGCCAGCTGGGCATCACGTAGGCCTCCTGCAGCGGGGCGTCGAGCCGCAGCTCCGGCAGGCGCCGGAACAGTGCTCCGTACGCGACCTCCAGGCCGACCCTGGTCAGGTTGGCGCCCAGGCAGTGGTGGATGCCGGAGCCGAACGCGAGGTGTCCCCGGGCGGAGCGGCGCACGTCGAAGCGGTCGGGGACGGGGTACTCGGCCGGGTCACGGTTGGCGCCGCCGCCCGCGACGATGACACCCTCGCCCGCGCGGACCAGCTGTCCGCCCACCTCGACGTCCTCCCGGGCCACCCGGGGCATCAGATCCAGCGGGCTGACCATCCGGATGGTCTCGTCGACGGCGGACGGCAGGACCGCCGGGTCCTCCCGGACGAGGGCGAGCTGGTCGGGATGCTCCAGCAGCATCCCGACCCCGACGGTCAGCATCGTCTGCACCGGCTTCTGGCCCGCCGTGAAGATCACGAAGCAGAGGCCGGCGAGTTCGGCCTTGGTCAGCGACCCGCCCACGACGTGCTCGGCGATCACCCGGCTGATCGGATCGTCGCCCGGGGACTCGTACTTGGTGTCGACGAACCGGGTGAAGTACTCCTGCAGCGCGAGGATCGCCTTGGCCGCCGCGGCCGCCGCCTCCTCGGGGTCCTTGGGCACGCCGTCGGCCGAGTAGACGCTCGCGAGCCACGCCTGCATGTCCGCGTACTCCATGCCGAGCGCCCAGCAGGTGATGCTCGCCGCGAACGGCTCGGCGAACTGCCCCACCAGATCGGCGGATCCGCCGGCGGCGACCATGGCGTCGATCAGCTCGTCGGCCTTGCGCTCCATCCGGGACCGCAGGTCCTCCGCCCGGCGCAGGGTGAACTCCCGTACGAGGGCCTTGCGGTGGGCGGTGTGCAGGGGCGGATCGATCGTGTTGAGCAGGGGGAACGCCCGGAACCCCTCGAACGCTGCGGCGTAGAGGGGATATCCGGGGTTGGTGATGTCGGAGCTGAAGCGTTCGTCGCCGAGGACGGCGCGGGCCTGGTCGTGGCGGGTGACGAGCCAGACGCGCCGACCGTTGTAGATCCGCCCCGGGGTGGGGGCTCCGGTCGCCCGGAAGGTGCCGTACCGCTCCGGCGGCGCGTAGGGGCACTGGCGCAGGAGGGGCAGGTCGACGTCGTCGGACGCGGGGGCTTCGGTCACGGCACGTGGTCCTTCTGTGAGGGAGGCCGGGCATGATGGGCGTACGGACGGGGCGCGGCGGTGCAGGGTGAGGGACGTGTACGGGGCTTCAGGCCGACCAGCGCAGCAGGCACAGTCCGGCCGCCATGCCCGCGCCGAAACCGGCGAGCAGCAGCAGTTCCCCGTCGTCCAGCAGGCCCGCGCGGGACGCCTCGTCGAGGGCGACGGGCACCGAGGCGGCGCCCATGTTCCCGTACTTGACGAGGGGGGTGTGGGTGCGGGCGCCGGTGAGACCGCAGCGTTCGACCAGTTGGGCGAGGAGGACTCCGTTGGCCTGGTGGGGCACGAAGTGCGCGATGTCGTCGAGGGCCGTGCCGGTGCGTTCCAGCAGGGGGGTGATCATCGGGGGCACGTTGGTCATGACGAAGTCGGCGACGCCGCGGCCGATCATCCGCAGGTGGTGCCCGCCGCCCGCGACGGTCTCCGCGGAGGCCGGGACACGGCTGCCGCCGCCCTCGATCCAGATCAGTTCGTGGACGTCGCCCCGGCCGACGAGTTCGGTGCCGAGGATCCCGTACGGCTCGGGGACCGCGCCGACGACCGCGGCGCCGGCGGCGTCGCCGAGGAGGACGGCGGTGCCCCGGTCGGAGTAGTCCAGGAACCGTGAGTACAGGTCGGCCCCGATGACGAGGGCGAGGCTGCCGGGGCGCTGGGCGACGAGGGCGCGGGCGATGTCGAGGGCGTAGACGAAGCCGGCGCAGGCGATGTTGATGTCGAAGCAGGCCGCGCGGTGGGCGCCGAGCGCGTTCTGCACCAGCGAGGAGGTGGGCGGGAGGGGCGCGTCGCCGGTGGAGGTGGCGACGATGAGGTGGTCGATACGGTCGGCCGTGACGCCCGCGTCGTCGAGGGCGGCGGTGGCGGCGTGCCGGGCCAGGTCGGAGGTCGCCTCGTCGGGTGCGGCGTAGCGGCGGCCCGTGATCAGGGTGCGGCGGCCGATCCACTCGGCGGTGATGCCGGGGACGCGGCGGGCGATGTCCTCGTTGGTGATCTCCTCCTTGGGGAGGTAGGAACCGGTGCCGAGGATGCCGACGGCGGGCGTCATCGGGACACCGCCAGGACTCCGGGGACGTCGGCGGCGAAGGGGCGGAGCGGGTTGAGCCGGTCCTCGCCGATGCGGGCGCGCCGCTCGGGGTCGGTGACGCCCAGTCCCGGTTCGGGGGCGAGGCACAACACGCCGACCTTGCCGATGTGTTCGTTGCGCTGGACCAGCCGGGTGGCCTCGCCGACCTCGCTGAGCGGGAACAGCGAGGACATCACCGGCATGATGCGGCCCTGGCCGAACAGCCGGGCGCACTCCCACTGTTCGTGGAGGTTGGCCACATGGCTGCCGATCACCCGCTTCAGTTTCATCCACAGGTAGCGGTTGTCGTAGCGGTGCCGGTATCCGGTGCTGGAGCCGCAGGTCACGACCGTGCCGCCGCGCCGGACCACGAACAGGGACATCCCGAACGTGGCCTGCCCGACGTGTTCGAAGACGATGTGCGGGTCCTCGCCGGTCTCCCGGCGGATGACGGCGCCGAGCCGTTTGCCGTCGGCGATGGCCTGCTCGAAGTCGTCGCCCTCGGACTCGCCGATGCCGATCTCCGACCGGTCGATCACGATGTCGCAGCCGAGGGCGCGCAGTGCCTGCGCCTTCTGCGGCGAGCCGACGACGCCGACCGGTATGCCGCCGCCGTTCTTGACGAACTGCACGGCGTAGGCGCCGACTCCGCCGGTGGCGCCCCAGATCAGCACGACGTCGCCCTGTTTCATGCGGGCGCCGCGGTCCGACACCAGCATCCGGTAGGAGGTGCCCGCGCAGGCCGGCACGCACGCGGCCTCCTCCCAGGTGAGGTGGGCCGGCTTGGGGATGAGCTGACCGGCCCGGGCCAGGCAGTAGTGGGCGAGGCCGCCGAAGTTGGTCTCGTAGCCCCAGGCGAGCTGGTGCTCACCGAGCATGCCGTCGGACTGGGTGACCGCCTCCTGCTCGTCCACACAGGCGGCGTTGACCAGGACGTGGTCGCCCACGCGCCACCGCCGCACGGCGGAGCCGACCCGTACGACGACCCCGGCCGCGTCCGAACCGAGGACGTGGTAGGGCTGGTCGTGGCGGGCGGCCCAGCCGCCCTGTCTGCCGTAGGAGGCGAGGAACCGGAAGGTCGGCAGGGGTTCGAAGGTGGCGGACCAGACGGTGTTGTAGTTGATCGAGCTGGCCATGACGGCGATCAGCACCTCGTCGGGTGCCGGCTCCGGCATCGGCACCGGGCCGACGCGAAGCGTCTTGCGTACGTCCTTGTCGGCGACGTCCCGGAAGACGTCCACGTCCTCGATGCGGAGGTGGGCGGCGGTGAACTCCTCCGGCAGAGCCGCGCGTTCCAGCTCCTCGGGGTCCGCCCCGGCGAGCACCGCGTCAGTCACAGAACCCATGTCGGCCGCGCCCCCTACTCCGCGATCGCGGTCCGGGTCGTCCAGCGGAATACGGCGACCTCTTCGCCGTCGAGCGTGATGAATTCCCCTTCATGGACAAAGTGCTCATATCCAGCGCCGAACCGGTGCTTGATCTTCTCCGTCAGCGAGGTCGTGAACTGGACCCTTTCCTCCTCGGGAAGGGACGGGGGGCCGTCGGACAGCAGCACCTTGTAATTCACCATGCCGAAAACCTCTGTTCTCTCGCGGATTCACGAATACGCGGATGACGGATCGCGCGTCCGGACCGGGGATCGGGGACCGGGGTCGGGGGCCGCCGGATCGCAGTCCGGGGAACACGGATTCACCGTCTCAGGAAATCTGGCAGCGGCCGGCCGGGGGAACAACCCCTACGGGCCCCGTAAGAACGGCCTCACGCACTCTCCGGTAACCCCAGTTCTATGTGCGGGGGCAGTTCCTGCCGGGAGGTGATGTCGAGTTTCTTGTAGACACGGGTGAGGTGCTGCTCGACCGTGCTGACGGTGATGAAGAGTTCGGCCGAGATCGCGCGGTTCGTCATGCCCCTGGCCGCGAGCACCGCGACACGCCTTTCGGAGTCGCTGAGCTTCGCCGCGGGGTCCTGGAGGCGCAGGGACCCCCGGGGCGGCCGGAGGACGGGACATCCGTCGACGAGCCCGAGCAACGCGATCCGTTCCCGCAGGGGCCCCGCCCCGCACTCCTCGGTGAGCTGCTGCGCCTTGCGGAGTGTCAGGTCGGACCGCGCGGACTGGTCGAGGTCCCGGTACGCCTCGGCGAGGTCGACGAGCACCCGCGCCAGCTCCACGGAGTTGCCCGAGACCTTTAACTGTTCGGCGGCCCGGGTGAGCAGGTCCGGCCGTTCGCGCACCTCGGCGAGCTGGGCGCGGACCCGTAGCCACAAGCCGGTGACCAGGGCGTCGTCGACACCGGTGGCCTCGTGGGTGGCGAGCAGCTGCTCGGCCTCCCGGGCGTTGCCGAGCGCGATCCACGCCTCGGCCGCATCGATCCGCCACGTCGGCCGGGGCCGCAGGGACAGCTCCCAGCGCTCGGTGTACCGGCCCACGGCCAGGAAGTCCGACAGCGCGAGATGCGGCCGGCCCACGGCCAGCAGGAAGCGGCCGCGGGCCCTGAGGTAGTCCAGCCCGTAGACGCTGCGGAAGAACCCGTCGGGGACGGGCCGGTCGAGGAGCCGGACCGCCTCCTCGTACTGACCGGACGCGGTGCACACGGTGATCAGGACCGTCAGGACCCCGCCGCACAGCCAGTGGCTCGGCGCCTCCCCGCCCAGGTCGACGACCTCACGGGCGTACGCCTCGGCCTCCGCCAGCCTGCCCTGGGCGAGAGCGCTCTCGGCGCGCAGGGCGATGAACATCTGACGCCAGCCCTCGACGCCGCGTTCGGCGGCCTCGCGCCCGAAGTGCTCGCACCAGGCGTCCGCGAGGTCCGGCCGGCCGGCGGCGATGAGATGGCGCAGCTCGGGCACGATCAGCGCCAGGGTGGTGTCGCCGAGCGTCCAGGAGCCGAGGTGCTCCTCGATCGTGTGGACCGCCCGTGCCCGCAGGTGGTGGTGGTTGACGCAGACGTTGATCCTCACGCCGTCGGCCGAGACCCTGCCACCGGTGTCATGGCCCTCGCCGCAGGCGGTCCGCTCGGACGACATCCGCAGGGACCAGGCGTCCGGGATGCCGGGGGTGAGGCATAAGAACCACGGCCAGCCCTCGTTGAAGTGGTCCGGCTGGTGGCCCTCCTCCCCCGTGCCGAACGCGAGCGGGGCCACCCCGCGGAGCATGGTCCGGCCCTCCTCCAGCCGGCCGCAGCCGATCATCAGCAGCGCGCTCAGCACGGCCCGCGCGGGGCAGCCGTCCGACCCGTGGGCGCACTGCGGCCACCCGGTCTTCTCCGGATACTGCTGCTCGACCCGCCACGGCTCCGTCCGCAGCAGTACCACGGAACGTTTCAGCGCCAGCCGGGCCCGCTCCCAGCAGTCGGTCGTGAACTCCTGCGCGAGTTCCACGCACGCGTCGGCGAACCGGGCGTCGTCCACGGCCAGGGCCTCGTCGGCGGCCCGTTGCAGGGTGGCGGACTGCCACGGCTCGGTGACCCGGCCGATCTCCAGCAGATAGCGTGCCGTCACCCCGGCGCCCGCGCCGCGCTCGCGCAGCCGTTCGGCGGCACGCAGCAGGATCTCGGCCCGCCGGTCACTGCCGGCCTGTTCCAGCACCGCGGCCTCCATGACCGGATGCCGCAGCCGCCATCCGTCCGCCAGTCCGGCCGCGCGCAGCCGGTCCATGCCGCGCACGATCTCCGCGGAGTCCAGGGGCAGGACGGCGGCCAGGGACGGGAGGTCGGAGAACTCGCGCAGCGCGGCCATCCCCTGAGCGACGGTCTCGGCCAGCGGCCCGCTGTGGCGTACGCAGTCCACGGCGACCTGCGCGTACAGGCCGCGGGGGTAGGGCCAGGGGGCTGCGGGTGTCCGCATGTCCAGTTCCTCGGCCAGGGCGTGGACGAGCAGAGGGCTGCCGCCGCTCGCGGTGTACAGCGCCTCGCGGACCGCGTCGTCCGGGCGGGTGCCGTGGAGTTCCTCGCAGAGTGCGGCCGTCTGTTTCCTGTCCAGCAGGCCCAGCCTGATCCGATGGAGGTTGGGCTGCCGCAGGAGGTCGCAGTGCACCTCCCCCTCGCAGCCGACGAACGGCAGCAGGGTGATCACCAGCATGACGGGGCGTTTGCGCAGCCGGCGCCGCGTGGCCTCCAGCAGCCGGCGCCAGTGCGGCGCCTCGCGGTCCTCGGGCCGGTCGAAGCAGACGACGACGGGCGAGGTCTCGGCCAGCCTCGCTATCAGGTCCTCCCATTGCAGCGACTCGTCGTCCGCCGGTGAGCCCGTCGGGGCCGTGCTCTGCGTCCCCGGCGCGGGGAGGCCACCGATGTCACCGGCGGTGAGGACGGTCGCGCCGGTCTCCGCGGCGTAGTGGGCGAAGCCGTCCACGAGGTCGGTCTTCCCACAGCCGACGCCGCCCTCGAGAACCACGGTCGTGGCGGTGCCGCGTGCGCACTCTTCGAGGAGGGACTTCATGAGTTGTAGTTTGTCGTCCCGGGCAGAAAACAACATGTACCTAACCCCAATCACACCCCACCGTGTTCTGCGTGTTCTGTGGAATCAACCCAGAACGATCGCAGAGCGCGCCGGACGGTCTGTAGAACTGTCCGATGCGGCCAGTGCCCCCGCAAACACCGCATCGGTAAGTCGAGCCGTTACCACATAAGCCGCTCCACCGCCTCGACCGTACGGTCGGGACGGACTCGCCCCCAACATAGCCAAGGCACAGCAAGCATGGAAGTGAGCATTCCGGAAACACTTCGCACCCGAAGCATCGGGATTCTCGGAGTTCAGCGAGGGGGATGATTACGCGTCAGTTCTCGGTCTTCTTCGCCGTCCACGGAAAGGGATCTGGCCATTTCCACCAGAGCCGCCGCGTCCATGGCCCGAATCCCTTCGCTCCGGTCGGTTTCGGCGTGCCCGGACCCGCCCGGCGGTGCCGTGCGGCCGGCGGCGAGGGCGAGCAGCGGATCGAGCAGACCGCTCTCGCGCAGTCGCGCCAAGGGCACCGACATGATGAGGCTGCGGATCTCCGCCTCCTTCGCACCGGCGTCGGGCGCCGCCTCCGCCCCGGCCCCGCCCGGCGCGAGCGCGGCCGACACATGGGCGGCGAGCACGTCGAGCCTGGGGTGATCGAAGACCAGAGTGGCCGGAAGTCGCAATCCGGTGACGGCATTGAGCCGATTTCGCAGTTCGACGGCGGTGAGAGAGTCGAACCCCATCTCCCGGAACGACCGCCCTGCGTCCACCAGTTGTGGTGTGCCGAGCCCGAGCACGGCGGCCACCTCGCCCCGCACCACACCCAGCAGGGCGCTGGTGCGCCGCTCCTGCGGCATGGCCGCCAGGCGTGCGCGCAGCGCCTCTCCCGGCTCGCGCGCCTCCTGGACGGCGGCCCGGCGTCGCGCGCGGGCGGCGGACGGGCCGAGGAGGGGGAGGAACAGCGCGGGCAGCGGATCACGCGCGTGCCGTGCCCGCAGGGCAGCGCCGTCCACCGGTGCCGCCACGACGGCGGGGCCCGCCGTCCTGCCGAGCAGCACCTCGTCGAAGAGGGCGAGCGCCTCGTCGGTGGGCAGGGGGCGGAAGCCGCCGGCCCGCAGCCGCCGGCGGTCGGTGGCGTCCAGATGCGCGGTCAGGGCGCTGCTCTGCTCCCACAGTCCCCACCCGATGGACACGGCGGGCAGTCCCTGTTCCCGCCGGTGGTGGGCGAGGGCGTCGAGGAAGGCGTTGGCGGCCGCGTAGTTCGCCTGCCCCGGCGACCCCACGGTGGCGGCGGCCGACGAGAAGAGGATGAACTGCCGTAGCTCGGGGTGCAGTTGTGCGAGCCGGTGCAGATTCCAGGCCCCGTGCGTCTTCGGCCGGAGCACCGCGCCGAGCCGGTCCGGGGTCAGCGAGCCGATCGCGCCGTCGTCGGTGGTGCCCGCGCAGTGCACGACGCCGCCCAGCCGCAGCGAGCGGCGCGCGAGGACGTCGTGGAGCCGGTCGGCGGCACCGGGGTCCGCGATGTCCCCGGCGACGATCTCCACGTCGGCGCCCTCGTCGGCGAGTTCGGCGCGCAGGGCGCGCGCCTGGTCCGACTCAGGACCCGAGCGGGACAGAAGGATCAGACGACGCGCCGCGTGATGGGTCGCGAGACGCCGGGCGACCAGGGCGCCCAGGGTGCCGGTGCCGCCGGTGACGAGCACGGCCTCGTCGGGGGCGGCCCCGGCGCGCGGCACGGTCAGGACGGCCTTGCCCACGAGCGTGGCCTGCGCCAGCGCCCGGAAGGCACTCGGAGCGTGGTGGACGTCCCAGACGGTGGCCGGCGGCGGGGTCAGGGTGCCGTCGGCGAACAGGGCCCCCAGCTCGCGCAGGATCTCCTGGATCCGCTCCGGCCCGGCGTCGGCGAGGTCGAAGGGCCGGTAGGCGACCCCCGGGTGACCGTCGGCGATGTGCCCCGGGTCCCGGAGGTCGGTCTTGCCCATCTCGACGAACTTCCCGCCGTACGGGAGCAGTTCGAGGGAGGCGTCGGTGAACTCCCCCGCCAGACAGTTGAGGACGACGTCCATGCCGCGGCCGCCGGTGGCGGTGAGGAACGTGTCCCGGAACTCCAGGGTGCGTGAGTCCGCGATGTGCGCGTCGTCCAGGCCCGCCGCGCGCAGCGCGTCCCACTTGGGCCGGGAGGCCGTCGCGTACACCTCGGCCCCGAGGGCGCGGGCGAGCTGCACGGCGGCGGAACCGACCCCGCCCGCCCCGGCGTGGATCAGCACGCGCCGGCCCGCGCCCAGCCCGCCCAGGTCCACCAGGCCGTAGTACGCGGTCAGGAACGCGACCGTGGCCGACGCGCCCTGCGCATCGGTCCAGTCGTCGGGTACCGGCGCGAGCAGCCGGGCGTCCGCCACGGACAGCGGCGCGAAGGGGGTGTCCAGCGTGCCCATCACCCGGTCCCCGAGGGCCGGCCGTACGACACCGGGGCCCACCTCGGTCACCACCCCGCACCCCTCGCTGCCGAGCCGGGCCCGGTCGGGGTACATGCCGAGCGCGATCAGGGTGTCCCGGAAGTTCACTCCGGCCGCCCGGACGGCCACCCGCACCTGGCCCTCGACGAGTTCACCGGTCCCGTCCGTGTCGGGCACGAGGGCCAGGTTGCCGAACGACCCCGGCTCGGTGACATCGAGCCGCCACTGCGCGACCCCGGCCGGAGCGCGCAGCACACCGGCCTCGTCCACGACACGCGCCATACGCCGCCCGTAGACCCTGTCCCCCCGTACGGCCACCTCGGGTTCGGCGGCGGCGAGGGCCAGATCGAGCAGGGCCGGATCGAGCAGGGGCGGGGGGAGCGGAAGAGCGTCGTCCGCCACGTCCACCAGGAGGATCCGTCCCGGCGCCTCCGCCTGGGCCGAACGGAGCAGTCCGACGAGGGTCGCGTGGGCGGTGCCCGTGGCCGCAGGCGCCGCGCCCGGCACCGGCGCCGCGCCGCGGGTGACCACGACCAGCGGCGGCTCCGCGCTCCTGCCGTCCGCCAGCCAGTGCCGCACCAGTTCCAGACCCCAGCCGGCGGCGCGTTCGGCGGCGTCGGCCGGCGCGTCCTCGGCAGCCGTGACGGGACAGCACGCGACCACGGCCGCGGGCACCGTCGCGCCTCCCGCGAGCGCGGCGTCCAGGGCCGCCACATCGCTGTGGACCTGCCACCGGCCCCCGGCGCCCTCCGGCGCGTTCCCGTCGCCCCGGCCGGACCCACCGTCCAGGACGCCCGCACCCGCACCCAGCCACGCGTACGTCCCGACCGTGGCGGCCTGGACCGGCAGTTCCCGCCATTCGACGCGGAGCAGTCCGTCCGGCGCGCCGGACGCCGCAGGCGTCAGCCGGTCGGGGGTGACCGGCCGGAAGGCGAGTTCGTCCACGGCGAGGACGGGTGCGCCGAGGGCGTCCACGGCGTGGACGGACAGCCCGTCGGTGCCCGCGGGGGCCAGCCGGACCCGCAACGACGTGGCGCCGGTCGCGTACGCCGTGACGCCCGACCACGAGAACGGCAGCCGCGCGCCGCCGTCCAGGGTGCCCGGGAGCAGGCCGGCGCCGTGCAGGGCGGCGTCCAGGAGCGCGGGGTGCGCCACGAAGCCGTCGCCCGAGGCGTGAGCGGGATCCGTCTCGACCTCGGCGAACACCTCCTCGCCGCGCCGCCACGCGGCCCGCAGCCCGCGGAAGGCCGGCCCGTACCCGAACCCGGCGGTCGCCATCTTCTCGTAGAGGCCGTCCAGTTCGACGGGCTCGGCGCCGGTGGGCGGCCACGCGCCCAGATCGAAGTCCTGCTGCGGCGCCCCGCTCAGGACGGCGCTGCCGTGCCGGGTCCACTCCTCCTCGTCCGCCGACTCCGCGCGGGAGAAGAAGCGCACGGCGCGCCGCCCCTCCTCGTCCGGCTCGTCCACCACGATCTGCAACCGCACCGGCTCCGACTCGCGCAGCACCAGCGGCGCCGCCAGGACGAGTTCGTCGACATGGGGAGCCCGAAGCCACTCCCCCGCCCACAGAGCCAGTTCCAGAAAGGCCGTGCCGGGCAGCAGGACCGTCCCGTGCACCACATGGTCGGCCGTCCACGGCTGGTCCCTCGGCGAGAGCCGGCCGGTGAACACCGTGCGATCGGCGTCGGCCGGTTCCACGACCGCGCCGAGCAGGGGGTGTTCGACCCGGCCGAGCCCGGCGAGTGCCGCGTCACCGAACTTGGCGACGGGCATCTCGGTCCAGTAGCGCCGGTGCTGGAAGGCGTACGTGGGCAGGTCCACGGCCCGGGCACCCGTACCCTCGAAACACGCCCGCCAGTCCACCGAGGCACCACGCACATACGCC